>DAYH01000018.1 GCA_002506825.1 Euryarchaeota archaeon UBA103
CCCTGGCCCTGACCTTGGCCTTGGCCTTCGCCTTCGCCACCCGTTCCGGGTTCAGCATCGGATTGACCGTCTCCTTCGCCGCCTTCGTAATCTGGATCGTAGGCGTCAGGTATTCCATCACCATCCGAATCAGATGACGAGCCGTCGTTGGGGTCGTTGGGGAACGGATCAGATCCGTCCGCCACTCCGTCACCATCAGTATCCGCTGAGTTCGGGTTAGTTCCCGAAGCGTATTCTTGGCTATTTGTCAGTCCATCCCCGTCAGGGTCAGCGTTGGCGTCTCCAGCTGAGTTGGGATTGAGACCATAGGTCACTTCCCATCCATCCGGTAGCCCATCGTTGTCCGTATCGGGGTTGTTCATATCAGTTCCTGCAGCTTGCTCCTCAGCGTTGGTGAGCCCATCATTGTCCCAATCTGCACCACCATCAGAGGGGTCCAGGGGATTAGATCCGTCGGCACTTACGCCAACGGAGCCCGCCATTGTTACGAGGAGCAGTGCAATTAGCATGCTCGCGTTCTTTGTCTTCTGCATTTTCATCATATCTCCAAATTCAGTTCAGAGAACCCGCTGTTCTCTCTTTCCGGAAACAGCTAGCGCTGGGGTGTTATTCGCTAGGTTGTTTCCGGGAGGTCCGGAAATTCTATTCGAACAAGAACAATTAGTATCAAAAATACTGAAAAACGCTCTACTAAGCGCCATTTTACTACTCCAGTAATTATTGTAATTTCGTTCTTGTTCCTCCATTATCGTCATCCGGTCTCACGGGCTTTCATAGGGAACCCACTGTTCCCTCTACATTCTCAGAGTCATGAATGATATTTCAATGGTTCCCGTGGTAGATTCACGGAGTCAGTCTAGATAAGTCCGCCTTAAATCTAGCTGAGCCGAGGAAATGAAGCACCGGAGTCGCAAGCGTAGCGACAAGGAGAGTACCAAAGAAAACCCCTGACCACAGCTCTATTCCTCTTCCCAATGTTAGAAATAATATCCATCCAGCACTAGTGAACGCAAGTGGACGATATCTCTTGCTGTATAGAACCAGCCTGGATCTTGCAAGCTCGTTACTGTAGAATTGTGGAGCCTCCTCAAGAGTTACTAATCCCGACTCAACTGCACACCGGCCACAAATCAGGTAACGAGGACCATTGCCACTAACGAAATGTGACTGGTGGTAAGTCTGATTACATTTCCTGCACGTCGGCATGTATCTCGTCATTTCCAGTGGGCCTATGTCCTTCAACACTACGGTTGTCTAACCTGCCTCTCGATTTGATGATTAGATATTACGGGCTTTCTTTTTAGGAATTCAGACAGCAAATCACGGCCACCGGGGCTACCGACAGATTCCGGATGGAATTGAACGCCATCAATCGGTAATGTTCGATGGGTTAACCCCATTACAAGCTCTCCCGTATAGTCCCAAGAATTTGGAAATAAATCACCATCTTTGGGCAAGAGAATCAAACTGTTATACCTCATCATAATAGATTTTCTAGGTATTTCTTGAAATATGCCAGTACAGTCACTTATGATGACACTCGGAGTTCCATGGACAGGGCCCTTGGGAGATTCGACCAATTCCCATCCATCTGCCAACCCCAATGCTTGATGACCGAGACATAATCCTAGGACCGGTATGTGCTTATCGTCGATCACTAACTTTCCTGAGATACTCCTCCTAGCCAGCTCCATCGTAATTGGGTATGATTCAGGTCTCGAAGGTCCTGGGCCTAGAATTATCCTATCGGGGCTAGTATTGTATAGTAAGTGATCAACAGCATTGGAAACAGATGCACTACTGTTCTTCCTGCCTTCTGCTATTACCACATTAGAACCCAAAGAGGACATTACCTCGGCAATATTTCTAGTGAAAGAATCCAAGTTATCAATTATTAGTGTGCAATTCCCTATTTTGTTACATGGATAATTCTGAATAGAACCAGATCCGACTTCCTTTGTCCCAATACCCGGCGTAAGATGATCAATTATTCCGCCTTTACTTGGGACTGGGTAGATATCCACCCCTCTTTCTGGCAGATCATTGTTGGAGAAGCCAGTTCTGAAGCCCCATGCTGACTCGGTTACCGCGGCGGCCTTCCATCGTGCCTCCTCAACCTCCTCGGCTGGAGACGAACCAATTACTATCCCTCCTCCCGCTTGTACGGTTCCATGCCAGTTTTCAGGGCCAGAGTGAGCCTCCAAGGTTCTAATGAGAATATTCCAGTCGGCTATTCCATGCCCTCTGTGAATATGACCAATAGAGCCAGTCCAAGCTCCTCTTGGGCTTTCCTCAAGCTCATCTATCGCAGCTATAGTGACTGTTTTTGGACAACCAGTGACCGATCCTCCTGGGAACATCAGAGAAGTGACCTCGGAGGTAGTGAAGCCAGATGCTAACTCTCCCTCTACTCCACTAACAAGGTGCTGAACATTAGAGAGAGCCTCTATCCTCCAACCAGACCAATGAACAGTTCCAGGTTTGCACACCTTACTCAAGTCGTGCCTTTCCAAGTCCACTAGCATCAGGTGTTCTGAAACCTCTTTCTCACTGGAAACCATCTGTTCTCTGAGCCTTAGATCTTCTTCCTCGCTCCAACCTCTCTTTCTGGTACCCTTTATCGGCCTAGTTCTAACCTGTCCTTGTTCTAGCTCAACTAGTCTTTCCGGACTAGAGGAAGCCACTGACCATCCCAGATCAGATATCATCATCCAGGATGAGAAGGGAGCAGGATTAGAGCGAGAGAGAAGCAGAAAAGAGTCCCATGGATGGCCCGGCATTTCCCCCTTCCACTTTCTTCCATAATTAAGCTGATACAGATTTCCGCCAGTGATACTTTCCCTTACTCTAGATACCTTTCTTGCATGGTCCAAATCACTCTCACTATGGGGTATGGAATCTATTTTTGGTATCTCTGGGATGACGAATCTGTCTGTCTCTGGCAACTCTAGGTCCAGCCATGGGTGGCCTTCTAGACCCACGACACCAACTTCGCCACTATTTCTATCATGAATGATCCA
Source organism: Euryarchaeota archaeon UBA103 (assembly GCA_002506825.1). Classification (GTDB taxonomy): domain Archaea; phylum Thermoplasmatota; class Poseidoniia; order Poseidoniales; family Thalassarchaeaceae; genus MGIIb-O5. The sequence continues at coordinate 3,021 of DAYH01000018.1, forward strand.
TGCATCTGCTCTCCAAAGAACGCCCAAGACAGAACCAGGTACGGGAGTATTTGTGAGTCTTATGGGTACAGTCCATCTTGAGAGATCGTATCCTAGTATTCCAGTGAAGCCCCCCGGATGAAATGTCATATCAGTATTGCAATCTACAGTAATCTCAAACTCACTAACACGATCTAAAGCCTCCCTCAGGCTAGAGCAATATATTTCCTCATGGGTACTCCACTTGCTCCCCTCTCTTTTCTGAATAATCAGATTTAGTGGAGACGGTGGCCCCAATGATACTTCTCCACTCAGGGCTGAAGATAATCCCTCTACTAACTCTCCTTCTGGTTCAACCATCAATATTCTGATACTATCAAGAGAGGGTAGTAAAGATCTCTTTGAGAGATCAGTAACAGGTCCCCCGGAGTGCAGTAGCAACTCATCATCAATAGGGTCACTACCGTCCCTGAGGTGAATCAGTAGGTCTATGAGTAAATCCTCATTATCGGAAAATCCTAATGATTTCCACCTAGATGACATCATATTACTCTCTCCCCTGTTTGTTTAGAGGATTTCAATCTTCTTGACCATCCCTCCGAAGCTAAAGAGTATAATCGTCCCCTAGGATTCCCTATCTTCCTGCCATCTATGGTCCCTAGTGATTTTATTCCCATCCCACTGCCACAGACAATCATCTCAGAAGATCTTGTAATCATTCCCAGAGTTATCTTGGCTCCTCTGACAGGTATCCCAGAACTCTCTAAGAACGGTTTGATTACCTGCAGGGAAACTGAGTCTAACGCCCCATCACTATGTCTAGGGTGGTAAGCCACTCCATCATTATCCAGAAGCAAAGGAGCGCATCTATCTCCATCAATCAGATTCCCATCCTCAAAGAGAAGGCCGATATCAGCACCATTGCTGATGGCTACCTCTCTAGCATCACGATAAGGCTGATAGTCGCCATGTTTTGTTCCTCTAATGCCATCATTCCATACAGGGGCACTTAGAGAGATAGCAGATAGCGGCTTTTCCGGCCATGCTCTATTTACCGCCCCCTCCAAAATGATATCCCCCTCCGAGGATACCTTCACTATCAGCAGATATGGATCTTGATCATTACTTTCATTCCGCTCTTCCGGAGGCTTCACTCCGATTAACTTTGAGAATACCCTGTCTGATAGGTCATCAGGGCATTCCAGGCCCAGCTTCTCTGCATGCCTAATCATCCTCTCAAAGTGAAGTTCTGAGGAGATTAGGTTATTTCCTCCATCCCAACCAATTGCAGACCAAACAGACGAGTCTGGACCATCGGAGGCAATCATGGCAGTCGAGAGTGGGCAGCGGATTCAAGCTCTTCGATAGATCATATCATTTCATCGACAAAGGATGGATCCAAGTCATCATCATCGTCAAGCCCTTCAGCGAGATCATCCAGATCTTCAAAATCCAAGTCATCAGCTAAATCATCAAGATCATCAATATCCAAATCGTCGTCATCTTCTACTCCTAGAAGCTCATTTGATACATCCGCCGAGGTTTGCCTCGAGGTTCCTGTGTATTCTCCTCCTATGGGCTGCACCATGGCATCCTCGCCCATTCCATCATAACTTACTGAGGGAGCGTCAGGCTCTCCTCCGAAATTATCGGAAGAAATCTCCAACTCATCCAGTCCAAACTCTTCCTCTTCGGTTAAGCCGGAAGACTCTCTCATCATCTGTTCTTCAAGCTCTACTTCTATGGCACCCATCTCCCAAGGCTGGGGAGCTGAGTCTTTTCTGGGTCTGATGAATAGTACAGCTCCCGCTAGAATCATCAGAGCCGATAGTAGCGCAATCAGGGTATTCATATCCCCATTCATTAGTTGATCAATCCAAGATGCGCCCTCCTCTCCTTCCCCATCTTCAGAGGAACCGAATGAGCTCTCTGACCACGGTAGTATCTGCAAAGGATCCACTGCCAACCTGTTGACCTCACCATCGAATGCCACTACCACAACCCAGTAAGACAAGGTGTTGTCTAGGAGAGTCCCATCCAATTCATTCAGTATCAGAAGATTGCCAATCACCTCTTTGGACTCCCCATCTATCATTGAGCTCACTTGGGTTGCGTTTCTGACATCTTCAAATGGATCAAGACTTACGAATACTCGATACGACTCCACTTGGGGATCTTGACTGAGGTCCCAAGTAATATCGATTTGTGAACCAGAGCTATCCCAGTATCCTCGAACTCCGGTAACCTCAGGCAGATGCAATCCAGGGTCAAGACTGTTCTCATCTATCAGGGCTATTGATGAGGTCCTAAGATTGGTTAGCCAAGCATTTCCTGAAGAGTCTACGGGAACCACTGATACCCATGTCATTATCGATGGAGCCAGACTCCTTCCGTCAGATAGCTCCTCAATTGTGATTGGAAGTTGCGAATTCCTCTCAACCACAACTACTGGATCCATATTGCTTGCATCAGAGAAAGGAACCACATCAGCGAAAACTAGGTATTGATACAAGTCTGAAGCTACACTCTCTTGGAATGTGACAAACATCCCATCTCCATCATCTCCGAGCCTTTCTTCCAATACAGGGGGAATCAGCCTATCAGGAGGAGTAATATCCCCTCTATTATCCACAGGAGTGACAATTGAGATGTGTTGATCAAGACCGGTTAGGAAGACATTCCCTTTGATATCGTGAATGGTGACTGCGACATATAGTGGGATATCGGGCACTATTGGGGATATTTCTAGTGTGTCCACGGAATTTCCGTACATAGCTTCTTCAATGGTCATCTGTAACTGAAGTATGCCTCCAATTTGCCTCTGATCGACTGCTATTAGATTGCATGAAGAAGGATCATCGGAGCATACTTGACTCAATTCAGTCAAATCATTCAATGGGTAATCAGACACCCACACTGTGTAGTAGCTGAAGTCTGGAGCCGTAGATCTATTCCAAACTATGTCGATCTTGGTACCATCGTCTTCTGGATGATCCCAGGCAATCAAGCCTTCTACTCTTTCAGGAGCACTGGCGGATCCCTCTTGATCGGCCTCTGGAGTAGCCTCGACAACCAGCACCGCATCTACGTTTGAGTTCCCCCAATCGTCAGATGCAACCACTCCAATCCAGTATGTGACTCCATCTTTCAGAGGGGATGAACCCAGTGAGTCAATAACCACCTGACTAGTGCTACAATCTGGAATAAATTCAGCAACTGGCCATCCGTCTACTGTACTTGGAGGTTGCCAGCCCGATGCCGGAAGGGCGTAAACCGTGTAGAAAGAGCAGTCCACCTCCTCATTTATTGACCAAGTTACCTCAATCCTACCTCCTTCATCGTCGGGAACGTCCTCAGCCGTAGTCCCTAGTATCATCGAGGGAGCAATACCATCGTTAAGGCCACCTGCGGTAGTGACTGGTCCGAAGATAGTGACGTTCGTTGGATCAAATTGTCCCGATGCATCAACACATGCCGCTGCGAACCAGTACACCCTCTGAGGCGTCAGCTCCATGACAGTAGAATTTCCTGATGAGAATGGTATATCTATTTCTCCAGTGAGGGCAATAGCATTATTGATGTCCTGTTCAGACGCCCAAATTCTAGTAGTCCCTGGATCAAGCTCTTCGCACATCGACCACTCTAAGACAAGACTTCCCGCTGTACCTCCAGATATCGCCTCTGCAACTAGCCACTCGGGAGGATTAGGCATCTCGTCAGTTGGAGTAACGCTTCCCGGCCATGCGATCGCATCTCCCAATGTTCCATCTGGATATTCTATTGCTATAGCCGCCCTGTATAATCTGTCATCAGACAATGTTTCAGCGACCCCATCATTATCTGCTTCGGTTACCATTACTGATGTCTGTGACCAGAAAGGAACGGTGATGTAAGTAGAGAAGTCATCTAACTCATCCTCACTTGGATTCCAGCTCTCTCTCCCGGTGGCGTCCCAGACGAAAATCCTGTATCCGTTCCATGCGGCATCTTCAGCTGGTAGCCAAGTTACTTCCAGAACTCCTCCGCCATCATTTGGCCTATCTGTGATATTGACAATATTTGTGGGAACCTCGATTCGCTCCCAATCGTAAGTGATCCTCACCTTCATCTTACCATCACTAGGTGATTGTAACTGGACATGCGTCTCCGCGGAAGAATAACCAGGTCCAACCTGAGAGATTGCAGACTGGAAGGCCGACTGTATCCCTGGATTCATCATCTGCATGTCCCAGCTTCCAGAATAGTTGAGAATTGATGATCTTGCCCAGACCCAAGCCCCAGCTTCTGGGGATGACATAGTCATTGCTAGAGGATTCATAGGGAGCCTACCGGGAAGAACAGATCCAGATGTAATTGGGATGTCAATGGGTTGCTCGTCATCAACTAGAACAGTACTCATGCCAGGTCTAGCTGTTTCATTCACTTCCTCCCATGTCCTGTCCCCGATAATGATATTCAAGGGGCTTGCACTTCTTTGTCCACTGGTGTCTGACTCTACAAGGCCATCTACTGGTGTGAAGTGATGTAGTCCATCATCGGATACGAGATACAGGCCATCATCGCTAACATGGGCGCCCCTCGGGTCGGAGAACAGTCCTGATTGTGATTTTACTAGATGGTCTCCTGTACTACTTATCACATCTATTCCGCCCGGACTGATCATGACTAGATTACCTCCGTGGGAAACTAATTCACTCGGAGGCCATGACATCAATGAATTGGTAGGTGCCCCGACCTCCATGTCTAGCGAAGAAGAGTTCCAGTGAACAATTGGAGATATATCGGTCGCTATGTGGACCCCCCAGTCATCAGCGGCTATTGAGCGAACATCGTTACTGGGTATCTTGTCAATCTGATAAGTTCCATTCACCATATCCGTAGCTATATCCCAAGCTACAACTCCTGGTCTGGTAGCTCCTTGTCCATTATGAGATATGAACACTGACTCATCATGATATTCAGTAATTGTTACCCCATTCTCATCTGTTACTTGTCTACTGATGCTATCTGCATAGATGAGTCCGGAAACAGTGTTTCCTGCTAGGCCATCTGAGGCTCCTCGAGTCGCCCCTACTGCTAAGTTAGAATCTAGTATTGTCACCCCACTCGGTCCCCCAGCCAGAATTGTTTCTCCTTGTATCGGATGGTTCACTACTAGGAGGTGATCGTATATCGAACCAGGTAGCCCGTCAAACGTAGTAATTGGGTCTTCCCACTCGTCTAGTGTGGTGTTGAATACCGCTATCCCCCCCCATGTTGCTGTCAGAATCTTGTCTCCTATTCCAACGAAGTCCTTCACTATGTCATTTGGAAGTCCAGCCAGAAGACTCCCGTCTCCCCAGTTACCTGTTGTAGTATCAAATGTTTGGAAGCCAGCCGCCGACCCCTGGTTACCCATTAGTCCGACATATAGCATACCATCATCATCATCGAGAATCATCCCATCCATCTGTCCATGAAGAGCTGGAGAAATGGAGGAGTAAGATCTCTGCAATAGGTCGATTGAATACAGTCCCCTACCAGCTGTGGTTACCCATAACGTATCGCCATCGAGATACATGCTGTTGATTATATCGTCATCGAGAAGATTGTATCCATACTCCCATCTTACAGATCCATTGAGTAAAATCTCTCCTTGGAGTATGGATGTTGCGAAGAAGGAGTTACTATCGAACGTTGATGCTACCCAAACGTGAGTTGAGTTTGAAGCAAACTCAACAACCCGTCCGCTAGACAGTCCAGCAAGTTCATCGAACCCTGAAGATATTAGCCCAGTGCTATCTAACTTATCTACTCGATTCAGACCAGTAGTCTGCCCTGATCTTCCGATAGCGTATGTAGGGGTGTTAGCAGGAACTCTGACAATAGAGCATCCATCCATGCCCGGGCTTAGTACCTGTCCGCTAGATACAGAGGTTCCCGATGTCACAATTCTCGAGATTCCACCTGAGTTATCGTATTGATGAGCAGACAGGAGTACATTCCCATCATGAAGCATACCTCCCGGGAATATAAGATCTTCAGATATCCCATCCGATGAAGTCAGAGTAGTTAGGAAGCTCTCTGTGTTGTAGTTGAATCTATCGATTCCTACTCCAGTGGTATCGAATCCTATGTAGAGAATCCTGTTAGCATCATCACAAGCGAGTGCTCGAGGGTCATTGTCAGAGAGTCCATTGTTCCCCCCTTCTGTCAAGGCATCAATCCACTCTCCGGTGATGCCATCATTGTCATGATCGGCTAAGTCGAATCTAGCTACTCCGCCTTGATTACCGAACCAAGAAAGCCTACCTATTGCGAAGTGAATTATCTCATCACACATGAGAATATCAGCCCCATATCCTCCCGGGATATCTCCCGAGCCAAGGTCCCAAGTGGTCCAGTTTCCACTTGTTCCATTCTTGGTAAGTATCTGCGCGTTGGAATTCCAGCTCCCTTGACGATGCGAAGCTACCCACAGATCATCCCCTACTATCTCCATGGAGAAGAATTCGTCTTCTATATTGTTAGGGAGGCCATCATTCTCTGTCCATTCGTTTTCGAATGTCTCATTGATTGGATCCCATCTGTATATCCCTTCCATCGTCGCAAACAGGTATTCTCCTTGGAACTCCTCCATTCCCCTCACTGGACCGGGGAAGTCCGACCACTCATTCAGGAGTGTCATTGTGGAGTATTGGAACCTCCTCAGAATATTATCTCCATATGCTACCCACATCTCACAGGATGAAGAATTCAGTGGGAAACAGTCTCCCAGAAGACGCGCATTCACCCTCTGTACATTTCCTATGGTCTCTAGGTCGTCCTGCCACGTCTCATTTACGGTGTTCCATCTGACAATAGTGCCCTCTCCATCGTTCCAGGACTGAGTCGGCCTGACTCCAATCCAGAGCTCGTCTCCTACCTCTCCCATGCCGTATACCTTTGCATTGGTGCCAATCTGGTTGCCGGCATCGAGAGTAGTCAACGATGTATTGTTGTTGAGTGCAATTCTGAAAATCTCATCGTTCGAATTCCACCATTGATTGCTCCTTTGAGTGGAGTAGTGGAGAACATCTCCTATGATGATCATTTCAGCTGGACTACTCGATGGAATTGAAGGCCCGTTGGTATTGACGCCCCTATCCCAGTCAATGAGCACCGTGTTATTTATCACATCAATTAGAGTAAGTCCGAAGTCTCCTCCTGCCCAAATTGTCCCGCTTTGTCTTCCAGGTATCAGAGTAGTGACATCATCATCATCGATGTAACCCTGTGTACTATCCCAAGTGGTAAGCCACTCTTCATTGGCTAAGTCATATCTGGCGATTCCAGTGTTTTCGAATCCAATGTAGAGTATCTCACCTATCTTCACTGTTCTTGCACGCTGAGTGTCATCACCAGCAGTCCAAACATCAATGATTTCAAATCCGTCTACTCCTCCAAGTTCGCTGGTATCAACTACCACAGCGCCCCCCTCTGTCCCCGCGTAAAGTATTGGGTAACCATCTGAGTCGTTACCGATTAGATCGACAGAATTTACCTGTCTAGATGGCATTTCAGAACCACCACCAGTGGTAAGACACTCAAGTAAATCAAGAGTTCCCTGACCCGTGTCTCCCCATGCGCAGGCTCCTCTGTTTGTAGCAGCGTATATGTCCGCCCCATCACTTGTGATATCATTGAATTCCCATGGATCGTTGTTCCAACCAGGAATATTTGTCTCAAGCTGATCCCATGATGCTCCATCCCATATAGCAATCCCTCCATTGGACTGGGCACCTGTATTTGCTACTCTGGAACCAACAACCAAATCTCCCCCGTAGATATATAGAGAGAGAACATCATTATCTGGCAGGCCACTATTATCAACTGTTATGAGGTTTCTAATGTCACCATTAATCCTGTCTAGGACCATAATCCCGAATCCAGTAAGACCCAGATAAACAGTGTCTCCATCCACGGCTATGGGCGCTTCTTCTAGGTTATCCGCTCCCAGAGACTGCCATGAGCCTAGGATTTGCAGTTCTGCTAGATCCAACCTCATTAGCCCACTATCAGGAGTGGCAATGTACGCTATCCCATATCTGGTAGCAACATCTTTGACCAGGTCCGAGTCTAAACCATCACTAGTATCAAATGTATCAATCAAACTGATTGTGGAGGAATTGATAAGAGATATTCCATTATTAGGATGTCCGACTACTAGTACTTCTGTGTATTCATCATAGGACATTGAGATAATACTGTCCGAGCCAAGACCTCCAACACTTCCAATATATGCCCCGTTATCGTTTCTGAATCTAAGTATACCAGAATCTGAAGTTCCAACCCATACCCATCCATTACTGTCTTGGACAATTGAAGTTACTGCCTGCATCTGCTGGCCAGCGTAATCAGTCACGTCGATAGGACTAGACCACCTTCTTCCAGAGTTATTGAATCTGTCAATGGTTGTATCGCCTGCTACCCAAACCTGTCCGTCTTCACTATCTTCAATGCTCACTGCCAGTCTCATTGCTTCTGTGACCGGGCTACTGACTAGATACTCTACCCCAACCGACGAATCTTGATGTTGCATAGCCATAACTCCTGTTGAGTCAATGAGAACTGATAATCCGTTAGAGGGACTTCTAGCGCCAATACCAGACGGCCAAGAAGAAATTGAAACAGCATTGTCTAGCATACCAAGGCCTTGGAGAGTTTCTTGTGCTCTGAATACTCCAGCAGATATCTCGTATGACTGTAGGGTACTCCCCGCAAGAACATGTAGCCACCCATCCGATACTGAAGTCCCAAGGACGTTATTGGATGCGAGCGTATTCCCAGTAGACCATCTTGAAAGCCATGTAGAAGTTGCTAGATCCCTTCTGCTAATTCCTGCATTCTCTGTAGAGATTAGTAGCTGATTACCCATCAACTGCAAGTCTGTGATTCTGTTGCTTGCAAGGAAGTTACCACTATCCCACCTATTATTATTCTGAATTCCTACTATGGATTGGTTACTACTGAGATTGTAATCGATAACGTAGACGCCGTTCGCTCCAGTAGAAATCATCACATTACCAGAGTTAACCAATATGTCTGTAGCCTTATCAGAGGAAGAAGAACAGAATTGATACCAATCCCAGTTGGTTGGAATTCCACTTCCGTCTCCAGGGGGCAAGAACATCAAATCACAGCCAGTTACTGCCCAGATTACTCCATCGGTGCCTGTAGTGATAGCTGAGACTTCAAAAACTTCGGTTGGGTCGGGTTGTAACTCAGTACCCTCGGAGGAATCTATCAACGACTGAGTCATTATTGTCCCGTTTGCAGTTCCAACAAGGAGTCTGTTCTCCGAGGAATCGATTGAAATGCTTCTGCCATAGACAAGCTCGTCTATGTGAACAATTCCCGGACATCTCCACTGACAAGCCTCAGAAGCACTACTATCAAGATGTATCAAGTCGTCCCCAAGAAGGACGTAGAGCCTTCCATCAATGGGATTCACAGCGCTACCGTATACTTCCACCTCCGTCGAAGAGAACGAAATTCTAGGGTCGGAAGGAGTCAATGCCTCTATCACCAAATCAGAGATAGAGATTCCAGCCGGAAGGACCCAAGCGGCATCACTGACGGAATTCGGTTGCAAGGATGTGGAAAGCTCCCCCCCAACCAGACTTGGAGGATTATCATTGAAGTCGTACTGGCACCCAAGCCAATCGTTCCCCCTCCAGTCTAGAATAGGTGTTTGACTATTGATAAGAGTTAGCTGAGGCTCTTCAACGCAGTATCCTTCTGCTCCGTCGACAGCTATCTCAAAGGTCAGGTTAGATATCTCCGCTCCAGGGGCGAAATCCAGAAACATATCGCCATAGGCATAAGTCTGGTTCGAGGTATCGGCTCCTGATGCGACAAGATCAACCCAACCAGTATCATTGTAACCAGAAGACCCCCAAGATCTTGAGGTCGTGTATGAGGGCTCATCTGAATCGACTAATTCATGGTCTCCGAATGAAGACCATGGTAGCATTATCATCAGCCCTACAAGCAATAGAGCACTCCTCTTGGGAGCTGTCCCAGAGTCAGAACCTAGTGTATGCACGGAGGTTCGGCATTCTATCACTATATTGAATGGTGTGGGTCGTTGAGCAATACATGCTTACATCCACCGTAGGTGGAAAAATAGTAAACTATCTCTTTGAACTATCTGAATAAACGCTTACTAATCGGCTGATAATAAAATTGAGCAGGTTAGGATAGCATCAAAGAGGGGTGGGTAGGACGGGATTACGGGTTGTTGGTATGTCAGATGACAGGCTCCGCAAGGAAGCATTGGACTATCATGCCGCTAATCCTCCCGGAAAGCTAACTGTTGTTCCAACAAAACCACATGGTACTTCCCATGAATTATCTCTGGCATACTCACCTGGAGTAGCATTCCCCTGCAAAGAGATAGAGAGTGATCCTGACAGTGCTTACAAATACACCTCAAAGGGAAATCTTGTTGCGGTTGTAAGTAATGGAACCGCCGTTCTCGGACTCGGTGATATAGGGCCTCTTGCAGGTAAGCCGGTTATGGAAGGAAAGGGCCTATTGTTCAAGGCCTTCGCGGATATCGATGTCTTCGATATCGAGGTGGACAAGACCGATGTTGAGGGATTCGTAGATACTGTCAAGGCTATCGCACCTACTTTCGGAGGAATTAATCTGGAAGATATCAAAGCCCCTGAGTGTTTTGAGATTGAGAAGAGATTAGTGGAAGAGTTGGATATTCCAGTTATGCACGACGATCAGCATGGGACCGCTATAATCTCTGGAGCCGCACTGCTGAATGGTCTTGAATTAGTAGATAAGGGAATCTCAGAAGTCAGAATAGTCATTTCCGGAGCCGGAGCTTCAGCGATATCCTGCGCCAGGCACTATGTCAGACTGGGAGTGGATAAGGCTAACATTGTGATGGTCGACTCAAAAGGAATCCTAACCAAAGCTAGGCTAGATTCTGGAGACTTGAATGAATACAAAGCCGAATTTGCTAGAAATTTGCCAGAAGGAAGTATTTCTGATGCTATGATCGGGTGTGATGTTTTCTTAGGCTTGTCCAAAGGCGGACTAGTATCGCCAGAAATGGTCAAGTCAATGGCAGAAAGACCGCTTATCTTCGCTCTAGCCAACCCAGATCCCGAGATTCTACCAGAGGATGTTATGTCAGTTAGGGATGATGCAATTATAGCTACAGGTAGGTCAGACTACCCTAACCAGATTAACAATGTTCTAGGATTTCCCTACATATTCAGAGGCGCTCTAGATGTAAGGGCCACACGAATCACTGAGGGCATGAAGATGGCGGCTACAAAGGCAATCGCCGAACTAGCCAGGGAAACTGTCCCTGATGATGTCCTCTCTGCCTATGATGGAGAACAGATACAATTCGGGCCTGAATATATAATTCCAAAGCCATTTGATGCTAGAGTACTGATATGGGAAGCGAGCGCAGTAGCGGCTGCCGCTGTTGAGGAAGGGGTAGCAGGAATATCGCCCAAGGACTTCAGCTATGAAAAGTACAGAGAAGAACTCGAAGCCAGACTGGGACTCACTAGATCAATAATGAGAAGGGTAATTAATCAGGCAAAGAGGGATAAAAAGAGAATTGTATTTTGTGAGGGAGAGGATCCCACGGTCATCAAAGCCGCTTCTCAGTGCATTTCTGAAGGAATTTGTGAACCAATATTGCTTGGAAATATTGACAGAATAGGGGCAGTCAAAGAGGAGCTCGGACTGAATTTCGATTGCGAGGAAATAGATGTGAGATACGACCCACGTAGGAGAGGAAGTTATGCACAGGAGCTTCACGATATCAGAGGGAGGAAAGGAGTCACCTTGGAGGACGCCACGCGCCTCATGAAGAACTCTACTTACTTCGCGCCCATGATGGTACATATGGGAGATGCAGATGGTTATCTTGGAGGGGTATCTCACCACTATCCGGATATTGTGAAACCTTGTCTACAGATAATCGGTCCAGAGAAAGACTCTCACAGAATCGTAGGCATGTACATGATGACTGTGAATGGAGACCTGATGTTCATCGGTGACGCAACCATAAATATCTATCCCGATTCTAGGACTCTAGCCGAGATAGCCATACAGACCGCCAAGGTTGCTAGGAGATTCGGTGTGAAGCCAAGAGTTGCAATGCTTTCATTCTCTAATTTTGGGACCTCATCAGAAATGAGAACCGATAGGGTGGAGGAAGCCATCTCAATAGCTCGTGAGCTCGATCCTGATCTTATCATAGATGGGCCAATGCAGGCTGATACGGCCTTGGTTCCCGAGATTCAGAAGGAGTATCCATTCATGTCATTCGATGGACCGGCTAATATCCTAATATGCCCCAACCTAGCCTCTGCAAACATAGCATACAAACTTCTCCAAAGAATAGCAGGAGCAGAGATGACTGGCCCAATTCTAGAGGGATTGTCCAAACCTGCTCATGTATTGCAACGTGGAGACAGTGTAAGAGACGTTGTGCATATGGCGGCAATTTGTGCTGTGGATGCCCAGAGACACGATTGGCAGAAATTATGAAAATAATTTCTTAGGGGGCCTCATGCACCAAATTATCCAAACTATCACTACTAAGTGAACTGCCATTGCCATTACATGAACAAAACTCATCAAGTCGCGCTATTACAGACTCATCTAATGTTCATTGGACCCATTCTAAATATAGGACAATAAACTCTGGCATAGAGAAACCAGTTTTTCGATAGTAGGATTACTTGATCCCGCCCTTCACGTATCTCTGGGTCCACTTGAGTCTTCGCGGATTTCTCTTCAGCTTGAGTGCATTCTTTCTGGCCTTACTGTCTTTGAACCACATCACCGAACCGTCTCTCTTGATATACATCAGACCAGTACCTGGTTCGATTTCCTCGCTAGTGAAGCTACAAACTCTGGTCTCTGGCATAATCACACCTCATCTGTTCCCCAGGCGACGAGCCTCTCTTCCAGTATCCCTAAGCATCAGTATGTCACCCACACGAACCGGGCCCAGAACATTTCTAGAGATTATTCTTCCAATATCTCTTGGGTTGTTTGAATCGTCAACTCTTACCTTCACTTGTATGGCCTCTCCGCTCATACCAGTTCTTCCGACAATCTCAACCACTTCTGCGGGCCATGATTCCTGAGCCAAACTTTCAGCCTCCTATTTACTTCGATAGGGTCTCGTAGTGACCCTTGACTTCATTGAATATGTCCTGAGCCTCTTTGCCTACTTCCAGAACCGCTACAGCCGCAGTCCTAGTTCCAGCGGTCATACCAGCTGAGTCGGCTAGATATCCCTGATCCTCAACGTAGATGAATGGAATGCCCTTCTCCTTGCATATCATAGGAATGTGAGCCAATAGCTCACTTGGATTAACATTCTCAGCCATCACAATCATCGTAGCCACGCCTCTCTCGGCGGCCTTGGTAACTTCATTGGCACCTTTCTTGATCTTGCCTCTTCCGTCCTTGCCAATCGCTTTCACAAGTTCGTAAACTTGTTCTTGTATGTCTTTCGGGGTCTCAAACGCTATATGAACACTCATTGGATACATCTCCTCGTGCTGGGTAAGCCGTCGCACGACATGGCCGATATAAACGCAACGTATTG
>DAYH01000024.1:0-986 GCA_002506825.1 Euryarchaeota archaeon UBA103
GGCAGTAGTACAGCTCTTCTGATTGCCAGGTCCAGTCGTACTTTGACCAGAGGCCTGGGCTAAACGCATCATCTTCACTGTTCTGAGCGACTGCCCACATCCCGTGATTGTCATAGTGTGTGATAGTGTTGTCATTCCATGAGTCTGAGTCGATGGAGTGTTCAGCTCCCCACTCATCCACCCAGTCTCCAGCTATGTGAATCGGGAAAGAGAGTGTGTGAGCAACTCGGTCAGCATGGATTTCAGGGAGATCGTGATCTTCATGTCCCGTCCACATGTGGCCTGCGGCCTCGCAGTCCTCCTCTGTCGACTCGTAGTTCTCGTGGGTGTCGGTGTTGTGACACAACCCCTCGCCATGGTCTCCATGGTCTTCATCAGCCATCCATGTGTGACCTGCGGCCTCGCAGTCCTCCTCTGTCGACTCGTAGTTCTCGTGGGTGTCGGTGTTGTGGCACATCTCATCGCCATGGTCGTCCTCGTCATCGCCGTGGTCGTCATCGCCTTGGTCATCGTGGTCGTCGTGGTCGTCATCATCTTCTGAGTGGTCATCATGGCCATGATGGTCGTGATGAGCGTGCCCTCCTAGCATCTTTAGAGCGGCCATATTGAAGTCCTCGCCATGCTCTGACTCGAACTCTAGTACGTGCTCCCCAGCTTCCATGTGAAAGACCTGGATTGTCGTATCGGCCGGGCATTCCTCTGGGTTCTGGATTACCTTCTCAGCCTCTGCATGGCCATGTCCTTCATGGTCGTCGTGGTCGTCNNGACTCGTAGTTCTCGTGGGTGTCGGTGTTGTGGCACATCTCATCGCCATGGTCGTCCTCGTCATCCGAGTGGTCATCGCCGTGGTCGTCGTGGTCGTCGTGGTCGTCATCATCTTCTGAGTGGTCACCATGGCCATGATGGTCGTGATGAGCGTGCCCTCCTAGCATCTTTAGAGCGGCCATATTGAAGTCCTCGCCATGCTCTGACTCGAACTCTAGTAC
>DAYH01000024.1:1081-1243 GCA_002506825.1 Euryarchaeota archaeon UBA103
TCCTTCATGGTCGTCGTGGTCGTCGTGGTCGTCATCGCCGTGGTCGTCGTGGTCGTCGTGGTCGTCGTCATCTTCTGAGTGGTCACCATGGCCTGTCATCGTCTGCATGCCACCATCGTCATCGTGATCGTCATCGCTGTGGTCGTCATCGCCGTGGTCGTC
>DAYH01000024.1:1590-100557 GCA_002506825.1 Euryarchaeota archaeon UBA103
CGTGGTCATCGTGGTCGTCGTGGTCGTCGTGGTCGTCGTGGTCGTCAGACATGGTTGCAAGAGTAGTACTCTCGAACGGCCCGTCATTCATCAATTCACACAAATTAGATACCAGTAGCGATTCAAAGTCTAATGTAACCTCTCCGTCCATCATGGTGTGTGTCATGAACGAAGCAGGAGCATCAGCACCTAGGGACTCCAAAGCCGAGTCTACCCATGGTTCTAGATTCAAACCATGATAGAAGAATACATCTGCTTCTTGAAGCCTGATTAAATCGGCTGCTGATGGCTCATAGTCGTGTACAGGGATGTTGTCTTGGCTCATGTAGTGCATTTCTACATGTTCCCCTGCTACTGCCTTGACCAGCTCACCAACGTGATAGGTGGAAACCATCACTGAGCCGAAGACAGTGATTGGATCTACTATTTGTTCGGAATCATCGGCATCTTCTGCCTCATCACCTAGACATCCAGCAAGGCTTGATGTTATCATTAGTACGCTTAGCAATATTGACCTGTACGCTACACTCTTCATAGCCCGCCCGCCAGCTATTACATATTTAATATATGTTAATAACTACAGAAAACGAAATTATTATTAGTATAGATAATCTGAGAATATTCATGAGTAGGATTGTTTCTTTCAGTACTGATGTCGATTTTGCAGAAAGGCTTGGCGGTCTTGTTAAGCAGAGTGGTTACAAAAATAGGAGTATGTTTCTGAGAGATGCTAGTATCCATTTCGCTGAGGAATTGATGCGTGGTGACCTGGATAAGATGGAGAGTGATCTTCAGATTGAGGGGACTGCGGTTGTATACTTCCAGCATGATGTTGAGAACAAGTTAGCAGAGATTAGGCATTCGGGAAGTGTTAACGTTACGTCGTACAGTCATACTTGTCTACCTGATAGCCACTCTTGTGTAGACACTATGCAAGTCAAGGGCAAAGCCGGCTCAATTAGAAAAATGATAGCACAGATAAGGAATATTCATAATGTGGACAGAGTAGTGTTTATTGTAGCGCCAGATAGGGAAGATGGATGTTGCTAATCCCTTAGATTAACCTGCCATCGAACTATCCGAGTACGATTGGGGAAGATGTCATTACTTCGTCGCTACAACCATCCTTATATTGCTCAAAATTTTCTATGAACATGCGAGCTAAAAGATCAGCCACATTATCGAATTTCTTCTTGTCATTCCATGTATCACGAGGTTGGAGGATAGTGTCGGGAACTCCCTCACATGTCGTTGGCACTGAGAATCCGAACCTTGGGTCTTTGACGAAAACTACGTCATCTAAATCTCCTCTAAGGGCCGCATTGAGCAATGCTCTAGTCCACTTTATTTTGATCCTGCTGCTGTCTCCGTAGCCTCCTGCTACCCATCCGGTGTTAATTAGCCAGCACTTGGCGTCATTCTCTCTGATCTTTCTAGAAAGTAGGTCTGCATATATTGATGGATGTCTGGGCATGAATGGCGCACCGAAGCAAGTAGAGAAAGTTGCCTGTGGCTCTGTAATGCCAATCTCAGTGCCAGCTACCTTAGCGGTGTATCCTGAAATGAAGTGATATGCAGCCTGCTCGGGTGTGAGCCTAGACAGTGGAGGTAGGACTCCGAAGGCATCACAAGTCAGGAAGACAACATTCTTCGGATTCCCTGCCATGGAATCTGGAGTCCTGTTCTCTATTGACTCAATGGAGTACGATCCTCTGGTATTCTGTGTGAGCGAATCGTTGGTGAAGTCAGGAGTTCCATCCGCATTCAAAACAACATTTTCTAGGATTGTACCGCGCATCCTGGTGGTTGCGAAGATAGCGGGCTCATCCTTCTTTGAGAGATTGATTAGCTTGGCATAACACCCGCCCTCGAAATTGAAGACTCCGTCCTCTGACCACCCATGCTCATCGTCACCCACAAGAGCTCTATTTGGATCGGCAGAAAGGGTGGTCTTTCCGGTACCTGATAGTCCGAAGAATAAGGCGGATTTCTGACCATCGGTATTCGCTGAGCAATGCATAGGGAGAAGTCCCCTTTCTGGAAGTATGTGGTTCATTATAGTGAAAATCGCTTTCTTTATCTCGCCAGCGTAGTGAGTTCCTCCAATAATGACGAGGCCCCTATCAAGAGCTAGGATTACGAAGACACCAGAATTAGTTCCGTCCTTTATTGGATTGGCCTGCAAAGAGGGAGCATGGAGGATTGTGTACTGGGGCTCATGTATTTCGAGCTCTTCTTCAGTGGCCCTGACGAACATATTGTGCATGAAAGCAGCGTGCCACGCATTCTCAGTCACTAGTCTGACTGGCATCCTGTGCCTTTTGTCTGCACCACAGAAAGCATCTTTGACAAATAGGTGGTTAGCTTTGTCTAGGTACTTCCTAGTCTTTTCTAGGAGTCTCTCAAACTTCTCAGTCGAGATTGGTCTGTTTACATCCCCCCACCATACCTCCTCGGCTAAGCCGGATTCCTTGACGATGAATCGGTCATTGGGAGACCTACCGGTTCTCTCTCCGGTAGTTGCTAGGAGCACTCCGTGAGAAGTGAGCTTTGCCTCTTTCCTCGAAACGGCTAGTTCATGCAACTTCTCCCAACCAAGGTTCCAGTGTACATTGCCACTAACGTTCAGTCCATGGTGCGCCAATGTAGTTTTTGGCACGGGGCTGGAGCCCGACAGAGCTCGGTCCTCCATGCTCCTCGACTAGGACACCTGCCTTCAAGGGTTGCGTATGTGACAGCCCAGATTGTAACCTGCTTGAACATTGACTTATCGGGGATGTGATTATCGCTCATATGCTCTACGCGAGTCGATGGTGGATGGCGCTTCGGACGATGATATCATCCGTGAGAGGGCCTTTCGGATCAGTGATAAGTTGGATTTGGGCGATCTAGTGGATGATTCTCAGTTCGTCAAAGAGGAAGTGTCTGAGGAAGAAGGCGAAGATAGTGACGATGCTATTGGAGAGATTTTTGATCCGTTTGTCCGAGTCAAAGTTCCGGGGAGCGTAGAGAAGGATGGGAGTGTGAAAACAGCCCCAGAGACGGATGTGGTGACTGATATTGCTACTGAAGGAGAGAGGAGAATAAACTGGGTTCTTATGGGTGCGATGATCCTGGTCTACAGCGCCATAGGTTTCCAGATTGGTTTCGTGTTCGATCCCCTAGTTGCCACTCTTTCTCTCATATTGCTTGCCTCTATTGGATTCTTACTTGGAGAGAGATGGTCCAAGGACAGAAGGTTAAGGATTCTTGGGATTACTTGGATAATAATCTCAATGAAGGTACTGTATGGGCTGTCCGTAGAGTTGCAGAGATGGGGCATCATTGGAGTAGAGGGGCTTGGAGCTCTCCTACTAGTCACCGTGGGATTGAACATAGTGGCTTCTTACAGATACGAGCACGATGCCATTGCCGCTCAGTCAACTCTTGTACTTCTCGCCGTGGGTTCCACTGCGGGATCTTTGTACGGCCAGGAGGGTGTTGCTTTCATGATTCTGGTTTCTACTATCCTAATGCACATACTTGCGACTCACCGGAAGTCGGGGAATCTCGCGGCACTTGGTATTGCGTCCTCAAACCTATGGATAGGGATGCATGCCATCACTGGTGGGTTTGAAATCGGGGAGTTGAGGGTTCTAGCCTTGGATAGGCCGCTGCTTCTGTTTGTTCTGATGTTGATTACGACTGGTATGAACGCGGGCATGGCAACTCGTTTTGCCAGAGAGGAGAATTGGTTCTCGAAGGGCATGAAGATATTGGGACTTGGGAAGCCAGGGCTATGGGGTGTTTCAGTCTCACTTGGGCTAATAGGTGCTCTTCTGGCGGTGGCGGCAAATAGAGGCGACATAGGGTATGCCTTGGGAATGGTAACTGTTCTTTGTGGAGCATTCTCGGGGTCATATCTTGTTGTTAGGGGAGTTTCTTGGAAGAGGGTATCGTTACCTCTTATCACAATGGCGATAATTCTGTTACTTGTTCTTCTGTTTGGTACGACTGTGTCTTCATCACTGGGTTTTTCGGAGTACACCATTTTCACGCTAGTCGGTTCCATAACTGTCGCATTTGTGATACTAAGAGACCAGGATAGTGTCACAGATAGGGTACTATGGATGGGGTCAGTAGCGGTACTCACCTTGCTAGTAATCCTAGTTCCGTCTGATTCCAACGAGGCAGGGGGGGATGGGGGCGTCCTTCTGCTAACGATGCTGTCACTTCTTCATGTTGGAAGTGGGGTGCTGGCGATCAAGAGAAAGTCTCCCTCTCTGGCTGGAGTGACTGTTTTGCTTCCATGGACGTGGATTATCCTGGAACAGCTAGCTCAAGAGACGCTGCGGACTCTATTGGTGTCCAACAATTTAGACGACCCTGGAAGTATAATACACATAGATCCTTTTCCACTATCCGCATATCTTATTATTTGCTCGATAATGATGGCCATAGTGAATGAGAATATGGGGAAGACGGATGTTAATCTAGCATCTAAATTTCTTGGGATTTCTGAAATTTCTGCGTCATTAAGAGATTCTGGGGCCCTTCAACTATGGAGTCTGGGACTGTGGTTACCCATGATTTCAATATTATTTATGGCTCAGTTTGGTGCCTTCACTTCACCTACCTTGCTGTTAGTTTCAGGACTACTATGGGGCTTGCACGTATTGGCGCATGCTAGAGGTGTCAGAATCGGGAATGCTTCCCTCATGATTGGAATTATTCTTTTCTCGTCTCTGGTGATACAATGGCGACATGGAATGGGGGAATATGTATCTATTTTGATATGTATCGTATTGGTCTCCATCCTTCTCACTAAGAGAGAGGGCGAGGGTTTCTTAACGACGTCTATGGGAGCCATGGGCATTCCACTTCTCCTTCTAATTCCGAATAGGAATATCAGTATTGTTCTAGAGGATTTTTCCTTTCTGCCGGCAATCGAACCATCGATGATAGCGATAGCAAGTACGGGTCTTTTACTCGCAATTTATCTTCCCAAGGCTGGTGAGATTGAGGATTTGCTCAAGCCGGCGCTATCTTCTCTGTGGCTGATGTCGATCTGTGTTGCAGTATCATACATTCAGGGCGATTCTCTAGCATTGTCTTTGTCGATTGGTATGTTCATGATGGCTACAGTATGGCTGGTAGCGAGGGGGGAGGTGCGTAGGGAGCTTCAATCAGTGACCAAGATGAATACAAGGAGGTCACTAGCCTTAGAAAAGATATCGAAGAGTCGTGAAGAAGGACAGTTACGCACCTATGACGCTAGAGAAGCAGAGATGAAATCCTCTCGGAAGAAAAGTCGTGAGAAAGCTCAAACAGACGATGTTGAAGAGCTCTACACCTCTGACGTTAGTCACCGTCCTGTAATAGTAATCGCCGTGATGATACTAGTCTTTACGACCAGCCTAGTAATTGGGTTCACTTCTGGCCCTAATCCTGTTCTTCTACTTGTGATTGGGGCATTTGTTACTTTACTAATCGCTGTAGCAAGATTGCGTACAAGACAGTTAGAGCTTGATCTCCCCCACATCCTTGGCATAGAGATGCCAATAGCGTTGGCAATATCTGGACTTGTGATTGTTCACATCTTCTCTCTGCTTGGCCCGGGAGCTAGTAATGAGGATCTCACTAGTATGGGAGTACTGGTTGTTCTGATTGTGGAATTGTCATTGATTTCACTTTATCAGCAGGATAATATGTTAGATAGGATTCCAATTGCGATTGATTGGATAGTCTACCCCCTTCTGGCAGATAGGATTCTTGGGGCCATATTGTATGAGTCGATGCCATGGCCACTGAGTGTAGATCCGTTCTCTGGAGAAGTCATGGAGTGGAAAGGTCCTCTCATGGCTCTAGAGATTTGTTTGATTGGATTGGTCGTAACAAGTTACTGGATAGATAATTTGAGATCTACAAAGGGAAGGGAAGCAGAAGATGGTTTCTCCCTGGGTTTCCGGGGGGTCTCTGTAACACTACTATCAGTCGGGTTTGCATCTATCATAGTGGTAATTTCAACACTAATGGAAGGATGGAGAAGAAATCAGCCGAATGCAGTGGGAATGGGGATCTTGTGTATTGCATTGGCCATACTTTCGATTGAGAGTTGGTTTGACGGATTTTCCGGTATTGTCGGTGGATTATACGGCTCTCTTGGAATAGTTCTCTTGATACTACTAGTATGCACCATTCCAATGAAAGGTGAGAGATGGTCTGTAATGCTGGCAATTAATGCTCACGTACTGCTAATTTTGGGATTGATTGCCAGTGGCTTGTCACTGTTAATTCCAATGTTCTTAGTCATCTTATCAACAACCGTATGGGTGACCGGGATTCTACAATTAAGGAAATCACTGAGAGCTTGGGGTCTCGCTGATCTTGTAATGGCGATTCTATTTTCAGTCGTATTCTATGGAGGAGTAATTTTCCAGCCTCAAATTCTTTTGGTAGGACTTTCAATAATTGCGATTGAGCTGGGAGTTGTCTCATGGTTAGGACTAAAAAACGAAGAGAATATGGTGAAGAGCTGAGAGTGAAGTAATCAGGGTAAAAGAGATCAAAGTGGGCCAACGTTGATGATGGTCGGGCGCGGCAAAACAATCGTGACGAGGTCTTGGATATCGGATACGCCCGATGAAGTTGAGCACCCCCCGGTACCTCTGGGCATCAATGAGATGGCAGTTCCTAGGGTCTCGATACTACTTTCCATTTCCACCATAGTCGTGATTTTGATATCCTCCATATGGATAGGATTCGATGCTAATAAATTTTTGAATAATCTGGAAGAGTCATTCGAATCTGTTGATGAGTCAATGATTGAGATGGATGGCAGGTGGGCATGGGAGGTGGATATGTTATTCGATACATGCGATTCTCGAGAGGACGATTGGACCTGGCCTGAGAATTTATCTTCGCAGGATGATTTGTTTCTCTATCCAGGGGAATTAAGGTGTGACTGGGAGCACCAGGGACAGGGAGATACTGCATCACTAGTAGTCTATAATAGGGGAAATCAGACTCTAGATTTACTACTAGAAATAAGTAGCTCTGATGTCCTTTTCTCGGAGTCCGATGATACGCAGTATCTGATAAATGAGATGCCAAGTGGGGACTCAGTTATTCTAGAGGTTTTACTGACTGAGGATGTTGCCGAGGCGGAGATATCAATCATCGCTTCTCATGTATCTCTAATTTCTGCAGAAGTGAGGTTGGATGTCACTATTTTCCAAGGTGTTGATTCAAGAACGATACATATCGAAGAGGGAGATAGAGTAGAAGTGGAGTACACCGTTTGGAATGCGGATACGGGAGAGGAGCTGGATAGTGGGACATGGACAGAGAATGCTGGCGATCCATGGTTTTCGATAGAAGGGTTCGGATGGTCTGCGATAGGCTTAGACATTGATGATGACAGAGGATTGATACCAGGTGTGGAGAGTGGTACCAGCCACATCACCTTATTGCCTCCTCCGATAGCTTATGGCAATAGTGATGGGCACGAGCTTCAGGATGTTTGGTTGAGATTCGAGGTTAATCTAGATAGGGCACCTCTTTCAGGGTAGGGTATTGGGGTTAAGGAATGTCGGAAGATAGCTCACACGCATCGGTTCGTCCTTCCGCATCAGTAGCGAAGGAGGCTGCCAAGAGGGCGGGTGCTGAATCGGTAAGAAAGGGTGAGCCGTCATTTCACATGACCGAGCAAATGCGAAGACTTTCCACGCCTTGGGGTGTAGCTCTCGCACGTGCTGAACAAATAGATCCACATTCATTAGGTCCTGGAATTATCTTGGATGCCGCAGTGGGATCGGGGATACAGCTTATTGCTTACTCAAATGTTCTGAAAAGACCTTCTCTTGGAGTAGAGATAGATGGAAATGCTGCTGTTCTATGTGCCGCAAACATGTTTGCCGTTGCCGGGAAAGACGATATTCAGAGAACTATGGACAGGGTGATAATAGGGGATAGTACTGATTCAGAGGGGGTGATGACTGAGTTCTGGTCCAGTCTTAGAGAGGCGGGGACAAGGGCCCATCCACCCGTTGCGATGCTGCATTTGGATCCAGCTAGGCCTAGGGATGCTCAGAATCACCATATAGATGAGATGAAGCCCAGCATAGAGCCGTTGCTATCGTCTTGGAAGAAGTACTTGGAATTGGGGTCGGACGGGCCGTGTATCATTCTTGATCTTTCTCCGAGGCTAGATTCAGAGCAACGATCTATGATTGATGAAATTGTTGAAAGGACTTATCCAGGGTGTGGGAGAACTTGGGAGTGGATGAGCAGAGGTGGAGGAAGAGTGGATAGGCTTTCCATGTGGATAGGGTCGTTATCGTCCAACAACTCTAGAAGATGCATTAGGATGGGGACTAAGAGGATAATGTCATCCATAGAAGGAGAGGGGGGCAGTGTTTCAAAAATCAGACTTAGCGAGCCTCCGCCGTTTGATTCTTGGATTACGATAGTTGACCCGGTGATTCTGGAGAGTGGATTACAGGATGAGTGGATTTCAAAGGCGATACCCGAGGGAAGTGGCTTCTCATGGATCAGGACAGATGGAAGAAGACCGTTGCTCATACACACGGATCCGATAAATGATGATGATCAAGTAGGGGGGTTCGTAATTTCTAGCGGCAGAGTAGTGCAACACAAGCTATCTCCTCCTGAATATCATACAATTTCACAGACCGCGTCATCACTTGCTAGACTAGAGATAGGTAGTGTTACGCTTAGGTGCTCACTAGATCCGGACATTCACCCAAAGTTGCAGAGAAGGCTTCACAAGGCAATGAGAGAGATAGATGGTGCGAGGTCGTTCATGGTAGATATTGAACTATCGAGAGATACTGGAGATTACACTATGTATATCGTTTGCAAGGAGGATTAGCTCCCTTCGGAGCCTTCCAATCGGTTCAAATAGGGATGGTTGGTCGCCCGGATGCTTAACAGCCACTGGGTGACCGGTGAACGCGGGAGGACCGTACATGACAGGAACAGATGAGACCCAACTAGGAGATGACTTCTCATACATTATCAGAATTGCAGATACAGACGTAGATGGACTGCGGAAGATATCAGTCGGACTGTGCTCTATCAAAGGAATAGGGATGAGAACGGCAGAGATGATTTGCAGACTTTCTGGAGTAGACGGAAGCAAACTTGGCGGACATCTTAGCGACGAAGAGCAGGATAAGCTCAGAGATTCTATTGGAACTTACGCTACTGAGATGCCCTGGTGGCTGATGAACAGGCAGAGAGATCTGGAAACCAATGAAGACGCTCATATCGTCGCTCTTGAAGTGAAGATGACTAGGGACGATGATGTTGCAAGAATGGCTGGGATCAAGACTTATCGGGGCATGAGGCACAGAAGTGGTCACAAGGTCAGAGGACAGAGGCTGAGGAGCAATGGCAGAAAGGGCTCAGCACTTGGTGTCCAGAGGAAGAAGTGAGGTGATTAGATGGGTGATCCAAAATTTGCAAGGCCTAAGACACAAACACCTACTCATCCTTGGAAACAAGCAAGAATAGAGGAAGAGCACGCTTTGAAGGCTAAATATGGCCTGAAGAAGGTAGGGGGAATGAGAGAGATATGGAGAGAAAAATCTGCTCTCAGAAGACATCGAAATCAGGCTATGAAGCTAATCGGTAGAGTAGATACATCCGAAGGCCACTATGCTAGAGAAAAGGATGACTTGGTTGCTTCCTTGACCAGAAAGGGGCTTCTATCAGAGGGTTCGATTTTAGACAGCGTTTTGCAGATAGATGTAGAGCTGATGCTTGCAAGAAGACTTCAGTCGCAGGTCTACTACAAGGGATTGGCTCCCTCTATGAGAGCCGCTAGGAATCTGATAGTTCATGGACACATTTCAATAGGGGACCAGAAAATGACTGTCCCGGGATATCACGTGCTTAGAGAAGAAGAAGAGATGCTAAGATACACTTCAGGATCCAAATATGAGAATCCAGATCATCCTTTCAGACAGGAGTTAGAAAAGATAAGGGCCACTATAGACACATCTGAAGAAGAAGCAGATACTGTGGGGGGCCCAGTTAAGGTGGCAGATACTTTTGTTGAAGATATCAAAGCTGGCGAAGCTACTGCCCCTACGGTAGAGGATACCGTTCCGGAAGGTGATAAGTGATGTCTCACAAGGCTATACTACATATCTTCACTACACACAACAATGTGTTGATGACCGCCACGGATCTCACTGGATCTGAGACCATCTGCAAAGTATCAGGAGGAATGGTAACTAAGGGTGGCTCTGAGAAATCCAGCTCATTCGCATCCATGAGAGCCGCCGAGAGAATGGCTGAAATGCTGGCAGAGAAGGAGTTCAATCAAGTCATTGTGAAGTACAGAGGAGCTGGTGGGAATAAGTCTCACAGCGCCCCTGGTGCTACCTCTGCTATCAGAGCATTAACAAGAGCTGGAATGCAGGTCACTAGAATAGAAGATGTCACTCCCATACCAACTGATGGTACTAAGTCAAAGGGAGGACGCCGTGGAAGGCGTGTCTGAGGTGAAAAATATGGTTAATGCAGAGATTCTCTATGAAGACGATGAGAAAATCAAGATTCTTTTGAAGGAAACCGATCGAGCTTTTGTCAACTCTATAAGAAGGACTTTGATGTCAGATACTCCAAAAATGGCTATAGAGACTGTAAGATTCGTCAAGAAGACTGAGGAGGAAGATGGAGAACTTTGGGAAACCGATGGGCCTCTTCCAGATGAGGTCATTGCACAGAGACTAGCAATGATACCCATTCCCACGAAGCATGATGAGTTCTACTTCCAAGATGAGTGCCCTAACTGCGCGGACATGGTAGAGGAAGACAGGGGATGCGCTCTCTGTACAATGCTATACTACTGCCAAGTGAAAGGTTCCAGTGAAGGGGTATGGGTGACCGCTGGTGATCTTAATTTCCTAGGAGATGCAGATGGTTTTATTTCCAGTAAATATCAATCTATTCCAATCACGAAACTATTCCAAGGACAGATGGTTGAGTTCTCGGCTACTGCTATTATGGGAAGAGGGAGAGACCACGTCAAGTGGTCTCCTGTTTGTGGCGTAACTTTCAATCCAAGACAAATCGGGGTCATTAACACCAAATCAAGATCAAAAATACTTTGGGACTTGGGCCTTAACATCAAATCTGGAGATTTCAACAAGGATGGCAAGTTAGTAGATGTCGAAAAGGTTGACCTGTTAAGAAAGGACTTGAATCATGTTGGCTCTGGAACTGAAGAGTCTAGGGAATTCAAGGATGCTGTCGTTTTGGAGGATGTACCCAATGAGTTCATTCTGTCCTTCGAGACTGATGGATCAATGAGTCCAAAGGTTGCATTTGAAATGGCTATCAAAGAGCTTTCCAGCAGGTTTGGCGGCATAGATGCCGATCTAAAGACTGTTCTCTGAGCGGGATATATTATTTCCCTCTGGTACACGGAACATTCGTGCCAGAGTTGCTGGGGCGAGGATTCTGTGGCGGACACGTCACTCTTATCTTTACCGTTGAAGACCAGGATCACGATCCTATCAATCAAGGAAGTAGAGGAATTGGGATCTGTCTAGAAGATGGTGTGGAGATTATTTGCCTAGGAAGAGAAGGGAGCGGGGAGTTGGATGTTTCCTTCACTAAGTATGTGGGAGATTCTGGATTGTATGAAGATGCTCTGAATCTTCTCTCCGGGGAGATTGCTGAAATTATGGATTATGACTGGGAAGCTACTGTCAAATTGGGATTGCCAACTGGACAGGGTTTCGGAATGTCTGCCGCAGGCTCGGTTTCTTTCTGTAATTCCATTCAGAGAGCCATTGGGATACCTTACGAAGAGGGGCGCAGGCGTTCTCTGAAGATTGCTCATCTTGTCGATCGTAAAAGGTCGAGTGGTTTGGGTGATGTAACTGCCTTATCCACTGGAGGGGTAGAGATAAGGAAAGTCCCCGGTTCTCCATTTAGTGGCCATCTTCTGAACACTGGTCCGGGAGTGTCTGAGGGGTGGACTGCTGAGGCAGGAATCATACTCGCTTGGAAGAGTGAAGGGGGAAAACATACCTCATCATATATTGACAATCCAGAGTGGAGAGCATTGATTTCAGAAGCTGGAAATAGGAATCTTGAGGAATTGTCAGAGAATCAGTGGGATAGGTCCAGATGGAGTGAAATCTTGGTTAATTCAAAAAAATTCTCTGAGGAAAGTGGGCTGTCTAGTGAGGAGTCTCGCGCTAGTGTACTAAGGAAGTGTGAGAAGGCGATGATTGAGAGTGGTATTGAAAATAGTGGGGAGGGGCTTCTGTGTATGCTTGGAACTAGTGTGGCGATTGTTCCTAATAGTCTCGAATTAGGACTTGAAAGAGTAGATGAATTTATGCGTCTTCTAGATGCTTATGGGCTGAATAGTATATTGACGAGGATTGGAGAAATCTAAGAATTTGATTCTTCGTGGAACTTATCCAAAAGCGACAAGTCAAGTGGACTTGCATCTAACTGCTCAGCCCCGTTGATGACCAGCCCATCACAGAATCCATGCCTATACACAATAGCCCCGTGACCATATTCTGCAACATAACGGTCGACTTGCTTCTGTGTTTTCTTTCGTGGAAATTTCAGATCTGCACCGAAGAAATGTTTGGCGTCTATCCATGCACATGGAACTCCGTTTATTCTGACATCGTCAATCATGAGGAGATCAGGGGTAATTACTGCCCTTCCTTCAGACTTCTTCTGCTCTGCCATTAAGTCTTCTTGGGTCCTATATCTGACGCCGATGGAGTCGAAGAACAAGTAAAGAACATCTTCGAAGACCATTGACGCCTTGTGTGTCTCATCCTGATTAACTGAGCTTACTCTATCCATGGACTCTGCCAGCTCAAACTGTTCTCTATCCCTATCTTTCATCCTGGATGGTTGCTTCAAGAACTCCTTTATCCTATTCTTGCCCCATCCCCTGCCTGTTAGTATTGCTCTGAAGGTGTTTACAGGTGGCGCATCAAATCTCTTTGAAAGTGCCATTACATCTTCACCAGAGTTGTACCTTCGATTTAGCTCATTTGACCTGCGCATGAGTTTATGATGAGAGTAAACACTTTTTTCTTGGTTTAGAGCATTCCTAAGAGAAAGCGCCTGTTCTAGAGAGATAGGGAGGCCCTCCAACTGTGTTGCTATCTCATCCACTCTCTCCTGTGGTAGGAACCCAAATTCACCTCTCCTCATCACAATATCGCCCACCTTTTTCTGAATGTTCTTGGATACGGCATTTAGCTCCCAATTGACATCGATTGTTCTCGGAGGAGGATCTATTTCGGAAGGAAAACCCATTGGAGGAGGGTCTACTGAAAACCTACCCAAGGCCCGTTCTATGGACTCGGATTGATCATCCCTGTTTACTGGATTATCGCTTTGTCTTCCATCGGAACGTTTCCTAGTCCTACGCCGGCCGCGACTCTTTCTTTCTCTTTTTTCTTCGCTCAACGAAACTCCGAGAGCAGTTAGCCCCATGAACCCACCGTGTGGTTAGTGATGAGATTGTTAATGTCAGACAAAGGCTATCCCAGGCTCCAATGGGAAGGCCACTTTCGCCTTACCTGCAACATCTTCGCCTTCTCCAACGAAATATGATGTTACAGATTTCATATCTAATACGTCAGCCAGAAATTCAGAGTTCTGATTAATGATTTCAACTTCATCTAGGTGATTCAACAGAAGTGTTTTTTGGGCGTTGGACCAAGTATGTATCCTCCCTCTCCTCTTCTTTGAACCTGTAGTGAGAGTCATCCATATCTGAAAAATTTCTCCTCGCATGGTTTCATTTTCAAAAACCGGAAGATTTCGTATATGTTCTTGGCCCTTGCTTTTGAAATCAAAATCCATTGAAGCCAGATTGACAGCATCGCTGGCTAAATCTGATTTCCATTTACTTGCTACTTGAACAATCATTCTAGACAGGGGAGAGTCGGTATGTTTCTGGGCTAGCACTTTCAAATTCCTAGCCGTATCAATCAGCTCCATTAGATATTCTTCTCGAGCCAACACCAATGACCAATCTGATTCAGAGAGATCGGAGAGATTAGAGAGAGTATTGCTAGCGAGAAGTCCTTGCCCTCCTAATGAGGACCAGAATTCTTCGGCGATGTGGGGGGTGGCGGGGGCTAACATCTCTGACCAGATACAAAGGAATCTATGAATCGTATCTCTATCTGAGCCACCTCTTCTCCTATACCATTGCCAGTCCGATAGCATCTCATAATGGCTTATCATGACTCCTTCCCTAAGGCTCACACCTTCCATCGCGTCAATCCATCTAGATTGATTATCAAGAGCTCTTGCTAGTAACCAAGAATCTATGTTACTAGGATTCAAAGATGCATTATTCAGTGACTTGAATGCCTCGAAAATTTGATTCATCTGGCGTGAACTAGACTCCAATGCTGTATCAGACCAGTCCATTCCAGCCTCTGGATTTGCTCCGAACAAAATGAACAGCCTCACTGTGTCTGCTCCAAACTTACTTACCATCTCTCCAGGACTGACGGTATTACCAAGGGATTTTCCCATTTTGACCGAACGACTGGTTAGAACCTCTCCACAATTAGGGCAGTTTCCTCCGAAATTATCAATATGAAACTCTGCGTTACATTCGACACAGAAGGGCGCGGGTGCGTTGAGCATGCCTTGACAGACCAGTCGCCCAAATGGCTCACCTACCAAATTCATCCCTAGATCTCGTGTGGCCTTCGTAAAGAATCGGGCATACAAGAGATGCATCACAGCATGCTCGATACCACCGATATAGAGATCTACTCCTCCTTCCAGCCAGTAATTCACTTTATCAGAACTAAAGGGTTCGGACCTATTGTCTGAATCTGCAAACCTCATAAAATACCAAGATGAGTCGTAGAAAGTATCCATCGTATCCGTCTCTCGAATTGCTTCTCCATCGCATTTCGGACATTTTACATGCAGGAATTCTTCATTGGACGCTAATGGATTGCCACTGCCTTCCCAACTGAACTTGACATCTAGAGGAAGTTTGACAGGCAAGTCATCTGAGTTAAGCGGCACTACTCCACAATCATCACAGTGCACCATAGGGATGGGCGTGCCCCAGAATCTCTGACGACTAAGTAACCAATCCTTGAGTCTGTATTGAGTCGTTCCATGACCTGTTCCATCTCTCTCCAGAGCGGATATTACTGCTTCCTTGGCTTCGTTTCCATACAATCCATCGAATGATTCGAGATTGGAGTTGACCATCCATCCTAACCCATCGAAGACCGGATTCTGCTCGATTGCATTGGCTTCTCTCTCCTTGGAAAGTACTGGCCTAACTGGAAGACCGTATCTCTTAGCAAAGTCATAGTCTCTTTGATCGTGACCGGGAACTGCCATTACTGCTCCGGTACCATAGCTAGCAACTACGAAGTTTCCTGCATATATTGGAACTTCCTCTCCACTTAGTGGATTTATGGCGAAGCGTCCTAGAGGCACTCCTTTCTTCTCCTTGAGCATATTGATTCTCTCGAACTCGGTCATCTTCAAACACTCATTTCTGAGTTGCCGCCATGCTTCTTCATACTCGGTGCCAGATACTAATTCCTCGCAAAGTGGGTGTTCAGGCGACAGTGTCACGAATGTCACACCAAAAATAGTATCAGGACGAGTAGTGAAGGCCCCGATAGTTGATTCTGAACCAACAACTCGGAAATTGATGTGGGCACCTTGTGACCTCCCTATCCAATTCCTCTGCATGGCCTTGACATTCTCTGGGAATTCTATATCGTCCAACTCATCTAGTAACTCATCAGCATACTCTGTCATTCTCAAAAACCATTGAGCCATGTCCTTCTGCACTACTTCTAGACCGCATCTCCAGCATCGGTTATTCTTCACCTGCTCGTTAGCAAGAACCGTATCACAGTCATTACACCAGTTAACCGGTGCAAACCTCCTCTCAACCAGGCCGGCCTCGTAGAATTTGAGGAACATCTCCTGATTCCAATGATAATACTCGGGCGTGGAAGTTGCAAACGTCCTACGCCAGTCGTATGAATATCCCATACGTTCTTGATCGGCTCTTATCATCGCTATGTTTCTCTCGGTTACAGTGTGAGGATGTCCAGATTCTTTCTTTGCAGCGTTTTCAGCAGGCATTCCAAATGAGTCGTATCCCATTGGATACAAGACGTTCTTTCCCCTCATCCTCTGGAATCTAGCCATAGCGTCTCCTATTGAGTAGTTCCTAACATGCCCCATATGCATATTTCCAGATGGGTAAGGGAACATCTCGAGACAGTAGAATTTGGGTTTTGATTGGTCGACTTCAACTTCGAATACCCCTTCATCCGACCATATACGCTGCCATTTATTCTCGATATCGTGAGCATTGTATGACATTTTACACACCTCGTTCATAGTAGAGAGTCAATCTCCTTTCTGGAGAGGCCTTGCGTTTGACCTCATCTTTGGATAATCCTTCATACAGGACATTCTTGTCACGTACCTCGTAAAGGAGGGACGATTTTGAACCCTGCCCCCAATATGGTTCCACCATAGCTATTGGATATGACCGAGTGCGACTAGGCATGCTAGCAGATGGGGAGTTCCATAAGCAAGTGGGAGATGATGGTGTTGAGGTATGGGTAACCCAGATGGGCGGCTACATGAATATGAATACTGCATTCATCGATAAGGGAAATGGAATAGTTGCAATTGTTGATCCGTTTGACTCTGAAAGATGGATTGAGGGTTTAGCGGAGGAGGGACTTCATCCAACTCATCTTTTGTACACCCATACACACAGGGACCATGTTGAAGGATATACAGCTATGATTTCACTAGTGCCTAATGTAGAGGTATGGGGCCATGAAGAGGCCAGAGTTCCGGGGTTACTAGGTCATGTTGTATTCAAAAATGTAGATTTCACCGATACTTGGAAAAATGATCCTGGTTCTTCCATTGAATGGAGATTGGGTTCGATATCACTTGTAGTTACTCACTCTCCCGGTCATGCCCCGGGACATGTAACATTGCATGGGCATGGCGTATATCATGCAGGGGACTTACTATTTACAAATGGGATGGGGAGAGTGGATTTACCTGGCAGTGACCCAGGGGCACAATGGAGTAGCATAAGGAATGCGAAGTCAATTTTACAAGAGTTGCCAGAAGACTGGCGTTTAATTCCCGGACATAGATATGATTGGGTTGATGGTACAACTCCTGATTGGGTGACTATTGGAGAAGCTTTGAAACATAATTATGCTCTAAACTCTCCTAATCTTTGAAATAATTCTACCTCTTTCCCCTCACTTTAGCAATTAATGACCCAATTGTGGCAATGAATATCTTGTTTCTCCAAATCCATGAGAGGAGTTTGAACGTACTTCTAATTCTGCCCAAATTCATTCCGCCTTATCTTCCCTATTGAGGTTAATGCCCATTCTCTTTGATGTCTGTTTGACGGTACCTATTGGCATCTCTCCTCCTCTCTCTAATGCTGAAAGAGAAGCAATAATGATACTCTGGGTGTCTATCTCGAAGAATCTTCTGAGATTCTCCCTTGTATCGGAACGACCGAATCCATCGGTCCCCAAAACGGTATAGGTCCCTCCTACCCATCTCTGTATCATCTCAGGAACTGCGGCTATGTAGTCCGAGACGGCAATGGTAGGAATATCGTCACCAAAACATTCTGAAACATATGGTGAAACTTGTTCCTGAGGATTTAGTCTGTTATGCCTCTCTGAATCTAATCCCTCTCGACGAAGCTCCCCATATGATGTTACAGACCAAACTTCAGAGGACACTCCATGCTCAGATTGCAATTGAGTTGCGGCTTCACGGGCGTACTGCAATATTGGCCCCGAACCCAGTATTCTGATTTGTGAAGGAGATTCGGCTTCTGACTCCTGTACCTTGTAAGCGCCCTTAATGATACCATAATCTGCACCCTCGGGCTTCGGTAGTTGTTGCTGATTCTCATTATACAGCATGACATAATGTATTACGTCCATGTTATCCCTCCACATCTCATTGATTCCATGACGGATAATTGTCGCAAGCTCGTATGCATAGGCGGGATCCCATGCACGACAGGCTGGGACAGCTGAAGCCATCAGTAGGCTATGGCCATCTTGGTGCTGTAAGCCCTCCCCGTTCAGAGTGGTCCTGCCCGCAGTAGCACCCATCAAGAATCCTCTAGCTCGTGAGTCCGCCGCGGCCCATACTTGGTCTGCAGTCCTCTGAAATCCGAACATGGAGTAGAATGTATAGAAGGGAAGAGTGGGGGATGACGAGTGGGAGTAAGATGTCGCCGCTGCGGTCCATGTGGCCATAGAAGTAGCCTCAGCGATGCCTTCCTGAATTATCTGCCCTGACTCTGACTCCTTGTAATTCATGAGCATCTTATGGTCTACTGGAGTGTAGTTCTGACCGACCTGTGAGAAAATACCAAACTCACTGAATAGTGGATCCATTCCAAACGTCCTACCCTCGTCTGGGATAATAGGTACTACTCGAGGACCGACCTCAGACTTCAGTAGTTTTCTAAGGAGCCTGACGAAGACCATAGTAGTAGAGACCAGCTGTCCTTCTCTAGTCCCTTCATCAAACTCCGAGAAGGTGGATTCCTCTGGGACTTGAATGTCTACGAGGGGGGATAATCTGGATGGGAGGTATCCACCTAGTTCCTCTCTTCTAGTTCTGATATACTTGATTTCATCTGATTCATCTCCTGGATGATAGAGGGGGTTTTCTTCCAGCGATTCGTCATCTATTGGTAATTCAAGAGAGTCCCTATATGCCATTAGGTCTTGTAGAGTCATCTTCTTTTTCTGATGTGTAGAGTTTCTGCCCTCGAAAGAGTCAATTCCCCATCCTTTAACAGTATGTGATAGGATAACTGCCGGCCCTTCAGCGGCCTCAGCAGATTTGTAGGCGGCGTAGACCTTTCGGGGATCGTGTCCCCCTCTGCGCATGTTCTCTATCTCATCATCGGATAGAGCGTCGCCCAAGGACGAAAGATGGTCATTACCAGAGAAGAATTCTTTTCTGAATTCTGAAGGTTGGAGAGTACTCATTCTCTGCCAGTCACCATCATTTATCCCCTCAATCCTAGCTAAGACAACACCCATTGAATCTTCATTCATGATTCGGTCCCATCCTGATGACCAGAGAACCTTGATTACAGTCCAACCCGCTCCTCGGTATAGTCCCTCTAGTTCTTGGATAATTTTCGAGTTGCCACGGACGGGCCCGTCTAATCTTTGAAGATTACAATTTACTACTACTATCAGATTATCCAGATTTTCACGACCGGCTATCGCAATAGACGCAATAGATTCTGGCTCATCCATTTCCCCATCTCCAAGGAAGGCGAATACTCGACTTTGAGACGTATCTGCAAGGCCCCTCTGATGGAGATATTTCCAGAACCTTGCCTGCATAACAGCTGCGAGTGGCCCTAATCCCATCGATACAGTCGTATATTCCCAGAATTCTGGCATCAGCCTCGGATGTGGATATGAGGAAAGCCCATCTTTGAATGCCTCCTGTCTGAAGTTAATCATCTGCTCACGAGAAATCCTGCCCTCAAGGAAAGCTCGAGCATATATCCCGGGACTCCCGTGACCCTGGATGTAAATTGCATCCCCTATCCCGTTGGAGTCTTTTCCTCTGAATATATGGTTAAATCCAACCTCATATAGTGTTGAGCTAGATGCATATGTTGAGATGTGCCCTCCAATTCCATCTACTCTCCTATTAGTGTCCGAAACAACGACAGCGGCATTCCAGAGTATTGAATTCTGAATCTTCTCTTCTAACTCCAAGTCACCGGGGTATGGCGGTTGTTGATCCAATGAGATAGAATTCAGATAGGGGGTTCTGGATGGTGGCCTGATAGGTATCGAGAGATCGGACGCCTCTATCATCAGTTCATGAAGTAGCATACGTGCTCTTTCAACACCATGAGACTCTACTACTGATCTAATCGACTCTAGCCATTCATCTGTCTCCTCGGGATCAATGTCAGGGAGGCGTTGGCGTGGTTTCGGACCTGACATACTATCACCTGCCCCTATGGGGCAGACTTGCGACCACTAGTTGTTTATTCAATGTTCGATAGTAACGTGTTCAGTTTGTGGGTCCTTTGGGACCTACAGTGACAACGTGACACTCATGAATAGTACGAACTCCTGCTACGGTAATTGATGAGTCTCCTTCGATACATCTCCTCCCTTCCCAGTTTCTAACAACCTTTGCTACTGTACTTCTTCCCGCCTTATTGAGAGGGTCGACCTTGAGCTCTACTGAGATCTCTTCAACCTCTCCCATCCAACTTAATACAGCTTCAATAGATCTACTAGCGATACCATGGTTTTGCTCAGAGCTTCTGACCCAGTAGCCCAGATTCCAAGATGCTTGTCCTGATCTGGTGACACGGTCGAATCCTATTAGTCCGAGTATTGCATTGTCCCATGGCCTAATCATTATCCAATGATGTAATAATCCTGCCCTCCCCATTCTCTCCGTTTCTGATAGAAATTCAGATATTTGCTCTTTTAGATTGGCATCGGGATTGATCCATGGCATAGCCCTATTGACTTCCGGCCAAGTCTCCTCAAATGCCTCGATTAGCTCCTTGGATCTAAGATTGGATGCTGGCCTGAGGACTAGTTCCTCGTTAACTCTGATTGAGCTAGTCGCACGCCTCATGGTATATGCGAAAAGGGCCTATCGCATCATCTCTGCGGAAACTAGTCAGGGCCTCAATTTTGCTTTGGCGCTTGAAACTGCATCGTCTTCAGGATAAGTCCTGATGGCCGCTTCCAGCAATCTGTCTACTGCCTGGGCCCTGCCCATTCTTTGTAGTAGCGCACCTATAGGATAGACTAGTTTTGTTCTATCGCCGAGATGAGGGCCTACCTCGTCTAGAATTACTGTCGCCTGGGCAATGTTCTTCGATTTCGCCGCTTCCATGGCAGACTTTACCTTCTGAGCTACATCTCTGCCAGACCATTCTTCTTGTTGTGCCCAAGGCCAAATATTCTCTATCTTCGATTCAAGAACAGGTGTAGATTTGATCATTGACAAATCGGGAGGAGGGGGTATGGGCATAGGCTCTTGATCATCGTCAACAACTGGTGGCTCAATTTTCACTTCTCTCTGAGGAGGGAGATCTATTGGAGGGCTGGGCAGTATCTCTGGGCTCTGGTCTTCCTCCTCATCCTCAAAGTCATCCTCAGGAGTGGTCTCTAAAACTAGTTCTTCTTTCTCTATTTCTAGAGATTCTGAAATTTCTTCTGCTTGTACGATTCCTACATCCACAGGCGTTTCAGAAGTAGGTTTAATCAGGTCTACTTGTTGTTTGGGGATCTCTTCCAATTTCTCTTCTTCGGCTTCTGGAACTTCAAATTTCGTAACGAATTCAGGAGCATCGTCAGGGGTTAGTTCGTAATCTTCTGGTTCTTCCTCATCTACTGGGTCAGGAGTATCAACAGTGAATGCGAAACTGGGTTTCTGCTTGGTAACTACTGAGTCATCACTCCCGTACTGTTTGACATCGATTGTTACATCGTCCATGGTGAATGTGGTTTTGGACCAATCGACTATGTCTTCTTCTTCGTCCTCCTCAAAATCAGAGAGTAGTTCGTCGAAGAGTTCTGTTGCCTCTTCCTTGTTGACGTTGCTTCCTTGTTGGTGAGACGCCATTTTCAGCTGATAAGAGCATCTGGAACATATTTCAGCATCTTCAAGATTCTTCTCTTGGCATAGGGGACATTCAATAGTTTTCTCTTCCTGCTTTCGATTAAATTTGAATCTGTCAAACACTTTCGCATCCCCCCCCTAATCTCCATTCCCCTAAACTCATCGTATAATCCTCACGGGGATATGAGCGATAATGCTCAAGGTGATTTTATGATTAATCTCCGGTAATAGTGATGAGGTGTCCGTACTACGGAGGCACATGGAAGGAGATTCTGAAGGCCGTCGTGGTCGCTTCAAAAGAAGTCAGGATCACCATGAGTTGTATCAAAAACTAATTCGTTGGGAGCTTGATGATGAGCTATCTGCTACTGAGAAGAGGCTCCGAGACTGGTCTAGAGAAAGGCTTGTTTCCAATGGATTGGCACTATTTGACTTGATTGCGAAACCAGATGGCTGGCTTTTCGATCGCAGAATAGTCAAGCTGGGACGAAGAGGCAGGTCTGATCTCGGGCAACATAGATTTAGACAGGGCGACATAGTCATGCTGAGCAGAGGAGATCCTCTTTTGGAGAAGCCTATTGAGGCCATAGTTAGTGACCGGAGGAGAGATTCAATCAGAGTGGTACTAAACGAGCTCCCTTCTGACCTCAGGAAGGACACATGGAGAATGGACAGGGGTGCCAATCGAATAGCCTATGATAGGATGAGGGATTCTCTGAATTCGATCTTCCAGGAAGAAGGAGGGGTTCCCCTGAGAGACCTTATTCTGGGGACTGTGCACGATCCTGTCGGTACTTCTTCGCTGCCGCCCCAGCTAGGGGGGGCTAGAGGAAGGAGCTTCGTCTTGGATAGCTCAATGAATAAGCCACAGCGGGAGGCCGCTCTAGCGGCGATCCAACAGAGGCTGACCCTTATACAGGGCCCACCAGGAACCGGAAAGACACATACTGCTGTGAGGATTATTGAGGCGTGGTCACAACAGGATCTAGGAACCATCTTAGCCGTTGCTGATTCAAACGTGGCAGTAGATAATTTGCTGGAGGGTTTGCTACAACTGGGAGTGAGGGCGGTGAGGCTAGGTCAGCCGGTTAAAGTTAGAGAGGGGCTGAGAGAGGCAACTATGGATGCTTTGATGGAGAAGCACCCCCTAAGGAAAGACCTCATTGATCATCTCGAGCTGAATGAGAAGCTAGGACGTAAGATCAAGGGTATGAGAGGAGGCAAAGAGAAAGGCCTCGCCCACAGAGATCTAAGCAGGGGGTGGAAGGAAGTTAGGCGAATAGAGGGGCAGATGAGAGACGATATTTTGGACAGAGCACAGGTTCTTTGCTGCACTTGCATAGGGTCTGGGCACGAGCTCTTGGATGGTAGAAGATTTAGTCAGGTTCTAGTTGATGAGGCAACTCAAGCCACAGAGCCGTCTACTCTGGTCCCAATTGTCAGGGGAGCCAGGCAAGTTGTGCTTGTTGGGGATCACAGGCAACTTTCTCCCACTGTAATATCCAGAAGAGCTGAAGATGGCGGATTGGCTAAATCACTGTTCGAGAGAATCATGGAAATGGGGGTTATCCCCCACTTGTTGACAAAACAATACAGGATGCATCCCGGAATATCCGAATTCCCGAACCAGATGTTCTACTCGGGAAGACTGGAAGATGGAGTAGATGAGTCTGAAAGGAAAGCTCCTGCTGGGGTATTATGGCCCGATTGGGATAGGCCAATTGCTTTCCTACCCGTTGAGGGAGGAGAGGTAGCTGGACCCGATGGAGCTTCCAAGGAGAATAGGGCTGAGGCTTCATGGGTAGCAAAGATTGTCGAGGATTTGGTTACCGCCGGAGAAATAGGACAGGATCAAATTGGAATCATAACTCCTTATGCCGCCCAAGTGAGGGCCATTCGTGATGTTCTTCCTGAGTCCCTGACAGAATTAGAGGTAAAAACTGTTGATGGATATCAAGGAAGGGAGAAGGAGGTCATAATATTCTCATGTGTCAGATCTAACTCAGAAGGGAATGTAGGGTTCCTATCTGATCCAAGAAGATTGAATGTGGCTCTTACTAGAGCCAAGAGGGGTTTAGTAGTGATTGGAGACCCATCAACTCTCAGGCATGATGAGAATTGGGCCTCGTGGATTGAACATGCTAGAAAACACAACCTTGAGGCGTGGCACATCATCGGAATGGCTTGAGGGAGTACAATGGCAGACCATGATTCACCTATTTCGCTTTCACCTTCGGGCGGCTCATTAGCTAGAGTGATTGTGGCTGAGCAGAGCTCTGATCATTGGAAAATACCTGAAGGTACTGTCTTAGCTTCAGCCACAAGGAGAGGTACTGCTTTCGCAATTGATGTCGTTATTGTGACGACTGTTCTGATGCTTGTAACAAGGTTCCAACTGATGAACGTCTGGAACCTTAAAACCTGGGAAGTCTCTACACATCACTCTCTTGCTTACACTTTCATCCTAATGGCTTCCCATTGGCTTTACTGGAGGTTGACGGGGATTAGATTTTCGAGATCCCTTGGTCAGAGATCGATGGGGCTAGCTGTATTGGTTGATGATGGAAGTGAAATGACCAGTGAGATGTGGGATCGTAGAGCTTTCAGAAAGTTGGTATACCTAATTCCAGTGATTAATTTGATTGTTGGATCATATGAGGTGGCTAGGATTTTCCAAAGACATACGCATCAAACTAATATCGATCTAAGCATTGGTTCGATTGTTGCACAGGCAGATTCTCTGCCTCCTGCCAATAGGCGACATATCAGGTAGATGTCATGGAAAATGCTGTTTCTAGTCTTAAGGAAGGGATGTGTGTTGTTTATCCAACATCCACACAACCCGCGCTGGGTTGCTTACCAAACGGTGACTCCCTAGATCTTCTTTACTCGCTGAAAAGGAGGGAGAGGAGCCAACCAGTAAGCCTAGGGGTAGCTAATCTTGAACAAGCGGCTACAATCGCACACATTCCAGATGATGTTGCGGCTTTGATAGAACATTTTCCAACTGGGTCGATCACAGTGGTACTAGATTCAAAGTATCAACTTGATGAAAGGCTAGGAGGAGCTAGGGTCGCATTGAGGGTGGTGTCTCACCATGCGGCGATTAAGCTAATCGAGGAAGTAGGGCCGGTTACGGCCACCAGCGCAAATATATCTGGGAGTCCTCCTGAGAGTAATCCAGTGATGGCGGCGCTTTCACTTTCGACTGATGGTTCCAATATACCATTCGTTAGAGGCGTCTGTGGGGGTGGTGTACCCAGTACCTTGATATCTTGGCAATCCTCCACTCGCTCACCCGATACTACAGGAACCAAGGTGCTGAGAGAAGGTTTAGTGACAAAATTGGAGGTTTTTGATTGGTTGAAGAGTCGGATTTGAAGCAGTGGAGGGACGCTGGTCACGTGGCTCGGAGGACCCTAGAGGGAATCAAAGGAGAGATAGTTGCCGGTAAAGGATGGAATGATGTTATTGACTCTGCTGAGAGGTTCATACGCAGACACGGGGGACAAGCCGCTTTCCCTGTGACAATATCAGTAAATGATATGGCTGCTCACTATACCACTAACTCACAGCTAAGTCCTCCTGAAGGATGGGAAAGGGATCTGGTGTTTGAAAAGGGAGATTTGGTAAAGCTTGATGTTGGTGTCCATATCAAAGGAGCCCTAGGTGACAATGCGATGACCTTGGAAGTCGGCAATGGCGGTAATCATACTGATCAGATTAAAGCCGCAAAAGACGCTCGGGACGCCGCTGTAGAGAAAATGCACCCAGGGACCCCTTGGCATCTGGTGGGCGCCGCGGCCGAACAGGTTGCAAAGGATGCTGGATTCTTGCCAATTTCCAATTTATGTGGGCATAAGATGGAGAGATGGAGCCTTCATGACGGGGTTTCAATTCCGATGTATGCGTGTGGTGCCAATAATCCTGGATTCAAGGGCTCAGTAGAGAAGGGAGGAGTGTACGCGGTTGAACCATTCAACACCACTGGAAAGAGTGGATTGGTAGAGAATGTGAATCCGCATAATTCGTCTAATATACTCAGAGTAACCGGGAATGTGAATATTAGAAAAGCTCTGGCGAAGAAGAAGCTCAAACCTCTGGGAGCAAGACTAGCACACTATATCGAAGAGAGGTACAGTACTCTTCCATTCGCTGAAAGGTGGGCGTTCCCACTACTGGAGAAGCCGTTCCCCGAGGAGGACGAGGAATCCCTCAAGAGAAAGTGGGGGCAGTTAGTGAAGAAGCTGACTTCGATTAGATTCTTGGAGGTCTATTCAGCATTGCGTGATCAAGATGGAGGCAATGTTGGTCAGTTTGAACACACCGTTTACGTTGCTGAGGGCGGACCTGAGATACTTTCTGTATCTTAATTTGACGAAAAACGTCTGAATCGTCACTTTTTCCAACTATCACTGACAACGATTATCTATCCCCTACCTCCAGTGCTACATGTACGGGGCCGATTGGTTCTCGCTGAGTGCATCCCATCCCTTCGCAATTATCTCTCGCCCTGTACACCTAAACAGATTCAGGCTTAGCCTTAGCATCTCCAGACATTGTGACTGCGATTATAGAGATGAAGATTAGAACCATTCCTGCCGACTGCTGTGTGGAAGGAGATTCATCAAGAAGAAAAATACCCCAAATTATTGTTAATACTGGTTGGATAAGTACTGCGAAAGAAGTGTGTGCCCCGGGAAGTCTGGGGAGTGCATACGTGATTGCTATCCAGCCTGCAACTTGGCAGGAAAAGGCTAGCAATAGAAGCCATGCATGACTTGGCCAAGTTATCTCGAAGCTTATCTGTTGTACCCCTATAGATTCCAATGGCATCAGCCCTAGGAATAGAAGTCCTATGGTGGCACCGAGAGTAGCATCCAGCTGAGCATTAGCGGCGGGGGCCATCTGTCTATTGGAATACCTGTAAACAATCAGAAATGATGAGTAGAAGATTGCGGCGAAGACCGCAGCAATTACCCCTCTTGTCGGATCCTCCCCATAGGGCTCTCCGTCCCATATTCCTGAGATAAGCGCAAGTCCAACTACAACAACAGGTAATGATACAAGAATGGAACGATTGGGACGTTCCCCCAGGAGCTTCCAACTTACTAGTGTCACAATAATGACTTGCGAGTTTCCAACTAGGGTAGCGATTCCCGTCCCTACATAGTCTATGGCGCTATGATATGCCAGGAAGTCAAATGCTATAATTATGCCAGCCAAGAAAGTGAGTCTCCTTGATCGGGTATCACGGGTCTCCACCTTTCTGGATAAATATACAATCAAAAAAAGTAATGGTACAGCATATGCCATTCGAAAGAACGCGCCGGTAGCGGGGTTGGTTTCTGATAATTTGTATAGAAGTGGGGCGAAAGAAATGGCCCCGGCGCCTGCTAATGCTATGAGCATCGTACGACGGTCTTCGGTCAGCGGAGTGTGGGCGCTCACGCTCGGCCGGCTTCGTACATCTCTAGAAGGCTACCGTCTTGGAACATCTCAAGGACTATGTCACTACCTCCAATAAGCTCACCATGAACGAATACCTGTGGTATTGTGGGGAAATCGGAGAATTCTTTGAGAGCAGACCTAGCCCTAGAGTCGGACAGAACGTTCACACATGCGAATTCCTCGAGTCCGACTTCCCTTGCGAAGGCACTGACAATTTGAGCACCACGACTGGAGAATCCGCATTGAGGCTGTTCAGGGGTTCCCTTCATAAAAATCACTAAATCATTACCATCTACA
Organism: Euryarchaeota archaeon UBA103; assembly: GCA_002506825.1. Classification (GTDB taxonomy): domain Archaea; phylum Thermoplasmatota; class Poseidoniia; order Poseidoniales; family Thalassarchaeaceae; genus MGIIb-O5. The sequence goes on from DAYH01000024.1 coordinate 29,038, forward strand.
ATCTCTTGTAACTCACTGGGTGTCCAATTAAATCCGGTCATAATATCACTTCTTGTTAGGTCGCCTTACGTGGATACCAAAGAACTCTTGCTTTCCTGAATGGGGGTCGAATGTGGTATTTCCCATTTTCAAAGACTGCTCGGGCGTCATGCACTTCAAATCAAGAGCATGTACTGAATTGTTCTCAATATACTCCTTGAAGTGCTTTAATACTGGCATCTGCCTTTGCAGTGGCCTCACTCCTACGAACTCATCAGACACTATTCTGACATGGAAATGATCTCCAGAGCCATGTAAATCAGTAGCCTCAACTGAAGCTTTTGGGTACACTTTCAGAACTTCGGATGCGACCCATTCCTCGGAAACCATGGTAGTGGATAGAGGGGTTAGATTTCAATGCGTTGATTGGTCACTCTCTAATACTTTATTTATCCTAGAAAGATTTTGAGAAATTGTACCTTCATCATTAATCAGTCCGCTACCAACAACTGCAATGTCTACCCCCCATTCGGAAACCATAGCGGCGTTGTGATGCTTTATTCCTCCATCAATCATTAGAATAGGGGTTTTCCCACCTGAAGCCTCTTGGTTATCTATAGCTTCTCTGAGTACTCTGACTTTCCCCTCGACCTCGGGCATAAATGACTGTCCACCTTTGCCAGGGACAACGGACATTATCAGTACTAAATCTAAATCTGGCAACAAAGACATTACTTCCTCAACTCCTGTGCCTGGATTGAGGACACAGCCGACTTGTGTACCTGTGGCCTGAATTTTACTGATTAGATTTGGAAAATTCTGGACTGCTTCTATGTGAGCGATGATCATGTCCACTCCTGCATCGACATACTGAGGCCATGTTTCTTCGGCATTATTGATCATAAGGTGACAATCTATGAAAACTTCATGTCCTAATCTATCCCTGACTGATCGGATAATAGCTGGACCAAATGTTATTGTCTTGTTAATCACCCAATTTCCATCCATCACATCCATGTGTATCCAATTAATTCCAGCATCGATGGCCTCGTCGAGTGTTTCGCCTAGATTGCAGAAGTCCGCTGTCAATATGCTTGGTGTAACATCCATGTGCGCTCTGAACCGGGGGAGGAGGGGTAGGTTCTCAATCCCTTGGATATCAAAATCAAGACACAGGTTGATACGGTGCCCCCCGCTCAGGAGCATAGGTGAACCCATGGGACAAGTGATAGATGCTAGTGATTCGGACTTTGACGTAGTGACAAAGAGTGGGGGTTGGGTACTAGTTGATTTTTGGGCTCCTTGGTGTGGACCGTGCAAAATGATTGCTCCAGTATTGAGTCAGATAGCTACCGAGAGGGAGATTACTATAGCTAAGGTGAATACCGATGTTAATCCTCTCAGCCCTGGAAGATTTGGCGTTAGGGGGATTCCGGCATTGATACTATTCAAGGATGGAGAAGTGGTAGATAGGATGACGGGTGCTATGCCCAAGCCAGGGATGGACTCTTGGCTGAACAGGCACATGTCCTAGGATTCTGAGGCCTTTCTAAGTCTGATAGACCTATCCTCCAAGGGGTTTCCAACATCCCTTAGGAGTCTTGCCCTGATAGCTTCATGTAACCACATGCCACCTTCTAATTCTAGCATCAGTCCCCTCTCTATCAACTCTGATGGTGGTGGACCATGATGCTCTGCTGCTTTGGCGAGTACGTCCCATGGAACCGGCCTATCGGAGACCGCCAAGATAGAGAGAATCTCTCTGCTATCTTGAGGCAGGACATCTAGAATCTCCTGATCGAGAAACCGGGTCCAATCTTCATGCACGGTCTTTCCATAGAGCTCCAATAGCTCCACTGCCAGTGGATGCCCTCCCGTGATACTGTGAATCTTTGCCGCCTCAGTCTCACTAGGGAGATTCATTGAAGATATCCATGCATCAACTTCTTCGATAGAAAGCCCGGAAAGATGTATTTCTTGGACCCTCTCTCTTGTATGGACGTCCCTTGTATCATAGAATGATAGTCTATTTCTTGAAATTAAAATCAAGCTCAATGGAGTGACTTCGGCCACCTGTAATAGAGCGCCAAAAAGGTGGTTTCCATCTGATCCTATATTGTGTACATCGTCCAAAACGACCAATAGTTGAGATTCTGCCTTAGTTGTCAGTCCTGATTCATCCAGTAGATGAGCCGAGAGTCTTCTCCTGTAGGAATCGATATCAATTTCTACACCGGGCCTTAGTGGGAGTGCCTCAAGAATGTTGTATGGGTCATGCTTCCCTTCGTCGACTCCTACGCCTATCTTATGCAGTAGGCTGGTTGCAATTCCGAGTGGAGTATCCCATGGCTGGCAGGGATAGTACATCACCCCATAATCGGGAGTCGTCAAAGTAATCTCGTTCAACCAATGTGAGGTTAGTGTCGTTTTTCCACATCCGGCGATTCCTGAAATGACCAACATAGGAGTTCCAGATGATAGCCAAGAGTCCAGTTTTTTTTTCTCTTCGGACCTACCGTGTACCTCTCTAGTAACGGGAGGGAGATTTCGATATGTGGAATGGGCACCGGAAAGTAGGCTCGATGAGCTTTGTTTTCTCTCTGGCAGGGAGACAATAGCTCCGAATCTGATATCTCCAAAATTTAGTACCCCCTCATGTTGGGCGTGCATCAAAACTTGTAGAAGGGATAGGTTGGTTTCGAGTTTTTTTGCGGCTTCGTCGGCTCTTATTTCCAATAGCTTTCCATTCTTACCTCTGAGTAGTACCGTTGTAGTCCTCAGATTGGAAATTCTCTCTCTGGCTTCGGATCTGCCATCTTCTGTTAATTGCCATGTCTTTTGACGGCGATCTTCCCCTCTGACACTCCGAGTATGCTCGGAGACCAAACCATTGGACATGAGTTCCCTCATAGCTCTAGAGACGTTTGGGGGGTGCATAGCACATACCTCAGAGATCCCTGGTCTTGTAACTTCACTCGTCACAATGTAGTGATCGGCTTGATGGTCCTGCTCCCAGAGGTGGAGGACAATCCTGTCGATCACGGGGATGTTGACACGTGGGATGCCGTCCGACATACCGCTTCCTAGAGCCCACTCCCCATCAAGAATTTGGAGATTAGTTTTGTTCTGCACAATGAGGATATTGTTGCTGCATAGGGGGGAGGAAAAGGTCTGAGCACCCTCTATCGAGGGAAGGCAGGGAGAGGATGCTCTCTTCACCCAGCGATAGAGATACGGGCATTGTTGAAACTGGGCTGGGGATATAATCCTCACCAGTCTGAGTAATTATCAGACGTATGCCATCTCCCTCTGGAACTACCACATCCATTCCAAAGAATTCCATCTTTGCCAATACTGTTTGCCCGGGAGCTAGGGCATTTCCTTCGTTACCACCTTCGTGGAATCTTAAGTCCATTACAGCATGTCCTAAATGCATATCTGAACTTGATTGGACCATCTCTACGAAGAGATGTCCGCTAGTAGATATTGGAGATATTGTGGCCTCCACATGAAATGTTGGAGTTCCTACTATCCTTGTTAGGGATTCGAACTCTGGACATTCTATTGTCAGGCTGGAAGTAGCGGTTATCGTATCACTACCACCAATTATCGAGCATTCGTCCATCCCTATCTCAATTGGGTCTGCCTCAAGCGGCGGATAGGTCTGCTCAACTCTCCAAGCTCCAATGTTATCTTGTACTTCAGCTACCAGCCTGGGTTGTGGGCCCTTGTCTAATAAGTAAAAATCAAACCACTCCAGCATATCATCTGCCCAGTCCCACCTGAGGGTGAATGGGAAGGCCTCTGCGCCTCGACCAGAGGAAAGTGAAGAGTGCCCGCTTTCTCTGTCGGGATAGTCATGGGCCCACTGACCGTAAAGTCCCTTTACATCGAATCCAGCATCGATGGACATCTGATGAGCTGGAAATGCCATATGGGGGTCGACATTCCAATCTTGCAAACCGTGGATTATATAGATCGAGCCGTCATAAACCTCTAGAGCATCCTTTAGAAAATGCCTTTCCTCCCAGTAATCTGACCCAGTCCAAGCTAGGTTATCCCCTGTGATATATGCAGCCGGACCAGCATAGTAACCCTCTACATACCCCTCACAGGCATTCTCGATGTCGCCATTATCCCCATCCAAGCCAAATGAGCCGTATACTCCATTGTGCATTATTGCACCCCTTGCTTCCATACTGCCATTCCTCCACATCAAATCATGTACTCCTATCAAGCCGGACATCGGAACTATTGTAGCGAGATATTCGGAACCAGAGGCGGCCGCGTTCCATGGAGTGCTTCCGTCGTAAGACTTACCGATGGCTCCTACCTTTCCGTTGGACCATGCTTGAGTCCCTAGCCAATCGACCGCCGCCTTGATTCCAGCCTGCTCATCGTGACCCATTAGATCCATACAATGATTCGATTGCCCTGTTCCAAAAACCGAAACCTGAGCCACTCCGAATCCATGTGGGACGTAGTTCTCGATCAGGAACCTTCCCAGTCTGTCTGCAGGAGTTAGAGCGTCAACATCGCCATCATCGTAATAAGGTCCGATTTCAGCTATAATAGGCACCTTACATTCTTCTAGTACGATTTCTGATTCGAGATCGCATCCCTCTACAATGGGAAGCCATAACCCAAGATGGACCTCGGCCCCTCCAGTCAGTCCCGCTCCTCCATCGGATGCTGATATTGAGGGAACGGGAACGAATATTGATTGGACCTCCCCAACCAGATGTGATCCGTTTATGGATACCCTACTGAATACATCATCATTTCTATATGTCATTTCTGAGCGATCTTCTACAGCTGGTAGCCAATGGATAAGATCTTCAGAATTATCATTTTTCGAATCTGACCCTAAGCATCCAGATAGAGAGGGGCAAAGGAGGATGAGGACCAGCAACAGGGTCACGTTTCGCGGTAGCACACCCTGCTGGAAGGTGTTAGAACTCATCATAGATTTGGCTAGATTGGATGAGTTAAATAGGGTTGGGTTGATTGAGCTATTGTGGACGAGGCAAGATTAGAGCGTCTCCTAGTACTGCAGAGGATGGAGGCCACTGAGGCAGAAGTATATCGAAGGCTTGCCAAGATGCAGCATAATCCAGTCAATAAGGCCATATTAGAAGGAATTGCACTGGAAGAAGAGAGGCACGAGGTATTCATCTCTAAGATGACTGGGCAAGTAGTCACTCCGGATAAATTCCAAATAATTAAGCAGATTATTCTAGCTAGGATTTTTGGATTCACTTTCTCCATTATGATGATGGAGGCCACAGAAAATGATGTGGCCTCAGAATATCGAGAGCTCGGTCTGATTGAGATTGCCGAGGAGGAGGAGGTACATGAGGAGAATATGATTTCCATGTTGGATGAGGAGAGGCTGCGCTACTCTGGAAGCATAGTTTTGGGAATGTCCGACGCACTGATTGAATTGACTGGTGCCCTTGCAGGATTAACATTCGCTCTCAAAGATCTGGATTTGGTAGCACTGGCTGGCTTGGTCACTGGGATTGCAGCGGCATTCAGTATGGGTGCCTCGGAGTATCTTTCATCGCGGGCTGAGAAACGGGAAGTATCTGCAATAAGATCTGCATTCTTTACTTGGATTTCATATCTAATCACAGTCATGCTTCTCGTGTCTCCCTATCTGATCATCGACCCTGATGGCCCTGGTGCATTCGGCCTAGATACGCACGTTCTCGCTTTAGTCGGTACGTTCATCATCGGCTTGATCATCGTCGCTGTCTTCAATTTCTACACCTCAGTGGTAGAGAAGGTATCTTTCACCTCCCGATTCATGGAGATGGTAGGCATATTAGGCGGCGTTAGTCTGATATCTTATGCAATTGGGATTGCTCTCGGATCAGTTCTGGGCGTATCCTGATAGTATGATGGCTTAAGTTATGAGCGAGTCACCTGTCTCAAGCACGATGGACTACTACGACGAGTTACTCGAGAGGTTGAAAGACATAGACCTTATTGGTCAACTAGGTAGTCTACTCGGTTGGGACCAAGAGGTATTGATGCCTCCCCGGGCCGCGGCACTAAGGGCAGAACATTTGGCCTGGGTATCCAAGGAAGGCCATACAAGAAAGACCGACCCTAGAATGGGAGAATTACTCGATGAGCTGGAAGGAAGAGAGGACTTGGACGAAATTCAGATGGCCAACATAAGGCTTGCCAGAGAGTCATACGACAAGGCTACGCGACTACCGACGGAGTTCGTGTCTGAAATGGCCAAACATAATTCTAGAGCACTCATTTCTTGGACTGAAGCTAGGAAGGAGAATGACTTCTCGATATTCAGGGATGATTTGGCTAAATCAATAGAGTTCGCAAGGAAGAAAGCAGACTACCTAGGATATGAAAATCTGCGATATGATGCCCTGCTTGATATCTATGAATCTGGACTGACGGTGTCTCGTCTTGATCCTCTATTCGAGGGCCTAAGAGACAAAGTGGCCCCTTTGATCAAGTCTGTTGCTGAGAGAGGAGAGAGGCCAGATGTGTCATGGGTTACCGAAAGCTCTTGGGAGCAAGAGGGACAGGAAAGACTCAGTCAGAGGGTTTCTGAATCGATTGGCTTCGACTTTGACGCAGGCAGGAGAGACGCTTCTACACATCCTTTCTGTGGGGGCCCCAATCCTGATGATGTCAGATGGACGACAAGATATAGTGAACATGACCCATTCGGTTCACTTTACGGTTCCATGCATGAGACAGGTCACGGAACGTATGAGCAGGGAAGACCGAGAGAGCTTGACTTCCAACCTGCTGGGAAGGCCAATGGACTGGGTGTCCATGAGAGCCAGAGTAGACTCTGGGAGAATCAGATCGGTCGTTCTCTTGAGTTCTGTCATTGGTCGCTGCCTCTTTGGAAGGAGGCATTTCCCAAGAAGATGCAAGACATCGATGCAGAGATGCTTTGGAGAGCAGTAAACGTTGTAGAGCCCAGTCTTATTCGTGTTGAGGCGGATGAGGCGACGTATAATATCCATATTATGATCAGGTATGAGATCGAGAAGCTATTGATTTCTGGGGATTTAGAGGTTGATGAGCTTCCCGGAAAGTGGGATGATATGTATGAAGAATATCTGGGGATACGACCCACAGACAACTCTTCGGGAGTACTACAAGACATTCATTGGTCGATGGGGGCGATTGGATACTTCCCGACATATACGCTTGGAAATCTGTATTCCGCCCAACTATTATCCGCGGCTAGGGGAGACTTGCCTGAGCATGATTTACAAATTAGGAGAGGGGACTTCTCGCCATTACTCGATTGGATGAGAAGAAAGGTGCATGGACGCGGGAGTATTCTTGAGCCTGCTGAGCTCATCGAGGAGGCTACTGGAGAAGCGCCATCGCCAGAGGCATTCGTTGATTATCTGAGAGATAAGGTGAAGCGCCTTTATTCGGTCTAGAACTGTCACGTATACGGAAGTACGATATCCACAGCCTTGATAGGAGATTTATGCGGAGAAGAAATCTTGGTGATGCTTCATCATTCATCAGGGATTTGGGAAGTTGCTGTAGCGCTATTTTGTTTGGCGCGGATATAGTCATTGCAGGCTCAAAGGAAGGTGTTATCAGATCTTGGTCAATCGAGACCGGTCAGCTAGTATTCGAACTTGAGCTAGCTGGTCCGATATCAGATCTGGCTATATCTGAAGATATTCTATATGTTTCCTGTTCATCTAATCTAGTTGCTATTGCTATGAATTCGGGAGAGATCCTATGGAACTCTTCACTTGAAGGTTCGAGTGATAGTGTTGTCACCTGGAATGGATTTATCTGGGCATTGTCTTCTGTCTATGAAATAGACATCTCTGACTACACCGAGTCGACGCTTTGGAAATTCAATGACCGGGGTTCACTGGTCGAAAGATGGTCATTCGCCGAGAAAGGATGGCACATGGGAGTTGATGAGGGGATAGTGATTGGAATGGGTAGGCCCTCCTGTGGTTTCGTAAGGGTGAATGAGGATTGTGTGGAGCATCTGCCACTCGCGGTTTCGTCACCGGTTACTATCGGCTGCGATAAGTCCAATATGACAATATTCGGATTGAGCGACGGCAGTATTTGCAATTCCAAAGGAGAGTTGTGTGGAAGAGTTGGTGAGTCGATAACATCACTCATCTGTTTAGAAGACGGTTGGGCGTGTGGTGATCGACAGGGACTGGTTCTAAGGAATGGGACTGAGATCGATCTGAATAGAGAGATTTTGACATTGGGGGTCGGCCCGAACGGTATTGACCTGTGGGCTTCGGTATGGGAAGATATGTCGAGCTTCTTGTCCATTTCACCGGATGGAGCTCATTCAGAGATTTTCGAGCACCAAGAAAGGATTGTGGTTTGTGATTTCGGGAAGGGGGGTATAGCATTCGGTGACCTATCTGGAAGAGTGTTCCTGGTAGAGGAGAGATTTGAGAATAGATTTGACCAGGAGAATCAACACCTAGAGGACCAGGAAACAGAAAGAAATCTCCTCAGAGAACGTTTGAGAAGACTGAGATGATGAAAATTTACAGTGGAAATTAACATTTACCGACCCCTATTTCCACTGTAAACGTGTTACTGAACGAAAGGTTTATTTGCCGCCGCTTGCCCTGTTGACTTTGCCGCTCCGGGGGAGTGGTGTGGGCGCGCTTCGGCAAACCCGCGGGCCACAACAACTGATCCGCAAAGTCGGAACGGTAGAACCGCACTCTGAAAAGAGCGCGGGGAAATGCCAGATCACCTGTGGGTGAAAAGGCGGCAGTAGAACCAACGTGGAGACAACCAGACGCAAGGAAGGGGAAAGAAGCGAAGGGGAAAGCTGGGGAAAACGAAACCGAACCCTTCGGGGGGAAAACACAAACCAAACCAGAAAACCATACTGCAAAGGTACACGAGAGAAGGGAAAGAGTCAGAGATGATTCGATTCTGAAAACGGGTGTGGGAAACGAAGTGGAACGAACCGGACGCAAGGAAGGGGGAAACAAAGCCTAGGGAAACACACCGGGAACAAGAGCAGGGAGACCTGTGGAGGACCGGTACCGATCGAGAAACAAAATGGTGACATTAGCCATAGAGTGAATCGAGAAGGGCTACAGAGGAGCGATCCTCTGGGGGATATTACCCAAAAGTCCAGAAAAATGGCGAAGGAGCCCTAGTGGTTCCAGAGTCGTCTACCCGGGAAATCCTCGCCTCTGGTGAGGAGGAACCGGACCCTGCGGAGTACGCAGGGGGGAAAGCTTCCCCAAGCAGAACCCCCTGCTGCTCCCACCTTGGCCCTTTCAAAATTATTTTTCGGAACTAGAGCTAGCTGTTTCCTGTCATCAACTCTGGCCTAACCCATTGATCAAATTGTTCTTCGGACATTAGTCCCAATCTCAACGCGCTCTCCCTAAGGGTCAGGTTGTTCTTATGCGCCTCCTTGGCGATTTTAGCCGCGTTGTCATATCCGATATGAGGATTCAATGCCGTTACTAACATCAAAGAGTTCTCAAGATGCTGAGAAATCTTCTCCTCGTTGGCCACTAGGCCAATAACACACTTAGCAGTGAATGAGCGACAGCTATCTGATAGGATCCTTATCGAATGGAGGATGTTGTAAATCATCATCGGCTTGAACACATTTAGTTCGAAGTTTCCCTGACTGCCCCCAAATGTTGTTGCTGCATGATTGCCCATAACCTGGCAACATACCATTGTCATAGCCTCGGACTGGGTTGGATTGACCTTTCCTGGCATGATGCTAGACCCTGGTTCATTGGCCGGTAGGGAGAGCTCTCCGATACCGCATCTCGGACCGGAGCCCAACCATCTGATATCATTTGCAATTTTCATTAGTGAAACTGCAAGGGTATTGAGTGCTCCCGATGCTGATACTATTGCGTCATGAGCCGCTAATTGGGAGAACTTATTCTCGGCGCTAGTGAATGGCAGACCAGTTTGATCGGATATGTTAGCGGCAACTTTCTCCGAGAAATCTGGATGTGAGTTCAGACCTGTCCCAACAGCAGTCCCTCCGAGTGCTAGCTCATAAAGATCAATCAATGCGAACTCTATCCTCCTTATATCTGCGTCAAGCATGTAGACATATCCAGAGAATTCCTGACCAAGAGTCAGCGGAACTGCGTCCATGAGATGTGTCCTACCAATCTTTACAATTGAGGAGAACTCCTGTGATTTGGTCGCCAGAGAATCTCTCAGATGGTGTACAGCTGGAAGTAGTAGATTTGTGATTTGCTCGGCTGAGGATATGTGCATTGCCGTAGGAAATGTGTCATTACTCGACTGGGCCCTGTTCACATGATCGTTTGGGTGCACAGGCGTTTTACTGCCCAGTTCCCCTCCAGCTAGCTCTATTGCCCTGTTGGCGATTACCTCATTAGCATTCATGTTTGTCTGGGTCCCTGATCCAGTCTGCCATATCCTTAGTGGAAAATGTCCATCCAGGCTTCCCGAGATTACCTCTTCGCAGGATGAGACGATTAGGGATGCTACGTTTTCGTCTAGTTGTCCTAGTTCGGTGTTTGTTTCTGCTGCCGCTTTCTTGAGAATACCGAAAGCCCTGATGACCGCTCTTGGCATTATATCGTCGCCGATATCAAAGTTCTCGAGGGACCTAGCTGTCTGGGCCCCATAGTACCTATCTGCAGGAACGAATACCTTCCCCATCGTATCGATCTCAGTCCTTTCCTCTTCGGGATTCGCTCTGGCAGACCTCTGGATGGCAGTGACCTCATATTCCTCTTGATTGGGGGTTCTTGATGAGAGTCCGTCTTCAATCATTCCAGAGATCGTTGCTGATCTTCCCTTTGACTTTCCCTTGCCTACTCTGCGATCTAGTTTCTTTGCAAGTCCTTCTGGTATGCTAATGCTGATTATTCGACGGTCCCCCGCACGGTGCTTTGCCATGTAATCGGCATTAATTAGTTATTAATAAAATATTTGATTAAGGCTTAGTAAGTCGATTAATCAAAATCTCTCTACTTTTATTATCTTCTGGGGATCGTATGGCCTGTCTCCGGGCTTGGTATCGCAGTTCTCGATTTTCTGAACATTCTCCATTCCTTTCACGACTTGGCCGAATACTGCGTGGTTGCCGTCTAGCCAGGGAGTAGGGACAGTGGTGAGGAAGAACTGTGATCCGCCGGTATTGGGGCCAGCATTTGCCATTGAAAATAGTCCTGGCCTGTCGTGTTTCTTTGCAAGTGCGGATGGCTCGCAGGGGATCTTCCAACCTGGGCCTCCTGTACCTGCTCTGCCATTGTTGGCGTCCCTCGAGTGGGGGCATCCTCCTTGGATCATGAAATCCTTGATTACTCTGTGGAAGTGTAGTCCATCATAGAACCCATCATCTACTAGTTTGAGGAAGTTCCCCGTAGTGTCTGGGCATTCTTCTGTGAAGAGTTCGATATCTATCGGTCCCGCGCTTGTCGTCATTCTAACTATGGTAGACATGGATTAAGCGAGTGGCAAGCGGTCCAATAGTGTAACGATTGAAAAGTCGTTATTTTGCCATATGTAGAGCTGTTCTAAGCCACGACAGATCCTGGTAAAACGTCCTCTGGTAGCTCCAGTAGTCTAACAGTGCCGTCTGGATCCAATGCGCCGAGTACCAGAAACTGGCTGATAAAACCAGTGGGGAGTGTCTTATCGCCGAGATTAATAGCACCAACAACCGTTCTGCCAATGAGATCATGACGTGGATAGTTCGTTATCTGTGCGGAGCTCCATAGCTTTCCAATTATGGGCCCAAAATCAACTTGGATCTTGTATGATGCCTTCCTCATCTCTGGAAACTTCTGAACATCCATGATCACGCCTGATCTTAGGTCCAAATCGAAATAGGCAGATGCTCCGACATAATCCTTCATGGGGTGTTTCTCAGGAGAATAGGGGGTCCCGTCAGGATCTATGACGTGTTGGCTCAATCAATCACCTGTGACATCTGATCTCAGTAACAGTGGAATAAGCGCTATTCCTGCTGATTTGAAGGCTTCAATACCTCCCTCTTCTCTGTCTACAATAGTGATACATGCCGCTACTTCACATCCCATTGAGTTCAACATCTCGGCCGCCTTTAATGCGGAGCCCCCGGTAGTGGTGACATCTTCGAGTAACACCACTCTGTCTCCTGACCTGATAGTCGAGCCTTCTATTCCCGGTGGGTTTCCAGTCTTCCTACCTCCTCTACCCTTAGGCTCCTTACGGACCATGAAACCTCTGATTTCTGACCCCCTCCCGGCCTTGGCTATTGCGATGGCCGTGAGGGGAACAGCCCCTAACTCCAAACCACCTATGGCATCTACTTCCCCTATATCCTCGATTTTATCGTGTATAAGGACCCCAAGAAGATGAGCACAATCTGGATTCATCATCACTGGCTTCATGTCGAAAAAATGTGGGCTCTCCCTCCCACTGGCTAAGGTGAACAGGTCATCGGGAGAGTGGAGGTATGCCAACTCTCGGACCCTGTCAATTAGAATGAGTTTCGCTTCAGCGGCTGAAATCGACTGCATATTCGACTACAGCCGAGGAACGGTAATCGAATGAAGGTTCGGTAGGTAAATGGCGAACGAGGGGGGAAATACGGTCAATGTTCTTGAACGGTCTAGTCTGTTGGACATTTATTCGCACGGGGCATAAGTATGGTTGGACATCGTGAATCTGTATCGGGGTATGATTCGGACCGACTTTCATCTGAAGTGGAATCCTATCAGCAGTGGCTAGATATGAGGACTCAGGAAGTTTACGATATCGCTCTCAAAGCCAAGGCAAAGGGCCTTGACTTCAGTACTGAAATTGAAATTCCGAGAGCGGCGGATTTGGCGAGTAGGACCGAGAAGCTTCTCGAAGAATATCTGAAGGGTCTAGAGATCGAAGATGGCCTTAGGGACCTTCTATTGAAAACCGATAGAGAGAGCGCATCTATCCAGATAGCAGTTAGTGTCTCAAAACGTATGTATGAGCGAGATGGGGACCTAAGGGAGGCGATAGACTGTGGCCTCAGGGTAGGACTGGCCGTACTTACTGAAGCTGTTCTTGTAGCCCCACTGGATGGGATCGGGGCAGTCAGAATTCTCAATAATTCAGATGGCTCAGAATTTCTCTCCATTGACTTCTGTGGACCCATAAGAGCCGCTGGGGGGACGGCTCAAGCTCTTTGTGTCCTAATAGGCGATATGATCAGGCGTGAACTAGGACTGGGGAGATACAATCCAACCACCAGAGAAGTGGAAAGGGTGAAGGAAGAGTTCGGCCTATACCGAGTCGGCCTTCAGTACAAACCTCCGCCAGAGGAGGTAGAGGTAATCGTTAGAGCATGCCCTGTGATGGTCAATGGAGAAGAGACAGAGAAGCAAGAGTGTGCGGGATTCAAGGAAGTCCAGAACGTACAGAATGAGAATGGCTCATTCAGGACACGTGTTCGGGGCGGGGTGATGTTAGTAATAGGGGAAGGGCTGTGCCTCAAAGCGCCAAAAATTGTCAAGCACACCGAGAGAATGGAAATCCCCGGATGGGAGTTCATCTCTCAGTTCGCCAGTAAGGGCAAAAACGATGAGATCAAGTCTGATGGTTTCAGAAGCAGACAGATTCCTGAAATTTCAAGATACATGGATGATGTGATTGCTGGAAGGCCTATCTTCGGTGAACCCGGAGAGCCTGGTGGATTTAGGCTCAGATATGGCAGAAGTAGGGCTACTGGATTGGCCGCCGCTGGATTAAATCCGGTTTCGATGGAAGCTGCGGGAGGGTTCCTATCAGTTGGGACACAGATGAAGATTGAGCGCCCCGGGAAGGCTTGTGCTGTGACTCCGTGTACTGATATTGATGGCCCTATGATTATTCTCGATGATGGTGAATTCAGGCGAGTATCGTCCTTAGAAGAATGGAATGAGGTCCGAGACAGGGTCGTTTCTGTATGGGACAACGGAGAAATCCTGATGGGTTTTGGTGAGTTTCTTGAGAACAACAAGAATCTTGTCCCCTCGGCATACAACAGAGATTGGTGGGCAGCAGATCTCCAGGACTCCTTGGATCATCCTCAGAAGGTCTTAGATTTCGCAAATATAATGGCCACTGATATTGATCAGTTGCCCAAGGGGCTTCCATTTAATGGCGCAATAAATCGTGGAGGCGAGGACTCTCTGGAGAGAGAGTGGAGGAAGAGAGGATGGTATCTATTTCTAAGGGATATTGACCTGACATGGCAACAGTCAAGGAAAATATCGGAGTCTTTCGGTACGGCAGTTCCTCCTCCCTGGAATCTCTGGTGGTCTGATCTTCCGGTTTCGACCGCGAAGCCTCTAATCCGGGGATTGGTCGGATCGGAAATAGAAGATGGTTGTTTGAGGATTAAAGGGGCCTCTAGGAACTGGTCGCCAGATGATTTACAGGAGGTAGACTGGACGAATGAGCCTGAATATGACAAGTGGCCTTCATGGATGTCAGTCGAGAATCACGGGATAATCAAATCCTGTTTACTCACTCTTGGTTTGCAGCACTTCCATGAGTCTGGAGATATTGTAATATCATCAAACTGGGAAGGACTTCTAGAAGGCCTGGGCCTGATGAATGAGGGAGGAGTAGTAGTTTGCTCCATAGATGCGACGGCTCATATCGATGATCTTCTGGCTAAGGTTGGCGAGGCTAACAAGGTAGTTCAGATTGAGGAAAAGAGGAAAAGAGGCCTTGAGAGGAGTAGGGGGCTAGCCAGAGTACAAGCGACCACTCTAGCAATGCAACAAGGAAAGGGCATTCTAGAAACAGAGGCCATTGGAGACGATGCGTCAGAGAGTATCCCTGACCCGGGCCCAGAAAATTTAGTCTCACTAAATAAATCGATCTTGCTGCTAGACGATCACGTCGTAGATGGTTCGCTATGGCTGGTTAGAAAACTGTCATCAATGAGATGGGAAGACTCTGCCACGTGCAGAATTGGAGCAAGAATGGGCAGACCGGAAAAGTCTGGAGTGAGAGAGATGAAGCCATTGGTCCACGCGCTATATCCGATTGCTGAGAGTGGTGGGCCACAACGACTTCTTGGAGAGTCTTCATCTAAGGGCAGTATCAGAGTTCAGATGGGCCCGAGGATTTGCAGTAAATGCGGTTCAGAGTCTCCACACATCAGGTGCCACAAAAGACCTGATCCCCATGTTGCTAAGGAGTGTGGTGGAAGAACAGAAGTCCGCAAGAGTCGCGGGGGTAAAAGGAGGAGGAGGGGCGAGTTTACTACTGTTCCAGTCTCATCGATTCTTGAAGTAAAAAGGAGGGCTTTGGGATTAGACAAGCTCCCTTCGAAGATCAAGGCTGTGAAGGGCCTGGTTTCAATTGGACAATCTCCTGAGCCATTAGAGAAAGGGATTCTGCGAGCTAAGCATGGTGTATCTGTATTCAGGGATGGGACCTCCAGGTACGATATGAGTGACGTCCCAGTCACGCACTTCAGGCCAGCAGAGATTGGGACATCATGGGAGGCACTCTCAGAACTAGGCTACAAACATGATATTCGAGGGGATATTCTGAAATCTGATGACCAGATGTTAGAGTTGCTTCCACAGGACTTTATTCCATCCATAAGGTCCAAAGATCATCTTCTTGCCACTTGTAGATTCGTGGATGAGCTACTAGTAAGATTCTATCAAATGGAGCCCTTCTACAATGCCACTAGTGAGAAAGACCTGGTTGGGAGTCTGGCCATTGGGCTCGCCCCCCACACCTCTGGTGGCGTGTTATGCCGACTGATTGGGTGGACGTCCTCGTCTGCTGGATACGCGCATCCACTATTCCATGCGGCGAAAAGGAGGAACTGTGATGGTGATGAGGATAGCATAATGATGCTGATGGATGGGTTACTAAATTTCTCCAAGGAAATTCTTCCTGCAGGGAGAGGGGGGAGGATGGATGCGCCACTGGTCCTCACGACGAGGCTGAATCCTATGGAGATAGACAAAGAGGCTTTGAACGTAGATTGCTCATGGAGCTATTCCAGGGCGTTCTACGAGGCCACTTTGTCCCAACCACATCCCAACGAGGCGTCAAAACTGGTAGACCTAGTAAGTGATAGATTGGGGAGCATCGGTGACTTGCGAGGGTATGGGTGGACACATGATTCCGGTGATTTGGACTCCGGCCCCGTTAACTCAGCATACAAGACCCTGGTGAGTATGACAGACAAGATGGGAGAACAGCTGGCTCTTGGAAGTAGGCTCCGGTCGGTAAGTGTGGATCGTGTGGCTTCGCAGGTTATTGAGTCGCATTTCCTCCCAGATATGAGAGGCAATATGATGGCCTTCACTAGGCAGAAGGTACGTTGTGTGAAGTGTGGCCACTCATATCGAAGGATGCCTCTGGCAGGTAAGTGCATTCAGAGGTCTTCTGGGATCTCGAGTGGGCCGAGATTCGCCAGTTCTGACGATGGGGTCGCCACTTGTGGGGGCAATGTCGTTCTGACGGTCTCGGAGGGGGCGGTCAGGAAATATATCCAGGTGACGAAGGAGGTAATGGAGAGCTATGGGGTGGACGATTACACCAAACAGCGTGTTGTCTGGATGTCTGATAGCGTAGACTCCCTGTTCAATAACGATAGGGTTACTGTGATGACTCTAGAGGACTTCCTTTGATCAGTACTCAATACCCAGTGTCTGTAGAATCATTCCCATCCACTGTAATTTGACGAGTTTTCTTTTCTTTTCTGTTACTCCGGACCATCTGCCAACCTCTCTTGTATTGGTACCTAGCATCCTTATCCTCTCTATCGGAACCCCTAATGACATAGCGATACAGGCTGCTCGATCCCCGTCAGTAAAACCACCCGGGTTGTGCATACCAGGAATCTCTCTTGACGTCTGATGAGTCAATACCAGAGGAGGAGGAGTAGTGGCGTTCTTTGCTACTTTCAGAAGTTTTATCCAATCGCTCTCATTATCCCCATGTGCATGAAGAAAAGCTGTTTTTCCGCGTTTTACAGCCTCTATTGTGCCATCGCCTCCATCTGCGTCTGTAACAATGAAAGCCAATCTTGACCATGCTCTCTCAGCTGTTGTCTCTGGCAGGAGAGATATAGCCCCAGCCGCCCCGTCGGCGGCGATTAGAAGAGTTGGTGAATCGAGGGCAGTTGTTAGTTCCTCTAGGTCTATTGCAGCGCCTAGGATAGCAACATTTTGCTCTCTCAAAACAAGTCTCCTCTGAATATTAGCTACTGTAGCGGCTCTATTGGGCCTCTTCCATTCCTCGACTCCAGATTGCTCAATTTCAGAAATGAGGTTTCTTGCACTTGAAAGATCATCGGATTCATCCCATCCAAAGTGACTCCTGAATTCATCTTGAATCGAGACTAAGCGATCGAGGTGAGGAGTGAGGTCCGTAGGTGGCCTAGACATGTTTCTCCAGTGGAAGGGGTCGGTGAGTGTTGAATAACCCTCTTGGTTCTCTATGTAACGTGCCGATTCCACTCAAGCCACCCATTATCGAAGATCGGGTGATATTATCCAGGTACCCGATGTTGCCACAGGGCAGGGATCACATCCGAGATGTTCTGAAGGAGAATGGGGTTACTGTGAGGGATTTGGTAGAGGCCCCATGGCTCGAGGAGGTTAGGACCAGGGGGAGGTTGCGTCTGCTGGAATCAGTGATGCACAAGGATGGTGTAGATGACGCGACCACGGTTGATCTTTCAAGCGAAGCAGGGAAGATGACCGAGACTCTGTCTTTTCTTCATGCTATGCTCGTGGTATGCGCTTCTTTCGATGAGAGGTTGCTAGCTAGGTGGATAGAGGGCGAGGCCAGTAGGGCGGATGGCCTGTTTGGAAGGGATGAAACCAATTTCACCACTATTTGCTCTAGCTATCTTTCCGGAATAAAAGTAGAGGAGGGGGACGATATGGCCTACTGGGTACCTGTATCTGACTTTATCGAGCTCTGTCCCAAGATTTCCGGAACGTACTGGAGATTGGCTAACAGACCTGTCAGAGATGGCTGGGTTCGAATGGATCCGGCCTCGGGGGAGAACAGCAGAGAGAGGACATCCAGATTGCTGAAGGAGAGAGTAAGGGGCTATCTCGATTCGACCTGCAGACTACGTATGGAGAAGATGAGTGATGAGTTTGCAGCGCAATTCTCGGATCCGGTGGAGAGGATAGTCGGGATGTTGGCCCTTCGAGTGAAGGAGGAGATGCCAGTATCTGCGGCAGTGAGGGAGGACTGGCCTCCCTGTTTTGAGTCGGCTGTATCGGAGCTCAACCAAGGGGTGAATGTGAATCACGTGGGGAGAGTTTTCCTAGCTTCGTTCTCCAAGGCCCTGGGTCACTCCCAGGAGCAGACTTGTGGCTTATTCTCTGGGGCGCCGGACTACAGCCCAGATACGACATCGTATCAGGTGGCTCACATATACGAGAGGGAGTATACACCTCACGGGTGTGCGGCGTTGAAGACCAATGCTCGCTGTCCGGTTCAAGCAGGGGACGATACGCTTTGTGATCAGGAGTGGTTGACACATCCTCTGAAGTACATTCGCGCCAAGCAAAGGAGAAGGTACAATGACTCTGGCGGGGCTAGCAATGGTACGTAATGGGCGTTATATTGGTGATTGCAGGCAATTCTTCATATCGCCCCCATCGCATCAGGGGTTGAGGTGAGAGTATGGTACGAACTCTGGTACTGACAGTAGATCGGGATAATGATCTGGGAGTCAAGGCGGGGATAAGAGGCCCGGTTATTGGCCGTAAGGCCACTCTTGCCGCCGCCTTACGACTAGGAATAGCGGATCCAGAGGAGTCGGATACCAATGCCATACTAGGTGCCCTGCACCAACACGATCGTCTGGCTGAAGAGGCGATTGGCGATGATGAGGTCCAGATTGCCCTTCTGACCGGTGATGTTAGAGTTGGTTCCAGGAGCGATAGGGAGATTGCCACACAATTGGATGAGGTCATACAGGAGTTTCAGCCTGACAAGGCAATCCTCGTCACCGATGGGGCGGATGACGAGGAGGCACTTCCGATCATTACTTCAAGAGTTAGAGTCGATCACATTGAGAAGATAATAGTCAGGCAATCCAAAGGCATTGAGAGTACCTACTATTACGTCGTCAAGGCGATAGAGGACCCGCGTTGGAGAGCGAGGTTGCTTGTTCCGATCGCCGCTGTGATGATCATTCTGGGGGTTGGCCTTATTCTTCCGTCGGACTACGGAAGCGCACTCATCGGGACTTTGCCCCTGATTATCGGAATTTGGCTTCTTTCGAGGGGCCTTGGGTGGGAGCAGCAGCTTGACCGTCTTGTCAATGACATGCGGGCCGCGGCAACTGGAAGCCTCCTGACCTCAATGCTATGGGCATTAGCGTTGGTTTCAATGATGATAGCTGTGGTGACTGTGATTCAGGTGCTATATGCGTCTGGCTCGGAGATAGAAGCATATGCCGCCTCCATTCTACCTTCATCCACTAATTTCGATGTGAATGCGATAAATAGCAATATCGCGGTTTGGGTCATTGCGATTGACAATGCCCTCTCATGGATCCTTGTGGCGTTCTTCTCTCTATTCCTGTCTTTGGGGGTGCTGAGGTGGAAAGAGGGGTCTTTCACTGGGCAGAGCATAATGCTTCTAGCTACTGGTTTTGTCGCTTACTTCCTCATATCCGCCATCAACGAGGTGTCTCTGAGTATGCTTGGCGGACAGGATATTGATTTGAGAGTCGATTCAGTAGCGGCGACATGGTCTCTCCCGGTGATGGCAATTCTCGGAAGGTACCTGATGAGTGTGATCGTTGACTCCCTCTCCGAAGAGGACGAGGGAGGAAGCGGGAGCGAGTTCTGGGGAGTCTAGTTCTCGAATGTGGATTCCATCATGCAAGCCGGACAGGTTACGGAAATAGGCCGGATAGATGGGATTCCCAATGCCGCATTGCAGTGCGGACATACAATTGCCTGGTCTACTTCCGACTGTCTCCTCCTTCCCGATTGGCTAGGATCGTAAGTGAATCTATACTTGTGAGTATTTTCCAAGAACCTTGGTGACCCATCCTTCTGATCTCCTGCCTGTGAAAACTTACTTTCTCTTGTTGGTTCCGATATAGGGGGTGTTGCTATATTTGACGGTTTGACCTGTCCGTTTTGAAATTCTTCCAATTGGGAAAGAATATCGCTTGTAGTCATCCCTAGTTCCCTAGATGCCCTATCAATTGCCAGTGTTCTCTCGTAATCGCTCATACCGACGAACTGCTGGAGAAGCACTGCAGGTATCCTTGACATGGTAATCGCAGAAAGGGTCTGCTTTCAATACCCTGCCGAATATGTTTGGGTTTTTCAGTCTCTTGAATGGTTTCTAAGTGACTCTAATCTCATCTCATCGAGTCTTTCCCATGGGAACAACCCATCATCGGTAGGGACCCTGCCGAAGTGCCCTCCCGACGAAGTCTCTCGATATATCGGCCTCTTCAGGCCCAGATCGCTTATCATAGCGGCCGGGCGCCAGTCGAAGTACTTCATAATCAAACTTGATATTGTAGAGTCTGGGATTTCCCCTAGACCCTCGCTGTGTGTCCCGAAGGTGCTGACACGGAGTCCGACCGGTTCGGATATTCCTATGGCGTAAGCGACTTGGATCTCGCACTGCTCTGCGAGCCCGGACGCGACCACGTGCTTTGCGACCCACCTAGCGTAGTACGCGGCCGATCGGTCTACCTTGGAAGGGTCCTTGCCACTGAAAGCCCCCCCTCCGTGCCTACCACCGCCGTAGGTGTCGACGATGATCTTCCTACCAGTAAGGCCCGCATCAGCATAAGGTCCGCCTGGATCCGGGAACGATCCCGTCCCGTTCACTATGATTTGCGGATTCCCCAACAAACTCGGAGGGATGGCGTGCTCGATGACGTGCTTCGTAATCTCGCTCTCGATGTACTGGCGCCTTCCCTCATCGGTTAGATCGTCTGCCTCTGGCCAGTTGGGACCCGCATCAGGGGAGTGCTGTGACGCTATAACTACGGTTGACACCCTATCCAATGACCTATCGCTCTCGTTGAGCTGTACCGTGACCTGACTCTTTCCATCTGGCCTGACCCATGGGATGATACCCTCGTCGTGCACTGCCTCCAACCGTCTTGTGAGTCTCTGAGCAAGTGCGGCGGAGAGAGGGAAGAATCTTCCTCTCAGCTCTGGTGTACTCTCGGTCTCCGAGCACGCGTACCCGAACATTACCCCTTGGTCCCCGGCCCCTTGTGTGTCTAGGTCGCCGTCGACCCCCTGGCTGATGAACTGGGACTGAGTGGTAATGTGAGTATGGACCTGACAATGCTCTTGAGATGTTGCGTCCATCCCGATCTTGCTATCGGTGTATCCGATAGAAGAGGCTGTCTGGCGGGCCAGCTGCTCATAGTTTGGTGGCTCGCCATTGAGGCTGACCTCACCAGCGAGGACGATTATCGCCTCTCCCTCAGTCCCCTTTACCATTGTCTCTACAGCGACCCTAGCATTTGGGTCAACCATCAGGCATGCATCTAGAATAGAGTCTGAGATAGCGTCACAGAGCTTGTCCGGATGACCTGCGGTCACAGATTCAGCGGTGTCAGATGGAGGAACTGCGCTATTCATGATTCATCGGGAGGGCTTGATGCACATGAGGGTTTTTGATTTCATTTCCGTACAGTCTAGCTGAAAAGCTAGGATATCCTCCGCTTTACAATGGAAGACGCAGTAGCACGTGTGGTATGGACTGGGCCCAGAGAAGTCGCTGAGACCCTCTTGGAGTCTATCCGCCCCGATGATCCGGGGTTCTTCGAATCTGAGATAGTAGAGGCGGGCGAGGGGGTTAGCCTGACTATAGTGGCCTCGTCATCTGATCTTAGTGAGCTAAGAGCCACCATTGATGACATTCTAGCATGTCTGTCCGCTGTAGAGGGCAGCTTGGAGGCTCTGGGCGAGTAAAGTTGAATTCGGACCCTTCAAGTCTGAGTGCTTTCAGCACGTACCGTGACAGTGTTGCCCCATGATAGGTCCAGTCTCCTCTACTCTGGAGGGAAGCCTAGCATGATGATGATTGAGTCCATCGATAGATGGATGGCGGCGATGGTCTCTGACGAGGGCAGTGGAGGGGGGGCGCCAGATAGTCAGATGGAGTCGGTTGTAATCTCGAAGAATCGGGGCTTGATATGCGGGACTTTCGTCGTAGACAGGCTACTGGAGGAACACTACCCCTCCTGTCTCGCTGAATGGGAGGTATCGGATGGCTCGCTCGTGGAAGCCGGGGACGCGGTCCTCAGACTATCCGGGAATGGCATCGATATGCTGCGTTCAGAGAGAGTAATACTGAATATTCTTGGAAGGCTCTCCGGGATCTCGACTAACTCTTCTATATGGGCGAAACGGGCTGGAAGCATGGGTGTGGCTTGCACTAGGAAAGTAGACTGGGGACTTCTGGATAAGTGGGCAGTCCATGTCGGAGGTGGTTTGACACATAGGCTCAGCAGAGAGGATGCTCTGATGATCAAGGACAGTGAGGTCCTCTCATCAAGAGTTGGTAGTGAGACAGAGGATGAAGCCTTGGCAAGATTAGTTTCGGAGATTGACATGGATGCTGATTCACACTTCACAGTAGTCGAAGTACGGAGTGTCAATCAGGCACTCACTGTGGCCGGGATTTGGGAGCGTAACCAGGTGGAAAGAGAAGGTAGCGAGAGAGTGGTTATTCTACTGGATAATATGGGTCCCAGATTGTCATCTCAAGTATCGATGCGATTGGAGGAAGAGGGTTTGCGTGATTGGTGCGTCCTCGAGGGGTCAGGTGGCGTTACTATAGATGATGTCATGGAATGGTCTGCTTGTGGGGTAGATTTGATTTCTACCAGCTCGATAAACAGGGGAGTATCTCCTCTAGACCTATCAATGAGGTACAATGAGGAGTGATTATGGCAGAGATTCCCGATTCACACCCTAGGAAGTCTTCCCTAATGTCCCGACAGAGAATGGTGGAGGCATCCAGGAGAGGCCTGCTGGCAGAGTCGGCTATGATTGCTCATGGGCGTGGTGAGGCCTTTGACTATCTTCTAGGCGAGAGGACGAGCGATTCCGCGTCCTTGGCCATCCGAGAGGCCGCGGCTCGTCTTCTCGAAGCCGACAGTCCGATCATCTCGATGAATGGTAACTCTACCGTGCTTGCCGGAGCTGAGGCGATCAAGATTGCCGCGATTCTGGGCTGTCCTGTTGAGGTCAACATATACTACCGCACAGAGAGGCGGGTGGAGTCACTGATAAGCGAGTTGGAGTCTATGAAAGAGCTTCTCGTAAGAGAGTCTTCAGACAGCATAAGAGAGTCCATCGTCGAAGTTGAGATTCTAGGAGCTGAGGCAGATGGGAGAATTCAGGGGCTAGAAGGACCCAGGGCTTTGTGCTCCGCACGAGGAATTGAGAGGGCTGATGTTGTGCTGGTCCCGCTTGAGGACGGGGATCGTTGCGAGGCGCTTACCTCTCTGGGAAAGCAAGTCATTGCGGTGGATCTGAATCCCCTCTCCAGAACATCGAGAAAGGCTACCGTGACAATAGTTGATGAGGTCTCCAGAGCCTTTAGGAGACTGGTAAGTGAGCTATCTGAGAATCCGAAGTCTACTGATTGGGATAACGACTCATCATTGGTAGAGGCCTTGGAAATAATGTCGAGCTCATCACTGAGGATTGACTAGGGAAATCTCTCTTGAAGCATCGACTCACATCTAGAAGCTATGGCTTCTCCGACTTCGGAGGTACTGGCTGGCCCTCCTAGGTCGTAGGTCACTATTCCACCCTCTTCGAAATGCTTCTGGATAGCGCTCTGTAGAATCTCAGCACACAAGTCTAGGTTCTGATCTTTCTTTCTGAATGCCAGTGCCTCGAACATCATCTGTACCGATTGAATCATGGCTATTGGGTTAACTACGTTCTTTCCAGCGTGTTTGGGGGAAGAGCCGTGTACTGGTTCGAAGAGCATGTGTTTGGGTCCCATATTAGCACTTGCTGACATCCCCATTCCACCTTGTAAGACGCTAGCCAAATCTGTGGCTATGTCGCCAAACATATTTGGCAGAACAACCACATCTAGGTCCTCGGGATTTCTAACCAACCACATTGTGAAGGCATCAATGTAGGCCTCCTTGACTGCAATATCCTGATTATTCTCTGCGAATTCTCTGAAAATCTTCCTGAAAAGCTGGCATCCACGGGTTACGTTCGACTTGTCTACGCATGTTACGGACTGTGATTTCCCTGTTTTCCTCTGTCTGTGCTTGGCGTAGTCAAAGGCGAACCTGATTACCCTCTCACTGCCCTCTCTGGAAATTGGCCGTGGGTCCCATGCAACCTCTCCGTCTAATCCAGGAAACTCCTCAATGACAATTGGTTCATCCTTCTTTCCAAGTGCTCTCTGCTCCATTCTCCTGAGAAGAGAATGGTAGAGTCCTTCGGTGTTCTCACGAATCATGATAATATCCACCAAATCTGGATCCCAAACTTGCTTGTGTACACCATGCACCTTGTGGGTGACACCGGGATAGAGTTTGACTGGTCTGACATTGGCGTATAGCTCCAAGCCGGATCTTAGGCCGAGAATAGTCTGTCCGCCGGCCATGTCTCCATTTGGTAGTCTGGCATCGGGCCATCCGATAGCCCCTAGGAGAATTGCGTCAGATTCGTCCCTGCAGTATTCAAAAGACCCCTTTGGCCATTCTTCGCCAGTTTCAAGGTAGTACTGGCCCCCACATGGAATCTCTTTTATTTCGAATGAAGCAGGGCTGTTTTCCTCGAATACTGAGAGTATTCGGAGCGCCTCTCGCATTACTTCGCGTCCAGTCCCGTCTCCGGGCAGTACTGCGAGCCGATAGGTAGCCATGGGTCTCGGCAAATGTTCATCATTCATCAATTAACCCCTAACTGAAGTTATGTCGAGAAGAGGATAGTTGATAGACGGTCACTGAGAATGGAAGCGCGATGGAGCGCGCACCCGAAGATGGAAAGGGAAGTCCACGCATCGACGTCAGGACTCTGCCCGAATCAGTGGCCAGGCTCTGGGAGACTATGCTAAGACTGGATCCTTCATGGGATTTATCTTCGTGGCTGGACGAAAGAGCATTGGAAGAGCTAGAGTTGGTGGAGAGTCACCTGGGAAGAGAGAGATTACGACTAGAGCAGCGTCTACACAGAATAGAGACTCTGGTAAAGAGGCTGAAAAGACAACGAGAAGTGGTTGGCACGGGAATTGAGGACCCCCATCAGAAGAATCTGTTCGATATTTATGAGATAGGTAGTAAATCAACAGAAAGAGATTCAGAAGCTGACCAAGAAGGTGAGCCTGCAGTGCAATTCGGATCTTTCGATGTGGGTGACGATCCACTTCTAGCTATCGTTGCAGAGCATGTCCTAGGACTGCTGGAGCTACATTCCCTAGAGGGGCCGGCTCCAGTTCACTTCGACTCACTAATGAGCAATCTTGTCCCACTAGGGATAAGAGTCGATGATCTTGACGAAGCTATAGCCTGGCTTCTTCAGAGCGAGCTGATAGTCGAGATAGAAGAGGACTCATTCTCTCTCAGAAGGTAAGCAATTTCCTTAACCAATATACAACCTTTCAAAACAGGTTGATGATTCGTAGAAATGAGATTAATGGTAAGCGAAGCATCTGGTTGGTACGCAAGGCTAGATCAGGCCTGTCCGGACAGGATACAGCAGATCAGGAGCTGGTTGGATTTCTGGGAGTCCTCTGTTATATCGGGAACTCCCATTGCTGCATCTCTACCTAACGCATGGCCGACTCTTCCTGCCGCTCTGCTCACTGACCCTGGCGTGGTTCTGGAAAAGCTACTGTCAAGATTTGAGGCAGTAACAGATGGTCGCTCTCCGAAAGGAGCTTACTCCACTCCAACTAGGCTTGTTGGATCTATTCTGGCAGACGAGCTTGCCAGTGGGGGTCACAGCAAGAAGAAGGAATCTCCTCCCACACTATCTCTATCTGCCATACCGCCAGCATTCAGAGACTACGCACTGAAACTAAACAAAGAAGCCATATCTGGTACGGAAGAGGAGTACTATTCTGACAGCTCGGAAAATACTAGTTCTGGCATCCCTCTACCATTCGCCGATCCTAGTTGTGGAGCGGGATTGGTTGTCTCTCAGCTAATCAGATTCCATACGCAGAGAATAGAAGGGCTTTCGGCTGAGAATAGATGTACTGACACTCTAAGGTTGCTAGAAGGTTTGCAATTGATGGGTTTCTCAGGAATTGCTGTGGAAGCGGCCAGAAGAAGGATACTCATTACATTGGGGAAAGCCGGATTGGTAGACCTCTCGGGAGACAGCAGGAGTCAGATGATTGGGCGTACTGAAGCCGAGATGATTCTCGAGAGCAATGTCCTTGAAGGCGATCCGCTTCTTGGAGAATGGCCATGGAATGAGAGTCCTAAACTCTTGGTGAGTAGGCCTCCTTGGATCAGGATAAAGGATAGGTTTAGGGGTTATGAGGGAGGTAGTAAACTTCGAAAAGATCTATCCAGCAAACTCAGGAATGCAACTGAATATGACGGTAGTCTGAGATTCTCTGCGCTGCGTGGAAACGTGAACATGTACAGATTATTCTTGGAGAGATCGATGCAACTTGTGGGGAGCGAGGGCAGGATTAGAATGATTGTTCCGGACTCCCTGCTGAGGGAAAGAAGTAGTGCTCCTCTGAGGAAGCTTCTGGTAGAAAGCAATGAGTGGTTCTCAACATGGTCATTCCCCGACCCTAGCAGGGTTTTTCCAGGGATAACCCAAGGTGTCGCTGTCATAGGGCTGACCGCAGGAGGAAAGACCGAGAAGATGGTGAGCTACGGGCCTTTGACTGCAAATGATATTTCTCCTGATGCGGGACTTTCCAGAACTTCCCCCTCCTTAGAACTTGACAGGGGGGCTTGGTCTTCATGGACAGATGCCGCATGGGCCGTTCCACGAATGCCGATAGATTCCTTTGAAAGAAGGAAGGTTATCGATGCGATCGGCAGATTGGCCGATAAGCCAAGGCTATCTGAAGAAGGCAACTGGTTGAATCCGGATGGGGACTCTGTCAGAGTGAGAGTAGGGGAAATAGACCAGAGTGCCTGGTCAGATAATATTGGCAACTGGTCGGATAGAAATTCGGTTTCACCGTTCATCCGGAATGCTCACTTCTTAGTGATAGATGGCGAGGTTTGCCTTCATCACCCCGCGTTCGACAATGATGTCGAGGAGGGTTCTATTCAGATGTCTCACTCATCTTGGACTGGAGACAAAAATTCTCCTTCCGGACCAAGGATAGCTTGCCAGGCCATCCTTGGGTCGAACAATGATCGGCGTCTTCGCTGGGCTGTTATCCCAGATGGTTGTGTTTTGAGTAACTCAGTGAACTACCTTGAATTCTCAGAGGGTGTGATTGAGTCTTTAATTAGCAGGGGGGGTGGGTCTCTAGTGGTAGGTTTGGATTGGCTATGTGAGATTCTAAACTCTGAAGATTTAGAGATCTGGTCAAGGGCATGGGGGGCTAACAATAATGTTAACAACTACGAGATTGAGAACCTTCCTTTCCCTGTTCCGGAAGACGAGTTGACATTTTCAATATAGTTGGGTTACTATAAGCAATAAAGCGGAAATTGATTTCCGTTGACGGGTAGAAAAAGACGTAACTAACCGAATAGACTATTATCGTTGCTTATCCTACACTAGTCGTACTATCACGTGAGTGAGTCAAGGAGGAGTGGAGCTAATGGGCATCAATCCTAAGATTGGAATAACCGGACTCCCTAGATCAGGTAAGTCGGCGGTTCTTGATAAGGTCCTCAAGATGATCGAAGAGGAAAGTTCTGGATCCTTGGGAATTCCAGTAATTGCAGGTATGAGATCAGAGGCAATTATAGAGAATGGGGAAAGAGTTGGATACGCCTGTGTAGACATTGTAACCGGAGAGAGGGGAATAATGGCTCACAAGGAGATTGATTCACGTCATAGAGTGCTTGGGTATGGTATTGATCCAAGCGAGATTGATAGGGTCGGGGTTCCAGCAATACTGAATGCCGTTGGTAACTGTCAATACTTGGTCATCGATGAAGTTGGAAAATTTACTGTCGAAAGTGAGGGTTTTGTTTCAGCTGTTCGTGAGGCCTTGAAGTATGACATGCCGACTCTGCTGACTCTGCATAAAAAGAGTCGTCATCCCCTACTACAGGATGTTAGGAGAAGAGATGATGGCCGTATACTAGAAGTCACGCCAGTTAACCGGGCGCTACTTCCGTATAAGATACTGAAATTAATCCAGCAGGACTACTGAGACGGAGAAGTTGATTCGCTACACCCCCTGTTGATTATCATGGATTCCCCCGCCACCCGACTTCGGAGGGTCTTACTTGGAATACTCGTTTCCATGGTTTTCCTAACTTCAATATCTATCGGAGATGGGAGTCTAGTCATTCTAGATGGAGATATTTCGAACGCAGATAATAGGGCTCTTACCTTCCCTGCTTTAGCGGCTATTAGTGGATTACTGTTATTGGCAATTAGGAACGCTGAGGGACGAGAGTATGGGAGTTTCTTTCTAGACAGTTGGATAAGTAGAGAGCAAGAAGGTGATATGATGTCCAGATTGAAACTAGAGCAGGAAGAGGCTGGGGTAGAAAAAATGGGAGGGGCTTGGGCTGAATTGGAGAAAGTACACTTAGAACAACGCCTGGAAGAGGAGTAGTTAGGAACGAAAGCTTGACTGTCAGGTCGCCCTCGTAAGGCCGGGTGAGACTGTGAGTGAGGTACCTGAAGAGCTAAGATATACGAAGGAGCATGAGTGGATTAGGATTGAGGGAGATTCCGTAGTGATAGGAGTTACAGACTACGCTCAGAATGCTCTCACTGATGTGGTTTGGGTAGAGCTTCCCGAAATGGGTGCTACGGTGAGCTCAATGGAGTCGTTCGCTAGTGTGGAGTCGGTAAAGTCTGTCAGTGAGATCTATGCCCCTGTAAGCGGTCAAGTAATGGAAATCAATGAAGATCTAGAGGATGCTCCTGAGCTAATCAATGAGGACCCTTATGGAAGGGGCTGGATTTGTAAGATGTCGGTCTCTGATAGTTCAGAACTCTCTTCTTTGCTAGATGGGGCTACATATCGTGGACTCATAGAGGAATGATGATGGTGAGCTCTGCCACTTACATCTACTTCGACGGTTCGTGTGGCGAAAATAGAAACGTAACTTCGGAGACTCCTGCTGGTTGGGGATTCTGTGTAGTAAGTGGGGACAATGGCATAGGCAGGGGCCATGGGGAGATAGTTAAGGAGAAGAGCGGGGCCGTAGTTACTGGCCCATTAGAAGAAGGGTATATCGGAGCTAGTGTTGGATCTAATAATACTGCTGAGTTGAGCGCATTCGCTCACTCACTTATTTGGATTCTGAAGAATCATGTTTCAGGCAGGATAGTAGTAAGAGGAGACTCTGAGTACGCTATGAATATAGGGTCTGGAAACTGGAAGGCTAAGGCGAATAAAGTCCTAGCCAAGAGAGTTCGTTCCCTTTGGGAAGAGGTAGAATCTTCCTTTGATATCTCAACAGAACACGTGAGAGCTCATGAGGGACACAGATGGAACGAGCGAGCGGATCACCTAGCTTTCAGAGCCATGAAAGAAGAGAGTCCCCTTCCTCTTCAATTCTGGAAGCCAGGCAGAAGATAGTCAGAATATCTGTAATAGGTAAAGGAATCCCAAGAATGCATGAATGATAACTAAGATTGCCATAACATCGCCCAATCTTCCATGTAAATCTCTGGTTTTTAGGCTGCTCACTCCTTCTCTTCTCAACGAACTAGTCTTTCTACCCAAATACCAGAGGGTTGTCATAAGTGCAAGTGCCAGAATACCCGCCCAACCATGGTAATGATTGGGAATCAGTTGTTTGAGGACTTCTTCATTAGTTTGGCCCAGAAGAATGGCGTCGACTATCTGGGCTGTAAATGCTACTAGGATTACAACCAGTAGATATGCCATTATTCTATTGCCTGATTTTTCATGTGCATTGACGGCGGAAGTCCTTTCATTTCCCCGTAATCCGTGTCTTTCTCTTCTCCATGACCTCTGCCTCATAAACGCCCATATCAAAGCCAGAGCCAGTAATGGGTGAACCATCAGAATTGCCACCCTGATAAAATCCATGTATTAGCCGAGATGTGATTACTTATCTCCTCTCCTGACGCGTTGATTAGCGAGGCGATGTGTTGATGTACAGAGCGCATAGGCCGTTAGTCAGGGTTGTGCTGTGGAGGAGTACCTGCTGGACTGTTTGGAAATACTCAGTAGGTCCGGTGACCATGAGGCAACACGGAAGAAGAAGCTTACTAATGCCCCTTCTTGGTCGTTACTACAAGACCCCAGTTGGAAAGCGCTTGCAATGATTGCCGCTAGTAAGGAGGCTTTAGATGCAGTGGGGACTGATGGCTCTCAGAAAAAAAATCAATCACGTAGAATAGGGAGAAGGGGGGGCCGTGGAAAGATTAAGACCACTTCTGATAAGCTCGCTTCTCCAGATGATGTGATCCCCAGTAATTTTTCGTGTGGATACAAACTTGCTGTGCTCATAGCGCAAAAAAATAGATTCTCTGAGGATGATTGGAGCCCCTCTTGGGATTTGGAGATGGATTCGATTAGAGAAGAGTGTAGAAGTGGAATTCATCCTGTATGGGAGAGGCTCGCAAGAGAGTCCCCCTTGCTAGCAGAAATGGGTCTTTTCCCGATTGTGAAGCCTAAGTCTAGCTTTGGAGAAAGGGGACCATGGATAGACGGCTCAAAGATAGATTATTCAGATAATAATGCACTCAGAGATTGGTTAACCTCGGTCGCGCCGTTCAAACTGTCGGCATCACAATTGAAAACTATTCAGAAAATCGAGAAGGATCTACGAAAAAATCCCCGTCGTAATCTTTGGGAGGAATGGATGGCACCGTCTCTGACAGATATGGAAGGAGATGCTTCGCTTCTCGAGGGGTTATTACTGGCGGCCGCGGGCTCTGATAGGGCCAGAGATGTATTAGAAGGGGTCGAGGGAGAGTGTGCAGAAGTTGCTGTTGGGCTCAATATTCTAATTTCTCTGAGAGAAGGCGTGGACTGTGACTGGAATCTGGCTGTCGAAAGAGAGGGAGAGGACAAATTATCTTCTGCGATCAAGATGGAAGGCTGGCTTCGTGTGGATCTTTATCCTAAGGAAATGTCACTCGAATTGGCAATGGAGGGAGTATCTATTATCGAATCGGGGAGTGGTGTAATTCCTAATCGATTGGCATGGATTGCATCAGGAGGACTAGTGGAATCCGGTGATTTCTCGTCCGCTTTGAAGTATATTGAAGGAAAGCCAGTGAATGATCTCAAAGGATTGACGATATGTTTGAGTATGATATCAGAAGATTCCACCGGGATTTCACTTGAATCGATAGTTTCTGGTCTTGCAGATCTCGATGAGGAATGTCTCAGATTGGCGCTTTCTCACCCTGACTCCCCGTCTCTAGTTAGGACGTCCGCGGCTAGTATTCTATCCAATATTGATCAAATTAGGTATACGGATGAGATCATATCATCATTTACAATGTTCGCAGAGATAAAGGGGCTAACGGACCTATTGATTGAGGAAGTATCGTTACAGAGGGCTTATCCATTTCGTGTCATGTTATCGTGGCATCTAATCACTGCCGATGACTCTGTTGGTGTTTCATCTAAATTATTGGAGGCGAGGAGGGTGGCTCTTGCCTCGATAGAAGACGCGGAGAGGGACGGTGTTCTTTCTGACGTGTGTGTGGGTTTGATTTCTCTTCTTGATGGCATAAGTAGTAATCTCGGAGCTGTTCATGATAAATTAGACTCGGATGGATTGAAGACTCTGAAAGAGGTTAGAATGGCCCTGGGGCCAGAAGGAGATGGAATAGTAAAGGAAGTAAGAATAGACAAATTAGTTAATTCTGTCAATGAGGCGGATTTGAGTTTATTGGAAAGGAGGCTTTTCGAGGCGGTGATAACTTCCCTGGTTCTGAACAGGGCCGCGATAGATCTTCAAAATGGAGATTCATCAAGAAGAGAACAGGCAGTCTCCTCTCTTGAATCGGTGATATCGATGGAAGGAGTTTCTATGAGGACCGTCAGATTCGCTTCTGACTTGGTTTTCGAACACTCCGTGGGGATTGAATCATTGGATTCATGGTATAGGGAAAATGAAAGCAATAGTCCTGAAAGCCAGATAGTCAAGGCGGCTCTTCTGGAAAGGAGCGGGGATTTAATGGGTTCAGCTTGGGCCTACAAAGATGCTGCTGCTAGGCTGATGGAGACAGATTTTGAAAAATCTGCAATTTTCCTTAGATGGTCTCTGATTTCATTTGCTCATGGAGGCGGGTGGAAGGAGGCTGTAGCACTGATTGATGCATATCCTACACTATCAGCTTCAGTAACTAACAGGTTCAAAATGTACTTGAATGTCTGTAAAGACCATACAGAAAAGAATCAGGTAGGAGCTACATCGAGAATAATCGAGCATGTAAGCAATGAGCATAGAAACAGCGATACTGAGGAAGATAGGGCCTCCATAATCGAATCACTGGAATCTATCAAAATGTATCCTGTAGAGCATGGACTCCCGATAGATCCGTTCCAAGGTAGAGTGTTGGCGGCAATAATGAAGATGAGTCATTCATCACAATCCAGAAGGTCCGATTTGGAGAGAAGGTTTGATTCGGAAATGAGGGCTAGAGTGAAAGATACTTTCTCAATAGTTACAGTGATTGAGCAGGTAGCAGAAATAAGTCCAATACGGGCTCTTAGAATGTTTGAGAGAGCGTTAAAGTCAGGAGAATTCGAAGGGAGAGAAGAAAAAATCCTACAGAACACTAAGAGGAATCTATTCACAAGACAGGCTGGAAAAATCTCAGTTAGGGAAAGGAAGACTCTTGGGGGCCTTGGACTGAAGCCATTGATATTGGTTGATACGAATATCTTGATAGATGCGCTCAAGGATGATTTACTCATGGAAATTTCTCCAGACAGCCTTGGGAGTTTAGATTGGACTATGCAGAGGGCGTTTCACTGGAAACTAAGGTCTCTTGCTAAGGAAGGACGGGTATTGCTGAACATTCCCCAAGCCGCGATGGGTGAATTCATGAATCGTGTAAAGTCTCCAGATATTGTTCTGAAATTATTCGAAAATGTGTATATCGAAAGAGCTTCTTGGAAGAAGGCCATTACCAAAAGAATTCTAGAAGAGAGAGTTTCTTCAATCATTTCGATCTTTAATAATTGGGAAGAGAAGGAAGGGGAGGGTTCTTCCAATGAAATTGATCTAGAAGGATTCCTGTCTAATCATAGAGATATCTTCAGAGTAGTAGACCAGCATAAGAGAGAGCATAAGGAAGATATTCCAGCGAGAACTGAGATTGAGGGAGAGGCCATCTATCCCGAGAAGGGAGATTGCGATATCATGAAGAGCGCCGCCATAATAGCCGATTCTTTCTCGGTGGGAGTAGGCAGTGTTGTAGTAGCTACCAGGGATTCCGACTTCAAACTAGTTTCTAGGGCATTGGAAGAAGAATTTGGGTTTGGTGTTGTTGGGGGCCTTCAGCAACTTAACAAACTGGCTTACTTAGTAGCTTGATTATTCGTGGTTGGCTTCCAATGATTGCCCTAGTCTTCTCATTATCACAGTAGCAGATTCTATTCCATCGACTGTCTCGACGCTCTTTCCAGCCGACCAAAGATCCTTCGCTGAAGATTTCTTTCCTCTAGCTAATGACCTCATTCTCCAGAAAGAAATCCCAGTTATCAGTACTCTAACTCGGTGCTTGAACCTACTTTTTAGGAGTCTCCTAATAATCCAATTACTATGTTTCTTGGATCCTTTGGTCTCAATTACTGCAATCGGGACGCCAGTGAGTTTTGTTGTCCATGTGATATCTTCTTCTTTCGCGTTGACGATAGCGTCTTTGTAATCTTGGGGGGTTGTGCATTCATCAGTAGCAATAAATCTCGTACCCATCTGTACTCCATCATAGCCCATCTTCATAGCCGCTATGAGTTCCTTTTCACTTCCAATTCCGCCGGCGCAGATAAGTGGAACGCCCAAGTCCGAGAGATCTTCGTACATCTCTTCCATTGACATGTCTCCGAGATGCCCCCCTGCCCTGTCGTTAACACAAATCAGTCCATCCACTCCGCAATCAATACCCTTCTTTGCGTGGGTTCTGTTGGTTACATCATGGTATACCACTCCGCCTTTGGCATGAACCCTTTCACAGACCCAATCTGGCTTACCGAGGGAGGTTACGAAGAACCTTATTCCTTCATCCAATGCGATATCAATCCACTCGGACATCCTCTGCAGATACTTATCGCTGCCTTTCTCAATTAATGCGTTGAATCCTATTGGGTTACTTGTCATAGTCCTAATATGACGGATGGATGCTCTTAGTCCCTCTTTGGTGTCTGGCTTGTTATATCCATGAACCATAGTCAATGAAACTGGTTGTACTATAGCAATTCCGCCACCTTCTGAGGCCGCCGCAACTAGCTCGGGATTAGAGCATGGATACATAGCTCCGCATATTATTGGATATTCGATTCCTGCGTCTTTGGTTAACCTAGTACTGACCATTTTTTCACGACCTTTCTATCACGAGGAAGTTCCACCTGAAAATCCATTCTGAAACTACTTCTCCAGAGTCGTCTCTTCCTACTGAATGTAAATCAATCTCAATCGGTTCTCCGGTTTTCATACTCTCCTCGATAGCCTCACGAGCCTTCATTGTCTCGTCGCATGTGAATTTGATTCTTCCCTTGGCCCTCTTGACAAACTTTGCTTCAGTTCCAACGACGAACATTCTTAGCTTCTCGGACATGGATCTAGATATTGCAAAGGGCACTGCCCCAGTGGCTAGTTCTGCACCCATTCCTTGGACTGCCCAATACATTGTCTTGAATGGATTCTGTGTCCTCCACCCCCCTGGAAGGGAAGTACAGCATGCATGGTCATCTATGTTGTCCAATCGTAGACCAGCAAACCAAGCCGCCGGCATTGTTAGCACTGTGAAAAATCTGAATCTGACTCTTCCTTTGAGAGACTTATACTCGTTTGAGAGTTTGGTGTCATCTATTGGCACCTCATCACCTCATTATCGATCTAATTCGTCCACAATAGAGCAATATTTCCCCATAGCATCTACTTGAGACATTCCAATAATTGCATTCCAAGACTTCCACTTGGCTCTCTCTTTGAGTCCCCCTCTAGCCTTCCCTTGACAGTCTCCTTCTGTAGCCTGCTTGTAAAGAGCGTATAGCTCGAGAAGCTGTTCGTTGGACGGTCTCTCGGTGAGGCCCCAGGCCCTCTTTGAGGCTCTCTTAAATTTCATCTTGAGAGCCTGTCCTGCCTTGTCCCCCATCAGAACATCTCCGTTGGGAATTCCATGACTGTTTTGTGCCCAGATTGAATCTTGGCCGCGAGGCTTACGGTCTCGGGGAATATTCTCTTGAAGAAGTATCGAGCACTGGCTAGTTTGGCATCATAGAACGGATCGCCTCTCTTTTCAATGGAAATCTTTGCCATCTTAGCCCACATGTAGGCCAATAATATATTTCCAAAATATCGACAGTAGTCTGTTGCCCCTGCCGCCAGGAAGTGGGGGTTCGCCTGACCTTCCGCTATCATCAAGAGAGTTAATTGTTGAAGGCCACGAACACCTTGATGTAATGGCTTGTTGAACTCGGACATTTCTGGAATGTCCTTGTTTTCTTCAATAAATTCCGTGAGAGGCCACATCAGATGGCGTAGATTCTTGCCCATATTCTGAGTTATTTTTCTTCCTGCCAGATCGAGTGCTTGTATTCCGTTGGTCCCCTCCCATATCTTAGAAATTCTAACATCTCTGTAAAATTGCTCAACCCCATATTCGGTGCAGTAGCCTGCCCCTCCCATTACTTGCATACATGTACTCGCTGTTTCACAGGCAACATCAGTGAAATGGGCCTTGACGATCGGAGTAAACAGAGCTACGAGTGATGTTGCGTATTCGGCTTCCTTGGGATCATCACTGTGCATTTGATCGAGTAGAATTCCTGTCCATGCCGCCAATGCCCTACATCCTTCGTTGTTCACCTTAGCTTCAAGGAGCATTCTTCGAACATCAGGATGTACCAGAATATTGTCAGCATCCTCATTTGGATCTTGAGGGCCCCTAAGGTCCCTGCCCTGGCGCCTATCCTTAGCCCATGCTAATGAGTTCTGGTAAGCTATCTCAGCTAGTCCGAGTCCCATCATGCCCGTGGCAAGTCGTTCCTGATTCATCATCTGAAACATCAGTGCCATTCCGGTATTGAGTTCACCGACCCTCCACCCCACGCTATCATCGAAATTCATTACGCATGTTGGAGATGCGTGGATTCCCATCTTCTCCTCACTACCAGAGCAGGTTACACCGTTATGTTCTGAACATATATCATGAGAGATTCCTGCTAGGTCTCCTGATTCCCAATCCGATGGGAGAAACTTGGGAACGAGGAAGAGAGAGATTCCCTTGGTTCCCTCTGGAGCGTCTGGCGTCTTGGCTAAAACAAGATGGACTATGTTCTCAGTCATATCGTGCTCTCCATACGTGATGAAGATCTTGGTTCCTGTGACCCTGTATGTTCCATCGTCTTGCGGTACGGCCTTAGTTGATATTATTCCTAGATCTGTTCCTGCGTGGGGCTCTGTGAGGCACATAGTTCCAGACCAGTCTCCTGATGCAAGATGTGTTGCGAAGTAGTCGACAAGACTGCTTTCTCCATGCTCGATGAGAACGTCATAAACTCCCAGAGTTAAAGCAGGGAGAACGCTCATTGCCATATTGGTGGAGGTTCCTATTTCAGCCCATGTTACTGCTTGGAAGAATACCGGGACTCCCATTCCGCCGTGTTCTGGTTTACATGCGGTGGAAAGCCATCCACCCTCCTTACTTTTGTTGTAGGCCGACTTGAATTCAATAGGCATGGAAATATTACCATCATTGAATTTCAATCCCTCTCTATCTCCTAGCTGATTGATTGGAAGCCAGACTTCCTTTGTATGGTCCGCCCATCCCTCTGTGAGCATGGAAAAAAAGTCGGAATCGAAGTCATAGCCTAGTCTTTGGGCTATCGGAATAGCGTCGAACATCTCATTGAATAGAAAGTCATAATCTCTGATTGGTGCATTGTATTCTACCATTTTCTCACCTCAATTCCTCAATGGCTTCCCTGTCTCAAGCATGTGTTGCATACGGGCCAGAGTATCTGTGTTTCTTCCCAGATTAGCTATGGCGTCCTTCTCCATTGAGAGAATATCGTCTTCCTCGATGGATGTGGTGATATCCGTATCCCCCCCAGTCAGAATCTTGGCCAGAGAT
Source organism: Euryarchaeota archaeon UBA103 (assembly GCA_002506825.1). GTDB lineage: Archaea > Thermoplasmatota > Poseidoniia > Poseidoniales > Thalassarchaeaceae > MGIIb-O5. Next base: position 66,414 of record DAYH01000024.1, read on the forward strand.
GTTGCCACTACTACATCATGAGGAGTGGCTTGACCCGATAGGGCTAGATCGTTTAGTGCTAGGTTCAGTGCAGCCATTCCAGTTGGCCCGGGGAGCTCGTATGTCCTTGGTTCTGGGGGAGAGTAATTCTCAGAAAGTTGTAGTACCTTTGCTTTCGCATCTGCTATTAGCCTATCTCTGTTCATGGTTATTCCATCGTTTGGCCCTAAGAAACCCATTGACCTAGCTTGTTCGGCCGATTTGGCTACTTGTGCGGTACCAATAGTTTCGAAGGCTTTCATTACTGCGCCCATAGGACCATTGGTGACAAGCCCGAAATCCATCAGCCTACCAAGGAGTTCCTTGCAACCTCCCCATGCTGGGATGATTCCTACTCCAACCTCTACAAGGCCAACATATGACTCACTATGTGCTTGGACTGCATCGCAATGCATCAGGACCTCAGCACCTCCGCCCAGGCAGAGACCAGCGGAGGCGGCTACAACTGGAACTTCGCAGTACTTCAGGGTTTGATATGTATCTTGACCTAGTCCAATGAAGTCCTCAAGGTCTTTCCATGCCGCTAGGTTGGCGGCGAAGAGCGCGAGGCCGAGGTTCGCACCCGCACAAAAATTCGTAGCATCATTTCCGATAACTATTCCCTTATACTCATCAGATTCAGCTAAATCGACTGCGTTGAGTAGCATCTCCATATTCATTGGATCCATTGCATTCATCTTGGTATGATACTCGACCAGAAGAACACCGTCTCCTGTATCCCAGATACTAGCTGATCCGTTTCTCTTGAGGGGTTTGCCTCTTCTTCTCAAGTCAGCGACATTGAGTGTCTCCTCTGAACGTTCTACCACAACCATTTCTCCATCTGGGGAAAGTCTGGTAATCTCGCCATCCTCTAGGCCGTAGAATGACCCTTTCTCGGCGGCCAGAGAGAGGAAGCTTGGGACGTCTCTGCCCATGTCTTGGAGTCTTTCTACCATAGATGACGGCCCTATTGAGTCCATCATCTCGAACGGCCCCCTCTTCCAGTTATATCCTACTTTCATCGCACCATCGATCGAGTAGATATCCTCACTGACGTCAGGTACGATGTAGGCCGCATAGGACAGTGAGTCTAGTAAAACTTCTGAGACAAATCTAGCTCCATCGTCATCACAGTCAATCAAAGAAGAGACTCCTCTCTTACCCATCTTAGCGGATGGGAAGGCGGCTTTTCGATTGGCTTTTCGATACTCCCCTGTAGTAAGATTCCTGGCCTCCTTGACCTTCTTCCCTCCATCTCTATTTAGTCTGTAGAATCCCCCTTTTCCTTTTCTCCCGGTGTATCCCTCGTCGATCATTGAGAGGACTATCTCCTCGCCAGTACCGGCTATTAGATGGAAGGGGTCATCTTCCGGAAGATGGGAAAGGAGGCTCTCAGTAACGTGTGGGATTAAGTCGATACCAACTAGGTCCATAAGAGCGAAAACGGCTGTCTTTGGGAGTCCTATAGGCCTGCCCAGCATGGCATCGGCTTGCTCTACTGTAAGACCATGGTCAAGAGTGGCTTTGAATGCCCTTTGAATGAAGTAAATGCCGAGTCTGTTGCCTATGAAGCCGGGCCTATCATTACACATTGTTACTCTCTTTCCTAATTTCAAATCCGCGAATCTGCAGAATCTCTGAACGGTCTCTTCTTTGACCTCTGGGGATGTAACTACTTCTAACAAGGGAAGGTATCGTGGGGGGTTAAAGAAATGGGTAATGAGAAATCTAGATGCGACATCACTAGAGAGTTCAGCAATAAGTTCTGATCTTGGAAGAGTAGAGGTGTTTGATGATAGAATAGTGTTTGGACCTATATGTTTTGAGAGTTTTGCATACAGATTCCTCTTGATATCTAGGTTCTCAATAATCACTTCCACCACCCAATCGAAGTCCCTCAGTTGTTCTAGATCATCCTCAATATTTCCAGGTGTTATTCTCCTAGAGTTTCTCTTATGCATTAACATCTCTGGATTTGATTTGTGCATCTTCTGAATGGCGTTTCGAGCTAGAACGCTCCTGTCTTGATTGTCGGTGGGCACAATGTCGAGAAGAAGTACCTCACAACCAGCATTGGCACAGTGGGCGGCTATACCTGCGCCCATGACCCCACTGCCTATGACGGCAACCTTCTGGATTGTTCCTGACATTCTTACCACCTAGATCTTTTCAAGTACAGTGGCAATACCTTGCCCACCGCCAACGCACATTGTAGCTAGTGCATGCTTTACGTTGTTCTTACTCATCAGCTGTGCAGCCTTCCCAGTTATTCTTGCTCCGCTAGCACCCAAAGGGTGACCAAGTGCTATCGCCCCTCCCTCTATGTTGACTTTTTCTGGGTCCAGTCCAAGTTCCTCTATTACTGCTAATGACTGTGCGGCGAACGCCTCGTTCAACTCGATTATACCTAGATCGTCGATAGAAAGTCCTGCTCTTGACAGAGCTTTGTTGGTGGCTTCGACGGGACCTATTCCCATGATTTCAGGAGCGCATCCCGTAACCGCGGTACTTACTATCCTAGCAAGTGGAGTCAATCCATTCTTCTCTGCAAATTTCTCAGAGCACACGAGAACGAATGCGGCTCCATCTGTTAGGGGGGACGATGTACCTGCAGTTACGGTGCCTTCGGAGAGGAATGCTGGACGGAGTCCTGAAAGAGTGGTGGCGTCTGTACCTGGTCTTATGCATCCGTCTTCAGAAACAGTGCCTGAATCTGTTTCTATGGGTACTATCTCTCCGGATAATGCCCCGCTATCAGCCGCCTTGGATGCCTTGGATTGGCTCTTCACGGCAAACTCTTCTTGGCTCTCTCTGGTGATATCGTATTTCTGAGCAAGGTTCTCTGCTGTAATTCCCATGGAGGTGAATGCTTCTGGATATTCAGAGCCCAGTCTTGGATTGGGCATTGGGTTGTATCCAGTCATTGGGATCCTTGTCATAGACTCTATTCCCCCTGCTATGAATGCGTCTCCTGCTCCCATGGATATTCTGCCTGCCGCATCATGTATGGCCTGCATTGATGATCCACAGAATCGATTTATTGTGACCCCGGGTACTGTATCGGGAAGATCCGTCAAGAAAGTTATCATTCTAGCTACGTTGAACCCCTGCTCTGCTTCTGGGAAAGCCGTACCTACGATTAGATCTTCAATTAAGGAGGGGTCGACCCCGGTTTCTCTAATCAATCCGTTAACCACCGTTGCGGCTATGTCATCAGGTCTTGTTCTGGCTAGTGCGCCTCTCTTCGAAGGTGTGAAGGGAGATCTGGCGTATCCGGCTATCACTGCGGGCATAATCATCCATGAGCGGGTGGAATAATTAAAACCGCAGGTAATTTTTACTACACCGAGTTTATTTTACTAAACTATGAAATCTAAAACTAGCGTTTCCAGATAGAAATATATCGAAGTTGGTCGGTATCGTCCCCGGGGCGGTTTTTAACTTCTAATTCAATTCGTTTTAGACCCTTGCCAATCGAATGAATGAATGCTTCTGAAAGAGGCCACGGGGGACCCTCTGAATGCTCATTAGAGTAGTCGTAGAGGCCTATGCAGATCAGGGTTCCACCCGGGGCTAATAGGGGCGCGAGTTTTTCTGAGGCCGGGTATCTGACTTCCTCTGGTATTGCTTGAAGAATATGGACCTCGACTACCAAATCCCATAGGCCTATCCAATCTTCGGGAAGATCCAGCAGATTCTCAACTCTCCATTGAATATTGAGTCCGTCATAGATTCTAGATGACCACTCAATCGCTGTTGGTGATATGTCGAAAGCTGTTACATCCCAGCCTAGCTTTGCCAGATGAGCCGCGTCCTCACCAAGGCCGGAACCGACTATCAGTGCCTTTCCTTTTGGACTATTAGATTCTGTCCATTCGACTAAGAATTGGTGTGGCTCACCCCTAGACCATGGGATCTTAGAGTCGTTGCCCTCTGATGACTGATAGAGATCTTCAAACCAAGCGAGCGGATCGTTGTTGGCCTCTGCGGATCTAGCCATTGATAAGATTCTGTTCCTGAGTTCTGCTATCTCTTCCTCACTCATCACTGTCATTGTACCGTCTCACATGTGAGAGATGAGTGCATCTCCAAAACCAGAGCAAGACAGAAGTGTTGCGCCTTCCATGAGCCTCTCAAAGTCATAGGTTACTGTTCCAGCAGAAATTGCTCCTTCCATGCCTTTGACGATCAGATCTGCGGCTTCTTCCCAGCCCATGTGCCTTAGCATCATCTCTGCTGAGAGGATCAGGCTTCCTGGATTTACCTTATCTTGGCCAGTATACTTTGGCGCAGTACCATGGGTTGCCTCAAAAATTGCTATTCCTGTGTCGTAGTTTATGTTCGCACCTGGAGCTATTCCAATTCCCCCGACCTGTGCGGCCAGAGCATCTGAGATATAGTCGCCATTAAGGTTCATAGTAGCTAGGACACCATACTCCCTGGGCCTTGTAAGAACCTGTTGTAGCATCGCATCTGCGATAACGTCCTTGATTGTGATTGTCTTACCGGTGTTGGGGTTCTCGAGAGAGCACCAAGGCCCTCCATCCAGAATCTCTGCACCAAACTCATCACGCGCAAGCTGATACCCCCAGTCCCTGAAACCGCCCTCTGTGAACTTCATGATGTTCCCCTTGTGAACGAGAGTCACTGAGTCCTTGTCATTTTCAATAGCGTATCTTATCGCGGCACGTACTATCCTACTAGTTCCCTCCGAGCTGATCGGCTTGATTCCTATACCCGAGGTTTCTGGAAATCTTATCTTATCCACACCCATCTCATTCTGTAGGAAGCTGATAACCTTCCGAACCTCAGTACTGCCTGCCTCCCACTCTATCCCGGCATATACATCCTCACTGTTCTCTCTGAAGATTATCATATCAACTGCTCCTGGATCTCTAACTGGGCTTGGAGTGCCATCGAACCATCTAACTGGTCTGACACAAGCGAAGAGATCTAGCTTCTGACGTAGTGCGACATTGAGGCTTCTAATTCCGCCTCCTACCGGGGTGGTAAGAGGGCCCTTGATAGATATCAATCCGCTTCTCATTGCCTCGAGAGTCTTCTCAGGTAGCCATTCGCCGGTCACATCGAATGCCTTCTGGCCTGCTAGGACCTCGGACCATTGTATCTCTCTAGATCCACCATAAGCCTTGGAAACTGCTGCATCCACAACTTTGAGCATTACTGGAGTGATGTCTATTCCTATCCCATCTCCCTCGATATAGTGAATTATTGGGTTTTCAGGAACTTGCAAGTGCCCTTCGGAGAGTGTGATAGTAGAGTCCTGTGTCATATTTCTCGTATCTCCGACCATATGGGCATTCATGAAGCCAACCCTTGAAGTGGGATGGCTCTGAGTGGGGGCCATGAACGGAGAAGTGCGATGGACAGAGGAAGATGGATACGTTGGTACGACCTCTAAGGGCAAGGTGTTCGGAATATACGGGGAGTCCTCCCCTAGTCCGATGGAGATGGTTCTTCATTCCCATGCGGCCTGCTCTTTGATAGACGTCATAGACGGACTGAAAGATAGGTCAGACAATGTCGAGTATGCAACGGTAGAGATAGACTCTGTTAGATCTGAGGAGAGCCCTCGGGTATTTACCTCTATCAATATGAACTACATAGTGAAGGGAAGCGTTCCTGAGAAGCTGGTTCGGAGGCTCATCCAGAGTAGTCATGATAGATATTGTAGTGTTGGAATAATGATTACTCGCTCAGGAGCAACTCTAACTTGGACTTTAGAGATGAAGGAGTAGAAATATCAAATTCTCTGGTTTTCCATACTCTGTGGGAATACCTATTCTACATGTTCTGGGTGCTTGGATATACCAATCATTAAACACCCCCCATCCAGAAGACGGAATCCCTTGCGCCGCGGGACATGTATGCAGAGTGTTGGAGAACAGGAGTAGTGAGTAGATGCAACAGAAAGTAAAGAGTTCGAAAAATGAGAAGAATACCGAGAAAGGTATGGTAATCGAACGTCGCTTCACGTCCGCTGGCGAGGACCCTTTCGGGATGTTTGATTGGATTGAGATGGATGCGGAGATCAGGAATCCTGATGGCTCGATGGCAGATTCCATAACCGGTGTGAGGTTACCTTCTGGCTACTCTGGGGTTCCCGGTAAAGTCTTGGCTCAGAAATATCTGAGGAAGGCCGGGGTGCCCACTCACCTAAGGAAGGTGCCTGAAGATGGGGTCCCTGTCTGGCTGCAGAGGAGCGAGCCTGATCACGAGAAGCTAGATGCGTTAGACGCAGGAGAGAGATTTACAGGAGAGAGAGATGGGCGGGAATTATTCAGGAGGCTCGCTGGAACGTGGACATATTGGGGCTGGAAGCACGGTTACTTCGCTAGTGAAGCTGATGCCCGGTCCTACTTCGATGAGATGTGCTTCTTGGTAGCTAGCCAGAGGTCGGCTCCAAACAGTCCACAGTGGTTCAATACCGGACTACATTGGGCATATGGAATTGAGGGCCCTGCTCAGGGGCATACCTACATTGATCCTGTAACAGGTGAGCTGGAGTACTCTGTAAATGCCTATGAGCACCCACAACCTCATGCCTGCTTCATACAGTCTGTTGGAGATTCTTTGGTAGGAGGAAAAGACTCCATAATGGGATTATGGAATCGTGAGGCCCTTCTGTTCAAGTATGGCTCGGGGACGGGTTCCAACTTTTCCAAGATTAGGGGGGCCGGGGAGCCTTTGTCCGGTGGTGGGAGCTCTTCTGGCCTCCTATCATTCCTAAAAATCGGAGATAGGGCTGCTGGCGCTATCAAGTCCGGAGGAACCACCAGAAGGGCGGCTAAGATGGTCACATTGGATCTTGATCATCCCGATATCGAAGAGTACATCGACTGGAAAAGCAGTGAAGAGGAAAAGGTCTCTGCCCTGGTCATTGGTAGCAATATACTACAGAGGAATGCTAATTCCTTGATGGAGGCAATTTGGGACCCCGATAGTGACGTTGGGAGATTTGAGCAGGATAAAAACCCTGGACTTAAGAGGGCCATGATCAAGGCCATCAAAGACTGTGTGCCTCAGCCTCATATCCAAAGAATTGTTGATCTTGCAAGGCAGGGTTGGAAAGGTGTTGACTTCGAAGTATTCGATACTGACTGGCAGGGAGAAGCCTACGTAACAGTCTCGGGCCAGAATAGTAACAACTCCGTTAGAGTACCCAACTCGTTCATGGACGCTGTCAAGAGTGGGAGTAATTGGGATCTTCACTGGAGGACGGAGTTAGATAAGGCGGCCAAGGAAGGTAGAAGTCCAGAGGCATGTAAGACGCTCGACGCCGGAGAGCTTTGGGATAAAATTGCATACACCGCGTGGGCCTGTGCTGATCCTGGTGTTCAATTTGACACTACAATTAACGAGTGGCACACCTGTCCTGAAGCGGGCAGGATCAATGGTTCCAATCCCTGTTCCGAGTATATGTTCTTGGATGATACCGCTTGCAATCTAGCTAGTATCAATCTACTGAAGTACTATGACTTGGATACACATAAATTCCAGATTGAGGACTTCAAGCATAGCGTTAGGCTGTGGACCGCCACTCTAGAGGTGAGCGTTCTGATGGCTCAGTTCCCGTCTGAAGAGATTGCTAGGGGCTCGTATGACTATCGAACTCTTGGTCTTGGATACTGCAATATAGGTTCATTGCTGATGCATATGGGCATCCCATATGATGATGAGCGTGGATATGCAATATGCGGAGCATTGACCTCGATAATGTGTGGTGAGTCTTACGCCACCAGTGCAGAGATGGCTTCTTTCATGGGTCCTTTCCCTGATTATGATAGAAATTCAGAAAGTATGCTCAGAGTAATGAGGAATCATAAGAGGGCGGCTTATGATGCTCCGTCCGAGGACTACGAGGGACTGACTGTTACACCAATGGGAATTAATTCGAAAAAGTGCCCTAAGGACCTTCTAGAGGCCGCTAGAGATGCTTGGGACAGGGCACTGAGAGAGGGTGAAGAGAACGGATACAGGAATGCGCAGACCACTGTGATCGCGCCCACTGGCACAATTGGCCTGGTTATGGGAGCAGACACAACAGGAGTGGAGCCTCAATTCTCATTGATACAGTACAAGACCCTAGCCGGGGGCGGCTCGATGAGAATAATCAACAATGGAGTGCCAGCGGCCTTGAAGAGGCTGGGATACTCAAAACCCAAGATTAACGGTATAATGGAATATATCATGGGAACAATGAATCTCACGGGATGTCCCAATCTAACCTCAAGTAGACTGGGTGAGCTTGGATTCACTAAGGAAGCGATCTCCAAAGTCAATTCTAGTATGGCTGATGTGTTTGGTATCAGAGGTGCTTTCGCTCCCTCGATAATAGGAATTGATTTCTGCAAGGAAGCTCTTGGTATGACTCAGGAGCAGTGTGACGATCCTTGGTTCGACGTACTTGATCACTTAGGATTCACAGCGATGGAGGTTGAAGAGGCTAATGACCATGTTTTCGGAAGGGGTTCAATAGAAGGATCTCCAGGCCTCAAGGATGAACACCTCCCTGTCTTCGACTGTGCTACCCCCTGCGGAAAGTATGGCAAGAGGGCTATCGACTGGAAAGCTCACGTACTGATGATGGCGGCTTCGCAGCCATTCATCTCAGGTGCTATCTCGAAAACCATCAATATGCCCTCCGACTCTACTGTAGAGGACATCAGAGCCGCATATGACTTGAGTCATGAGACGATGATCAAGGCTTGCGCTGTGTATCGAGACTGCTCAAAACTGTCTCAGCCTCTAATGAATCAGTTGGTTGATACAACCTCTCTAGAAGAGGAAGACGAGGACGAGTCTGTATCTGCAATGGTACAGCAGGTTGTGGAAGCCCTTCCTGTTCCCCAAGAGGTAGCCGCTCCGGTCGCGAGATCGTTTGTGGATTACATCGCAACAAGGCGAGCACTGCCGGATAAGAAGAAGGGCGATAATGTGAAAGCCAGGATTGGTGGGCATAGTGTTCGATTGATTACTGGGGAATATCCAGATGGCCGACTTGGAGAAATTATCTTAGTGACTTCGAAGGAAGGTGCGGCATGGAGAGCCATGCTCAACCAATTTGCAATAGCGGTTTCGATTGGTCTACAGCATGGAGTTCCTTTGGAGGCCTTCGTCAAAGTGTTCACATTCCAGAAGTTCGAGCCAAGTGGAATGGTAGAAGGGGGCAGTGGAAGGGTGAAGATGGCTTCCAGCCTAGTCGATTGGATATTCAGAGAGCTCGCGATTGAATACGCAGGAAGAGACGACTTAGCACATGTTGGAGCTGAGGATCTAGATCCCTTTACTATAACCAGGCCAGAGATTACAGATGAAGGTGTGATGAGAATACGTGGAGAAAGTCGAGAAGTACAACTGACTCTAGATGCTATTCCATCTAATGAGAGTAGCGAGGCACGAACATATCGATTGGCCAGAGAGGCTGGATTCACTGGCGATATATGTGATGATTGTGGAAGCAGTAAGATGGTCAGAAACGGAACCTGCCTAAAATGCAATGATTGCGGCTCAACCACTGGTTGTTCCTAGTCTTCATAGATGGGCATGTGTTTCTCCATTGAAGGATCTCTTCGAAGTATCCTTTCCTTGAGATCATAGTATGCTTGGCTACTTGATTCGAAGATTCTTCTACAAGAGTTAGAGAATCCTTGTTGTGTCACTTCACGTTGTTGCATTATCAAACCAACAAGTCTAGATTTTGAGGATTCGCTAGATGAAATCCATGCATATGAAATCAGGCTTTCTTCGTCCAAGGGAGTGATGGACAAATATTCCCTCATCGCTGAGTCTATGATTCTCTGAGACATTCTCTCATCTCCTTTCTGTAGTACTTCGGAGGCTTTTTCAGTAAACGTGGAGATATCATACCTGACTAGTGATGAAAGGAATGTAGTCGACAGGACCCTGGTGTCCGAATCGTCATCTTCCAAGAGTTGTTCCATCAGCTTCAATGCTAGTTGTGAATCGTCTGAGGAGATTCTTTGGAGTGATGATGCTAACTCTCTACGAGTCTCATGATCATGATGTTTAGAGGCTTTTGTGAGTATTTCGTGTGATTCTTCTGGAAATTCAGACATAAGCTGAATCGCGCCCTTGACGACTATCTTGGAGTTGTAATAGTCTTTATCACGTAGTAAAATCATCAATCTCTGTGGGACTTCAAGACGCCCACTTAGTTGCCTTGATATCGTTAGCGATTCTAACCAGTAAGGAAGTATACGAGTCTTAGATATGTTATTCCCAGACAGAGTATCCAGTATTATCGAGGCTGCTAAAATACCTGAAGGGTGTGGTGTATCATCAGATTGGATTTCATCTGTGGGACTCCAAGCAAGATGGTATGGGCCTGTCGAGCTTGGGGCCCAAGAACCTGGTGGTTTGGCCATTGCTATGGAAGTTAATAGATGAAATCCTTCCTTTCTAGCCACATTAGATCCTTTCAATGAGAGTCCAATCAGGAGGGCTACTCCAAGATACCACCTATCCGTATCTGGAGAGCTTTCATCTAATGCAGACGAAAGCCAATCTGATGACATTCTGAAAACAACTCTCTCAGAGATTTTCTCTAAATTTTCAGATATCCATATTTCTTGTAGTTTATCGGGATCGATATTTCTCTTCACATAGTCGGGCAGTTTCTCCTCTACAATAGAAGAGAGCCTATGATTAAATCCAGCTCTGTCCGAGAGATAAATTCCAACCGCTTGGTTGATTAATTTTTCAGAGCTTTCTGGTTGTATTGCAGGAAAATCTGGAAGTTCAAGTGGTGGGTTAGGAAGTGATGTAGCTAGGAATGAGGTCTCCGTAAATTCTCTGATTAATGCCTCACAGCCCTCCCAAACGAGGGCTTTGGCCACTCTTCTTGACATGTGGCCTCATATCTCGAGCTCAATATTCAAATTCTGAATAAGTTCCTTGTAGCGGTTTCTAATTGTGACCTCGGTTACTCCGGCAACTTCCGCAACCTCTCTCTGAGTTCTTCTCTTGCCGCATAGAACACTTGCGATATAGATTATCGAGGCTGCGATTCCTGTGGGGCCTCTGCCACTCGTGAGTTCTTTCTCCTGAGCGGCACTGATTAGCTCGTACGCCTTGGCTTGAACTTCGGCATCCAAGTCTAAACCAGAGCAGAAACGTGGGATATAATCCTCCGGCTTAGTTGGGGGGATTTTCATCTTCAGCTCTCTGACCATGAACCTGTATGTCCTGCCAATCTCCTTCCTACCAGTTCGGCTCGCCTCACCGATTTCATCTAGAGTTCGTGGGTTCTTGCATTGTCTGCAAGCTGCGTAGAGGCTCGCGGCGGCTACTCCCTCGATGGAACGTCCTCGGATCAGTCTTGCTTCGACGGCTTTCTTGTAATTTACAGCGGCTGCCTCTCTGATAGACTTGGGAAGATCTAGTCTGCTAGCCATTCTGTCTAGCTCAGCTAGTGCCATAGCGAGATTTCGCTCAGTAGCGTTACTGACTCTTGATCTCTTCTGCCACTTCCTCATTCTGTAGAACTGGCTTCTGTATCTGCTGGAGATTGACTTTCCTGAGTAGTCCTTGTTCTGCCAATCTATATCAGTAGAAAGTCCCTTATCATGTAACATAACAGTCATTGGAGCCCCCGTTCGAGCTCTCTGGTCTCCTTGTTCGGGACTGAAAACTCTCCATTCGGCTCCTTGATCGATTACTTTGTCTTCAAGAACCACTCCACAATCCTCACAACAGACCTCTCCACGGGTCTCATCTCTAAGCAGATTTCTGCTTCCACATTCATTGCATTTCACAGTGTCTTCAACTAGATAGTCAGCCATTTTTTAGTCTCCTTCCTTGGGAAAGGTATAAACTACCGAAAGCGCATGTTATTTAAATTTAACACTTTTCAATTGTTTCTCTAAGGGGCGACTTGCGGCATATGATATTGCTCTCTATCGAGAACCGTGAAATAGAACAGACTCTTGGAGGATTTGGGAGTGGTTAATTTGAGTGAGCAATGGCCTCCAGAAAATATCAGCCTCACTCCTGGAAAAAGGATCTTATTCCTGACCAAGGACTTGGATCTTATTAGGAAGCAGTTGTATGAGGGAATCGACCTAAAGATGTCCGATTTAACGGTTGAAGATCTCCTAGATGACATAAACACAGATGTGATGACTCCTGCGTGGGTTTGCTTTGATCATGAGCCATCCGAGATTGCTGAAAACGCATATGCTGGACTCCTACACGGCGGACAGAGGGTATTCGAGCCCAGAGCATTGAAAGACGGAGATTTCGAGGTAATTGTGTCGGGGCATAGAAAGGGCACTGGATCCAGCAGAGAGACTGCTCCCCAATGCGAAAGGTGGTCTGGAATCAGAATTGTTATTGCCGAGTCATTCGCACCGATTCATGAGAGAAATAATCTGAATCTTGGACAATTGATGGGGGATCACTTGATGCTTGAGAGATTACAGAATGGAGAAAGTATTCCTCTATCTGAATTCACAAGTGGATATGATCCAATAAGTAAACTAATCCTGGAGAGTGGTGGGATCCTTCCCTTCGCAAAGAGGTTAAAATCCGGAGAAATAATACTTCCCGAGAATGTATGTGGCTCGAGGCCGATGAATATGATTGAGAAAATGATCGCATCCAAGTTACTAGGGGGGGCGGATGAACCTAAATTCGTAAAACCTGGAGACGCTGTTCTGGCACAGGTGGATGGTGGGTACTCTCACGAATTCACCACCGCGCAGGTTCATACTTTCCTTTCAGAGGAATATGGAGATGGGTATTCTCTGCCTAATCCGAATAAATTCGCTGTTTTTGAGGATCACTTGCTCTATGCAACGGGCGTTGCAAGGTTTAGTAGATTCGAGTCAAAAATACAAACGTTGAGAGATATGCAGGTCGACTTCCAGAAACACACTGGGGTCAGGGATTATTCGGCAGTGGGTGGAATAAGCCCTGGGATATGTCATCAGGTTGCGAGAGAGGAGTTCATAGATGTTGGAGACTTCATCCAAGCTACAGACTCACACACGTGCATGGGAGGAGCATCAAACGCACTGTCCTATGGAGTTGGTTCCACAGAGTATGCAAATCTGGTCTACAATCAATTTTCATTCGTCAGCGTACCCGAGAGTATCAGATTCGAATTAGTTGGTGAGCTACATCCCGGCTGTACAGCTAAGGATATCATTCTACATATTCTTTGGAAATACGCGGCAAACTCAGAGACCTTGGATAGGAGCATGGAATTCGGAGGTCCGGGCTTAGCAAGTCTCTCTATGGATGAGCGGGCTACTCTTTGCAACATGGCTACTGAATGTAGTGCCAAGACTGGAATTTGTGAGGCGGATGACAGGACTGTTGAGTGGTTATTGGATAGGCGGCATGACCTTACTGAGGAGCAGATACGGAGCTCGTTCGTCCTACCTGATGAGGAGGCCCACTACGATGGCGGAACTCACGAGATAAATCTCCTAGAAATCCGACCAATGGTTGCCCATCCTGGAAATCCAGACGAGGGCGTCCCTTCGGATCCAACTAATGGAGCGTATGTCGACGAACTCGGAGATGTTCGGATAGATATAGCGTATGCTGGGTCTTGTACCGCGGGGAAAGACGACGATTTCTCATTCTACGCTATGGTTTGCGAAGCGGCCCTGAATGCAGGACTGAAGGTTGCAGAAGATGTGGAATGCTACATCCAATTCGGATCCAAGTCGGTCAAGGAGCTCTCCGAACAGAAGGGTTGGACGAAGATATTCGAAGAGGCTGGAGTCCATCTCATTGATCCTGGTTGTGGAGCATGTATCGGAGCCGGTCCGGGAGTCAGTGAAGATTCAGAACAAGTAACGGTTTCTGCGATAAACAGAAATTTCCAAGGGAGATCTGGACCTGGTAAGCTATACCTCGCTAGCCCATTAACGGTGATGACTAGTGCCTTCACTGGGAGAATCACGGCGTGGGAGCCGGATGTTTTCTCCCAGTGAAGGGCTTTTTACGTCTACAGTTCTGACTTTCTTCCACCATACATGATGACGGCGGCGGCGAGTGCAATCCCTGATAGTCCAGCAGTGAATCCTGGAACGCTATCGGTTTCGGAATCGTAATCGGATTCATCGACTTCTTCCATGACTCCTGTTCCTACGACAACCTTACCGACCATGTCCATGGTGGCGTGTGGCTCGCAGATGTACAGGAAAGTCTGATCCTCGTCAAATGTAACTCTGTAATCCACGGACATCATAGCCATGCCGCTGTACTTTCCACCGAGCATTCTACTAGTGTCTCCCTCATTCTCGATCTGAGCTACGTTATGACCCATTGACTCGTCTTCCCATATCCAACACACGGTCTGACCTACGTCTATGGACAGGTCGGTTTCATCATATGCATATCCTGACTCATCTATTCCGATGACGTAGTCACATCCCTCAGGGAGTGCTGGCTCATCGGCTGGAGGCATTAGGACCTTGTCGATCACGTGGATGACGCCATTGGATGCTGGTACGTCAGCCAGTACGACGCTTGCGTCGTTGACCATTACGCCCTCTCCTACTGTGAAGGACAGGTCGTCCCCGTTGACGGCCGTGGCGGACATGCCATCGGTCACTGCTGATGACGGTACTGCGCCAGAAACTACGTGGTAGAGCAGGATGTCAGTAAGTGCGGCCTTGCCCTCTACGGTGTCAAGTGCGGCTAGGTCTATTCCAGCGGCTGCGAATGCGTCGTCTGTTGGAGCGAAGACCGTGAATGGCCCGTCGCCCTGTAGGGTTGTCAAGAGCTCTGCCTGAACTACAGCGGCAACCAAGGAGGTGTGGATTCCCGTTCCCTGGGCTACTGTTGGGATATCTGCCAAATCTGCTGGAGGCATTAGGACCTTGTCGATTACATGGATTATTCCGTTCGAAGCCATCACATCTGCTGTAGTGACTGTTGCATCATTTACCATGACTGATCCATCAGACACAGTAAACGATAGGTCATCGCCGTTGAGTGCCTCGGCAGACATTCCGTCAGTAACGTCTGAGGCGGCAACTGAGCCGCTGACTACGTGATACAGTAGTATGTCGCTGAGGGTTGCGTTCTCCTCATCGGTATCGAATGTAGAGAGATCAATTCCTGCGGCTGCAAAGGCATCGTCAGTTGGTGCGAAGACAGTGAATGGTCCATCCGCCTGCAATGCGGATACGAGTCCTGCATGCGACAGAGCCGCTACTAGTGAGTCGTGCATTCCGGTGTTCTGGGCGTTCGTTGGTATGTCCTGAGTATCGTCTGCGACGACTATGGGAGATGCCATCAAGCTGGCAATCACTAGCATTGTCATCATAGTAACACGGTTATTCATAGCGGGTCGATTTCAGTTTAGGTTATCAAAGACTGTATCAAATATTTTACAACACATATAAGGTAGTGTCATTTAGCGTCATTTGGAAATTGACTTCATGTTTAGAAACATGGTTTTTGTGAGTGTGTAATCAGTATCATTCAATAGGTATCAGTGTGCGGGTTCATGCAACCATAAGCAGGCCCCGTTACATTGGGTAATTGGGAGGACCTGATGGGGTGATTCGTATGAATGAGGCAGAAGAAATTTCAAGTAAGCAAAAGCAGATATCAATAAGTGAGTTCTTCGAGAAGAATAAGCATTTCCTTGGTTTCGATACTCTACCAAGAGCTGTGATTACAGCTGTCAAAGAATCGGTAGATAACTCTCTTGATGCGTGCGAAGAGGCTCGAATTCTACCCGATATCCGAGTAGAAATAAGAAGAACGAAAGGGGATGAGCTAGAGTTAATCACACAGGATAACGGTCCGGGAATACCGAGGGATGCAATTGAGAATGTATTCGGAAAATTTCTTCTAGGCTCCAGGTTTCATGCCATAAGACAGACAAGGGGACAACAGGGCATAGGGATAACTGGAGTTGTTATGTACAGCCAACTAACTACGGGCTCAAAGACTCATGTAGTCTCGAAAATAAAAAGTGATTCTTCGGCGGTATATGTTGATCTTGGTGTGGATACTAAGAAGAATAAGGCGATTAAATCTGGCGAGAAGAGAGACATATGGATAGATGATAAAACTGGAAATGAGGTTTCCCATGGCCTAAGGATAAAGACACAAATGAAGGCGAAGTATCAGAGAGGAAAAAAATCTGTATTTCAATATCTCAGAATGACATCCATTGTCAATCCCCATGCTTCAATATCGCTGGTTGTGTTGGATAGAGAGGGCTCTGTAATAGAAGAGGGAGACTGGGTTAGGACCAGTAACAAACTACCCAGGGTAGTCGAGGAAATCAAACCACACCCTCATGGAATACAGCTTGGTACATTGCAAAGAATGCTAAGAGAGGCCAATGACAGGAAGATGACTTCATTCCTAAAGCATAATTTCTCAGGAGTCAGCCCAAGGGCGGCTAAGGAAATACTGGCAATGGCAGAAGTGGAAGAGGGAAGAACTCCAAAGAGAATCAAAGCAGAAGAAGCGAAGACGATGATTAGTGCTTTTCAGACTGTTAAGTTACTCAAGCCACCCATGGACTGCCTCTCTCCAATCGAAGACCTGCTGATTAAGAAGGGACTGTCAAAGGCGATAGATTCTCGCTTTGCATCTACTGTAACGAGGAGTCCCTCGGTAAGCCAGGGTAATCCTTTCCAAGTTGAAGTTGGCTTGGTTTTCGGAGGAGATCTTACTTCTGATGGCCCGATAGAAATTCTGAGATTTGCCAACAGGGTTCCTCTGATGTACCAACAGGGTGGGTGCCTACTAACCAAATCCCTCGAGGCGGTAAATTGGAAAAATTATGGTTTGGAACAACCGGGCGGTACTGGAATTCCAAAGGGGCCGGCTGCTGTTCTAATACACCTAGCTTCAACCAATGTTCAATTCACTAGTGAAGCAAAGGAGGCAGTCTCCTACAATGAGGAGGTATTTGAGGAGATCAGGAAGGCGATGCTGGAAGTAGGCCGAGGCCTCAAAAATCATCTAAAGAAGGACTCCCAGAGAAAGAAAGCCAAGGAAAAGTTCGAGCTCGTGAATATAATTCTCCCTGAAATTTCTAAGAAGTCATCAGAATTACTTGGTAGAGAAGAGCCTGATTTGGCACCTGTAATAACGCAGATTATGAATGCTGTCTTCCTAGAAGAAGTACTCTCATGGGATAAAGAAAGACGTCTTTCCATGTGTTCGATAACCATACACAACTACACTGCTAGAGCCAGGGCGTATACGATACTGGCCAAATGGCCAGAAAGTTATGGAACCTCGATGGAGTACAACCCAAAGGGCGGAAGGAAGGAAGCGAGAGGGCTGTGGGCTTGGAGGTTGGACACTTTAGATCCAGGGACTTCTACTGTTCTGGAATTTGGCATATCTGGTCTATCTAAGGGAGATTGGAATGAAGCGGATATCTTCTTCAGAGGGAATGGTGAGATTATCGGGGCAACTAAGATGGACGAGGCGTTATTAGAAGAGCAACGCAAGACTGAGGCATTGGAAGCCGCAGTTCAGGAGGTTAGAGATAATGGAGGGGTTTCTGTAAGAACCGATATGGAAGCTTCTCAGGTCCTTCCCAATATCGATAATAATGAGCTCGGAGGTCCTAATGTTGTAGATTTATCCCCCTCTGCTGATACTGATTGGTTCGGAATGGAAGGTGATGAACAATGAGTGACTCGACTAGAAAGAGCAGGGAACAGGTAGTAGACTCACTACATCAGGTAGCGGCTGAGATGCATAACAGAATGCAGAGGGGCGAGCCGCCGAGGATGACTCTTCCTGTCAGGTCAAAAACTAATATCTCTTTTGATAACAGACTTGGAGTCTTCAAGTATGGAAAAGGTAAGACTGTTAGGGATGCAACTAAGTTGGGCTCTGCCAGACAGCTGTTGAGGACTCTCCACATTACAGAATTCATTGAAGAGATGATTGATTCTGGGAAGTCTTCCACGCTAAGAGAAATGTACTACATCTCTGAGGGCTGGGGAAACGGTAAATTTGGCTCACAAAATGAAAGTAATAATCTAGCTGAGGATCTAGAGATAGTAACCAAGTGTCTGAGAGAGGATTTCAAACTAAGGCCTGAGGAAGACGGTGCGAGAATTATTGGCAATATTACTGTTGAAGAGAAGAACAGAAGAGGAGAGTGGATGACAATAAACTGCAGAGACGACGTAGGTGACTCTGGATACGGAGTGCCTTACAATGTTGAAGAAGAGAAGCTCAAGCTGGTTGATGAGGACATTGACTTCGTGATGGCAATCGAAACTGGCGGTATGTTTGATAGGTTGATAGAGAATGGTTTTGACGAGGAATCAAGATGTGCACTTATCCATCTGAAGGGACAACCTGCTAGATCTACAAGAAGGATTATGAGAAGAATTAGTGATGAATGGAAGAAGCCAATAGTAGTATTCACTGACTGTGACCCCTGGTCTTTCAGAATATTCGCCAGTATAGCATATGGAGCCATAAAGACGGCGCATATATCGGAATATCTAGCAACTAAGGAGGCTACATACCTAGGAATAACAGCTGACGACATACTCGCGTACGACCTCCCAAGTGATGATCTATCAAAACAGGATAGCAATGCATTAGAAGCTGAGCTAAGTGACCCCAGATTCAACACTGGTTGGTGGCAGGAACAGATTAAGCTCATGCAGGAAATGGGTAAGAAGGCCGAACAACAGTCGTTGGCCAAGTACGGGCTTGACTTCGTTACCGATACCTACCTACCAGAGAAGCTAGATGGTATTGGACTTGGATACTGATGACTAATACTGAAAGCGTGTAGCCCTTGGCTACTCCATGGGCCGGGATGTAATGGGATGGGCTAAGACCATTTCAGTGATATCTTTCTTTCTTCTCCTGACAGCCACCATAGCATGGAGCTCGGCATCTGAGGAGAGTGAGAAGTACCTTGATCCTGCACAGTTTAATGAGGCTGTAGTCGCTCCTGGCGAAAGTATCAGTGTGAATATCTCGTCTACTTCTATTATTGGTCAGAGGGAGTATCTTGTGATGAGGATTGTAGAAGATGGTTCTCCATTGCCTGATGTTCGACTTATTCTTGACTCGGAAGATTGTGAGTGGATAGAGCCAGGTTTCCTGCATGTGGACAGGCAAGTTGCGGCTGATTCTCCACAGTTTAGGACTGTAAGGGTGTTTATTCCTGAGGAAAGTGGCACATATGTTCTCTACAATGATGCTGAAGAGGGTAACTTATGGCTAGTGGATGATATAAAAGCTCAAACTATGATACTGGAAAGTAGTCCAGTCACAATACTGGTGATGGTTACGGGATGTTGCATAGGAGGGCCTTTCGGAATTATTGGTATGATTCTTGCTCTGATTGGATGGAGGAGGAATAGTGTCTCTGCTGGAGTGAATATGCATGCCCCTCTGATGACTACTGATGATATTTACAAATCATTACATCGGGAACAAAATTTGGAAGTGGAGGCCGATTTGGTACCTAGTCCCTTCACTGATGTGGAAGAAAAACAAGGTTTTGGGAAAGTCGCTGAATTAGAGGATCACAAGGAAGATGGGAACTGGGAAAACTGGGACAACGGATGATGTCCTTGACATTGTCAATCCTCACCCTTACTCCTGAAATTTGAAAGAATGGGGATTAAAACTAGAAGGGTTCCAATGGCACTCAATGGCAAGAAGGCCGATCTTAGGTTGTCTCTCGTATCTCTGGCATCCTGACATTGTTCTTCATCGAGTCCGATGGCCTCTCCGATTGAGCCCATGGTGTCCTCACAGTCTTCTGATACTCTACTATCAATCTCATTGGCTACTACCAACGCCCCAAATGATGCTAAAATCAATAGAATTCCTACCACTACTATTAGGGTCTTCATGACTGTCTTGGCCGCTCCCATGGTACTACATCTATTGCTGTGATATTATACTATGCTCAAGTTGGGTTTTTAGAAGAGGGGCGATTAGACAACTACGGGTTGACTAGAAATGGTGGATTTTGAGCGCGCTATGAGTATATTGGAGAATTCCACCAGAAGGGATATACTGAAATTCCTGGTTAAGGAGCCTCATTACCCCCTTCAACTATCAGAGATGCTAGATGTCAGTCAGCAGGCTGTGATGAAGCATCTGAAGGTTCTTGAAGAGGGAGGATTTGTTGAATCGGAGAAAATCCCTTCTGAAAAGGGGGGGCCGCCAAGAAAGGTCTACACAGTCAATCAGTCATTCTCATTGAGATTGGATCTTGGTCCGGATCTTTTCAGAGCAGAGCATAGAAAGATGCCAAGAGGAGGGCCTCTGAGACTCTCATCTAGACTCCCTGGGGAGCTTGATGGTTTAGTCTCACAATTAGGGACCAGGAGGAGTATTCCCCTAGTTGAGGGTATGCAAGTACTATCCGAGTTGGACGAGTGCCTAGAGAAAATAGATGAAAGGCGTGATGCGGTGATTGCTCTTCATCAGCATGTGATGAGTAAGGTATCCCCGAGTCTGAATGAGGGACTGGCTAGCTATGAGGAACGCCAACTGGCACACGCCTTAATGATACAGCCAAGAAGGCCGTTAGACTTGGATGTGTTCGCTCAGAGTATGAGAATGCGATCAAATGATGCTGAAGAGATGATGAGTACTCTTAGAGAGCGTCTACTCAGAGATCTTGCAGTGAACGAAGGAAAGTTCGTAGCCGCGACGGATAATACGCCACTTCCCTGGTGGATGGTCAAGTAATCAGAATGTCATATCGTCGTCTGAAAGGTTAGCTAGTAGGCTGCTCTTCTCTTGGAACCTCTGTAAAGCCTCCATTCTTCTGCCGTACATGACAACCCCCACTACCCCGAAGAGGGCAAAGGTTGCTCCCAGTATAATTGCGGGAACTGAATATTGTACTATGGCCTCCACACCAACATCGAGAATGCCAAGGTCAGACCCCATCTTTCCGCTGACTGCTTGTACGTTGTTATCTTCATCAGTCTCGACTACAAGATTATCCGGGTCTAATACTACCACGATATCATGGCTGCCAGCCTCTACCATATACAGCAGGGTTATTATCGGAGGGTCTGGGTCTTCCGAGGGCATTATTGCTTCAATTGTCTGCCTGTATGCAATATTCTCTTCCTTGCAACCGTTCTTCTTGATATCAGATTCGCTCTGTCCAGAGCACAGGACGATATTGACGTCTGTTGCGTGTGCGTTTCCAATATTTCTTACTTGGACATTGACTGACAACATGTCTCCAACTGACCCTCGGTTCTCATCGGCCGAGACGGAGTATATCTCTAAGTCAGGAGCTCTGAGTCTGAGTTCCACTATTTGCTCATTAGTATCACAGTTGGGGGAATAGTTGTCGGGTAATCCGTCACCATTCGAATCCAATGTACAGGAGTCTTCCCAACTGGGTGTTTCATCGTGATCCCCATCTACTTCGCTAGAACCAAATTTCGA
The DNA here is from genome assembly GCA_002506825.1 of Euryarchaeota archaeon UBA103. Lineage (GTDB taxonomy): Archaea > Thermoplasmatota > Poseidoniia > Poseidoniales > Thalassarchaeaceae > MGIIb-O5. The sequence continues at coordinate 87,873 of DAYH01000024.1, forward strand.
CATTACCTTGATTCCTATCTCCCTATCTGCCAGTGTGGCTTCTGGGTGAATATCGACTATTGCAACGATATTCAGTGTGGTGTAGGCTTGCATCTCTGGGAGGGTAAGTGAGTTGGTGACAGCGTCTACGAAGCACTCATTTATTGGAATCGGATCATCCATTGTGAGTTCTATACAGTTCTTCTCTATTGGGAACTCTGAGTCGAATCCTTCTAACAGGGCGAATCTGATTTGCCACTTGTCGAGTTGGTTCATTCCGGGCTGGAGATCCCACTCTCCTGCGGCATCGATAGTGTGATTGTGCAGAGTAGGAGCGTCAGGTACGTTACCAAAGTTGGTGATGTTCATGATGAATCTAACTGTTCGCCCTGGCGCGGTGGTCTTGATTTTACTTTCGACCGCGGGATCGAGTACTATTCTCATGTCATGGAACTCTATTATTTCCACTTGGAGGGTGATCAGATCCCTGAGCTTGGTACCATCGTATTCCTCTTCACTCATTACCTCTAGAACAATGGTATACTGCCCCGCAAGAGTCTTCTCGGGTACGCTGATGATGATTGGGATTTCCTGTGATTGGTCTCTATCTAATTCATCGAATAAGACTCTGGGAATGTCAATATCCCATACGTGAGTGTAGCCTTCTGAATCCGTTATTGATTGGATAGCCATATCATATCTATCAGGCCCATTACCGATATTATCTATGGTAGTTGGCATCTCAAATTCCTGTCCTGGATGCAGGGATAGAATTGTATCCGGAACGGTGGCCTCTAGATCGTATACTTGAATCACGTTTGTCAATAGGACAACGTTGTCACTGACCTGAGGGGCGCCTTCGAGATATGCACGGAATGAGACGGAAGTACCAAGTCCGGCAGTAGCGTTGTAGGGAGCACACATTAGGGCAGTGACTGTCTGTGGAGTTCCTATCTGAGACCAGTATCTTGGGGCGTTATCAGGAATTCCATTTCCTCCGGGAGCATTACTGAAGTCAAGATCGACTACCCAGTTATCGTACCTCCATGTATTCTCTGAAATCTCGGGGGGTCTTTCATCGGGGCCCCCGGGAGTACTGAAAATCAGGTGACCAGGAGTAAAATGCTTAGTAACGTCAACATCGAATGATGAGCATTCTCCGGGAAGAACGTGTTGGGTTGTTTCTCCGAGTTGGAAGACGATGTTTCCTGTAGTCCTAACTGATACGTTCACCCAGAGTTCCAGAATATCGAATGTCCCTCTGTCTACAGAGAGTACGGGTTCCCCGGTTGACCATCCTTTGAGATAAATCACAAAGGTTCCTGGCTCTTGGGAGGTAGGAACGCTCACCTGGAGATTCCTAGTGACTGATTGGCTTGGGTCCAGAGAAAGTGTAGTTGGGAAGGAAATACCCCATCCAAACGGAAGGGCCCATTCGGTCTGCCCCTCAAGCGTAGTCGGATCATAGAATGCAAATGTATCATATACATTCCCAGTATTCGTTATAGATATTGAGAAAACGGCGTTTTGGCCTTGTTCAACATCTGCTTGGTAATGACTGGTGTCTAATTGAATTCCATGTACCACGTCCATTAGGACGAGTGTGATTTGCTCATCCCTGATGGCTGGATCCTTCTCGGATAATGCTGAGAGGACAATTGTTGCGAGCTCGTCTTCATCGGCTTGGTAAATAGTAGGTGATCTTATTCTCATATAGATAGGTTCAGACTCTCCCCCCTCCAAGAAGATGGGCGTGGAGGGGAATATCGGAGTGTGGTTCGTTGCGAAGAACAGTGTCGAGCTCCAGTTATTTGGCACTCCTTCCATTGATACGTAGAAAGTATCAGAAACCAAATCTGGGGGTCCTGGAGTTGGATTGGATATCGTCATGTTGAATGTAGTCTGTCCACTAGGCTGGATGGTGTGATAATATGTCTCGGTTTCACCTAGAGAGATGTCAACCAGGCCAGTTAGAATATGAACATAGCATATAGTGAATTTCCCACCGTTGTTTTCATCGGAGCACTTGTGGTCGTCGGACCAAGAAATATGAGCACCACTTCCTAGGTCGTTAGCGAAGGCGGGTGCTTGGCCAAGGTCTGGGGAGGCCGGGGAGTTTGGTCCGAGCTTGTTGGAAGACCATGAAGTCACTGGGATTACCTCCCACTCGTCAAGAACAGATGTTGCAAGAGAGTTCAAAGGGAATCCATCTGGGTGCGAATTGTGAGTATGGTTGAGTCTGGCATACATTACTGTCTCCATCTGACTAGCGTTGCTGTTGTCTAACCAAGATAAGTGAACGTTGTCGAAGTCGTCAGTCAGAATTGCAGGCATGTGAGAGTTGGCCCCGTACGGTCTGTTTGAGTCGATTCCTCCCAGTCCCTCGACAGTGGATATTGCGGAGTCAGTAATTTGCTTGATACCGAAGGAAGGAAGGCCTTCCTCTACACCATCCCACTCTCCGACTCCCTGGAGTCTTAATCTGGTGTAATATACCTCATAATTAACATCTATTTCAAATCCATATGCTCTACCGTCCATCCACGCGACATGAGTGTTGCCTGATGTATCTACAGCGATTGAAGGATGTAGGCTGAAAGCATCGTTTAATGTAATTCTAGTATCGTTTACCACTACCAAGTGACCATATCCTAGGGAGTCTAGCGAGGGGCCCAGATCTTCTGTGTAGGTATCTGCTTGAGTATCTACAACAGTTCCAGAATCTCCCTTTTGCCAGCCAGGAGGGGGACTATCTAACAGGGATTTTGGATCTAGAACTGTCATGAAAATCTCTCTTGAATTATTGGTGGCTAAGTAGACCAAGGCCTCTACCATGAGTTGTAGCTCTGCGGCGCTTGAGGCTCCTGTTGGGAAGCTGTACATTTGCCCGCCTGCGTTGGTGAGTCTGACTGAGGTACCTGGGCAGTTTCTGGATGAGGAGGAGCTCACAATCCCATTCGGACATTGTGCCAAATCTTTCATTGAAGACCCAACGTCTTCATTGCTCTGAGCCCATAGAGGAGTGGGTATAACCCCTGCATTCACACATGCGTCATGAGCCTCTAGTATGGTGTTTGTATCTTGGGAGTCCCAGGAAGTACCGTCATATGGCGGTTCATCTGAGACTGGAATTACTATCTTCGTGGCATTGGGATTCCACTTGTGGTCGAGCTGTGTTGGGGGGTTTCCAGGTACGTTTCCTTGAGCATCTTTCCACGAAAGGCAAGCCCACGTGCTTGAGGGACCCCAAGACTCTGACCCAACGCCCCCTCCGTCATAGTTTATGGTCAGGGCGCCGCCGTTCATTATCACTCCATTGAGCTTTCTGATTCCTCCACTGTCATCACCGGGAACTAGTCCTAGAGCGGTGTTTCTTGGCCCTTGAGAGCCGCTTCCTCCTGTTGCAAACGCCGTGGCACAATTGCCGGATGTTGCCGCTGATACGCTAGTGTGTCCTCCGATCCCATAGAGAGTCTCGTAAACTGTCATGTTAGCTCTGACTAGAAGGGGTTTTAGACCTTGGAAATATGACCCACTGACGAAATTTCCACCATAGAATACAACACACATATCTGCCCACTCTGCTAGCATAGATCCAGAGGTATCGATTGGAATCACCATCTCTACCTTACCTCCTCTGGTATCGTCCCATACGACCTGTACGAAATCATCTAAATCGATTGCGATATCTGGGTGGCCTTTGTGCCCTATAATTGGCGTGAGTAGGGTCTCTCCCACAGCGAATTCAACGGTTCTAGAAACTACATCAGCATCAAGCATGGCATAGTAAATCTGTGGTTGTTGGTAGAATTTATCTAGAGGCTCATATGAATCCTGCCAGACTATGTGCGGGTCATTATCAGAGTCAATGTCAATCGCTGGCCAATCTCTATTCTGTGGATGAGACGAAACTTCGAAATCATTGACTATGGTGATGGCTGAATCTGTTGTCTCATCACCATTCTGGTCGTCCAGAGAAGGATCTAGTAGGGTGTACATTATCGTCCATTGTCCGGCTTTGTCCGTCCAAGTAACGTGTACCATGTCGTCATTGTCGACTCTGATGTCTGGATGCCACGCTCTATGGGCTCCTGCGTTGGATATTTTTGTATCATCAATTAGTACTTCTCCCCTAGCATCAAGCATCTTGTAGTAGAGATGTTGTGTATTTCTGCTCCAGATAAAGTGGGTATTTCCCTGTGAGTCGGCATCGATTGAAACCATTCTGTCGCTGAATGCACCGCCTGGAGTTACCTCTATGGCATCCGTCATTACTACCTCACTAGCAGATACATTTGAAACTCCAAGGCCAGCGAATAAACTGACTACCATTAACAGAACCATTGCAACGCTACTTCTCTTCTTTGTTCTGCTCACTTGTGACCACCCGGTGATTAGCTACAGCACTTTTAGAAATGTTTCATACTTAACCTGCACGGATTGCGGTCAGTCTGTATCTGGTGAAAATAAAGATATCATGCCCAATCTGCTGGATCGAAATCTCTGCCAAAACCGCCGGTTTCATCAGTATCAACCTCACGTGGCTGCTTCGGGGAAGTTGGTGATTTCCTTGATGATTTCTGGCCCTTCTTCTTATTCCAGTCGTCGACGGGGCCCGGCTTTCCTGAACCAGTACCAAATTGGAACTTTATCCTATGAATTAGGGAGAGCTTGGTCAGCCAAACTCTCCTCATCGTATGCATGAAGTCATTCTGTGTAAGTCCGTCTAACCAAGTCGGTCTTGAGAGATTAAATGCCTGTAATGGACCTGGAGTATCCTGTACCTTATTTCCCACATGGAGGACCCAATCTAAGTCTGCTCTAGTTAAATCCAGCCTAGTATCATGAAGCCACTTCTTCCAATCGTTGGGAGAAACTGTGGAGAATTCCTTCATCATGTCTTGCTGGCCCTCGTCAACTCTAGTTACAGAATATACCAATACCAAGTCTCTATTCTTCGGTATTACCACATTAAACAGATGCCCCCTCTTGCTCGGCGGATACTTGACATGCATGTGAAGAAGGGCTTGCTGGTCTTCGACATCTCTAGCTTCCAGCTTCTCGCTGAGTAGCCATTTCCTCACAGAATCGGCGGCCTCTCTCTTGTTCACGTACAAGGGAAGAGCATGTCCTATTTGAGAGCCACTAGTTTAGGAGTGATGTTCTGAATAAGTTCGATGAATTCAATTCCTTCCTCAGTTTTTGCTAGGTTAATCCTCCTCCTAGAGGCAGTGTAGTCTGTCCAAAAATCATATCCTGTTAACATGAACATGTTTGAAAGTTGGATTGCTATCATTATTAACAGGCCTCCGAAAATCACTGATGATAGCGTAGTTTCTACAATCATTCCTTCTAGTGAGTAATAAGATAAAAGCAAAGCAAAGAGCGGCCAGAAAGTCACAGGTGAGAAGAAAACAGCAAACATATGATGTGTTGTTCTTGCGTCTATTCCTTCATCGGAATTGTTACCTAGATACCAAGCGAGAACCGTTTGTATTCCTGTGGAGGGTATAGAAATGGGAGAGGCCAGCGCCATCAAGATCAGCCCCAAGAATCCTCTAAATATTTCTGGATTTTTATTCAAGGAATTGTCTTCTGATAAAGACCTTGCATCTAGATCTCGGGAATGTAAAATTGTTGAGGCTTTCTTTGCATCTTCAATTAGATCTGAGTCATCCCTATCTACCATAATTTCACGTATTTTCCTCGTAGCCATCACCTCTTGTGAGAATGACTCGAGGGGGGATTTATCCTGTCTTGACCTAAGGTGTGCTAACAGATGCCAAGCTCTGTATGTCTCCCAGTCCGGAGCCTCGGGGGTGACTTCCGATAATCTATCTTGCAGCTCGTCCCTCAGCCCTCTTACCATATCCTCGGGAGGCTCCATCCATGTTCCTTCATTGAGGCTCTGAGAATAATTATCAGAGTTAACTGTGGGTATCTGGATAGGTTCTGGGTATTCTACAAATAAATCGGTCCTAAACCAGTGATGGCATCTGAAATGTAGTCCCACGGGTTGGATAACTGGGCTTGGCAATCCCTTCGAGGAGGCTATTGATGAGGCGTTTATGGCAAATCTCATCGCACCTGTCCTGAGTTTGTGTAGCTTGGAGTCTTGATGGGACTTACCTTCGGGCATCACGACCGCCCCGTGTCCCCCCGAGATACAATGGGACATTGTGAGTAGTGTTCTGTGATTGATCGCCTTGGCGAAGTCTTGGTCTGAGACACCCGATCTCTGTTCTGCTCTTCTGATAACTGGTTGATTGCCCATTCTTCTGGTTAACCAACCAATGAAGGGCATTGTTGCTAGGTCATGCCTTCCCATCGTTATTGGCCTCTTTTCCTGAGAGAGGATTATCGATAGAGGGTCTACCAAGCCATTGATATGTATTGAAGCATAAATCCTCCCTCCATCACATTCGGCAGGAGACTCCTCCTCTACTGATCTGAAAAGATAGTACTTCGAAAGTTTGGCTAGTGACTTTATCACTGACCATGCCAGTTTACTTCCTGGATGATCTCCAGTATGATCCCAAGGTACTTTATTGAGTTTTTTCGGATTTATTTTTAGTGCTCCGCTGGACAGTACTGGATCGATGTCCGGTGCCCCTGTTGCGTCACTCACAGTATGCACAGACGGGGTCTCAGTTGAGAAAGCACCGATTCTATTCTATGTTATCAGATATCTTTTGAGATAGCTCTAGAGCTGCTTTCTTGTCTAATTTCACTGTTTTCCACGTAAAGCTATGAGTTGATTCGGGGTATTTGGGGATAATATGGAAATGGACATGAAAAACGGTCTGTCCAGCTTCAGAGCCATTATTTTGTATTACATTATAATTACTTGCTCCGGTGATTTCGATTATGGACTTGCATATTCTGGGCAGTGCCTTGCCCAGTTCTGAGGAAGATTCGGGAGATAGCTCGTGCAGGTATGAGGCTGGTTCCTTGGGAATTACAAGAACATGTCCCGGACATACTGGATTGATGTCCAGAAATGAGTATACATACTCATTCTCAAATATTTTGAAGCAGGGTATCTCTCCCTCGATAATTCTAGTGAAGATAGATTTTTCTTCGCTCATTCTTCTTCCTCATTAGAGGATATTAACATGGCTAGGGACAGCAGTCCCTCTACGTGAAGTGCTGTAACTAACTCTGTATTCATTCGTCTTGATGGGTCTGTCACTCTGATTCCAAGGCTTGCGATTTCGTTGATGCTGGCTTGTGCTATTGCCATGGATGATTGTTCGCCGCTTCCATCCACTATTCTCATTGCTGAGGAGAGGGCCTTTGCTACGTGTCCTACTGGACTACCTTCGGAGGAGAACATCTGGTCGATCTTCTTCTGTGATTCGGAAAGTGCCTCATCAATCATTTTATGGCCTCCAAATTGGGAGTCCTTTGACCACTCACCTGCATGCTTTCCAGCCACTGCTCCCGTGACTACCTCCTCCATGATTAGATTCCCGGGGAGTGGGGAAAGGCCATGCATTCCGGTGTATGCAGAGCGGCCCGCGGCATAGAGTCCCGTGTACCACATTTTTCCAGAATCAAAGGTCGCCCTACAATGATCATCAACTGGAATGCCGCCTGTCGTAGACACTATTCTAGGTGATATAGGCAATACTTCGTTTCTGATATCCAGTCCAACTCTGTCAAGTACCTTTGAAGAGGTATTCTCGAACCAGCCATCTGCTGATCTCTCCATAGACCTCATATCTAGCACGCATGGCTCTCCTTCAATTACCTCAAGAGGGCTCGCATCCTCACCGGACACTTTCCTAATTCTTCCACCTGAGCCAAGGATGTCCATCGGCAAGACCATTCCCACTCCTGAAATTGTCAGGGCGTACATTGGCGCATTTGCCATTCCTCTGAGAGAGATACCCGCGGAATTGGATATAGCAAGTCCATTTCCATGGCCTTGAGAAGGAGCATTCCATATCCCGTGATATCCCTGAGATGCGATGATAATGGTCTTGGCTTGTATTGGAATTAGGTTCCCTGATTCGATATCTAAAGCAATAATTCCTCGGGCTTGTTTGTTATCCATAACAAGTGCTACAGGAAGTAAGTCAGACTTTCTATTAATTGCCCTCTTCATTGTCTGCTCTTCGAGGGTTCTAGTTACCTCTCTGATGGTACTATCTCCACAACCTGCTACTCTTGGGAACGTATGGCCGAATATATCTGCTAGATGGGGAAGGTCGTCCTGGGACCTCCTCAGCACCAAGCCCCATCTCTCTAGCTCGGATAGCGCCTCTACTGCTGATGAGCAGATTCGAGTAGCGGCCTCCTTGTCGGTACCATCCCCTCCCGCTGAAATGGTATCTTGTATGTGTGAAGAAGGAGATGTTTCATTCAATGAAGCAGAGAATCCGGATATAGGAGGAAATCCGGAAGCAGCCCCGACGGAGCAGCTGGATACCAACAGAGGCCTTGCTCCAGCATCGGATGCGGCTATGGCAGCTCTTAGGGCAGCTGGACCCTCTCCGAGTACTAAGACGTCCCAAGACTCCATCACTATCGGTACTTGCCAATGGGGGAGGTATGATGAACATGACGCTCCTGACTTATCGGCTAATTCTGCCTATCACTCAGTGGAATAGCTATTCTCCTGACCGCTTCAGAGGCCTCGGTCATTCGAACTGCGGCGCTCTCTGGGTTCACACCTGTAGTTAGAGAGGTTTGGACCACCATGGAAGACAGTGTTTCTCCTGTCTCTCCCTTCAGCGTAACTTGTACCGGGTGAGGACCAGATTCTGAGTCGGGCCATGCTATTCCAATCCACAAAACTACGGCTCTTTCCAGCATTGTCACTAGTTTACTGATTTTATCTGCTTTATCACCCAGACTCTTACTAGGATGAGGGGTTGATAGGGCGCTTAATCTAAGGCTCTGATATGCTGGTTCTCCCTTTGCTACAATTATGTCAAGCTCTACTGTTTTAGTTTGGCCCGTGTGATTATGAAGCATGACGAACAACTCTCCCTGGCCTTCAGAGCACCTTGGTGGGAGATCTAGGTCTAGTCTCCATTTTTCGAAGTCTTCTCCCTGCAGACCTGCAACGGAGTCATGGAGTCTATCTATCAGTCTGAACAAGCCTGGCTCCCATGCTCGTGTATGGGCTAGGAGCTTTCTTAGAGATGATGCATTAAACTTGTTTGAACTGTCAAAAAGAGAGTCTGTAGCCGCGATTTTGAAGACGGACTTCACCTCTGAGACAAGTCTGTTCCTGTCGATAATCCCTCTCTGTTCCCAGTGGATGGACTGTAAGACATGCTCTACCGCTGTTCGGGGGGTTTGGCCTGTTCTAACACTAAATTCTAACGAGTCCATCCATTCATCCCAAAGATCACTAGTCTCCGGATCTAAATGCGCCTTCAGTGAGTCGGTGAGAACCGATTTCAATATACTATCGTGAAGAGTGGGGGCATGGAGGGAAAGGAGTGTGAAGTCATTGGACCTCATAGGCATGCTTCCCTCTAGCTTTAGAGAGTTTAGAATGCAAACTGTCCCAAAGAAGGCCCCAGATGCGATCAGAGATGGTGCTAGTACAGTACCTGGATTTAGCCTGAGGACCACATAGAGAGAGGCACCCCCAAGGATAGCCGATGCTAGCCTTAGCCTCTCTCTGATCCCCCTGTCCCTCAGTGTGCTGATTATCCTCTCCGAGCCAGGATAGGATCCTTTCGACTTGTGTCCCTCTACAGTAAGTGACAGTCTGTCTCTAGCAACCATGGAAGAGAACCAAGAGGCCATGTTAGTGGGTACATAAAGTATTGAAATTACAGTGAAAAGACCGATACTGATCTCAATCGATGAATACTCCCAATCCACAAGAAGAACTGCACACGACACGGTTGCTATTGCGGGTAATGTCAATCTAATCTCCGACGTGGTACGGATCGAAGAGAGCCATGTCCAAAACCTCCTCCCGGCGTCTCTCCTAGCTATCATCCTCGATAGTGCTCGCTCATTCTTTGCTCCGAAACCGCTCTCCTCACCATATGGAGTAGGCAGAGGAGACAGAGGTCCTTCCATATGCAAGCGTGGAGCCCATGGTGCTTCATGGCATCGGATGATAGAGGTCCAAAGAGGGGATTTTTGTCGCTAGACTTCTTGAGGGGTAGGCTTTGCGAGAGACGGGCGTGTAGCATAGCCTGGATAATGCACTGGCCTCCTAAGCCAGGGACCGCGGGTTCGAATCCTGCCGCGCCCGCCACCTCGAGGACTTGCTTGATTAGGTGAATGCTAGGCCGTGGAGCTCTCCTGCTTCGGCTGTTCGATGTAAGAATCTCTCCAATGGTACGCGAGCGTGCATAGAGCTCTTCAGGCTGGTATCGCATTCAGCAAGAGCATCTAGAAGATTGTCTCTGAGGGGGTCTGGTATAGACAGTCTCCTACCTACCAGTACCCCGTGTAGCTGTTGTACTACATCATCGGCATCTAATCCGTGTTCATTCATCAGACGGTCTATCTCCGCTAATGCCCCCACTAGGGTTCTCTTCCTCCTTCCTCCCTTGTTTTCCCACTTCCACTCAACGACTCTGCCTCTGAGAGCTAGCTCCACCAGGTACCTTCCGGCCTGAAGGGTAGTCGCCTGTACCAGTTTATGGACAGCCGATCTATCAGCCCCCAGATTCCTAGAATCTAACATTTCTAAGGTGAATATGGCTTTTCTGAGATTTCCATCACATATGTAGGCAACGTCCTCAATTACTTCCTGTGTAGCGTTTGAGTTGGATATTTCTGCTAGGGAAGCCAGGGTTTGCACAATTTGTTCCCTATCTGTAGCTGGAATCCTAATCATCCTGCTTCTTGATCTCAGGGCATCGATGATTCGCGAAGGCGCTCTGGCTACTAGAATGAATCTAGAGGCGTTTCCCACCTTCTCCATCATTCTACGAAGATAGGCCTGTCTGATTGAGCCTAGGTGATCTGCGTCTTCTAGGACAATCAATCTACTGACGGGGATGCTACCTGGTTCGGGAATGGTCTCAAAGCCCGCAGGAGCCTTGTCTCCTTCAGATCGCACGGCCATTCCTCTGTCGAATGCGTCAAGGCTTGTCCTACCAGCCAGAGTATCTGTCGAACCCCCGGGCCTTAGAAAGTCCTCGAACTTTGCCATTGCACCTGACTGACGCGCAAGATCCCTACATTGTAAGACGTGGGTGGTTGATTTCCAGCCGGGACCTAGTATCTGTCGGGCAACTAACTTCCATGCGGCTGTCTTTCCTACTCCCGCGGGACCGGTTAGAAGTAGGTGTGGGGGATCAGCGGTTACAGATGAAGAGGAAAGCGCACCTCTGATTCTTTTTGGCATGGCCAGGTCGTCGAAAGTCTTCGGTGAGAATGACTCCAACCAACTGGGCATGGTTATTGGTGGGAGAGCAGGGTCTTGAAGTAAGCGCTAAGCTAGGTCAAAAAGGACGTCCTGAGAGAGTATGAAATCCTAAATGGCCCTCAAAGTCTTATGTGGCCTACCTTGGCTTCTGGGTTTGGCGAAAACTCTGTATCCGCACTTGTGACATGACTTTCCTGTGGATCCTGCTTCGATCCAAGTCAGATGTCCGCATCTGAGGCACTTGTATCTGATCTCTAATGGATCCATCTTCGATTCGCAGTGGTTACACTGGGGTGGCTCGGATGGGTTCCAAGCTCTCCTATCCGTACGATTGCATTTACGGCACTTGTGGTTCACTATGTTCTCTGCCTCGCTCGCCATCGGGCCGGCGACTTTACGGTCCTTCTTCAATCTGTCCTATGTCTCAAACACTGCTTCTAGCCCTTTCACAGACTTTCACGAAGTTCTGGAACATGACTCGTCCGTACTCGGAGTCATTCACTTCTGGGTGGAACTGGAGCCCAAATCTATCTCCATCAGAGTTCTCCATTGCCTGAACCTCACATGAGTCGCTTCTGGCAGTGACAGAGAATCCACTGGGGACCTCGATAACCTCATCATTGTGACTCTCCCATACAGTTTGATCGGCTGGAGTGCCGGTGAATATGATGCCGCCATCTCCGATTAGGGAGATTGTAGCCGCCCCGAACTCGGGTTTGGGTGCTTCGCCTGACTTCCCCCCATAATGTCCGGCCATAAACTGGTGACCGGCACAAATTCCAAGAATCGGGATATCCAAGGTAAGATATTCTGCACAGTTGCCTAGCTCACCGGTGAGGCCTACTCGAGCCGCGCCACCGGATAGGATTAGTCCGTCGACCTTCCGTAACTCTGAGAGAGGCGTGTTATTTGGTAAAATCTTGGTATCTACCCCTAGATACCTGAGCATTCTCCACTCCCTATGGGTCCACTGACCGCCATTATCAATGACGTCAATGACCAGTTTCGGACCCTCCATACACATCCAAGACGCAGGAGGGTGATGAACAATACCCTCTCAAAGGTTGAAAAAGAGAACCCACGTCGTAGGGCTCCAAGCCCCGATGGTGTAGTGGCCTATCATGCAGCCCTGTCGAGGCTGCGACCCGGGTTCAAATCCCGGTCGGGGCGCCACTCATTCACCTTGATTGTCCTCCCACCAGTTGGGTTCCTGTTCAGGATCTGGTTCGGGGTCCAATGGGGGTTCATCCTGGTGTCTCCAACAGTAATCGGTTGATCTGAATGTAAGTGCGTTGCATCCTTCAACTGCACAGTTGATGAGTTGATTCGATCTCCTCTGGGTTGGGGAGCTTA
>DAYH01000024.1:100864-132262 GCA_002506825.1 Euryarchaeota archaeon UBA103
CTCTGGGTTGGGGAGCTTAGTTTCGTGGGTGGTTTTGATGTGGTGCCCGTTCCTCCGAATAGGGCAAAGAAAAAGCCATGACAAATGAGTTCCGCTATTAATTGAGGCAGAACCATGATTATTCATTGACTCTATCGAAATAAGTCTGCCTACGGCGCGGGGCCTATCCAAGCCTCGAATGAGCATAATCTGAGTGTCGAGCTGTATTCTCGCTTGATTCTGAGGGTTGGCTCAGGAGTGCCCTGTAGTCTAGGAGGCAGTGCCTTTCGTATCGCTTCATTGACATCTTCAATCTCCGACTCGGCGGCGATAGCTCTGCCTCTGATCATGGAAGTACCGGTCCTGTCGAGAAGTGGAACCAGAGTGGGGAGGAGATCGACTGTTCTGTGTGGTAGGTTGACCAAAAGAAGATCCCATGCTCCTGAAATGGAGGGGTCCTCGTGCAACTTGGTAGCATCGGCAACACCGACTATTCGGTCTTCGTGTAATCTCGAGATCTTTTTTGCTTCAGTTGGGTAGTCTCTTCGATCCCATCGACGCAGGTTGTCCAAAAGAAGCTCTACAGCATCTGGATTGAGATCTGATGCTAACATCCGCCCCACGAGATCGGTTTCTCCCAATAGCGTTGCCAAAGCAGGTCCGACACCACAAAAGGGGTCGCATACGCGAAGCGGACGGGCGAGCATGGAGCGTAACTCCTTGGCGAGCCTAAGTGTCTCCAGCCTCTCAGTCTGCAGCTTGGTTGAGAAGTATGCCCGTCTGGGGTCACAAAGTATGGACTTACCAGACTCTCTGACCAAAACTCTGGTATCACACATTTCCTCTGATATTTCTCGAGTGATTATCTCCGAGTCCTTCCTTAATGCGATAGGATATAGGTCCCTAATTCTTAGTTCTCCTTGTACTCCTCTATCTTCCATGACCATCCTTACTTTTGGATGGGATGCCATCTTTGAAAGTGCTATTTCTTCTTTGTAAGAAGAAATTTCCTCATTAATTCTCACTATCATGATATCTCCGATAAACTCATGATTAGCTGGCCAGCTCTCTCCGTGCTCCCTTACAATATCCTCGCCGATCATCCGTGATAGATATGCCCACCAGCTCTCATTTGCTCGTTCATCTGGTTTTCCTTGTTGAATAACCTCTTCGAATTCTGTAAAATATGAAGGCAGGTCATATGGTGCGCTCTTTGAAAGAGGGATTAGCCTGTGTTTTCCATCACTATCTGGAAAAATCCTCATGCCGTTGTGTAGCAGGTCATTGTCTTTCAGTAGGACGATTACGTCCTGTACAGACTTGTTTGGGACTCTGAGATGCCGCATCACGTTCATCATGGGCAACGGGTCAGCCCGCTTCACAATGACGGCTGTATCGGAGGGGCCGGGGCTCTGGTTAATCGGACTTGGCCCTGGTGATTTAGGCCATATGACGTCTTATGCTTTACAGGTGGCAGAAGCTTGTGATAAACGATATCTAGAGGGGTACACGGCCGTTCTTCCAAGCGATCAAGAAGAAAAGTTGGAAGAGATAGTCGGGAAGTGGGATAGAGTTATGAGAGATGATATCGAAAATCCCGAGGATATACTCCAACAGGCCCAGAGTAGCATGATTGGAATTATGGTAGTTGGTGACCCCATGCAAGCTACCACTCACATTGATCTGAAGATTAGGTGTCAAGAATCTGGGGTTCCTTTCCATATCGTTCCTGGTCTTTCGGCGACTAGTCTAGCTGTGTCTCTATCCGGCCTTCAGTCGTATCGTTTCGGCAGGCAGGTGACTATTCCTTTCCCTTACGGCGACTACCTCCCTACTTCTCCATTGGAGATGATACTGACAAATCACTCCAATAAGCTCCATACTCTTGTTCTGTTGGACCTTGATCCGACAGGGATGGGTTTGGCTCCTCCCGAGCCTATGCTTCCCGAACAGACCTACGAGATCCTAGAGTCAATGATTGCCCGTCTTGAAAGAAGCCAAGACATAGAAGTTGCTTCCTTGATTGGTCCTCTTTCTGATTGGAATGCCATACTACTCAGCGATATTGGAACGGTTCGTCAGAGGGTCGTATCAGGAAGTTTTTCTGATATATCAGAGATCAAGGGAGGATTAATTCATTGCTTGATTTTGCCGACAGAATTCAGCGGCATGGAGAAAGAGGTTTTTGAGTACCTTAAGCCGGATATGTGAATTGCTAGAAGGTGTTCCGGTATCACAGGAGATGATGGGAGATGGCGAAACCCCCGGCAGAAGTTAGATTTCCTGGTGACCGAAACAGGAGGAAAAAGGTCCGAGTTAGAGGCATTAAACAGGCCTCGAAAGAAATTCAGAGGAGGTTAGAGGCCAACTTGGATGGACTATTGGATGATCCGGAGTCATTCGTTCCTGAGATTACGGGAGAGTTAGGAAAGGTTTCCTTCTTCGGACACAAAGATAAGATGGCTATGACCCTCAAAGAGATAGAGATTGTCGCTACTAAGAGAAATGATCATCGTTGGCTCAAGAAGAGGATGGTGAAGAAGGGAGGGGATGAGGTTTGTAGGGCCCTAGCTGGAAGCCTACTCGCGGCTGGTGAAGAGGATTTGTCCACTGTCTCGGTTTTCAAACATCCACTGTACGGGACCTCCAGTTACCTACGAAGGGGGAACGGGAAACAGAGTCACCTTGCTGGAATCCAAAACTTCAATCACCCCCGATTGAGGCTTCTGGTATGGGATGGCCATGCTAAGGCAGGACAGTACTTCTTCTCTTGGGATGGTGGGTTTGTATGCTCGTGCTCTACTCCCGATGCCCCGTCTGATTGGATAAGTTGGGTGCTTGATAAGTCGTCTGTAGAGCTCAGTGGGGAAGGTGTTCGATGGACCTCCGGTCTTACAGAAGAAGTCGTAGAAAACGATGAGTTCACTGAGAGTGGCTGGCTTCTACTGACCTTCCAAGACAATACGAAGGTGGGAATTTCTCCAGCTTCTCTAGCCAAGACAGAGGTACCTTTTGCTCAAAGTCTGGCTATCTCGATGATGCCCCCGAATAAACTCGGTTCGATTTGTGAAGCGGGGTGGATGTGGAGGCCCAAGGGATGGCCTGAAGAAATGGCACTTCCAGATGAGGGGATTGAAAGGCTTGGGGAGGTTTTGGACTCGTGGCTAAGGATGTCCCTGGATGACGCGCGGCTCTCTGAATCCTGCAGATCTAGTATTCTGAACTCGATTGAGGAGGGGTATGTGGTTGGTACTTCGTGGTTCGGTGAAGACGATAGAGAAGGGTTCCTCGATTGTCTTTCAGGAACAGAGGATGAGAAGAGTGCTATCTCAGTGATTCTGGATTCCCTTAGTAAGGGGATTCATGTGAGATCGGATGGGGTGGTATTAGACTTGGATTCTGATGTGGTGCGGATGGAGGAGAGTTCCTGCCACCCTAACCTAGTATCACTTTGGCCCAAGTATGGAAAAACTGTTCTTCAGGGACTGTTTGGACTGGACGATGAAGCCTCAATAGAGATACTAGAGAGGCAATCAAGAAGGAAACAGGGTTTCGGAGCTTTTCTCAGAGAGCTGACAGAATCGTTGGATACGGAGATGAGGCTCAAGAGGTTGCCTTGGGAAAACGAGGAGCTGCCTCCGCCTCTCAGAATGGCCGATAGCTTGGTCAGAAAGGCTGTGGGAGATGGAGTTTCGTCCACTGTATCTCTAGCAAGGAAAGGAAAGGGGCTTGACTCCTCGATGGGTTGGGCTTGGTTGGTGGTCCACAACAGGACTGAGTCAGACGCATGGAGGTTCGACGAGACCATCAG
This sequence comes from Euryarchaeota archaeon UBA103, assembly GCA_002506825.1. Taxonomy (GTDB): domain Archaea; phylum Thermoplasmatota; class Poseidoniia; order Poseidoniales; family Thalassarchaeaceae; genus MGIIb-O5. The sequence continues at coordinate 104,655 of DAYH01000024.1, forward strand.
AGACAAGGGAGGAGACTGGGTTCCAGCACTGCAAGCACTCTGGGACGCCGCGGAAGACCTGCTTCTGAATGATATTGAAGAAGCAGGGGAAGACTACACCAACGCGATGAAATGGTTAGCTGAGTCTAGTGGGGTCTCCGAGTTCCATTGAATATACGATAAAGCGTCTTGCCGATAGAGTTGGTATAGGTCACAGTTATAATGACGTTCGTGGCCGATTGAATATGTCAAGAAATCTGACACCGATAATGCTTGTACTTGGACCGTTGATGCTAATGGGGGCCTTCTTTAGTTGGCCCATTGAGAATCAAGTGGGGATGGAGGCTGTTGAGCTTCTAAGAGATGACGCATCGATCGTCCTGGCTGCGGTTGGAGTTCTAGGAATGTCTCTGATGTTCGGAGGACTGCACCTGCTCTCGATGGATATGAAGAAGGGCGCCGACAGAATGTCGACTCAGCTACTCAACATGGCGGATCTATTTATCTTCGGAACATTCGGTCTTTTCCTCTCCGGACTTGGTGCACAAGTGGCAGTAATGCTAGTTACTAATGATACGACTACAGTATACGAAGACCAAGCTACAAGAGAAGCTGTGTCCTTGATGGTTTTCAATGCTGGGAATGGCCTCTGGGCTCTGACACCTGTGGCATGGGGACTAGCGATGATTAGTATGGGACTGGCTCATGTTGGGCTAAAGGTTCCCGAGGGAATGAGCGAGGGGGCCTTCTTCATGCTAATGCCAATAGGTTTCGCCAATACACTTCTACCCCTGATACAGGATGCTGAGCAGGCTGAGTTCCAGATAGTGTTTCCACTCACCATGGTACTTTACATCGCTCTAGGCGGATTGATGCTTAATGGCAACATAGACGACCCTGGTTCTGAATAAGGCAACTTAGTGTGGTAAAACTATCCATATCGCCACAGCGAAGAGCGATAGCCCCATTACGCGATTGAGGACTCTTGCGGACTCGGGGGTACTGAAAGCCCTCCTGAGAACTGTCCCGAAGGCTGCCCACGTCATCACAGCTGGAAGTCCGCAGGCAAGATTCAGCAACACCAACAGAACCTTTCCAGTGAATCCAGTACCGAACAGGGTCCCGAAGGATGTCATCAGGACTAGGAAGTGGATCCATGCCTTGCCATTTACTACTTGGATTGTCGCGCCAGTCATGAAGCCCAGCCTTTCCGAGGCTTCTTCGTCCTGCTCAATAGTATTCGAAGTGGCTATCTTGTAGGAAAGATATGCGATATACGCGGCACCTACGTATGTTAGTAAGTTGAATGCGGCTTGGTTCTCCTCGATGATATCGGTGGCTCCTGCTACAAATAGGCCCAACGTCGACCATCCGAACGCCATTCCAGAAATCAGAATAAGTGTTCCACGAAAACCGTGTTGCGAGCCGTGGGCCGCGCAAAGAACATTGTTTGGGCCGGGACTGAAGCACATTGGTATGATAAAGGCCAGACTGGCAACAAGCAATTCGAGATCCATCAAGGACACCTAGGCCCTAGACAGTAATAGCTCTCTGGCAGACTCTAGCCCCTTCTCTATATCGGACCACAAATCTTCAATTCCCTCGATACCGATACTCATCCTAACGAAACCCGGTACCACCCCTGCCTCATGTCTGACTTCTTCAGGTACAAACATGTGGCTCGAGTTGAATGGACATTCCACGAGGCTTTCTACTCCTCCGAGGCTGGTTGCCTCGAAGATAACATCCAGGGACTTCATGAACTTTAGTGCAGAGTCGTCTCCTCCCTTGATGACGAATGCTAGCATACCGCTTCCCCTAGGCATCGTTCTGTTGGCTATCTCGAAGTCTGGATGGCTTTCCAGAGATGTGTGTATGACCTTCTCTATCATATCATGACTCTCCAGTCTCTTTGCAATCTCAGTAGAGTTTGATGCATGTATCGGCATCCTTGCATGTAGGGTTCTCATCCCCCTTTCAAGGAGATAGCACATGTGTGGATCTGCGGCTCCGCCGAGGTAAATTTTAGTGTGGAAGATTTCAGCTATCAATTCCTTCTTTCCAGCTACAAAGCCCGCTGTTAGATCTGCGTGGCCCCCAAGATATTTCGTTCCCGAGTGAATCACAATATCGAAGCCCATCTTGATTGGATTGCACGACCAGGGGGACGCGAACGTGTTGTCCACTACGGAAACTAATCCATTTTTATTGGCGACCTCGGCAATTGCATTAAGGTCACAGACCTTCAATGTGGGGTTTGTCATTGTCTCTGCATAGAGTACCTTGGTGTTGTCCTGAATTGCTTGTTCATAACTTGATGGATCTCTAATATCAGCCATTGTGACCTCGATTCCCATTCTTGGTAGTATCTCAGTTAGAAGCGCGTATGTGCCACCGTAGCAATCAGGTGTTGCCACGATATGATCCCCAGTGGAAAGTAGTGTCATCAGGGTGGTAGATATGGCGGCCATGCCACTTGCGAATACTTCTGCGTCCTCTGCGCATTCCAACGAAGCTAGCTTAGCGGAAACTACCTCTGAATTTACACTGGATATTCTGGAGTAGACTGGTCCGGTGTGATGCAGGCCATCGGCCCATCCCTTGTACTTCTCGTCTGTGAGCCTGTAAGTTGATGTCAAGAAAATCGGAGTAGTAGCCGATCCCTCTACCTCGACCATCCCAGAATGTACCGCTTTGGTAGAGAACTCCTTGTCTTTGTCATCAGCATCCATGGTGATGCGAGAGTATATCTGGTCATCAACTCTGCGCTTTGTCATGGACGTACAGCTTTACTATTCATTGATCATGGGAATCTATGTGATGTTTGTTCTCTATTCAACAAAGGCTCCCTATAGAATGATGGTCGAAAGAGGTGTGGAGGATATTCGTGCAGTATACTACAACAGGAAGATTGTGCATATGTTCGCCGGAGGGGTTGGGTCGCTTTGCGTACCGTTTCTCTTCACTGATTTCTGGTACCCGATGGTCTGTGGAATAATACTAACCATATTCACGTATCTCGCCCATGTTTCTGGGAGGAGGATGTACTGGTTTCAGACGGAACAGAATCAGAATGATGTGAAGTTCTCACTGATGTGGTGGGTATCGATCACCGTAATTTGGGCATTGGTTGGAGACCCTTGGTTAGCAATCATTCCTTCGCTATTCATGGCATTCGGAGATGGAATTACAGGTGTGGTTAGGAATCTCGTGGTAAGAAAGAGGTCGAAGAGCCCTATAGGAAATGTGTTCATGTTCATTGTTAGCGCCCCTTTGGGCTGGTACGTCGGTGGCCTCGGGGACCCCTCTCTGCCTGGATGGGGGTTGATAGCTGCCGCTGTAGCTACGTTTGTAGAGAGATACGAGTTCGGCCCCATAGATGACAATATACTCATCACTGTGTTCTCGACTGTTGTTCTGATGATCGGTGTTTATTGGGGCCCGCTGTTCTGAGGATTCCTCTGTCTCTGGGCCTCTATAGCCACAGCACTCAATGGGGCTTGGAGATTGAATGAGGGAACGAATCCTGTCATGGGAATCCGGATTACCTCGTCCGAGTATTCGAGAATATCTTTGGAAATTCCTTTCTTCTCTCCCCCAACGATGAGTACTATGTTTCCTGTGAGGTCTGCCTCCCAGGGACTCTTGGTCCCAGTATCCTCCACTGAAATAATCCTGAAGCCGGCATCCTTGGCTTTTTTCACGGCTCGGAAGCCGTCTCCCCAATGAACGGGGATGAATCTGTGGGCCTTCATTGATGCTCTTTTTGCCGCTTTCCTCTCTGTGTTAGATAGTTCAGCATCCACAATTACTGCGTCTGCTCCAGAAACTTCTGCAGTCCTAATGCAGAAGCCGATATTGACAGGATAGGCGGCTCCTGCTAAAAGCCATATTAATCCGCCTGCTTCGATGCTCTCGTCGAGATCTAGGTTTGGATCTCTACCAACTAGTGCCAAGATTTCAGGGACACCATCGGAGTTATCTCTAGACATTCTCCATATGTCGTTGTCAGAGCCCCTGATGATGCGAATTCCCCTTTCACTGACCATTGTCAGAACCTTTGCCAGATGTTCGCTTTCCACCCCTCTCTTGACTAATACGAGCCGGATTTCCTCGTTTTCCTCGAGGGATTTCAATACCTCTGATATGCCACATCTTTGCATCATTCACGTTACCCCTGTCGTCTTCCTATCTCGCCCGCTATATTGAGGCAGATAGCTACTGTAGGACCTATCATCATGGCGAAAATAACCGTTCCTATACCTATAGTCCCGCCTAGAGACCAACCTATGATCACCACTGATATTTCTATTGCCGCTCGAACGTTGCCTATCGGATATCCAGAAACTCTTTGCATTCCTGTCATCCAGCCATCTCTAGGTCCGGGACCTAGGTTCGCTGTCAGATAAATCCCACTGCCAATCCCCACCAAGGCAATCCCCCCAATGACTTGTAGCAAGGATTCAAACGTGCCTTCGGGCGTGGGTAAAATAGGTAACATATATTCAATAGCAACAGCGATTAGTATAGCATTTAGAATCGTACCTATCCCTGGTTTTTCCCTCAGTGGGATCCACAGAAATAGAACGGCAACACTGACAAAAAATGTTGCTTGACCGATGGTTCGACCCATCATCAATGCAATTCCCTCCGCTAAGACTGTCCAAGGAGTATTGCCTACGCCGGCGGCTACGATAACCGCGTCTCCTGTTCCAAATATCCAGAGTCCGACACATAAGATTAGCAGAGTGGAGGGCTTTGGCCTCGGTTCCATTGGATCTTTGGAGCTCCACCAAGTGACTGGGACGTCCTTGGCCGGCTTGAGTATTGAACGCAACTCCATGTTATCGAGAGTCCCCTATCGCCCTTGAACCCAATTGAGGTACTGGTCGGTAGAATTTGCCTCCCACCATATTATCTGAGGAGATTCGTAAGGATGAGTGTCGTTGATTCTGGTCATCAATTGCTCGGTTTTATCGATGGATGTCTTGAATTGGATTCTCCACTCTGGGCCATATTCTATCTTGTCTTGCCACCTGTATGTTGAGTCTACTAAATTTCGTTGAGCGCAGGCCGCAATTTTTTCATTGATTATTGAGAATGCCCACTCCCCAACCTCAGCCTCGAGCCATTCACCCGGAAGGGTTGTTTGAACTACTGAAATCATCTCATTCATGACTATCGGAGGGGGTGAGTCGACAAGAAGCCATTGGCATAGTTTGAATGAGTAGTGCGTGTTCGGTGGTGCGAGGTGTGACAGTGGAATCGTGGGAGATACCTATCGATACTGGCGAAGTACCAGCTGATGGCTCGGATTTCGATGTTGTCGTTGTAGGGGGTGGACCGGGAGGGTCGGCGGCCGCGGCATATAATGCTCTAAATGGCTGTAAGGTCCTTTTGATTGAGAAGAATGTTTGGCCCAGAGACAAGGTATGTGGGGATGCAGTGGGAGGAAAATCACTGTCCCATGTGGAGGAGCTGGGAGTTCTTCCAATGGTTCAGAGCACCCCGTACTACCAGGTTGATTCGATCCTCTTCGGCAGTGCGAGTGGCGCTGAAGTAAGGGTAATGCTCCCCAAAGAGAGCTATGAGGAGAAGGGCCTGATGTCCGGTTACTCACTTCCCAGAGTACAATTCGACTACATGATGTTCAAGAAAGCCACTGAGATAGTCAAGGAGAATGGCGGGGCGGTCATACAAGGGTTCACGGTAAAGGAGATATTGAGTGAAACAACTGGTGGGGTGACAGCCATCAAAGGAGTATCTGGAAAGTTTGGGGGTTCCAGATCGGAGTCACCGATATTATCCTTCAAGTCCCTAGTCACCATAGGTGCTGGTGGCTATAACTGCCCGGTATCCAGGAAAATAACAGAGGTTCACGGTGAGCCTCACAAGGATGACGATCACTTCTGTGGTGGCTATCGGGAGTACTGGGAGGGCGTAGAGGGACTAGAGGATCCTGAGGGCCCGATTGAGATTCACTTCGTAGATGAAGTCATACCTGGTTATTTCTGGCTCTTCCCGGTTGGTGATGGCGTGGTAAATGTAGGGATTGGGATGCTAATCTCTGAAGAGAAGAAAGGCAAGAGGAAGGGATCATGGAGGGGGCTTAGGAAGACTCAGAAGTGGTTGATTAATGAACATCCCAGATTCAAAGATAGATTTGCAAATTCAAAGATGGTGGAAGGTTCTGCGAAGGGATGGCAGTTGCCTTTCGGGTCTCCTAGAAAAAATCCTCCATCTCATCAACCCAGGAGAGGGGCCATGGCAGGAGCAATGACTGTAGGGGATGCTGCCAGCTTGGTCGACCCGTTTAGTGGGGAGGGGATTGGCAACGCTCTACTTTCGGCAAAATTGACAAGCAAACATTTCGATAAGAGCTTGCATTCAGACGGCTTTACGTTGGAGGCATCGGAGGCATACATGGAGGAACTATGGGATGTTTTAGGAAAGGAGCTTTCCAATTCTAAGACATTGCAGAAAATGATGAAGTGGAAGCGTCTGACTAGCTGGTTCATCAACAAGGCCAATAAGAAGAAGGAGATTGGCACTCTGATGTCGGAAATGATTGCTAGTAAAGACGCCCAGACCGAGTTATGGAATCCATGGTTTTTGTTCAAGACTCTTGTTTTGCCCTGAGGTGATGAGTTGGCCCTACTGAGTAAGTCATTGGATGGAATAGATGCGATTTTTCTAGATTTAGACGGTACTATCTACCTCGGAGGAGAACCTATCGAGGGTGCTCTAGACTTCCTCGAACGTCTCAAGCAGAAAGGGATAAGGAGGTTCTTCCTTTCGAATAATTCCAGTAAGTCTGTTTCTCAGTACCTCGAAAAGCTGACCTCGATGGGTATCCCGGCAACTGAGCAAGATATTCTTCTATCGACTCATGATCTTCTGTCGTGGCTGAAGAAAGAAGGGATTACTGAGACCTATCTAGTAGGTACCGAGGGAATGAGGGAGATGTTGGAAGATGATGGCATCAGAACCCGTGCTCAAAGTCCCCAGTATGTCGTGCTGGGATATGATACTGAGATAAACTACGAGAAACTGTCTACTGCTTCCATTCATCTTCACAGAGGGGTGCCCATGGTAGCTAGTCATCCGGACATAGTATGTCCTTCTCCTGATGGTGGCCTGCCGGATACCGGCGCTTACATCGACCTCTTCGAAGCTACGACTGGGGTTAGACCGGTACACATTTGCGGCAAGCCCAATCCGGGTATGATTCTCCATAAGATTGTGGAGTTGGGGCTCCGACCGGATAACTGCGCCATGGTGGGCGATCGTCTGTATACCGACATTGAGATGGCTGAGAGGTCGGGGGTTCACGGCATCCTGGTTCTCTCTGGAGAGGCGACAATGTCTGACGTCTCACAAGCGACCCAGAAGCCCAGTCTAATTGTGGACTCTGTAGCCTCTCTACTCTGAGGTGTTTTTCACTGCACTGGGTGTAGGAGTGGAAACTATACTATACAAATAGAAATATTTCGCCGAAGGTACATGGAAGGAGCGACCGCGCCTGAGGCATTACAGCACAGGGCATACTACAAAATGGGTCTTTTTGTCTATGACAATGCAAAAGTAGTACTTGTCTTGACTCTGATTCTATGTGGTTCTCTAGCATCTCTGATGACTTTGGAGCCTAGATATGCTGAAGGCTACGGCGAGGGGGATCTGGAGTCCGTACACGGTTGGGATGCTGCAAGAATTGGGTTCACATCAGAGAATGAAAGCGATAGTTTCTCTTTCCATGTACTTTTCCATCATCCTGGTGCTAGCCATGAGGATGAGGCGATACAGAGTGCGATGATGGAGACTGTCTCCCCGATGGCTGAGAGTGAGTATGTTTCGATTGAGTATCCATGGTTCACCAACGAAGTCAACAGAACCGAGCTTGTTAGCTCGGTTAATCCTGAATGGACGAGGGTTAAAATCGAAGTGAATTTAGACAGAGACGGTTCAAAGGCCCTTCTCAAGGAGCATTTCGATGATCTCGTGCTCCCTGATGACGCCCCTGAAGGAATGGATAAGTGGGTCACTGACAATCTAGCTATTGATGTGACATTCGATCTGACTCTGAAGGATGAGCTGATTCAGGCAGAGCTACTAGCGGCCCCGCTGACACTGATCATCCTGCTTCTAGTGTTCGGAAGCTTAGTTGCTGCTGGTCTTCCAGTTCTTTCTGGAGTCTACACCGTCCTTGCGGCCGTGGGAATAGTAACTGGCCTTAGCTACGTTTTTGATGACATCACGGTCTATGCAAACAATATCGTCTCCCTTCTGGGAATTGGGCTGAGCGTTGACTACTCTCTGTTTATAGTGAACAGATTCAGGGAGGAGCTTGGAAGAGGAAGAGACCATAGAACCGCTGTAGCAATGACCAGTGCCACGGCTGGGAGAGCTATTTTCTTCTCCGGAATGACTGTCATCGTGGGACTAATGGGGATGCTGTTCTTCGAGAATACAGGCCTTCCCTCCTTGGGGTGGGGAGGGATTTGCGCTACGGCAGTGGCTCTGACCTCATCCATCGTTCTGCTTCCAGCAATCCTGTCCTTACTGGGAGAAAGGGTGAATTCATTCAAAGTACCATTTTCTTTCGGGGTAGATGCCGGAGAGGAGGGTTTCTGGTCTAATATCGCTAGTGGTGTCATGAAGAGACCCTTCGCTGTATTGGTTCCTGCAGTTATCGTATTGATGTTAGCCGGATCGCCTTTCTTACAGGCAGAGTACGGCATTACCACTTACAAGGCTCTCAGTCCAGATGATGAGTCTCGACAGGGGATGGAGCTTACAGATGATAACTGGCCCGAGTACATCTCCAACACAGCTCTAGCTGTGTTTGAAATAGAGGAGGGAGTAGATCCTCTTAACGAGGATAATATTAGGTCAATGTATCGTTTCTCACAAGAGATCCTGAGTATTGATGGAACGAGCTACGTACGTAGTCACGGACACTTCGACGATAACATGAGTGAGAATGAAGTGGTCGATTTCTGGAATTCATCTAAAGATGATGATCTGTCTCCGATGGAAGCAATGCTAATTTCAGCACAAAGAGAATACATGAATGAGAGTTTTATCGGAAATGGAGTCGTGTTACTAGTAGTTGGAATAGAGGGAGATGAGTCTAGTGTGAGTTCAAGGGAGGTTGTACTTTCCATTAGGGGGCTTGATACGAAGAACGATCAGTTTGGAGGATCGACCACTGTAAATGTAGCAGGAGTCGCCGCATACAATCAAGATGTAATAGAAGCAGTGGCTGAGAACCTGCCCATATCTCTGGCATTCATCCTGATAACTAGCTATATCCTTATCTTCCTCCAAGTGAGATCTGTTGTTCTTCCTCTGAAGGCTCTAATCATGAACGTCCTATCTGTAAGTGCGTCCTTTGGAGTTCTGGTTTGGATTTTCCAGATGGGCAACGGAGCAGATTTGTTGAACTTCACGCCTCAGCCAATAGACCCGACAACCCCTGTGATGATATTCGCTATTCTCTTCGGCCTGAGTATGGACTACGAGGTACTGATGCTATCCCGTATCCATGAGGAGTGGGAGAGGACTGGTGACAATACAAAGTCGGTCGCTGTAGGGCTTCAGAAGAGTGGTCGAATTATCACCTCTGCCGCGTTGGTGATGGTAACTGTTTTCTCGGCTTTCGGTCTATCGTCGGTGTCTTTGATGAAGCAATTTGGATTCATGCTTGCACTGGGGGTGGCGGTAGATGCCACACTAGTCAGAGCGCTAGTTGTACCATCTACTATGCGTCTGATGGGTGAATTGAACTGGTATGCCCCGTCATGGCTCGTTTCTAGAGATGGAAAGACAGAGGATTCAAGTCCTTCAGAGCAAGATGCATAAGGCCTAACTTAGAGTTAATACGAATAATGCGTGTACCATGTGAGTGGCATGGGAGAGGGCATCGTGGTGGTTACAGGTGCTAGTGGATACATAGGCAGTCATATTGTTGCCAACCTTCTTTCCAAGGGAATGCATGTTAGGGCTACAGTCAGGGACAAGGACGACCCTGAAAGAGTGGATCACCTGAAATCCATGGAAATAGCAGATGGCGGTAGTATTGAGATTGTTGAGATGGACCTATTCGACGAGGCCTCTGTTGATTCTGCAATTTCTGGGTGTACTGATTTGATTCACACTGCGGCTACAGTGATTGTTAGATCCCGTGATCCCCAGAGAAAGATTGTCGACCCAAGTGTAATAGGGACGAAGAATATCGTTTCTGCGGTTGAGAAGTCTGGGACTATTGAGAGATTCGTTCATACCTCATCAACCGCGGCTATTCGGCCAATGGATTGGGAGGATGGTGCGGTTCTAACAACAGAAAGCTGGGCCAATGATGCTACCTTAGAAAATAATCCATATGGATTGGCTAAAGTTAGTGCAGAGATGGTTGTCAGGAACTGGCACTCCTCTCTAGAAATGGAAAATCGCCCCAGATTAGTCACTATTCACCCCTGTATGGTGTTTGGCCCCCCTCTCTCCCCCAGGCACCTGCGGGGCTCTCTAGCAATTCTAATGGCCATGATTAGGAGGGATATTCCATTGAACCTGCCCATGCAAATCAATATCGTTGATGTGAGGGATGTTGCGGAGGCGCATGTCAGAGCCCTGAGAGGAGGGGAGGAAGAGGGGCGTTATCTAACGGTCTCTGGAGAGATGATGATGAATGACATTGCCAAGGCACTGAAAGAAGCGCATCCAGAAAGGCGTTGGGCCACTAGGGAGGCACCATACTGGCTGGCCTTAGTGGCTGCCTTCTTCCATCCTAAAATCGATGTTTCATGGGCTAAGAGGCATTTGAGGCGGAAGCTCTACTGGGATGCCTCTCCGGCCGAGAGAGAATTGGATATGGAATGGCGAAGTCCCATGGAGTCGATACTGGATACTACTCCTCCGATTCTAGAGAATGATTGGGACTAGCTGTCCATATGGAGATGTGGTTCTATCTCTGCTTCAAGGATGGTTTCCTCTCTGTACCTCATCCACAGTGATACTATTCCTACTGTAGCCAGGATTACCAGAGAGAACACCCCTAACAATACAATTAGCGACGTGGATGTCTCTCCCTGGACGGCGACATCAGTATCGTACATTGGAATCAGTGCTTCGTCATACACCGGCCTAATCATTAGCAGATCAAGTGCAGTGCTGGAGTCATAGAAATCTGAGGGAGGAGCGGGATCTAGGTCTGAATACCCATCCAACCTAATGGGTACCTCGAAAATCCTCTCTTCACTGACATCTAGAGTGAGTAGGACGTCGAAGGTGTATGGTACGCGGGGCTCCATGAATTCAGATCCTGTTAGTATACCAGTGATTGGGAGTGATATCGCTGTACCAGTGACATCAAACTCCGTCCATGCATTCCAATGCTCTGGAGCGACATCCAAAGAGATGTAAATGGTGTCGCCGACAATCGTTCCTTGCCCCTGTGCGTCATCACTGCCATCTGATCCAAGGTCGACATTGGGCCGTATCTGTGCGATCTGTGCCGTATCAGTATCCCAATCTAGTGAGCTGAAGGATATTTGCATCTCCACTGTACCGTTTGGTACCCACACGTAGTGTCTATCATCAGTGGAATATGTTCCGAAGGTGCTTGTCGGGCCGTTATTGAAATGGCTCCACTCACCCTTCCATGCATGTCTGAGCTGATCCGTCTTGAGGGGGATTTCTCTAGTATCCATTATTCCCTCATAGTGCCTGAACGCATCCCATACCGTGGCTTGTGGGTAATCTAGGAATCCGTCTTCATCGGGGTCTCTCATCACTTGGAGTGTTCTTGCGAGTGCGAGTGCCCTGTCCGTGTCCACTAGGCCATGCCCTACTCTCCAATCATGGCATCTATCCGTTTGCTCTGATACGTAGCAAGTATCTGGGATATCATTGCAAGGATCGTCGTCATTGCCTTCTTCGCATGAATTCCATAGTAAATCGTAGTGAGAGGTGAGTTCTAGAATTAGCTCTATTTCATGGACTCTGGATTCGTTTCTCTCATCCCAGTCATCGAACTGCAGTCCCTTCGCTGATTCGTTGAAGTAGGCGCTCTGCTCTTGATCATGGTCTTCGATCTGATAGTCTGCAACGCCGAGAGATGGTGCTGCGGCCAGTAATAGAGTAGCTATGCCACCTATGTGGGGGGTAGCCATGCTGGTACCTGATATGGACATGTAGTAGAGATCTCCCTGAGTTCTTGTCGAGGTATCAATGGCTGTAGCCCTCGGAGCTGTAGCCCAGATGTCCCTGCCGGGGGCTCCGATATCTGGCCATGTGTGCTGTTGGGTCTTCCACCCTCTGCTCGAGAAGGAAGTAACTGCTGATGCGTCGTGTGTCAGGGCCGCCACTGAGATTGCAGAAGGGGTATTCGCGTACACATTGGTTCTCAGATCATCCTCTGACTCTTCCCCACTTCCTCCGCTGTTTGAGGCGGCAAAGATTACTGCAACGTCGTTTTCGTAAGTGAGCATGTCGGTTAGGATGGTGACCGCATTAGAAGGATTGTAGTCCCCGTTAGTACCCCATGAATTAGAAACCACTCGAATATTGTAATCATTGAGGCCCGGTCTACTATGTTGGTAAGTCCATTCTAGACCTTCCACAGCTGCGAAAATCGAAGCCCCGTCTCCTGTTCCAAGAGCCACTATCGTCGCGCCCTTAGCGGTACCAAGTCTTCTGCCCCCAGAGGCGTCACCGTTCCCAGCTATCGTACCGCCGACATGCGTACCGTGCCCACTGGATGTGTCAGAGTTACAGTTTGGTGCATCTATCCACGCTACACCAGTCCACTTGGCAGACCAGATTAGCTTCTCTCCAGTCCATGGTTCTCCACAGTCAAAATCTGGATGCTCCCCATCGATTCCAGTGTCAAGATCTACTGCTGTTGCTCCTTCCCCATCGTACTCGGAGAGAGACATATCCGGCTCCGTCTTGAGTACTCCATTGGTGTCTATAATGGCGCGATGCCATGCTAGGCTTGCATTAACCCAATTCACAGTCTCATGCATCATTGACTCTGTGTCATTTTGGTTTCCTGGGAGATAGAAGTGCTCGATAACGACATTCGCCTCCATATGCTTCACCAAGGACAGGGACGATAGCTCGGATAGCTCGGTAGAAGTGCCTCTAACTAGGGCGCCATATAGTACGGAAGTCTGGGCTATGACATCAACTCCGGTTGAGCTGACTAGGTTCCAGACGCCCTCGTTTGGCTGTAGGTAGAACTGTACTATGGCCTCAATCTGGCCCTCTGAATCCAGTTCGGAGATGAGTTCCTCGCTCATCTTCGTGATATCGGCGTCTTGTGGTTCGCTTGTAACCGAAAGGGAGCCTGACATGCTGGCGATCAGTGCAACCATGACCACTGCCGCAACTCTCATGACAGGTCGTCGACGTTATTCGATTTCAAGAAACCCCAGCTCTGATCACCTTGACCGTTCAAATCAAGTGTAGTTCTGGGTGTGGAGGTACATGCGGACTGTGGCGGTGATGCTTGCTCTACTCGTCCTGATCATGCCGATCAGTGGTTGCTTCGGAGATGAGCCGATGGAGTCTCCTGAGTCAGAGGGGCCGTTTTCTTCAATTGGGGACATTCCGGAGACCACTTGGTATCACTATTCAGGAGGTGTGAACGCTCTGGATCCGGTAGCAGTAAGTGCTGCGAATATCTCAGATAATCTATCTGGAGATAACATGCCCTTCCTGACTGTGGGGTCGTACTATGGAATTGGCATGAGCACCTTCGAGCCTACGATAGGAATTACCTCAATGGACAATATCTACATGTCTAGCTGGGGCAACGGCCCTTCTGGCTCGACTGCAGTGGTGCAATGTACAGGACTGATAGAGATGGTGTCACTATCTGATTACTCCTGTCAGAACGTGTACGATCCTCTGCTCCCAGTACCCAACAGTAACGATCCCTACATCTATGTGGATAAATGGACTGATCGGATAATGAAGTTCGACATGCATGCACTGCTGGGGATGACGGTCGAGTTCTCAGACGATGAGGGTAGCTCGTGGCAGAATGGCCAGTTGGCGACGTCGATATACTCCGTACAGGATCATCAGACTATAGGATCCGCACTACTGCCAGCCCCCGGGTATGCTACGACTTGGTCTTTCTGTGTGAATGGGAATGCCCCCCATCCTCTCTGCTCGACAAGTTTCGACGGAGGTAGGACTTGGACTTCTGAGGTCTCTGGTGCGCCAGTGAGTTGTCAGAGTGGAGGATTAACCGCACATATCGAAGGAGGAGTGAATGGGAATCTGTATCGTGGGAATATGGGCTGCAATGGGGAAGGTTATTCGATCTACAAAAGCAGCAACGGCGGTCTCACTTGGAGTGAGCACCCATTACCTACAGAGGATACTGGGACCGCCAATACATGGAACGGAGAGGAGGCCCAAGTCGCAGTCGATGATAGCGGTAACGTGCATGCAATGTGGAACGGGCTGGACAACATGCCCTACTACTCGTACTCCCTGAATGAGGGGTTGGATTGGAGTGATGCGATGATGGTAGCCCCCCCGACCAACATATCTGGGACTGGTTTCCCGGTTATCACGGCCGGTGAATCGGGTAAGGTGGCTCTGGGCTATGTAGGAGACTCAGGCAACAACACTTGGAACGCGTACATGACTATCATCACAGACGCTTTTGGAGAGAGCCCCCTCATGACCACAGTCCAGCTCAATGCCTTTGGCGATCCTATAGACACGGAGGATGGTTGCGGATACAACCGATGCGGAGGGCTGGGAGACTTCCTAGATATGTCAGTGGACCAATACGGTAGGCCCTGGTTTGGACTCTCTCATAACATCAACGACATTGGCATATTCGGCACCATTGCCCATGGCCCTTCACTGCGTGGAGCGATAGACGGCCTCAGTGAAATCCCCATAGGCGGGCCACAGACCCTCTAGAGGGCTTGGTACAAGTCATATGCCTGGTAAGTGAACCCTATGGCGAAAAATATCATCGCTACGCCACAAAGTGATAGCATAATGCTGTATGAACGTCGTGACAGGTTTCCCCTAGTCCGATCAAATGCCAGTGCTATAATGCTCTTCACTATGATAATAGAAACTAGGAAGGTCACGGCATAGGCCACCGGAGCGAGGGGCTCTTCATCGGCGACCGAAGCCATTAGTGGGCCACCTATTAGGAACCAGAAAATATACACATTAGGATTCAGTAGGTTGGTCAGGACGCCTCTCTTGAAAGAGTCAGATACGTCAACCTCTGCTAGATCAGAGGACGGTGGCTCGATAGAGAAGCACTCGAGGCCCATCTTCAGAAGGTATGCCGCTCCCAAAATCGAAATCACAATGAGGATGGATGGCCTTGTAGATATCCAGCTAGCCGCTAGGAGGCTGACTATTATCAGAGGCCCGTCGGTGAAAATGGGAGCCGCCGCAGTCCATACGCCTGCTCTTAGCCCCCCTGAAAGAGTCTCTCTGATTACCATGGTCAATAGAGGTCCGGGCTTGATTCCCTCTATTACGCCCAAAGCAACTCCAGCTACGGATAGTGAGAGTACCAGACCAACATCCATCGACTCATCTCTTAGAGTAAATAGCCAACTTGGCGAGGAGCTCAAGTATCTCCAAGTAAAGCCAGATTAGGGTCACCATGAGGCCGAAGGCCGCTCTCCACTCAAGTTGCTTCGGTGCGCCTCTCTCGACACCTCTCTCGATGAAGTCGAAATCGGCAACCAAGCACAGTGAAGCTATTCCAATCACGAAAATTGAGAAAACAATCCCTAATGGGCTGGCCTCATGGATATATGGAACCTTGAAGCCTAGGAAGAACCCAATGAATGAGACCAAGTAAATCGTGAAGATCGCCAACAAAGAGGAGTAAACTGCAATCTGAAGGTTCTTGCTCCAGGATATAAGCCCAGCACGATATATGGTTAGCATCGCCCCTAGGATACCCAGTGTTAACACAACTGCCAGTATTCCAATTCCAGGGAAATATTGTTCATAGAACCATGTAACTCCCCCTAGGAATAGTCCTTGGCAGATTGAGTATGTGCATATTAGTACAGGGTTGGTGGACCCTGAGAAAATGATTATCATAGCAAGAATGAACCCAGCTATGGCGCCTATCAATGCCATTACTCCTGCCTCTGGCATGAACATAGCCGTGCCTATTGCCGTGGTGGCTATGATAACGAGGAGGATTCCTGTCTTCTCAGTGGTCCCCTCCATAGACATCAAGTTGGATTCTTGGTCGTCCCACCAAGGTGCCTCCTTGTAGGCACTCTTGTCAAATGTTGAGTCGGACAATGCAGGGTTCCTAGAGCGATACATACGTCATAGTCCAAAGGCCCCCCTTCTCAAAGGTTGGCACGGAAAGCGGAGTATCTCACTCTTCTTCTGAGGATAATCGTACTTGTCGTGGACTCGGGGCCGTCTTCCTCCTCTTCGAACCCTTCCTTACTCTTCCCTTGGGCTTCTTCTGGGACTGCATGAAAAACACCATGAGGACGATGACAAGCACTGCTACTCCTCCTGCAATAATTACGAGTTGGTTTCCCTCTTCACAACTGGTCTGGCCGTATTCAGGTTGGGTTTCCCCACTTGAGCAGGCGGTCTGAGAGATCGCTCCAGCCACTGCCACGAAGTTACCGGGCTCGGCGGCTATGCAACCAACAGCACCTGGGAGTGGTTGGAAGTTACCAGGGAGACAGGGCTCCTGGGAGGTCTGTCCTGTCTTTGAGACGAAGTGGCCCGGAGATGCGTCCAAACATTCCGACATACCTGACTCTGGCTGGTAGGTTCCTCTTTCACAGGGGGTCTGGGAGATTGCTCCAGCCTCAGCGACGTGATGGCCTCTGTCAGCTAGTATGCACTCTGCTTGCGCTGTTAATGGCTGGTACGTTCCTGGTGGGCAGGGAGTAGCCTCGGCGAGGCCAGAGAAGTCCGAGTATGTTCCTTGGTCCGCCGGTATGCAAATTATCGCACCAGGCTCATTCTGGTACTCTCCTGGTGCGCATGGAGTTTGCTCGGTAGCTGCGGACTGAGGCACAAAGTTGCCTGGTTGAGACATGTCGCAGGACGTCGCTTCGGACTGTGATTGGTATGAGCCGGGTTGACATGCCATCTGCTCGATCGCCCCCTCTTCGGAGTAATGTCCTGGCTCGGCTGACAAGCATGTTGCTTGCCCGGAGTAAGGCTGGTAATGGCCTGGTGGGCATGGTAGTTGATCCAAAGAGGAGTTTAGTGGGACATGGCTTCCGGGATCGGATAGAAGGCATTCACCCATCCCGCTGTAGGGAGCATAGGTCCCTGGTTCGCATTCTTGTTGGGAGCTGGCCCCTAACTGACTGTAATGACCAGTTTCCGTGACGCCAGAGCAGGAAGTGGCCCCTCGCTCCGTCTCGAAGGTCCCTGGTTCGCACCCTATCTGGAATGCCGTTCCTGGTTCTGAGGAATAGTGGCCAGAGTACGTCGCAATGCAGGAAGTCTGTCCGGGAGTGGGTTGGTACTCTCCTGGAAGACAGGGAGTCTGTGTGGTAGCACCAAATTCCGTGGCATAGTACCCGGGGTCAGCCATCTTGCACTCCTCCAGCCCGAACTCATCTGAGTAGGTTCCCGGCGTGCATTCGTCCTGCTGTAGGGAGTTGGGGGAGGCTTGATACCCTGGAGAGGCGAAGAAGCAAGAGGATTGTCCTGGATTAGGCTGATACGTTCCTCCTTCGCATGGCGTCTCGACCGTGTTGCCACTATCACTGGTGAAATATCCGGGTGTCGTCTGTATGCAGTACGTGTAACCGGAGTTAGGCTGGTAGGACCCAGGGGGGCATGGGACTTCGTCCGGAGAGCCGAAGTCGCTGTAGTGACCGGGGCTGTTGGAGATACATATCTCTGCAACTAATGTCCCATGCCCATCTATGAGGCGTGAGTCGAAGGCATACCCACTGACTGTGTCGTTTTCAGCATACTGACCACTGCTTGGTAGATATGTTCCCGCATGGCAGGGGTATTGTTCAATTGCAGCTGTTGGAATTATGGTGTAGTACCCTGGTGATGCGTCCATGCACTCTGACTGCCCACTGTTTGGCTGGTATGTGCCTATGGGACATGGGATCTGACTGTTCTGACCAGATGAGGGCACATAGTATCCCGGGTCGGCCGGGATGCAAGCAGTGTTGTCGGTTGCGTAATGCCCGGCCTCACAGTTTGATATGAGGGGGTATGGGTCGAACAAGGACATCATGCCATCGCCATCTGGATCCCTGTCCGAGAGCCCCGGTGCCTGGGACGGGAGTGAGGAGTTAGGGGTGAAGTTGGGAAGGCAGTTTCCAGTGCAGGCCCAATCGGTGGGACCGAGGTCAACAAGACCGTTGCTCGCAGACACGGTGTTGCTGTAGTTTCCAATTCCAATCTGGCCCCAGTTGTTCTGGCCCCAACAGAAGAGGTCCTCAGCTAGGGTGATCGCGCAGGTGTGGTTGTAGCCGACTGCGACTGAAGCCACACCCTGTCCTAGATCGATCTCGACTGGTAATGTGGATATTCTGCCTCCAACCGAGTCGTATGAGTTGCCAGTAGTCATCTGCCCCAGCTGTCCGACGTTGTTCGAACCCCAGCAGAACAGACTGTTGTCGTCCAATATGGCGCACACATTCTGGTAATGCATATCAATCGAGATTGCAGTTCTTCCTGTGGGGAGGATTACGCTGGATGAGGAATCCCAACTGGATGTGGTTGTGCCATCGCCAAGCTCGCCTTTCGAGTTCCCGCCCCAACATCTCACACTGCCGTCGTCCATCAATGCACACGTGGAGTTCCCCCCTGCTACAATCTGAGCGATTGACGAGGCGCTTGGAGTAATCCTTACGGAGGCGGGTGAGCTCTCGTTGAGGAGTGAGATCGTCCCTAGCTGGCCGGCATCGTTGTTGCCCCAGCACATTGCTTGCCCGTCCGAGAGTAGGGTGCATGAGTGAGAGTATCCTGAGACGATCGAGGTGGGTACTGAGCCCTGAGGAAGGGAGACTGTGTCGGGCAGAGGGTCATCGATATAGTCTCCGTGGCCTAGCTGGCCGTTCCAATTCCTCCCCCAGCAGTATACCGATGAGTCGTCTATATCCTGTCCCCTTGCAGGGGATATGGAACAGGTATGCAAGTACCCTGTTGCTACCTCTACAGTATGAGTATTCAAAGGGAGTTCTGGTGTCTGCGGGATGTGACAGTTACCGAAACAATCGAGATTGTAATTATCCCCCTGTCCCCAACACAGAAGATTGGAGAGTTCGTCCTCGATAGGAGTTGTGACGGGCGTAGCTGTAATCCCACAACTGTGTAGGGCGCTCCCGTCTATGGCCACCCATTCGGCGGTAACGTTGTGATCGATACTCCTCTGCGCTGGCCAGAAGGGGCTGTTCGCCCCTGCGATGAGCTCGGGGACAGGTTGGATGGCTGCATAGCCAGACTGATATGTCCCATCTCCAATCCTCCCCCAGCACCTGAGTGTGTTATCATGAGCCACGACGCAAGTGGTACCTTCCATCACTGCCATTGTCGAATTGGAGAAGACTGAACCTGAGTCAGAACCCGGGATATGGCTGGTCACATGTGAGTAAAACTGCTTCGAGTCGTCTAGCTCAGTGGCACTGTCTCCTTCTGAGAGCCCGAATGATGCGGTCATTCCAATCATTAGTGTGATTAGTGCCACAGAAGTAAGTTTGGCGGTGTTCAACGGCTTGTCCATGCAACATTGGAGTAAAGGAGAGTAATAACAATTTTCCAGACTTTGGTCACAACATCTCTTTCAGATGTTGTCCTGTGTAGCTTGACTTCTTCTGAGCGACTGCTGATGGTGGTCCCTCAGCGACAATGTGCCCTCCGAGCTCCCCTCCTTCAGGGCCTAGGTCAATCACCCAATCGGCGCATTTGACGACATCCAAGTGATGCTCGATAATAATGACAGTGTGGCCGTTTCTTCTCAATCGCAGGAGTACTTCGATGAGCTGGTGTACATCAGACAGTGCTAGTCCGGTGGTTGGCTCGTCTAGAACATACAGAGTGTGCTTCCTGGCAGGCCTGTGCAACTCGGTAGCTAGCTTGACCCGTTGGGCCTCTCCTCCCGATAGGGTAGTAGCTGGTTGACCGAGTCGGATATATCCTAATCCCACGTCATTGAGCGTGGATACTATCCTGTATATCCCCCTGTGGTTCTCGAAAAAGGAGCATGCCTCTTGGACATTCATCTCCAAGACGTCGTGAATGTTCTTTCCCTTCCATTCGACTTCCAGTGTTTCTCTGGTATACCTCTTTCCCTTGCACACGTCACACGTGACCCAAACGTCTGGGAGGAAGTTCATCTCAAGCTTTGAGGATCCAGCCCCCTGACATGCCTCGCATCGACCGCCTCTTACATTGAAGGAGAACTGTCCGGGCTCGTATCCCCTCTCTTTGGCCAGAGGGGTTGATGCGAATAGTTGTCTGATAGGGCCAAAGGCCTTTGTGTATGTTGCAGGATTGGAACGGGGGGTTCTGCCGATGGGGGATTGATCGATGACGATTACCTTGTCGATCATCTCCATCCCCTCCATGGAGTCGTGCGTTCCTGGTGTCTCGTCTGTGCCCTGTAGCTCACGTTGTAGTACAGGTGCCAGTGTCCCGGTCACAAGAGATGACTTTCCTGATCCTGAGACCCCTGTCACGGCCACCATGCAACCGAGTGGGATTTTGACGTCTATGTCTTGGAGGTTGTTCTGCCTGGCGCCTTTGACTACGAGCCACCTGTCTTTTTCTGGCTGTGCCCTATCATCAGGAAGTGGTATCTCAGACTTTCCGGAAAGATATGCTCCAGTGATGCTTTTCTCGCTGGTCATCAATTCATCAAAGGTTCCACTGACGACTATCTCTCCCCCTTCCTTTCCAGCCCCTGGGCCAATGTCGACTATCCAATCGGCCTGTCTTAGGGTGGCCTCGTCGTGCTCGACTACGATGAGGGTATTGCCCAAGTCGGTCAGCTCTCTGAGAGTCTCGAGGAGTCTCCCATTGTCTCTAGGATGGAGCCCTATGCTGGGTTCATCGAGCACGTACATCACGCCTGTCAGCCTGGTGCCTATCTGAGTGGCTAGCCTGATTCTCTGGGATTCCCCCCCTGATAGCGTATTCGCCCTTCTGTCAAGAGTCAGGTAGTCTAACCCCACTAGGGCCAGGAATCTTAGTCTGGCTTCAATCTCCTTGATTATCTCCGTTGCAATGTACATCGACCTCTCATCTAGTCTCTCTGCTTGGATCGCTTCCTCTGGAGGGGGGGCTCTGTCAAGCCTCTCCCATGTGTCATCGAGGCCTCCTATTCTCCAATGCTGTACCGTTGCTAGAGCTTCTAGTACACTGCATGCAGAAATCCCGGGGAGCGTTGTAGTGCCAACGGTGACTCCGCTGGCCGCCCTGTTCAGCTTCCTCCCGTTGCAGTCCGAGCAAGGCTCGTCTGTCATGAAGGACGAAATTCTCGATCTCGTTCTATCAGAGGATGTGTCCGTGTATGTCCGCCTCAGTCTGGCGAATACCCCTTCCCATGGTTTGCTCATTCTGTATGAGGATCCCTTCTGTGAAGTGAATTGGAAGTTGATCGCAGTACTACCAGAGCCGTTGATTAGAATATCACGGTCATCTTCATCGAGCTCGAGGAAGGGGATGTCAGTGGGGATTCCGTAGTGCTGACACGTCTGTATCATCTGACTCCTGTACCATCCCGACATCATAGACCGTCTGAAGGGCCTTATGCACCCTTCCTCTACTGTAGCGTTCCTGTCAACTACCAAATCGTGGGAGAATGACTTCTGGACGCCGAGGCCTTGGCAGGATGGGCATGCCCCCAGTGGGTTGTTGAATGAAAATACTCTGGGGCTCATCTCGGGCAGAAATGCACCGTGCTCGGGGCAGGCGAACTCTTCGGAGTAAGGGATGATTTCTCCCTCTGAAGTCTTGAACCTCTGCTCATCTGAGTTGTCCGAGCCTGGCTTGGGTGCGCTTACACTCTCCACCGCAATGGATCCCCCTCCTAGACGAAGTCCGATTTCTATCGCTTCGGTTAGGCGTTGTCTGTTCGAAAGATGTAGGAGGAGTCTGTCAAGCCTGACATCTATATCGTGCCTGAGATTCTTTTCAAGATCTGGAGGATTCTCGAAATCCGCCTCTCTACCGTTGATCTTCCCTGCCAAGAAACCCTGTTCGACGAAGCCTTTGAAGAGATCCGCGTGTGTTCCCTTTCGGTTTCTGACCGCCGGGCTCCAGATGGCTATTGCATGCCCCTCGAACCTCCAGAGTACGTCATCGACTATCTCCTGAACCGTCCTACGAGTAACCTCACGACCGCATTCAGGGCAGTGAGGGAGGCCCACCCTTGCCCAAAGTAGACGCAGATAATCCATGATTTCAGTGACTGTGGCAACGGTGGAGCGCGGGTTGTGGCTTCCCTGCTTCTGATCAATGCTGATTGCAGGGGAGAGTCCCTCTATGCTATCGCAGTCGGGTTTCTTCATCTGTCCTAGGAATTGTCGTGCGTAAGAGCTTAGGCTCTCCACATACCTCCTCTGCCCCTCTGCATAGAGGGTGTCGAAGGCGAGGCTGGACTTACCTGATCCAGAGACTCCTGAAATCACTACGAACTTGCCCCTAGGTAGGCTGACGTCTACGTTCCTGAGATTGTGGGTACGGGCTCCCTTGACCTCTATCCACTCTTCGGCAATCTCGCCTTCTTTCGACCTTTCACTCATTGACAGCCCTGCTTAACGTATGGTCGTGAGAGAGGACGTCCTTGAATTCATGTATTGCTAAAGTCGTTTGAGTTCCAAGATCTATTCTTCAGTGTAGAAGTAATCTGAGGTTCGGACTCCTTTGCCGATTCCCCCCCATGGATCTCTCTCGGTGGATTTCTGGCCCTTAGAGAGTCTCTTGTTGGCTATTAATACCGTCATAGCAACAGCAACTGTACCTAGAACTGCATATATCATGTCAATATTTTCCATAAGCTTGGCATAGTACCTGAGTATATGATAGAGTGTTCGTCGGCTTAGGCTTATTCGATGTCTAATCTACCATCCTATCAGATACCTCTCCAAGGATTACTAGGCCTGCATATCCTCCTATTATCATAGTCGTTGGCGGGAAGACGGTGTTAGCCATGGGGCCTAGTGAGGATACCAAGTAGTCACCGATTAAGAGCCCTAGAAGCGCTGTTACAAATGGGATACAGTGATATCCCCAAGGCATATTCTCAGCGAACCTCCGGGTAATAGTATCGCCTCACTCAGTCATAACCAGTGCGTGCTCTCTCAACTGATCGAGTGAGACCACTTGGAGGGTTTCCTCATGTGTGGACTCTAGACGGACCGGACAGGCTACTCCTATGTCTGCCGCGCTCTTCCATGTACTAGCACACACGCACCACCGATCACCCGGGACAAGCCCGGGGAATCTGTATTGTGGAGCAGGAGTGATCAGATCATTCCCTCTAGATCTGGCGAAATCCAGAAACTCAGCAGTAACTTGACAGCAAACGGTATGTAAGGATCTGTCATTCCTGTCGGTGTTACAGCAACCATCCCGAAACCATCCAGTCATCGGCGACTCAGAGCACGTTTCAAGCTCTGTACCTAGGACATTGAAAGAGGGGAGCATGGCCTTAGGAGAGGAGGTAGGGTATTGAAATGATGTATCTTTCAACAGTAGATACTTTGGCTTTTTTTGTATGTATAAAATAAATTCACTTCTAAAAGGGTTGAATTGGGCCACGAATCATGGATTCCAAGAATCTCAAGGCTTTCGAGCTGACCATGGGGGACTCCGCAGAGGAGTTGGCAAGGAGAGCCACAATCATCCTGGCGGTGTTTGGTTTCTTAGCTCATTTTGGTATCTGGGCACTGCATACCACCGGCAGAATTTCAATCGATGGAGACGCTGTGGAGCTGGTTAGTTCACCACTTTCCTCACTGTATACTCCATTCTCAATATTGTTGGTTTACGAGGTTTATCAGCTGATAAGGACCATTCCTGATTCCTTCTCCTCTTCGGTTGGAAAGCAGTACGAGATAGCTACCCTCCTGGTAGTTAGGGATATACTGAAGCGCCTATCAGAGATTGAGGGATCCTCGGGGTGGGAGGTCAGTGATGACTTGGGGTTTTTGCTCGTGGAGAGTGGTGCTTTCTTGGCTCTATTCTACACCTCACTGACCTACTACAGGATGAGCGTGGGGGGAACTAAGGATGATGAAATCACAGAAGACGTTGCGACATTTGTCGAGATGAAGAGGGGTATTGCCAACATCATGCTCTTTGCCTTCTTACTGATTGCCGCCTATTCGTTCTGGAGCTGGGGAATATCTGTACAAGAGGGAGGGGGCTCGGTCAGCAGGGCTATATTCTTCCTCGACTTCTTCACTTTCCTCATACTTGCTGATATTCTGATTCTCCTGATATCCTACTGGTTCTACACTGATTTCGGCAATCTCGCCCGTAACACTGGATTCGTGCTCTCAACTGTCATAATCCGTGTGGCAATATCGTCTGAAGGAGTCTCGTCAATGATTCTCTTCACTCTAAGTGGAATTCTCGGGATTGCAATATTGAGAATGTTTATCCAAAATACGTCACACGCGAACTCATGAGAAATACCAAAACAATAGCAATGATTGTGTTGATGGTTGCTTTAATTGGTATGGTAAACTTGTCCTGATGGAACTAATTCAAATGATAACGGCAACACCTGCGATAACAACCTCTAATTGGCTCTTGCCTTGGGGTCTGTCTCAGTTAGTATCGGACCCGAAAGGTCCCACTGCTCGAAAATATACTCCTCGGTCTCCAGACGGAAAAGCAGGGCCCCTCCATTGTAAGCAGTCATAGTTCCATGACTTGTTTCTAGGGAATAAAGAGTTGTTTGGATCGTTGGACCATATTTTATCGATACCAGAGGGCATCGATTATCTCCCCTGCCTTAGCATCTGAGTCTGGTGGAAGCAACGTCAAGCCATTGTGGGCCACCATGCTGTGGATGTTCCCCGATCCTTGGTGAGTATGGGTTGTCGCCAGTAGTTCCCCTTCTTCTGATCTAATTCTTATTCTTCGCAGGCATAGCTTCCCAGGGGCGCCCGAAACATCTGATTCGAGTCTTACTGACACCCTCTCACTAAGGCTCGGCCCCATCTCATCGTGATATTCAAGAGACTTTGATATCCATGAGGCAACTAGGACGTGGAAGACTACGAGGCTGCTGACTGGGTTCCCGGGGAGGCCAAACAGCGGCGTTCCGTTCCATGTGCCAAAAAGTGGTGGGCCGCCCGGTCTGAGCCTCATCCTCCAGAAGGAGAGATGTCCCTCTTCCTCCATGATCTTGCGAACGAGGTCCCATTCCCCCATGCTAACTCCGCCGCTTGTTATGATGGCATCACAGTATGACAGTGAGTCCAGCGTTTCTCTCAATTCATCCAATGAGTCGTTGGCCGACTCGTGCCTGACGGCCTCGCAACCCATCGACTCCACCAATGAGGCGAGGGCGTGGGAGTTGGATTCGTAAATCTGCCCGGACGAGAGCTCTTGCCCTGGGCGCACCAGCTCATCGCCAGTTGAAAGGATCGCTATCTTTGGTCTTGTGATCACCTCAATTTCTCCATGGCCCATTGTTCCTGCCAATGCTATGGCGGCCGATGTCAAGAGGACTCCAGAAGGTAGTGTCTCCTGCCCTACCGAAAGATTCTCTGCCTTCCATCTGATGAAGCCGGTTCTAGCCGGTCCGTTTATCGATACATTATCGCCTTCTACCTCCGTGTCTTCGATCATCACAATCGCGTCTGCACCCTGCGGAAGAGGAGCTCCGGTCATGATCCTACAGGCTTGCCCCTCCCTTACTTGTGGGGGTCTTTCGCCTCCTGCTTTGCTGGTTCCAATTATTCGTAAGATTGTTCCTCCCTTTTGACAGTCGGATGCCCTGACAGCGAATCCATCCATAGCAGAGTTATCGAATCTGGGGTCATCGACCTTGGAGGCAAGTGGTACGGAGGTAACCCTTCCTCTGGCTTCGTCGAGGGGTATGGTCTCGACTTGTCTTTTGAGTGGGTTGGAAAGGGAAATCTGAATGGCCCTGTCCAGCGATACCCCCGTCTCCATGACCCTGCATACGAGGTTGGGTTCAAGTGTTCTTCCACTGTGGTAAGTGTGTGTATGACCTCGGGTTCGGACTCATACTACTCGGGCTCATGCTAATGGCGGTGCTCTATTCGAGTATAGGGCATGGGGGTGCATCCGGATATCTGGTGGTCCTATCCCTGACTGGTTTCGGTATGATGGAACCTGTTTGGCTGAAGCAGAACGTTTGGTGTCTGAATCTGGTTGTTTCATCCATTGCGTTCTACCATTACAGAAGTTCTGGCTATCATGACTGGGGCCTCACTGTGCCATTCGTACTGAGTAGCGTACCCATGGTCCTGATTGGAAGCTACATGAGAGTTGACGGTGTCCTCTACGATGTTTTGCTCTCTTTCGTTCTTCTACTGGCTGCTTGGAGGCTATATTCGACGGTTGAACACGATCAAACGGACGAATATGAAGTCCCGGGATTCAGAATGGATGTAATGGGGATTGGGGGGGGTATTGGCCTGGCTAGCGGCGTTATCGGTCTTGGAGGGGGCATCTTCCTGTCACCCCTGATAATCCTCAAGAAGTGGGGAACACCCAAGGCGACGGCCGCCACGGCGTCTGTCTTCGTGTGGCTCAACTCTGCGACGGGTTTGATCGGATCCAGTGTTTCAGAGGGTTTCGGAGTGGAGTTCTCAGATTTGGCGCCCTTTGCAGTGGCGGTGTTGATCGGCGGGTTTGTGGGTAGTAGATATGGTGCGGAGTTCGCTCCGCAGAACCGTGTCAGAGCTTTTCTCATTGTAGTTCTCATGATTGCCTCTGCCAGAAGGGTCCTGGGTGTGGCGGGGCTCTGGCCTTAATCAGAATCCTATCTTATCTTCGTGCCCGCACTCTGGATGAGCGCAAACGACAGTGTATCTATCTCTGGTAGGCTTTGGAATCCTCATCATTGCCCCGCAAAAGGAGCACTGATGAGTGATTGACTCGGGCTCCTTATTGATGGGCTCTTCTGGCTCATCGAAGTCCTCATTGGAAACTGTCCATCCTAGTTGATCGGAGTAGGAGTCGTCTTCTTCAGTAATCTTGGACTGCCTGAGTCTGAGGTTTATCTTGATTCTCCTTCCCTTCCTCGCCTTGCTCTTCGGCTTACCCCTCGGCTTACCCCTCGGCTTACCTTTAGGAGGTGCCTTCTTCGGTGGCCGGGGGGCTTCCTTAGAGGGAGCGGCGGGCTTTGGTAGTGGATTTTCCTTAGGAGGGGGGGCCTTCTTCGGTGGTGGCGGTGGCGCCTTCTCAGGAGTCTTCAGCTGGCTCTTGAGCTGTGCGGCGAGCTCATAGTTCTCCTCACTCACCGCCTTTGCTATCGCATCTTTGATACCAGATTCCGTCATTGGCGGCTTTGGCGGTGGTGCCTTCTTCGGTGGTGGCGGTGGTGCCTTCTTCGGTGGTGGCGGTGGTGCCTTCTTCGGTGGTGGCGGTGCCCTCATCGGAGGAGGGGGCGGTGGTGCCTTCTTCGG
>DAYH01000024.1:132389-134226 GCA_002506825.1 Euryarchaeota archaeon UBA103
TGCCTTCTTCGGTGGTGGCGGTGGTGCCTTCTTCGGTGGTGGCGGTGCCCTCATCGGAGGAGGGGGCGGTGGTGCCTTCTTCGGTGGTGGCGGTGCCCTCATCGGAGGAGGGGGCGGTGGTGCCTTCTTCGGAGGAGGGGGAGGTTTGTCGGCCACGCTATCATCCGATGGAAGGACGGAGTACCTTTGAAGAAATCGGGCGAAGCCCTCTCAGAAGGGGCACCATAGACAAGATTGAATTGCTAAAGCCGGAGGGAGAGGTGATGCAACCAGACGAGGCATGGGGGTCGAGATGGCATTCTTGTGCGCACCCCCTATCTCATAGATACATGGAGGTAGCCTGTGACAAGCGCTCTCTGGTCATTCTAGCGGCGGATGTCTCTAAAGTGGATGACTTGGTTGAGCTAGTTGAGTCGGTCGGACCCCACATAGCAGGTCTGAAGACTCACGTAGATATGACTGAGGGTTTCACGATTGGTGAGTGGGGCCGGGTCGTGGATGCCGCTAAGAAGCATGGCCTGCTTATCTTCGAGGATAGAAAGTTCGCGGACATAGGAAGAGTTACTGAGACTCAGATGGGGGGAATGTATGACATTCGATCATGGGCCGATCTCGTCACCTCACACAGCATTAGTGGGCCTGACATTGTGGATGGTATAGCCGCGGCCTGGGACAGCGTACAGAGGATAGGCGGTGTCCTTCTGTTGGCACAGATGTCTAGTCGTGGCAATCTCCTCGAAGCAGGCTACACTGACAGTACCATCGAGATGGGGACTGCGTCCCCTCATGTGATTGGGTATATCGGAAACGGTAGTAATCCTGACGATATTTCGTCCCTCAGAGCGAAGGTTGGCGAGGGGAGGATGATATGGACTCCTGGTGTGAATCTCTCGGCTGAAGAAGGAGTATTAGGCCAGCGATATGGTCATCCATCTGATGCCATCATTGCAGGCTCGGATGCCGTGATAGTAGGTTCTGGAATTCACAAGTCAGAGGACCCTGCGGCGGCGGCCAGGGCTTACGGCGATGCCACATGGGCCGCTCTGATGAGTCGTTAGCTTACTCGCTCTCGTCTGAGGGTCTGTCACTACCATATGCTATGCAAGCTGAAAGAGTGAATATGCCTCCAGCAGCTAGGGCGAAGAGGAACTCTACTGGGCTCGAGTCTGCGACTGTGACCCAAAGAAATGAGTCGGCAAACACCGCGCCCGAGAGTAGTGCGCCGCCATGCCATGGCCTCATGGGGCCTATCTGGGCCCCAAGGACTGCCGTGGCCAAGAAAACGATAATTCCTATTACTCCCATTGCAAAGCCTGCTTGGGCGATTGTCTGTTCGGATGAATCTACTGCGTAGACTATGTTAGGCTCTTCGCCGTCATCCGTGAACTCACCATCCAAGGCCGCACCCATTACGACGGAAAACATGAACATCATCATCAACATAAACACGGTATACAAGGCTTTCAGCCTCATATCTCTGGTTTCTTCATCGAGACCTAGGGAGGGGTCGCCCATAGCGAGAGCGGGAATGTAGGCCAGTGACCCGACCATAATCAGCATGAAGAAGGCCCATACCGCCATTTCGGGTTCGCCCTGAGTTACGCCCATGATTACCATAACTACGGGAATTCCCAAGGTGGCGCCCAATCTGGCATTTGGTACTGAGAGGAATAATGCCAGACCGGCGCCGAACATCATGACTACCCATATCCAGTCAGCGGCCACCTCGGCGTCTTCATATCCCCAGAAGGCGAAGACGCAGAAGAAACCAAACTGTGCTAGCATCAAGAGAGATCTGGCTGAGAGGTCGATTGTTGGTATTTTGAATATGGGGGCT
>DAYH01000020.1:0-7226 GCA_002506825.1 Euryarchaeota archaeon UBA103
TTGATGCCCTCTTGACCATGTTGTCCCATGAGTCTGATTCGTATTTCACAGGATCATTTGAGTTTATTCCTATGAAGCCCATTCCGTTTTCTCTTGCCTTCTGTGCAATCTGCTCAATCCTTGGTTCGGAGCCTACCACATACGGACAGTGGTTGCAGGTGAACATAATGACCCCGCCGTTAACACCGATAGCATCGGACATCGTAACCATTGTCTGTCCAGAGCCCCCATTGGCGTTCGGGAGTTCGAAGTTTGGAGCGTTGCTACCGGGCTCTATGGAGTTGGCCATGTGTCTCGGCATGGAAGGAGGTGGTTCAATCCTCCGGCTGCAAGATCTTAGCAGATCCTGTAGGCCCGCCCTTGCACTCCTCTAGTCTCCTTCTGGCCAGTTTGTGTTGTGGATCGACGTCTAGGACCTTTCTCCAGGCGTTAGCGGCGTTCTTTGTATCCCCTCTCTCATGGAGAATCGCCGCTATCATCAATCTCGCATCTATGTGCTTCAGATCATTCCTAGCAGCGCTTTCGAAGTCAGAGAGTGCCTCCTGCCCCCTGCCGAAATCCAGATACAGGAGTCCTCTTTGATACCATGCATCTGAGTTTGAGGGGTCTATCCGTAGAGCGGAGTTTAACGGCCTCTCAGCTTGTTCGGCCTTATCCATAGCAATCAGGCATGTCCCTAGGTGAACTAGGGCCATGACATGCTCGTCCCTCCTATCTAGAATTCTCCTTAGTTCTGCCTCGGCCTCTCGCCAGTCAGCCAGATTCATGAGTACTTCTGCTCTCCTCTGTCTGGCAATTAGCAAGGTTGGTGAAATTGAAATTAGATAGTTGGAATCATCCAGTGCTAAATCCAAGTCTCCCTTGAGCAAGGAAGCTGAGCATCTGTTCAGTCTCGCCCTGACATGATTGGGGTCTATAGCGAGAACCTTGGTGAAAAGAGTCTGTGACTCGGTCATCCTTCCCTGTCTGGCAGCTATGAGTCCCCTGACGAACGGGACTATTGGGTGACCATGGAGGTGTGTCGCGACTTCAGCGATATGGGTATTCGCTTGGTCGAGTTTTCCCATTGCTATGCAAAGATTCGCCTCTTCCAAAGGAATTGAGGTATGGTCTGGGATCAATCTCCTAGCTCTAACCAGGGCAACTTCTGCCTCGTTAAGAGAGCCCTGGAATCTCAGGGCCCTGGATCTGCCAAGCCAAGCGAGGCCGTTTTCTCTATCATGATCTATCGCCGCGTCAAACGAAATCAGTGCGTCTATCAGAAGTATTGGATCATGGTTCCCATATTCATCTCTGTATTGCTCCGTATCATACAGGTGCAACCTTCCTTCCATGACGTGCATGTGGCTACTCTCCCAACACACTGGAGGTGCGTCGTTGAGTGTCTCTTTTGCCCAGTCAATCGAGCCTGCTTTCATCAGGACCAGGCTTAGTCTGGCTCTGGCCTCAGCGTCCTCCGGAGACGTTTCCAGGTGTTCTTCTAATACTGCTCTTGCCGCATCGAGCCTTTCATCGTTCTCAAGAATCTCGGACTCCATTATCACTCCGTATTCCCCGAGCGCTGTTGCCCTCCTAATGCTACGAATAGCTTCATTTGAATTCCCATCTCCTGCCGCTAGAATACGTCCATGTAGAAGCCAAGCGGGACCATTATCCTCATCCATCTCTATGGCTTTCGTAATTGCCTCGTGTGCCGCACCCGCCTCGCCGAGCAGAATTAGCTTCGCCGCTCTCTCTACCAGTAGAGGAGAGTCTATCGGATCCAAGGCAGACATGTCTCCAGAGATCCTCGATTCCTTGGCCCTCAATGCGATTTCTGATAGCTTGGCTGAGCTCTCTGTCTCTTCAAGTGGCTGGCCCAAGGCGATTAGCCTGGTCTTATTCCTATCATACCTATCGTCATCGGAACCGACAAGGATCGCTGCTTGCTCGGCGAGAGCCTCCAAATCATCGGGGGAAGTGATCAATAGCCTCTCAAGGGTTCTATCCAGAGTATCCAAGTCTCCTGATTCTCTCTGGATTCTAGCCAATGATCTCAGTGATGCAGAGTCCTCTGGATCCATTTGGTTCGCCATTCTGTAACAGTCTGCCGCTCTTGCGGTTCTTTCGGATGCATGCAAGAGCTCACCTAGGATTCTATGCTCCCCTCCATTGAGCTCCAAGTCCTCTGCCCTCATCTCTGCCTCTGTGAGGATGGCGTCTAGCCTGACAACAAGAGGGAGTAACCCAGGCAGTATTGAGGCATTGCCACTGGATTCGCTACTGTGCTTCTCGATGATTGCCTTAGCGGCATGGGAGGCTATTGCGCATGACTCGCTTGAGCTAACCGCTACTCCTTGATCGAAAAGTAAGTTCTCAGCACTCTCTAGCTTACGGTGAACACCGAGTAGATTACGGACCTCGGGCGTCTCCCCGAGAATCGTATCCACCCCCCTGGAAAGCAGGTCTAGTCTCTGGGTAGTGTCAGATAAATTAGTCTGAAGATCACCCATTCTATTCATCATTCTGTCTCTCTGACTTAGAACGGATCTATGTCTCAGCCAAAGAGCGAGGACCGTTACTCCCAGAATCCCATAGAGGGCCAGGATGCCGGCGGTGGTCTGATCCATCAGTTAGAGCGGACCTACTGGACTTTTGATGCCTTCTGCTAATGTGGTTACTCAGGCGTAGGTTCCAAGCGGGACTACGTCCCGCCAGAAATACTCCTCAGAGGTCTTCAGATGAGTAGGCCTGGACGTTCCCCTTCCGGGTTACGCCACCGACGGAGGTACCGAGAACATTCTCAATACCTGCTCCTGATGCTAATTCGAAAATCCTGTCATTGACCTTCCCTGCGAAGACGAGTCCTGTCGCCCCCTCGGTATCGGCCATTGCGGATGCAAGGGCCCTAGCACCAATTGGATCGGTTCCAGACCCATCCTCCAGGATAATGACTGCGTTGTTCTTCTTCAGTCCCTCAAGGTGGGATGCCCAGCCCTTTACGTGGTCAGGAGCAACTAACGACTCACTGCCTCTTCCGACAGACTTGTCATCCTCCTTATTCAGCTCTGACTGTATCCTAGGAACTGCCTTAGTTGCGACCTCTTTCTGTTGTAGATACTTCGTGACAACCTTTCCTTCGAGGTGTTCAACCTCCCTGCTTTGTGGTGCCATGGCTACATGGGTCAGGGCCTTTCCTAGTTGGCCGTTTATCTCCATAAGGAGAAGCTTTCCGCCTCGGTCGCCGTCTATGAATGCTGTAACCCCTTTCTTGCTCTTGGCGAGCTCGACAAGCTCGGGCTTGATTCCAGATCCCATTGTTGCGATTGCGTTCTTGATTCCGAACTTTAGAAGATTCCTGACATCATTCCTACCTTCGACAATTATGATGGCTTCTGACTCGGTGACATTTGGGCCGGCGGTCATACCGTGATACTCAGTCTCCTTGTCCAACGTCAGAACTGCTCTGACCTCTTCGAGGATGTTCTTTGAGTCGTCTACCCCAGAGTTTACCATTTTCAGCAGAAGCTGCTTCCCTCTCTCAATTACATGATCCCTCTTGGAAGACTGCTGGTTCTCAATCATCTTGACCTTGATTACCGCCTTACATGGACCAATCCTATCTATCGTTTCCAGAGCTGCGCCTATAACGGCTGTGCTGACTTGGTCTAGTGATGAAGAAACAAGAATCTCTCCTTGCACCTTCCCCTTGTTCTGATGAAGAACCACATCCACATGTCCTATTCGACCTGTTCTCTGTAGCTTTCTTAGTTGGAGCGCTTCTCCCAACAGACCCTCGGTCTGCCCGAAAATTGCGCCGACCACGTCCTTTCTCTGGACGTTTCCATCCGTACGGATGGAAGCGTGTATGACATACTTTCCTTCTTGTGACATATTTTCATTTCTCCTTTCGCTATCGGGCCCACTTTCGGGGCCTCGTTCCAGTAGCCGAAAATCGGCAGTGATGGGTGCGTGGCACCCTCGAGTAGGCCTAAGCTTGATTACAGCGGAGGCCTCTACCTTCATGAACGCTCCTGATGGATTTTCATTGTGAAACATGTTAGATAGGTCATGAAAGTCGGCGTTTTTGGGCCTGATCTACGAAGCGGATATGTGTGAGTGCCCCCACAGGTGACTGTGTCTGGACGTCTGCTGCCCTCGGAAGATCCGATAGCAGAGAGCGTATTGGAGTGGACCATCATGAGAGACTCCAGAGACATACGACAGCTGATGGTTTGGTTGGAGGAGTCAGAAGGGAGGAAAGAGAGATCTATCTTCATGAGTAGGGCTCTGGATCTGATGGATGAAATCCAGTACGCCCTAAGTAGATTGGACGAGCTGAGGTGAAGGCTTGCGTTCGCTTATACTGGCCGGAGGGAAGTCATCTAGGATGGGCAGTGACAAGTGCCTGTTGGAGGTGGATGGGGTAACATGTATCCAGAGAGTTGCTATGACTCTCGCAGAGGCCGGGCTGGAGCCAATCAGAATTTCTGTTGCGTCTCCTGAGCACATGGAGGCGTACGGTAGGACACTAGACTCCTCCCTGCAGATTGAGTGGGTGATAGATTCGAATCCCCATTCGGGACCCATAGAGGCCATACTGGAAGCGTTGTTAGACCCTTTCTGCAATGACCCTCTGCAGATATCGCCTGTTGATGTTCCTTGGCTCGAAATGGGACTTCTTGTGGAGCTCGAGAATATGATTGAGGATTGTAAGATCGCTATGCCTGTTTGCTCGGGTAGAACACACCCGTTGCTCGCTCTGGTTAGGCCAGAAGTAGCTCAATTGGTAGGAGATAGTAGGAGGCCACTGAGAGAGCAGTTCATTGAAATGAGCCATGTCCTAGTAGAGGCGGATGAACGTGTCGTCAGGAACGTAAACCAACCCAGTGATCTATGGTGATACCCTTCCTGAGGATATGTCATCCAGTACCTTGGGATATAGTTCGTGCTCGGCTTCCTTGATTCTCTCGCTGAGTGTTTTGACGGTGTCAGAGTCAAGGACTGGGACCTCCCTCTGTTCGATGATAGGTCCGGAATCCACGCCCTCGTCCACGAAATGTACAGTGCACCCCGATACTCTGACTCCCGCTTCCAAGGCGTCTTTCTGAGCATGGGCACCGGGAAAATCTGGGAGTAGCGAGGGGTGTATATTGACTAGTCTACCCTTCCAACGCGACACAAAAGAGCTAGTGAGTATTCTCATGTATCCACTGAGAACTACTAGCTCAATATCCTTGGAGTCGATGATATTCATGATCTGTTCTTCATGAGCACTTCTCCTTTCGTCGCCCTTGAGATCTTTAGGCAGGGGAATAGCGACAAAATCCACTCCGTAATCCCTGGCGTGGCTCAAACCCCCTGCCGACTCTGAGTCGGCTATCACCAGTGTTGTGGCGTGTAATCTGGTTCCTCCCTCTTGATGCTTCAATAGAGCTTGAAGGCCTGAGCCCCCTCCTGATATCATCACTGCTAGGCGGAGGGGCGAGTCTGGAGTGGCTTTCCTAGGAAGGACGTATTCGCCGCTCACGCTGTTCTGAAGGCGACTCTGGATTTCATGTTACTCATTGCTTGGTCCATGAGAGATATCTAGGCGTCTTAACTTAAAGCAACGGCCTCTAGGAGACACACGGGGAGAGTATGGAAAGACTCGAGACTGTGGAGGAAATTGTGGAGGAATACTCCATCTCCAGCAGCCCATCGAAAAGCAGATTATACACCATACTGGGAAGTCTCTTCGTTGTGTTTGCCATAATCGGAATATGGATTCCTGGATGGCCCACGGTATCTTGGGCGGTTCCCGCGGCTTACTTCTTCTCGATATCAAGCGAGAGGCTTTTCCGATGGACCCTTACAAACGACTACTTCGGACCTGCTATTTTCGAGTACTACGCAACTGGGAAGACAATTCCCAAGCATGCCAAGTATGGGGTCGTCTCACTGATTGGGATAATGAGTGCCATATCTGCATACTTCGTTTGGGCGGTATCGACCAGAGGGACCGGTTCTCTCGGGGATCCTTCTTCGTGGGATGGGGCTGATCCTGGGTTCGGAGCAGTTACGGTGATTGTCGTTGGTTTAATTGGGATTTGGTACGTTGGTTTCAGAGTGCCGACAAGAAATTAGACGTGATTTCAGTAAAACACGCGTTTATTACCTCACATCACTGGTTGGGAACATGGTAATGGAGTGTAATATCGACGCCCGGGGAAAGGCTGTGCGTTTGTTCGGGGGATTGGCATCCATAATTGGCGGCCTAAGTATCGCTAGTGTAGCGTACTTCGATGTTGTGGAGCTCCCATATCTCTGGTATGCATCGGCTGGCCTTCTTGCTGGTGGTTCCTTCGGTGTCTTCGAAGGCTGGTCGGGATGGTGTGTTGCTAGGGCAATGGGAATCAGGACGCCAATCTAATCGTGAGTAGTTCCTCCTTAGCACCAACTAAGAATAATTTCAATTGGTCTGGTCCTCAGCGAGAGTCATGCAACTGCCACTAGAGGGAGTGAGGGTCCTAGATTTGTCTAGGATACTCGCAGGTCCCCACGCCGCCCAGACATTGTCCGACATGGGGGCTGAAGTTACGAAGGTGGAGGCTCCTTGGGGAGATGACTCCAGAACCTGGGGCCCTCCCTTCCAGACAGGGTTCGATGGCAAGGAGGTGTCCTCATACTTCCTGTCGTGTAATCGGGGAAAGGAAATAGTGTTTGCAAATATCAAGGAGGAGAGGGAGAGAGTCCTGGAATTGATTAGCGTGGCGGATGTGATAATTGAGAATTTCAGGCCCGGTACGTTCGACAGACTTCTCGGTCCCGTAAGATCCGATCTGATTGTGTGTAGCATATCGGGGTACGGACAAACAGGACCACGGAGGGACGAGCCTGCTTTCGACCTGACCATGCAAGCCAGGAGCGGAATTATGTCAGTGACAGGTGAGGAGGAAGGCGGGCCAGCCAAAGTAGGTGTGGCATGGATAGATGTGATGACTGGGATGAATGCAGTCAGCTCAATATTGGCATGCCTCCTTCAACGAGAGAGAACTGGTCTGGGAGCTAGGATAGATATCTCGCTATGGGACACTGCTATGGCTTCACTCGTTAATCAAGGACACAATGCGCTAGCAGGTATGGAGCCTGGGCGGATGGGTAGTAGTCACCCTAATCTTGTTCCTTACAGGGCCTTTCAGGTCAGTGATGGCTGGTTTGCAATAGGTGTCGGGACTAGTGGGCAATGGGAAAGGCTGGTGGAAGCC
>DAYH01000020.1:7595-8056 GCA_002506825.1 Euryarchaeota archaeon UBA103
CAGGGAGCTGGTTGAAAGTATGGTGCATGATTCGATAAGGAAACTCACAAGGGCTGATTTGGAAGAGCGCCTTACTGGAGTTCCATGTGCTTCTGTCAATACGGTATCAGAGGCCCTCGATGACCCCCAATCCCATTTCAGGGAGAATGTGAAAGACTACGGTGGGGTTCCTACTCTGGCTAGTCCGTTTAGATTCATATCTACCTCGAAGCGGGAATAGACAGTATCGCAGTTTTGCAAATAAGAGGTTCATTTTTTCGATGCACTCTATTTCGATAACTTGAGCATGTTATGGAGGCCATTAATGGCAATACGATTCGACTCTAATGTAGGAATAGTCTGGTTCCTGTGAAAAGCATTGAGATGCCATGCTCGTTGGCGGCATCTATCGACTCTTGATCCCTTACTGAACCGCCTGGTTGAACCACGCTGGAGACGCCTATCTCGTTGGCTGAATCTAT
>DAYH01000028.1 GCA_002506825.1 Euryarchaeota archaeon UBA103
CCAGAACGGAGAGAACGACAACGACGGAGACGGAATTCCAGACGACTTGGATAATGACGATGACAATGATGGCATCCCAGATTCCCAAGACGCAAGTCCGGAAGACCACGATAACGACGGTATCGACGACGCTGAAGACGATGATGATGATGGTGATGGAATTGCCGACCAAGATGAGGTCGACGATGGAAACCCCAACACTGACATCTACGATCACGACAACGACGGCATAAGTGACAACTTGGACTTCGACATCGACAACGACGGCATTGACAACTGGAACGACATTGGACCGAACGGCGAGGATTACTCGCGAGATCACGATAATGACGGGATGGATGATGGTGTAGACACTGACGATGATAACGATGACATCCTAGATGTCGATGAAGCCGACGGCGTCGTAGGGGTCTGGAGGTACGATCATGACAATGACGGCCTTACAGACGTCTTCGACAACGACGACGACAACGACGGTCTATCTGACTGGTTCGAACAGAACGACGGTTGGGACATGACTGGTCAATTTGACCACGATAACGACGGCATCCCAGATCATCTAGATGATGATGACGATGGCGACGGAATTCCTGACGATCTAGAGAACAGCGACTTAACTTAGCTGACTCTTTTTGTTCGGCCCGATGGCTAACGCCATTGGAGACAGGACATCCCGGGGGCGTTCAGTCCCCGGGGTGGACGCAACAGATCAGAAGTCAAACAGTGTTGGCCTACTCTTTGATCTTAATTTTCCCACAGAGCTTAGTCTATCCAAGGCCCTCTTCATCCTTCCATCTCCAAAGCCCCTCTCAATTTGGAGGAACTGGATCATATCTTCCTCGATTGCGGGCCTAGACTGAGGCACGGGGTCATCACCGGTTGGATGATTCAGAAAGAGTGACCTTATCTGTTCCAGGTTATCTGGTAGCTCAAACCCCTTTACAAGAGAGACTTCTTCCATATTGCCATGCTCCTTGATTAGCTTCAAACCTGTTTTTGGACCAATTCCCTTAATCCCTGGATGGAAGTCGGTTCCAATCATTATTGCCAAATCGACCAGTTGGCTGTGAGATATTCCTAGGCCTTCTAACATCTCATCAAGAGATATCATCTCAGCCTGCATTACCCTACCAAACTTCTTCGTCCCGTGAGCAGTGAGATTTCTTATCATAAAGGGAGACCCGTACACAAGGGTATCCCAATCCTGACTAGCGACTGCCCCAACAATTCCCCTCTTGCACATTACCGCTGCCGCTCCTTCGGCTTCCATAGGCGCATCAATCCATACCAGTCCCATACAATCGAAGAGTCGTTTTGTCTCTTCAACCATTTCAGGTGTATATTCCGCTGTTTGTGGACCTAACTTCTTCGCTGCGGAAATGTCTCCCTCCGTTATTGCATTCTCCCACTTACTCTTAGCATCAATTTTCCTTGTTTTCCTATCATTCAGAGTAGCTCGCTTGAGATCATGTGGTTTACCGTCAAATACGAAGATAGGATCTATTCCCTCTGAAACAAGAATTGATGCTCTGTCTAAGAAGCCCATGAGGTGAGAGACTGGCTTGTCATTATAGGATAGTGGCTTACCGTCCTCTCCTGTCATTGAAGTGATGAACTGATACGCATTCAAGAAGACGTCTATCGCCACCCTCTGTCCCGATAAATCGCTTATTTCGATGGGCTTAGCAGGAGCCAAGTCTTTGAGATTACAGCCCATTTCCCACCATCCTCGCTCTCGGGGGCATGTCAAGGCATTTAGGGTTGAAGTTCTAGTCATCGACTGGAGGGGAGCATGTTGAGTCTCGCGTTGGTTGGAATGGGCTGGCATTCTTGGCTCTTCAGAGAGGAAATGAGTGCTTTACTGGGAGATGTCAGTACCTTACATCCTCGTATCGTTACTTGTGATGCAGGAGATGAAGATATCTCGAAATTATCCGGGTCGGCACTTCTGGACGAAGTACTACTTCTCGGGGGGCATTCTAGATTTCCAGATTCTTCGGAATTGCAGGATCTACTCTGTAAGAAGATTGGGGATTGGGGCATTCAGAACATTGGCGAGGGAGATTTTGCTGTTCGAACTAGGAAGATAGGTGAGCTTCCAAATTCGATTAGTAGTAGGAGGTTTGAAGAGGTCGTAGGAAGAGTTGTTTCCTCTAGTGGGAGAGAGGTCAATTTAGAATCACCATCTAATGAAATTACCATAATTATTGCTGGCTCTAACAAGGGAGATTCCCATCCAGAGCCTTTCGTTTTTAGAGATATAATGGTCGTATGGGGATTGAGCGTAAGGGACTGGTCCAAGGAAGATTTCTCAGGTAGATCTCCAACAGAGAGGCCTTACTTCAAGCCAGTATCACTGGAGCCCAGACAAGCCAGACTTCTGATATCATTGTCGAATATCCCGGGAAGAGAAATCGGGACAGTAGTGGATCCGTTCTGTGGAACGGGAGGAATAGCAATAGAGGCCGCATTACAGGATATCGAGGTTCTAGCTAGTGACTTGGACTCTAGAATGGTCGAGGGCACTAGAGAAAATCTAAGATGGCTTGAGAAGGATGGTATAGTGAAGAAATGGGATGCATCTGAGCTCTCTAAATTATGGGGAGAAAGGCAGGATTGCTCATTTGTCTTCGATCCACCTTATGGGAGGAGTTCTTGGAAATCTGACGATTCATTAGAGATTTTTCTCAGCGTTCTGAGAGAGGCGAAAAAAATAGATGGGCGAGGAGTGGTTTCCACTATGCTTCCATCTGGACCTGATTCATTAACATCAGAAAGCGCTGATGATTCAATAGTTATGGGGAGGAAGTGGTCAGAATTATTGGGAAAAATAGGAGACATAGGATGGAATGTTCATCTTTTCTGTCCTGTTAGGGTTCACAAGAGCCTAGTAAGGGTAATTGTGGTCTGTCATCCGGCGGATTGAAAATGGAAGAGCTATCGTCTATGGTTGGGCGATTGGTGTAGTCTGGATATCATCTGGCGCTTCGGACGCTAGGACACGGGTTCGAATCCTGTATCGCCCACCACTACTTGCCCCAGCGAGTGATATCGTCTCCTCCAGAAGTGAATGTCTGTATCTTAGTGAGTCCACATTCTTTGAGGGAGCCTTCATCGAAAGCCCCCCTTGCCCCCTCTAGTTCGATTTGGGATCTGCATATATGCGCCATGTCTACAAAACCGGATTCAATGAATCTGTTCCAAGTATCGGCTCCCCCTTCCACCAACAGAGTCTGAATTCCTCTGTCTCCCAGCATATCAAGGATACGAGATATTGGAATTTCACCATCGGAATCTGCCATCACTAGTCTCTCAACGTGTTCATGGTCTTTTTGCAACTCTGGTTCTGAGGTGTGAATAAGGAGAGTTTCTGACTCTCTGTCGGATATTACTCTGTGACTATCGTTAACCTTGCAACTTGGATCGATAATAACTCTCAAAGGCTGTTTTCTTGGGCCCATTTCGACCCCTCTTACGGTGAGTGAGGGATCGTCTCTGAGTACTGTGTTAACCCCTACGAGAATAGCCATCGATTCGGCCCTAAGTTCGTGAACGAGCCTGAGAGATTCCTTTGAGGAGAATCGTACTGGCTCCAGATCTATGCCACGATCAGTGAACCCGTTAGAATCCAAAGCGGCCTTGATTGTCACGAATGGCCTTCTATTCTGGCACCAATGCATGAATGGCCTCATTTGCTGGTTACATTCTGATTCTAGTATTCCAGTACTGACTTTTACGCCATTCTTCTCTAGTGAATCAGCCCCGTTTCCCCTAACAGTTGGGTTTGGATCCATGGAACCTATTACGACCCTCTCTATTCCGGCCCACAGAAGAGCCTCAGTACAAGGAGGGGTACGGCCAAAGTGATTACATGGCTCTAGAGTGACAAATGCAGTAGAGCCCTGGGTAGGCACCCCTCTGGATTCTGCATCGGCAATGGCCATCTGCTCAGCATGTAAACCTCCAATATGATCATGCCACCCCTCTGCGATTACCTCTCCATCCCTCACTAATATACAACCGACTCTAGGGTTGGGTAGCACCTTGTGCCCACCTCTTGATCCTAGCTCAAGCGCGAGACGCATGAATTGGTCATCTTGGTCCATTTATGCCCAAACGCGATACTACCTTCGCTATCATATCTTGCTTCGGCAGTATTGAAGTCCTATGCTAGCACTCGCTAGCATGTGACACGAGTGGCGTGTATTGTCAATCCAAATGCCAGAGACGGTAAGCTAGGGAGAAATTTTCACAAAGTGGAAGAGTCTCTGGAGTCCTCTGGAATAGATTTTGAGGTGTTCATGACAGCAGGAAAGGGGCATGCCATAGAGATTTCCAGCGATTTGAGAGGAAGTGACTACGATTTGGTGGTAGCAGTGGGAGGCGATGGAACTGTTCATGAGGTTGCTAACGGAATTCGTGGTTCTGAAATGAGGCTTGGAGTTATTCCAATGGGGAATGGTGATGATTTTGCTAGATCAATTGGAGTACCTCTCAACGATATAGAAGGAGCCATCTCGATACTGAAAGAGGGAGTAGACTATTCTGTAGGGGGAATAAGAGTTGAGGGCCTAAGGGCCCCGGAATACCCTGGTATTCCCTCTCCTAAACACTATCCTGTCACTGGAAACCCTTCTAGAAAGGAGAATCTTGTACGCTGGTGTTTTCTAGAGTGCGATGGTGGTGTGACGTCTTCCATCAATAGGATGAAGGATGAGGGACACTTCTCATGGATAAGTGGTC
This sequence comes from Euryarchaeota archaeon UBA103, assembly GCA_002506825.1. Taxonomy (GTDB): domain Archaea; phylum Thermoplasmatota; class Poseidoniia; order Poseidoniales; family Thalassarchaeaceae; genus MGIIb-O5. Next base: position 4,744 of record DAYH01000028.1, read on the forward strand.
AGAAGAAATATACATTCCTAGCAATAAAGGCCATACTTGGCTGGAAGAGTCAAATGGCGTGGATCAAGGTTGATGGCGGGCCCGGTAGGAAAGTGGATCTAACCGGACTTTTCGCTATGATGCAAGCAGAGACTTTTGGAGGAGGTTACAAGGTAGCCCCCGGAATGCATCCTTTTGGGGACAGTTCCAAAATCGTCCTAGGTTTTGGACTATCGAAGAGTCAGATGCTCAGGGTCATGGGACCTCTGGAGAAAGGTAAGCATGTGGGGAAGTGGGGCAAGATAACCATGGAATCTTGTAGGAGCTTTGAGATTAGTGCCTTGGACAAGGATGGTAATCCCACAGAAGAGCATGGGCACGATCCTCCTCTATTCATCAGCTTGGATGGTGAGATATCAATGACTACTCCGGTCAAATTTGACTTTCATACCAATGTCCTGAATGTTAGAGGTGGAACAGATCCCCCTAACTTAGTAAAGAATGGATAAATTTGATGGCGCAGACGGAGAGATTTGAACTCCCGAGTCACAAGGACACCGGATTTCAAATCCGGCGCTATACCAGGCTAAGCGACGTCTGCAGCGAGTATGCGAATAGGTACTGGCCATGAAACCTTTCCATCAGTAGGTTCCGGGTCTACACCATGCTGGAAGGCCGGTTGTAGCCTCAGGATGAGTTAAACCAATGAATAGGATCATTATGATTATGAAGAATGATGGGAACAATGCTGTAACTGTAAGAATGCCTGAGTCCTCTTCTCCATACAAGTGCATGAATATCAGCGCTATCATAATGAATTTCGGAATAGCCACAACAGTTAGTATCATCAGAGTATAGTTGCTGAATATGAAAATTCTCTCGTCTGGGAGATGGAATCCTACAGCAACCACTTCAATCAGGGTTAATACCATCAAACCAATGAAGTTCATCCAGTATGGGTCTTTTCCAAGTATAGTATAATGCGCCAATTTATCACCTCAGTACAGATAGAAGAACGGGAATACGATGACCCATATCAGATCAACGAAGTGCCAGTAGAGTCCGAAATACTCTATTGAAACAGCATTTTCAGGAGTATATCCTCCCCTGCTGGCCTTGAATGTCATATACATTAGTCCGATTATTCCACCAAGTACGTGGACCCCATGAGTACCTGTTGTTACATAGAAAGTGGATGCACTGACTCTGATGTTAGCCATCATCTGTCCTCCAGAGTGGGTTCCTGACTCCATCATCGCATAGAGCTCGGTATCATGAGATATCCCATGGCCATGATCGGCTAGGTATGCAGTATCATAGTAGTGGTGCTGATAGCTATCGGCATTGATCAGGTATCCTTCGGCATACAGAGATTTGATTGTGGTATCTCCGTGATTGTACTCTGCAAGGAATTCTGGAAGCGGGAATCCCATGAACCACTCAATCATCTTTAGAGTCAGGAAGAGTATCGCTAGTACTGTTGTAGCTCCCAAATACCTAGTGACTAGCTTCGTTCTTACCTTATGATCCAAATCTACCTTCTTAGCATACCTCAATGCCTGAACCACGGTGAATGAGGAAACTATGAGGGCGAAGGTGTTTATCGCACCGGGTGCTATGTGGAACCACGATGAAGAAATGAGATGTCCTGCCGGCTCGAAGCAGGTGACTGATGTTCCCTCGACCCACTGTCCTGACTCGAAAACTGACTCGCAAGACTCAATACCGAATCTGTATCTCATGTAAGTACTGAACAGTGAGGTGAAGACCATCATCTCAGACATTAGGAATATCCATACTGATACCTTCCTGATGTCTATGCCCCTAAATGGAGTTCCAGTCGCCTTGGGCTCGTAGGCACCATCGAATGAGATGTCTTGGCGCCAGAATATTGCTAGGCCGAACATAATTATCGCAAGACCTGCGAAGACTATTGCTATCGAGCTTGCATCTACCATTTCTCCCCACCTGTAGACTCCAGCTACAGAGAAGAGGAAAATTCCGATTCCAACGCTCATGATCACAGGCGACCAAGAGTTGTGAGGTGCACCATGACTCCAATCGTGAGGCCCCCACGCACTTGGATGGTGGTCATCATGAACGCTCAATGGGTCACCTCCTCTGTATCTTCCTCGCTTACCATAAGTCTACTGAATAGTTTGCTAATCGTTCCCGGCTCATTGGCAATGTGCTCATTAGCGTCTGTGAGTACTGGTAGATTATGTGGATCGAAGCTTGGAGTAGGAGGTGGGGATGTCGTCATCCACTCGAAAGACCATCCTCCCCATGGGTCAGGAGGAGCCTTTTCGCCCCTGATAAGAGTCTTGATCATATTTGCCACCATAATGAAGTTAGAGAAGAAGAATATGAATGCGGCTACTGATATGAACATGTTCCAACCAGTGGCCTCTATCGGTAGTGCGCCCATTGCCTCCTCCGTAGAGACGAAGTATGTATGATGTCTTCGTGCCATTCCCCATACTCCCAACCTGTGCATAGGCCAGAATAGAGCATTGTATGAGATGAAGCCAATTAGAAAGTGCAGAACTCCTAATTTCTCGTCTAGCATCCTACCGGACATCTTGGGGAACCAGTAGTAGATTGCGGCGTAGAAACCGAAGACTGTTCCACCAACGAGAACATAGTGGAAGTGAGCAACTACGAAGTATGACTCATGGAGATGAAGGTCCATAGCGATTGAAGGGAAGAACATCCCTGAGATTCCCCCTAAGGTGAAAGTAACTAGGAAACCTAGGGTCCAGAGCGTATGTGTCCTGTATACAAGAGAGCCTCCGTGCATGGTCTTGAGCCAGTTGAAAATCTTGATTCCGGTGGGAACTGCAACTAGCATTGTGGTTAGCATGGTCACGAATCTTAGAGTTGGGCTCATGCCACTGGTAAACATGTGATGACCGTAGACAATGAATGAAACTACACCAATTCCTGCCATTGCATATACCATTGATCGATATCCAAAAATGGACCTTCTAGCACTGGTAGCTATGACCTCTGAAATAACTCCGAAGGCAGGCACTATGACCACGTATACTTCAGGGTGTCCGAAGTACCAGAAAAGATGGCTCCAGAGAAGAGGGTCTCCTCCTGCTGAAACATCATAGAAAGCTGTACCAATTACCCTATCCAGGTACACCTGAATAAGGCCGATTCCGAAAGCTGGAATTGATAAGAACAGCATTAGGTTGGCAATTAGTATTGACCATGTGAATAATGGCATCTGTAGCCACCCCATCCCTGGGGCCCTCATGACAGCTATTGTTGTAAGGAAGTTTATTCCTGTCAAGGTGGAGGAGGCCACCAGCATTATCTGGCCTGCCACCCACATAGTTGTACCCATGTGTGCTGTCTCACTGACTACATATGGGGCATATCCAGTCCATCCAGTATCAGCACCAGAGCCTGAAAAGACACCAGTGAATATCAGCAGGGCCCCGACTGGTTGTAGCCAGAATGACATTGCATTCAGTCTGGGTAGAGCCAAATCAGGAGCTCCGATCTGGAGCGGAACCATCCAATTCGCAAACCCATTAATTAGAGGCATTGCGGCCAAGAATATCATAGTCGTACCGTGAAGAGTGAAGAACTGATTATACTGATCCTGAGTAAGGAAATCGTTACCCGGTACTGACAGCTGTATTCTGATCATCATAGCCATGATTCCCCCTACGCCTAGGAAGAATAATCCGGCTACGAAGTACAGGGTACCGACTTTCTTGTGGTCAGTTGTAGTAAGCCAGTCTGCTATCCAAGGTGCAAAGTAATCCCATGTGAAAGACTCTGGATTTGTCCTGTAGAAGACATATGCCAGTGTGAATGCAAGAAGGATCGCGGAAACTACGATCAAGGTTGAAAGGACGACGAATGGATCGGCTTCTTCCAGAACTAAGACTGGTGGGGACACCTTAGCAGTGAGTTTGTTCCACATATCACCAGAGCTTCCTCCATTTGCCCCATCTGCATTTCCATTGACCGAGTTTGTATGGAGGATGAATTCTATGTTCCTGTCAGAAGAGGGCGACGTCCAAGTCATGGTCCATGTTGTCTGATCGTTTCCTGCTTCTGTATGGCTTACCTCGTTGGGACTGTATGATTGGACAGTAGCATCTGATGGTGAAAGCTCGCCGTCACTCACCCAGAGGTTGAATCCTCCTTGGTTTGCGTTGGATGGACTAGCTGGCCCTCCCACGAAAGAGACTACGATTTCATAAGACTCAGAGTAATTATACTGATCCGGGAGTCCTGTGATTGAAGGGATGACTTCGGAGCTAGTAGTTGCTCCATGACAATTACACCCGGAGTCCTTAACACCCTGAATTCCAGTTGGGTATGAAACCACTGCAGGTGAAACTATCATCGCCATTGCGATGGCAGATAGGACAAGTAGAGTTCTTGCTGACTTCCTATTCATTCAGTCATCTCCTATTGATGAACTACCAGTTTTCCTGCCATGACGGAGTGTGCATCTCCACAGTATTCGGTACAGAGTATGATTTGATCGTCTACGACATCACTTATGGGAAGCCAGAGAGTTGTAGGCCAGTTGTATTCGGATGGCCCTATCTGAGCCCCATATAGCACATCTTCCTTGACCCCCATTCCAAGGAACCATGGGGCGTGAGTAACATCCTCTGACCTCATGTCAGCCAGATAGGTTTCGCCAGTCTTCAATGAAAGTAGTGGCACGGTTCCGTAAACCTCTATATTGTCACTTCCAGTATCACAAATCTCGGTGGGCAGATCAAGACAGTCGAACGCCCAGACCCACTGCTTACCGGTTATCTCGATAACATGGTAGCACTCAGAGGTAACTACTCCGTATTGATCTAATTGATTGTTGGAGGATTGCCCTTCCTCGCATTCTTCGCCGTGGTATCCATCCTCTCCAGTCTCGGACCAGACGGCATCCAGTGGAACCCATGAGACGTATGTTAGCCATACTATGAGTATGAAGGGAGCAATAGTCCATGCCACTTCGAGTCTCATGTCGTCGTTGTGCTTTGGAAATACACCCACTGCAATCTCATCAGGATTCTTGTAGTCATCAGCGTCTTCAGAACGGTACCAGAAAGAGTGATGATACAACCAAGTGAATGTAAAAACAGAGACTAAAATTGATATCACAATGTAGTAGTCCCAAAGGCCCTGAAAAAGAGTGCTCTGGATGGTCAAGACACTACCCGTATCGACGGGTATGAATTCCCCTCATAAGGGATACGGATGAAAGCCCTGAGTAATTGTTCCAACTGAATGGGATAACTACAAAGAAAAATCGCCCTTATCGAGCCATGATGAACCATAATGGCTCCGGGGTTAATGAAAAGAGCTCGGGCCCTCATGATAGAGTTTCTAGATTTCAAAAGGCCTCGAAAGTAATTCAGATTTCTATCCATAGAAACGCTCCTGTGGAAATGGGTGGTTGCGACTGTCCTGTATTGGTAGAGGGGATCAACGATGTTAAGACCCTGAGGGAATTGGGATTCGTGGGGCTAGTTGAGAAGGTGAATAGAGGGTGGCCCATTCCAAAGTTAGTGGCATATCTGCACAGTACCTATGGAGTCAGGAACTTGGTAGATGGTCAAGGTTCGATAATTGTTCTAATGGACTGGGACAGAACTGGGAGGAGACTCCAGAAATCTATCAGAGAGCGTCTTGAGTCATTGGATGTAAAAATCGATGAGGGCCTAAGAACGGAGTTGATGAAGACCATGAAGCCAGAAGGGAGGACTGTTGAGTCGTTACGCCCTCATGTAGCATCCATACTTTCTGAGATGAGTGAATTTTAGGCTACTCTGGAGCGACGGTGGTCGTCTCTTTGACAGTATTCAGGACTAATTGAGTGAGAGACCTCTCGATACCATCGACAGACATGACGTTCTTGATGAGATCATCCAAGTCCTCCCTATCCTTAGCTCTAGCAATAATCATGGAGTCATAGTCCCCTGTGACATCATAAACACCACATACTCTGTAGTCTCTGGAAATCTTCTCCTGTATCTCTATTAATCTCCCTTTTTCTATTCTCAGGCCTATGACCACATTCAAACTCCATCCTACCTTTTCAGGATCTAAACTTACCGAGTATCCGGTAATTATCCCACTATGCTCCATCCTGTTTACCCTGTTACTAACGGTCCCCAAGGCCACCCCCACTTCCTCTGAAATCTTCCTTAGAGATGCTCTGCCGTCTTTCTGCAGCACATGGATTATTTTTCGATCTGTATCGTCTATCATCTAACCACCGGGAAATCCTATTGATGGGGTCAGGCTAATGAACATATGTGACATAATTTCAAGAATCACTGTTCGCTTGTTCAGACTAGTCTTCAGTACCAATCCCCAAGCCTCTCTGTTTTCTCTTGATCAATATTTCTTGCTGGTTGAGCATTATTGATACTTTTCCACCCACCCATATAGGCAATCCTTCGGTTTCGGAAACAAGAATATGACCTCCTCTGATTTCCTCGGAGATTCCTGTTTCCCCTATTTCTAGTAATTGAGACTGTAGCAAGGAATCGATCGTATCTTCGCTCACTACTGTTATTCCCTTACTCATGAAGGATGAGAGTTCGAAAGCTGCCTTTCCGGTTATTCGTTCGGGCTTTTCCTTTCTGACTCTAGCGACCTCCCTGCCTAAGTGTAGTACCTTGAGTGGTCTCCATCTCTCCCCTGGGATAGTAATCCTTCCATTTCTTATCTTTCTCTCGCCAGACCATATCTCCTTAGCCTGCGGATTCGCCCAGAGTATCTTTTTTCCCCTCATCCAAAGATTCTCGGGCATACTACCCCATCTATCATCAAGTCTGTTACTCATTTCTTTAGTGATTGGCTGAGGCGAGCTTTTGATGTCGGGGTTTACCTCATCGGGAGATTTGTAGAACTTAGAATCCTGAGGCTCCGCGGTTAAGTCTCTGGACTTCTGTATTACAGAAATGAAGAAACCCCCGGCTCCTACATCATCGTGCCAAATTCTCATACACCTCTTCAAGGATTCGGAAATCTCATTTTCAACAGGTGACGTCATCGATGGCTCCAGGGAAATATTCGTCGAAGATTCAGCCTCGTCGTCAATATCGGGCCATGAAGAGAATCCATGTCTTCCAGGTAGATTGGGAAGAATTTCCGATACTGGAAGAAGTTCCAGGTTATTCTCAGTCCTGATAATCTCAGCCACCACTGCCTCGTTCTCGATGGGGTCAAGGGAACAAGTTGAGTATACAACACGTCCACCTGGCTTAGCCAGACCGACTGCCTTTCTCAATAGGCTAATCTGCAAATCATGCAGTGACCTTCCCCCTTGAGGACTCCACTTGCCCCATACCTCCGGATTCTTCCTGGTTGTCGCGGAGCCCGTACAGGGGGCATCTACGAGTATCTTGTCGAATCCATTCAATGGGACCTTGGGAAGATGCCTTCCATCGTGATTGATTACTATGGTCGCTCTTGATGAGTGCCTCTGTATATTTGACACCAGTGTATTGGCTCTAGAATTAGAAATCTCATTGGCGAATACGACACCGCTATCTCCGAGACACTCTGCGATTTGGGTCGTCTTGGAACCGGGAGACGCACACATATCTAGAACTGTCTCACCTGGGGTTATGTCCATTGCTAGGACGGGTATCATGGAGACTAGTTCTTGACGCGTGACCCTGCCTGTCTCGTGTAAGGCCTTCAGTAGCTCTCTAGTCTGCCCCTCAGCGGAACCTCTCGTGAAAGGCATCTCCCAAGCACTTCCAGGACCTTTGAACCACTCAATCCTATTGGCACCGGAATCTGAGAGCCACTCCTCAACCCATTTCCTATCGCTTCTCAGAGGATTGACTCTTACTGTCTCAGGGAGCCTGTCAAATGAGCTCTTGAGCCATTCCTCTGGATCTGTCCGCCAGCTGGCAACGGCCTTGAGGAGGAGGCTTGATGATGCCAGCTCAGACCAGGGCTTCTGAGAGTCTCCCATAACACTCCGACTGGGCGTTGTCGAATCAATGGCTCGTATCGATTGGCTGGTGGTTCTGGCCTTCTGAAACGTTTGTTCTCCAGTGTAAATTCCGTAAACGGTTAAACATCAGATGAGGAGCTCACGAATTGCGGCGTTGCCGCAGATGGGATGCTATGAGGACACTGAGGAGAAGAATTTCTAGAAATGCTGGAGAACGAGTGAGTTTGGATCAGGGCAAATCGGCTAGAAAGCTGGTTGAGCTGGTTGAGAGGGCTCAGACAAATGGCCTGGATCAGGGGCCTTTGTCTCCTGTAGAGGCGTTGGTAACTATAGAAGGCGAAGATTGGGTATGGCAAATTGTAGATCATGAGGTTCTGGAGATGCTGAGTCACAGACTAGTGTTCCAGAGTGAAGTTGGATCTAGGAGAGAAATTCTGATGACCGCTGGCTTGGAGACAGCTGTTAGTGCGGCTTCTAAGATAGTTGAGCTAGATGGCGGATGTGTTCTAATCGAGACGCTGGAGCCTTGATTGGAGCCTTAGCGGGCTTGAAATACTGTAGGCAGGTCCGGCGGTTCAATGGCGAAGGAGAAGAAGGGGAGTGGAATCCAGCAAGCCGCTGGTTTGATTCGATACTTCGATGAGGAGTCAGAGGATGCAATTCAGATTTCCAAGACCATGATTTACGTGGCTTGCTTTGTGTTTTCCATCACAATTTATCTTGCTAATCACAATGTCCTATCATGGCTAGGCGATACAATAGGCCTGTAGGACTATTCCTCGGATAGATCGACGAATGGTATACTATCGTCTTCCTCGTGATTACGCTCAATTTCTATCGAGGCATACTCTGATGATAGGACCTCTGTGCTAGGGTCCGCCTCAATCAGTGCGCTATTGGCCCGCCCCAACGCCCTCTCTACGGCAGGTGCGTTTCTGTCCATCAGTGCGGCACTTGCTTCTTCAAGTGCGAGTGAGGCCCTACTCAGTGAATCCTGATCGCCATTTGACGATTCTAGGTCATTGACTCTTGCTTCCAGCTCTCCAATCTGTGATTTCATATCATCAGAGGCCCAACTTACTAGATCCATCCAATTTCTTTGATGCTCTTTGGATTTGGTGCCTGTGACTCTTTCAAACCTCCTGAGCCAGAATGGCTCCCATGGATTCCTACCCAGGGAGGCCACCACATCATGAATGCAGCGAGCTCTTTCGGTGAGGGGACCAGTTATCTCTATCTTATTGTAGAAGCATTTGGCGAATAGTCCGAACCCCCAGTATGAATCGCTGGTTATCTTCACTGAAACATCACCAGATGATGAGATCAGCTCCCACCTCTGCTCATCATATCCTAGCTCAGATGGGAACTGTGGAGGATCATGCGGACCTAGGAATCTCAGGACGGCCTTTGCGACGTCTCCCAGAAAGACCGCCCTTCCTTTGCCGGGCCATGACTCTGCTCTGAGATATCCTTCACCGTCTATCTTCATTCTTGGGTCTCCATCCAAAACTTGGGCGTATAGCAAAGATGAGCGAGCATTCATTGCTGGTCCTGAGTCAGGGTCCACGACTCATGGTGAGGGGGCTATGATTCAAGGTTACTGGCCGAGTAATTGCTAAGTCCCTCCTGATATCAGGACATTTGTGCCTCGCAGGAAGTATGGACGTCTTCAGAAGGTGGTGGACCATCCTCCTCGTGACAACTGCAGCAGATGCAGATCCGGCAAGTATTGTCCGATTCCGGGACACCAAGGAAACGAAGCGGGGGCGGCTAGGGAGTGGAAAGGCCCCGATTCAGTGGATAAGCGTACTAACAAGAAGAATCCAGCCAAGAAGTGATGTTTACTCGATTTGAGTGATTGCTTCATATCCATTCTTATTTCTAATCTCAGAGAGCTCATTTTCAAACGAGGGGGTCGCGATTGGAGGCGTTCTCTGAGCTCTGTGGTAAATTTCCCTGAGAGTCTGGTCGCCAATTTCCAGGTAAACCCTTGTGGTCGCTATACTGGAGTGTCCTAGTAATCTCTGAATAGTAACCAAGTCAGCTCCCCTCTCAAGCAATCCGGTTGCGAATGTATGTCTTAGAGTGTGGGGGCTCAGTCTAGAACGAGGGATATCGGAGTCATCTGCTAACCTGTCTACTAGTTTCTGAACAGAACGGGGGTTCATCCTTCTTCCTCTGCTGGACAGTAGCAGTGCCCTCTCTCCGTCATCAGTACCCGTAAGTCTCGCTCTTGACTTTCTGATTGGTAGCCATGATTCTACAGCCCTCACTGTAGCAGACGTGAATAGGACCGTGCGGTCTTTTTCCCCCTTTCCTCCGATAACCAATGCAGACAGGTCATCTAGGTCTATGTCTTCTATATCCAGACCACAAAGTTCGGAAACCCTCAGACCGGTATCAAGGAGGATAGTAACTATCGGTGAGGAAAGGGGGTCTTCTGAGTTATTAGATGCCTCCCTCAGACGGGAAAGCTCCGCCCTTCCAAGGGTCCTGGGGAGTGATTTTCTCTTGGATGGCCTCTGAATCCAGTCGGGAACTCCATGGCCCAGCCACTTCAGGAGATGGGAAGTTGCAGCTATCCTAGCATTTAGAGAAGATGGGCTAAGACTTCCCAGAGTATTCATCCAGGCATCCATCCTCCCCTTCTCAGGGTTAGCTAACTGATGGAATTCACCGACAGGCATCTGAGAGAGGAGGTCCCAAGACTTCTCTTCCTCCCCTGGAAGTTTGGTTAAGCTGAATGTTTTAGCGGAGAGTGTGTATGCTCTGATCGTATGCTTACTCTTCTTCTCTATTCTTAGTTGCTGGACCCAGCAGTCATACCAAGGAAGTGCTGAGAGTCTTTGCAGTCTGATCGGTAGCGCGGACTTCCTGTCGGAATCCGATAGAAAAATTTGCTCGTTTCTATCCCCCTCTCGGTAAGTCATGTTCTCGCCTCCAACCGCAAGCGGTCGTGCATCCCTGTCCCTTTGGACGCACCCAAGCTAGCTACCGAGGTATTGAATGCTTCTCTAGACCTAATCTGTAAAGATGGGGTTTCACGACTGCTATTGGTGCCGTCAGACCTCTCCTGTTGCTCCCTGATTGCCTTTTTCTGAGCCTGGATTTTCCTTCTTCTCATGACTCTGCTCCTTTGAGTCGTGGAGTCTGATTACGTTGTCTACTATCCTGCTTGCCACATTCACTCCGGATGCGGCCTCTATTCCCTCTAGACCCGGGCTCGAGTTAACCTCTAGAACAAGTGGCCCCCTGTCTGACTCGAGCATATCCACTCCTGCTATCTCGAGTCCGAGAATGTTAGCGGCCTTGCATGCTATTTCTGCATATCTCTCAGATATTTCCAAACGCTCGACCTCTCCTCCCAAGTGGAAGTTAGACCTAAATTCACTGCCCTTGGCCTTCCTCCTCATTGACGCCACTACCTTTCCACCTACTACAAAGGCACGGATATCCTGGCCATGTGACTCTCTGATGTATTCCTGAACGAGAGGTCTGAGCCCCCTCTCTAGCATCTGGTAGACGAGCTGTCTGGCCTGTTGTTCGGTATGAGCTAGGAACACGCCTGAGCCATGAGTTCCCTCGTGTGTCTTGATGACGCAAGGAGCCCCCCCCACTCTTGCGACGGCTCGCCTAGTGCCTTGCCAAGTAGCGACAGATGCAGTAATCGGTATCGGAATGCCTCCTTCATTCATCATTTGAGACGCACGGAGCTTGTCCCTACTACTCTCAATTCCGTTACCTTCGTTGAGTACAATTACTCCCATTCTCTGAAATGCCCTGACCACAGGGACCCCTATCCTGGTTATTGAGTGGCCAATCCTAGGGATTACCGCATCACAATCTACAGGCCACCCCTTGTAGGATATCTCGACTCCGTTATCACCTACTTCGACATCGAGTTTCACAGGATCTATGATCTGTACGTCCCAACCCGCCGCCTGTGCTTCCTCGAAAATCCTCCTCGTACTGTACAGGCTAGGTGCCCTGGACAGTATGATTAGGCGCGGTTCCATGATTCTCGCGCTCAGAGGGGACTTCTTGAGTATATTGTCTTGCGGTATATCCAATAACAGCCCATAGCGATATAATTAGTGTTCATAATGGCGAAGGAATTGAAAGGCCCGGCATTCGGCTGGAGTACGATAAGGATGTCTCGGAGCGACGCACCAACACACGATGAGCTCTCTTCGATGAAGGTCGATGAACTTCGAGAGAAGTGTAGTGAGCTAGGCCTTATGGTGTCTGGTAAGAAGTCTGAACTCATCCAGAGGATACTAGATCAATATGATCCGAGAGATGCTGAGATAATTGATTACGATGCCCCAGGCAAGGTCATGGAAAAGAATACTGATGGACAAGTGGGAGATGCTGTAGATCGCCTGCTGGCCAGATTCGAGGGGAAGGAAGATGTTGCAGAGGCCGATGTAGTGGAAAGCCCGGTAAAGGAAGCCGTTGTTTCGAATGATGAGCTCCCTGAAGGTGCCCCTGAGATTCCAGAAGAAGGCCTTCCGGAGGGTTGGACCTTGCAACAGTGGGCTCACTATGGTAGTGAGTGGTTGGAAAGAGGGAGGAGGGAGGGTGTGCCAGTGCCCGCTCCCGAAGAAGACGAAATTATGGTCGCAGATATAATGGAGGAGCCAGATATTACAGAATCTGAGGATGATGATACTTGGAAAATTCCCGAGCAGGGTCAATCAGCGTCCCCTATGGCTAACGCACAGGATAGTTCTTCGATGGTCATTGTACTTCCTTCGTTTGACTCTCTATTCGAAAACTGGAAACCTATCTCAGCTGTGATAGTGGCTGTTATGATTGCAGGGGGTGGGGCGTTCTACATACTTGGAGCGGATTCCTCCTTCCAAGCCAGGCAACTCAAGTATGGTGATGAGATGACTTTCACCATAGATGACGGAATGATTAGCATAATGGGAGATGAAATGATCTCCCTAGTCAGGGATGCGGCCTCGCCAAGCGCCTTGGACGAAATTTGCGAGGAGATATCTGTTGAGATTGTATCAGGCTCTGGTTCCTCGGTAATGAGAAAGGGGTCTCTTTCAGACCTTCAGAATCCTGGAGACCTCTCTTTCGTAGGAGCTGTTTCTTCACCCGATGCCTATGGAAGAGACAATTTAGCGGCAGAGCACACTCTAGATTACGATCTAGATATGGATCTCACATTCAGAAGGGTCACTAGTAGCGGCGAATGCGGAGGAAGGGTGAGTCTTCCAGACAACACCGCTGACATAACATCAAAGAAATGGGTAGAAATTACGTCCAAAAAGGGCATCAGATCCGATTTACAGGTCGACTTCACGGATAACAATCAACAGACATCAGCCGCCAAGGCAATAATTTACGATCTTGAAGAGCTTTCCGGAATAAGTGGAATATCTCCGCTTCTACTTCCCCTTACGCCAGTAGAACTCCACGAAGTTTTCGGTGATATGGTTCTGACAGAAGGGAGCAGCTGGACTGATGACCCGACATGGAACTCAGAATGGAGGTGGACGGTCGGATCAGAAAAGAGGACGGATGACTTCGGACATGTATACGAGGTAGAAATGTGGAACCAGGATATCCAAGACTGTCTAGGATACGCTAGGCTCAACCTCCTAGTAAAGAGCGGTAGTCCCTGGCCAGTCCAACAGACTGTGGATCTGAGACTGGACAAGAGTCTAGAGACGGGCAACTGTGGATTAATCGCTGGAACAGCGGCGATGTCCCTACCTGAGGGCAAAATAGAGATTAGAATGACGATGTCGGAACTAACTAGTTCATCGGGAAGCAAAGACATAGAGTGGTATTCGACTTATGACAGCAGACCAGGACCTGGGCAAGACAAGCCTAGTAGCTCCTCCCTGAGGCAGTGGATATCAGCAATGCCAGACGAGTCAGATAGCAGGGATTTCAATCTCGAAGAAGCGATCCAATGCACTCTTGAGAATCATCCCAGTAGCGGAGTGGCTAATGCCTTGGAATCTACTGGATACATTTGGCAGGCATACTGGTCTCAACCTACGAGATCCCCCGAGTGGAATATGTCCTGGGTCACGGAGAACGATGCCTCGGGTTGGACGACAATGAGGCAGTCAGGAGACTCTTGCGATCTAATAGAGGACAGTCAGTATGGATCAGGAACTACATCATGGGACAGAGAGTCAGTACCAGACACTTACACTATGTCGCTACTAGAAGGAAGGCTCCTTGATGATCTCAGGTACTCGGATCTGAACATCCTGATAGAAGGATCCCAAGGAACTTGGTTCACGGATGTTGAGCTGGGATACTTGGTGACCGCCCCCCAGGATGACCTTATCTCATCCCTTCCAGGAGGATTAGGAGATGGGAGAGTGGCACTGCTTGGAGAGAGATCGTGGACAGATGAGAGCAGTGTCGATCACTCACTGCGATTTGCGATGGACGCCGAAACGTCAAGAATGGCTGGATGGGTCCTGACTTCGAGCTCCTCTGACTAATATCAGAATCGATTTAATGACTTGATTTTCAGCGGCACCTTGAATGGACTTACGAGCGCCGTAGGCGCTCGTGAACGATAAGCGGGACACGCTTCCAGACGCGAATGAAGCGCCTCTGATAGTGGATGTTGAGTTTACTGAGACCGAGGAGGTGGTTGGATCTCCGATACTAGATTCCGTAGAGAGAGTTGATACTGAGCAGGCTTCCAGCCCCATGGAGCTACCTCCGTCACTATCCACGCCCGAGGGACGAGGGAGGGTAGTTACGGTGATCAACCAGAAGGGAGGAGTGGGTAAGACGACCACTGTCATCAACGTAGCCGCCCAGCTCGGCCTCAGAGGGTACAAGGTACTCGTGGTGGATGCTGACTCACAAGGTAACTGCGCAACGGGCCTGGGAGTGGATAAGAGCAAGGTCAGAACCACTACAAGGGACCTGATCCTTAATCCAGAGTCGGCCATAAACGCGAGACATGCCACAGCTGTGGATAACGTTCACATGATTGTTGGCGATAAGACCCTGATTGGCCTTGAGCAGGAGATGCTCAGACAACTTGGCAGGGAGCGAAGGTTGAACGAGGCATTGGCTCCCTTGCTACCTCACTACGACCTTGTCCTGATTGATACGCCTCCTTCTTTGGGGATAGTTTCGGTAAACGCACTGGTAGCCAGCGATGGAATAGTCGTCCCAGTGCAGACCGAGTACTTCGCTCTTGAAGGGCTAGCTCTGCTATCAGGGACCATAAGAGAGGTGAGGGCGCTCCTCAATCCATCACTAGGGGTTGACGGGGTACTAATGACCATGCATGCACCAACCACACTGAACCATCAGGTGGCCTCAGAGCTTCGCGAAGCATTTCCTAGGCTTATCGTCGAGCCGGCCATTAGAAGGAACATCAGGCTAGCCGAGGCACCCAGTCATGGGATACCAATACATCTGCATCAGCCGAATAGCGCAGGAGGTCAGGATTACAGAGACGTCGTTTCAGCCTTAGAGAGACGGTGGGGTCTGAAGCGATGAACGAGGTAAGGACAGAGGGCTCTCCTTACGTCGTTCCGACTGACTCACCTAGAATTGCTGTACTTTGGATGATATTCGGAAGTGTGTGCTTTGGGACCATGAATGCCCTGGTAAAGTGGACCAGCCTCCATGCTGACGTATGGATGATAATACTGGTCAGATCGGCGGTCATAGCATTCGCTGTTGCTATTTTCGCTTCCAGTAGGGGGCTGTCGCTGAAGGTGAGCGACAAACGGACGATGCTCCTGAGATGCGTCGTAGGGTTGACTGCAATGATACTCTACTTCACCGCACTAGGGAGAATCCCAATAGGCCAGGCTGTGACGCTCCAGTATACTGCCCCTCTGTTCGTAGCACTTCTATCTGGGAGAGTTATCAGAGAGAAGGTCGAGCCAATAGTAGTACTTCTTGTTGTTACTGCGTTTGCTGGAATCGTACTGATAGTATCTCCTGACCTCTCAAGTATTGACTCAGACGCCCTTCTGGCATTGGGATCCGGATTCTTTGCCGCGATGGCATACATGTATGTGAGGGAGCTCAGAAACACAGACTCGGCGTCCTCTGTCGTATTCTGGTTTGCAGCGTTCTCGGTAGCTGGGAGCATGTTCCAAGCGCTCCCAGACATAGCTGACCTAGAGTGGAATACTCTGGCCGCACTAATCGGTATCGGCATAGGCGCTGGAGGAGGCCAGGTAGGCATTACAATGGCCTATCACAGAGCTAATGCGGCATGGGTTAGTGCCTTCTCCTACCTAACGGTGATTGTAGCGACTTTCTATGGCTTCACACTGTTCGGAGAGACGCTTGGGGCATCAGATTGGTTGGGTGGCTTGCTGATCATTGGCTCGGGCATAGCACTAGTATTCCTAGCCCCTTCCGGAGATTCGTAACCTAGTTTTGTAACTCGAATGTGGAATCGAGTATGCCGACCAATTCATCGATATTCTCGATAATCTCGAACAGGGTATTGTCCGATGTGTATATCAGAAGAGCCTGAGAATCTCCTCCCTCACCTTGAACCGATTGATACGCGCAGATAGCGTCCATTCTGATTCGTGTCATTCCTATGTCTGTCATTGCCTTAATCCACTTGGTCATGGGCCGGGCGCCTCAAGAGTCTCTCTTAATGGTTTAGGGTCAGAGTTCATTCGAAGAACTCCGATATCTCTTCGAGGGTTTTACGCGATATATTGGGTATACTGGCGTTTTCGGCAGGAAAACCAACTGGTAGGACCAGCATAGCATGCTCATGATCTGGCCTCTGAAGTATATCCCTGAGGAAGCCCATCGGCGAGGGGGTATGAGTTAGCGTGACGAGGCCCATGTTGTGAACTGCCGATATGAAGAGGCCCGCGGCTATCCCGCATGACTCTTGGGAGTAGTAGGTTGGGGCCCATTCTCCATTCTCCCTTATCCTCTTGCTTTGCCTGAACAGGATGACCACCCACGGGGCCTCTGTGAGATGTTCCTTGATATGGTCGGTGCCCAAAGGCCTGAGGACCTCTGCCCATGACTCCGGCATTCTCTCCGAATAGGTCTTCGTCTCCTCCCTCTCAGCGGCCTCCCTAATACTCATCTTGATCTCGGGGCTGGAGACTGCGACGAATGTCCAAGGTTGGAGATGGGCCCCCGAGGGGGAGGTTCCTGCGGTCTGGATGGCTCTCTCGATAAGTTTCCTCGGTACCTCCCTATCGGAGAAGTGCCTAGTAGTACGTCTCTTATCCATCATCTCGTAGAACTTATCCGCCCTGCTGGACATCTCGTCAGAGAGGAGCTCTACGAACTCGAGAGTGATGAAGCCTGGCTCCTCCTCGGCTTTGGACATAGCGGGTCTCAGTCGCGTCTGGCCATCAAGGCTGCCATGGCGAGAGAGAGGGCCGCTAGAGGAGCAGTTGGACCGGGTAGTCCATCTTCATCGGGCTTGCAATCATCTCCCAGATCACTCCATGCTGAGCCTCCCCAAGTTCCATTGTCATACCAGCATGAAGACCAAACCTTCCATCCCCAGCCAGTCTCTGGAATGGAGACCTCTGATTGGTCCTCATAATGCAATACGAATCTCCAGTTGATGTAAGTGACCGAGTCGTCTGGAATGATTTCCCCGATCCAAGCACCTGATTCATCCCTCTCCAGAGATTGGGTATTGGGAGGGTAGCAGACACCGGAATTAATGCAAATCTGGGTGACCCATTCGACTATCGTGCCGTTCTGGTCGGCTTCTTCAGAGAGATTCAGCGATATGTTGAATGCGACATTGGCTCGAGCTTCTTGAGTGTCGATCTGTAGGGTGGCGATATCAGTCCCTTCCAAGGAGGAAGCCTCATTGACACCCCCTTCGGCAACCGCTGTGAGAGTTGGCATCAGAAGGAGCAGAACCAGGATGATTGATGTGTTCCGCATGAGACTGCGTGTGCATGCCCCTTCATCAAGGATGGGGGTTCAAGACTCGACATTCCAGAGTTCGTCTCCAATCCAATGGATCGTGGAAATAGCCTTTCCCTTGGTCATCTCCATCATCTCTTCCCCGTCTACCAGAGCTATTCCTGACACCAGGGGGGCGCCTGACTCTTGGTCCCTGATCCAAACGAACCCGCCCTGTTCTACTGACGGGTCGGCTATGTGAATCCCGGCCCCCATGCAATCGGCACCGTTCATCAGGAATGGTATGGCGCCCTTATCCACGGCGGCCCAGCTCCTCTCGGGCTTCCATAGCATAATCCCCCTCACAGTAGGGACCCATTTACTTGAGTCGTGTATTTCCATGTTCATTGCCACTATCTTTCTGTCTAAGAGAAGAATATCGCTTCCATTGAAGTGTGCGAGCTCTATGAAGGACGACGACATATCTACCTCTAGCCCCATGGCCTCAGTGAGTTGCCTCTCGACATCACGCATCTGCTTGTGTCGGACGGGCTTCCTCTTCCTGACCCGTGCCTCGCTCATGAGTCGGCCTGAGGACGCTACTCCAATAACGTAATGCTCGGCATTGAGATGATTTCCGACCTCCAATCGATTGAAATAAGGGAGGTCGGTCGGCGGGACGCATGGCGAAGTGGCACGGCATCTCCCGACGCAAGCCCTCTGGCGGACGCTTGAAGCGACCTAACCGCTACAGGGGAAAGCGAAGGACTGAGGTTTCCAGTGAGGCTCAGTACGCTTACATCGGTGAAAAGGACGATAGGAAGATGTACAGGAAGAACGCAGGCTCCCTCACTGCTAGGTTGCTCTCAGCCAACACCGTGAACGTAAATCTCCCCAAGGAAGGCAAGACTGTCAAGGCGACTATCAACAGCGTGATCGCCAACGACGCAGATCCGAACTTCATCAGAAGGAACATCGTTACCAAGGGATCGATAGTGGATACCAGCATGGGCAAGGTGAAGATCACCAGTAGGCCGGGTATGCACGGAGTGATCTCAGGAATCCTTCTAGAGGACTGAGTACACGAAGCCCTCAAGTCACACGGCCCTTGAGAGAGGCACGATAGTATGGCCGGAGACCCCAGCAAAATCACCGTATGGACCGGTTACTTCGATTCTAGGCTCTCTAGATCTGGCGGCAGGAGAGTGGGCAAGGAGGCCAGTATCCCACAGCCCACACTAGATGCCGTCGCTTGGGCGGCTAACAAGGCTGGTATCAAGAAGACCAAGAAGCAACCCGAGGCGAGTCATCCCTCCAGGCCGTTCGCTCGTGAAGGTAGGCTGATACTGTCTGCGAGTGATGCTATGGAAGCCACTGGAGAATCCAGTAAAGAAGGCATAATGAGGGAGATTGGAGTTATCATGCGGGAGCAGATGAAGAAGTCCAAGGAGGAAGGAGCCAAGGAGATGGTCTCCCCTCCCAAGGGAAACCGGCAGAAGAGAGCTCAGAGGAAGTCATTCAGACAGAAATCCGGTGGGCAGAGAAAGAAGAAATTCGGCAGGAAGTGATACTCTGTTTTCGATTGAGGCGGGAGTCCCCGATGTCGACACATACCTACGTCTCCGGGAGAAGGCTGGAATGAGGGGCAGAACGATCGAGGGAGCGGCCAAGGGACTGGGTTCGGAGCTCTTCTCCGTAATTCTGAGAGTAACCGAAACGGGAGAGGCCGTGGGCATGGGCCGGGTAGTGGGGGACGGAGGCACTGTCTTCCACATCTGCGATATGGCAGTTGATGAGAAGTGGCAACGAAGGGGCGGGGGGACCATGATTATGGATTCGCTGATGGAATATGTACGCCGAGAGGCTACTCCCATGTCATACATCAATCTCATGGCCGATGTGGATGGATTCTACGAGGGATGGGGATTCAAGCCAACCATTCCAAACTCCAGGGGAATGTTCCTCAGAATCTCGAATAGCTAGGACGGTTTTAGCACCAGATAAGTATCATGACCGCCTCCGTAGTGTGTGGAAACGGGGTTGGACGGCAAAGTAGTGCTTGTCACCGGCGGAGCGGGTGGCATAGGCCAGTCGATATGCAAGGCGTTCTCCTCCGAGGGGGCCAAGGTCGTCATCCACTACCATGAGTCGGAGAAATCCGCGATATCCCTGGCTAGGGAGCTTGGAGGGGTGGCAATGGGCGCCGATCTTAGAGATCCCGTGGCTGCTAACGAGCTGATCTCAAGCATAGTGGCAGAACTCGGATCGTTGGATGTTTGCGTAGCGAACGCAGGTAGCTATCCCCCCATCTCGAAGCCGCTCTGGGAGATTGAGGCGAGCAGGTGGTCGGAGACCATGGCATCAAATCTCGGAGTCACTGTAAATACGGCTAGGTCGTTCCTGTCCCACGCCTCGAAGGCGAGGGCAGGGTCGATGGTGATGGTGGGGTCGACTGCCGGCATCTACGGAGAGTCTGGGCACTCCGACTATGCCGCGGCCAAGGGAGCCATTACGTCTGGTCTTCTGATGTCTCTCAAGAACGACGTCTCGGAGCTGGTGGGAGTGAGGGTGAATGCGGTCGCGCCGGGGTGGACTGTGACGCCGAAGAAGCTGGAGCAGGGAGTTGATGATGAGATGGTGGGGAGAGCCACTGCGACTATGTCTCTCAAGAAGCTCGCGACCCCTGAAGACGTCGCTAGAGTGGTCGTCATGCTCTCATCTGACGTCGTATCTGGCCATGTCACAGGTCAGGTCATCGAAGTGGCGGGCGGCATGGAAGGACGGCTGATTCCTTAGGCATTGAGCCACTCAGCCAAGTGAGGCATTACCTCGGACGACTTCGTAATCACACCCATGTGCCCACCAGGAACATGCTCGACCCTGACATCTGGGAGCACCCTAGAGAGTAGG
This sequence comes from Euryarchaeota archaeon UBA103, assembly GCA_002506825.1. Lineage (GTDB taxonomy): Archaea > Thermoplasmatota > Poseidoniia > Poseidoniales > Thalassarchaeaceae > MGIIb-O5. The sequence goes on from DAYH01000028.1 coordinate 25,448, forward strand.
GAGCAGGCCTCGAACTGGTGAGGTGGTGTTTCATGGCTGAGAGTGATTAGAATTGGATGTGTGATTCCCTCATAGAACGAAGGAGGGGTCGTGTCATAGCACAGCATCCTGACCTCACTGAGTATCTTCGGCTGCAGTGCCCTCCACATATCCCTCCGGATATCCAACATGGAGTCCCAAGCGCCTGGAACGTTCCAGTAGTCTACGAAGTCCCTCAGGAAGTCCTCTGGCTCCAATCCCTCGGTGAAGAACGTCTCAACGACCTCTCCGAACTCATTCTTGAGATCCTCCCTCTCTGTGTGCTGCAGGCACCCCCACACGGTTGGCTCATGGAAAGCCATCCTCCTTATCTTTCCAGGGTGGTTGACAGCTAGCATCAATCCGATGAAGCCTCCATACGAGTGCCCGAGAATGTCGACTTGCCCCTCCTCCCCCAGTAGTATCCTCTCTGCGGCTAGGTAGTCCGTCCAGGAGTCGATGTCGCCGTCGCCCTTCCATTGCCCGGACTTGGGATAGCACAAGTAGTGCGGACACACGACCCTTCTCCCCTCTATCAGGGGGAACATGTCCCTCCACTGCCTTGAGTCGAGTCCGGTGCTGCATAGCATCAGGATGGATGGGAGGTCCCCTTCGATCTCCAGGTAGTGGAAATCATTTCCATTGATGTCTATGTTAGGCATTATACATCGGCCTCAGTGTTCTCCTTCGATAATCGACTCAGAGTATATGATTTCCAGACTGTGGTGGACGTCTATCCGGTCCTGTCCGTCCTCTATCACCAAGTGGATCTCATGGATGGATAGCGGTCCGAAGTGAAGTGTCTTCCAGAAGCCAGTATCTCCGTTCCCGATATTCTCACCTGCCGTCTGACAGACCCCCTCCTGGTTGACTACGTCCCACCTGACATCAACCTCCCTGCCATCGAACTCTATGACACTGGGGTTCTGGACCGTGGAGTTCAGCAGGAAGTGGGACGGGATAGGGCCTTGATTACCGGGTGACGAGTCGAAGACGAACTCCTCGGGCGTCCCAGTGTCGTTCTCATACCAGTCGATGTGCTGCTCTATCGTTATCTCAATCACTCGATCGACCCTGTGGCCATCCTGATCGATGCCGAAGGCCGTGACGCTGTAGAGGCCGTGAACGTCGAACTCGACAGCGATCTCCGTGCCATCGGCGGAGTCCACCGTAATCGGTTCTCTCCCATCGCCCGGGACAATCCCGAAGGAGGAACCCATCCCGTAATTGGTAGACTCGGAGAAGTCGAAGATTATTACTGGGGCTAAACTGCTCTTCTGCACTCCATCCTCGTAGGAGGTCAAGATCATCCCATACTGCGTATCTGGCTCTACATTGAGATCGAAGCCAGAGGAGTCGTCACTGATGAGACCCGTGCATCCAGAGAGCAGTACGAATGGCACTATCATGGCTAATGAGGAAAGCGTCGCAAACGCGGACAGTGGCCTTCCCATGGTAAGAAGGACGAGGAATTCCAGATTAATGTGCCTGCCTTCTGGTAGTGTCCTCTCCTCTGTTTTCAGCTTCATCAGGGCGAATTCGCAATCATCGCTATATGTGCCACATAGAAACGGCCGGGCATGGTTGTCGAAGATTTGTTGGGGGACATCTGCTTCGAGTTTCTTTTTTGGATAGCTTTGCATGTGGTGTATGAGATAGCCGTTCAGATTCTGATGGGGTTCGGGCTCTCACGCATGGAGGCAGAGGGATCGGCGTTGGCATTCGTTTTCGTGGTGATATTCCTCATGGCGGCCCTCACGGCCTACAGGAGGAAGAAGCTCGGAAAGGCAGTGACCCTGGACACGGACGGAGATGGCAGGATTTCAGCGGAAGAGGAAGCGGCCGCCTTCGATATCGAGGAAGAGGAGTGGTGGGGGGAGGAGTGAGTCCGATCACGTGTTCTCGTGATCCTCGAGCACTATCTTGCAATCCCTGCACCTGTAACGGCCGTTCCCCCTTCTGGCCCTAGGGTGCCTGTTCCCGCAGGATGGGCATACCCATAGCCACTTGGCGGATCTCTCACGGAGATGCACACCGAACTTCTCGCCCATCGACCTGGCCTCGGTATCGGGCCACAGGGACTCCTTCTCCCTGAACTCCCTTCCGTGGTCGGAGAGGCCGAGGGCGTGGAGGTACTCGTGGTACAGCAGGAAGTCGGCGTACCTCGACCACTCCTCGGTGAGAGCGTAGGGGTGGACGTCTATGCACCTGACATCCGAGGGAGACACCCCGTCCTTCTTCCTGACGCCCCTCCTGTACCTGCAGACAGCATGGAGCCTGGTGGCGTTCCTCCTGAGCAGGCCCAGGGGGATCGAGGGGAGCTGTTCCACCGGGAGATTGGAGATGCCGGGGATGGCCCGCATCCGGGAGATCACTCCGAGCGCCCTGCTCTCCAAATCCATGGCACTGACTCGTGGAGACGCCCATCAACGTTGGTCATCATACGTGCAAATCCATCAAGTACCGAACAGCCCCTGACTTGACCATGAGCCGGAAGTACTTCGTGAAGTTCGTATCAGAGCCGAGAAATGACACAATCAAGACCATCGTAGGGGTAGCGTGCGCCGCTAGGGCCATCTCAGAGGGCCACGAGGTGAGCGTCTTCTTCGCGGCGGCCGGGACCCGCCTCCTGGAGCCTGCCTACATCGAGGAGCTGAACAAGGAGATGGGGGAGGACTCCACGGCGGTCTCGGACATGATGGG
>DAYH01000003.1:0-21574 GCA_002506825.1 Euryarchaeota archaeon UBA103
GAGAGAATTTCTCAGATCCTATCTAGAAATGGCATAACTCCTAATTATCCAGAGGATATGATGAACCTAATGAGAAGGGCCCAGGGACTAATAGACCACCTTACTAACAATCCAAAGGATAAGCACAACCGGAGACAACTCGAGCTATGTGAGTCTAAGATACGCCGTTTAGCAAGCTACTACAAGGGCGCAAATAAATTAGATGGCGATTGGCAGTACAAGAGAGATCAGCTAAGGCTTATTGTAGAATAAGCCCCCATAGTAGGATTTGTACTTCAAACACTCAGATCAGTCATGAGGGACCTCATCTCAGTCGATTTGTTTTCTGACGTTGAAGATGTAATCAGAAATGCAATATCACGATTGACGGTTCAAGGCGATAGAATTTCTCTACTCTCAGACGCCAATCTTCCAGGTGCGCTTTCAATAGCGCCAATAGAGGCTTCATTAATTGATTGTAAAAAGCCATACAGGAGAAGAATAGGAAGAATCGACGATAACATTCCGAGAAACTCGATAATCATTCAGAACAACGGTGGAGCAAAGGGAGTAACATGGGACGATGAAAAAAATATCTTATCAATTAGTGAAACAATGTCCCCTGCATTGACGGGACATTTGGGAGATGACAAGTTAGGGCCATTGACAACCGTAGCGATTTGTCACTCAATCGCTCAATTGATATCTCCTTCGGGCAAACTAGTTAGGAAAACAAGGCCATGGGCATTATCTGGAAATTGGATCCATGCTTGTATGGATATGACTTATGATCCGGTCTACGTGTTACTAAAGGAAATACTGACTATTGAAGGTAGCATAAGGGTAATTCCATTAACGGAGGTTCCAGATCCAAACGTCGATACTTTAGACTTCGTAGATGGAAACTCCTTGAGGGAGATTTCAGATAGATGGGAGTCGATGGGAGAGGAAGGAAGGGCCAGATCAATATCCCATCTCTGCAGAGGGGCTCTCGATTCTAGCAACCCTTCAACATCCAGGCTAGAAGAGATAGTATGGAACTGCGTACTAGCACCAGGATGGGAAATAGACTTGGCTAGTCAAATAAGGGCTTCTTCGGCTATCTGGAAAAATAAAGATCCAAAAATAGCTACATCCGAAATAATAGACAAAATCCTCAGAGATGGAAGGTTATAATCACTCTTCAATTCTTATCACGCTGTTACAACCGCTACAGCTGATCCTTAGGGGCCTAACGTCTGATTCTACAGCCACACTAGTTCCACACGAAGGACAACTAACTCTTGGCGCATTAGAATGCCCCCCTCCTCCTCCTCTCAATTTAGGGGATAGTAAAGAGATTGGCAGGACTAGTAGAAGACTGGAGGCAACAATCCCTAGGACCATTTGCATCGGGAGGCCAAGGAAATAAATCCCAAACGATAGTGCCCCAAGAGCAGTGACAGTAATCATCGTGGGGAATCTTGATCTATTTCTGGTCATGGTCATCCCAAGCCCTATTGATAGGCTCAAAACCAATACCATCATTCCAGAGCCCAATAAAACGCTGAAGAGTCCATTTCCAGTCGGAACAAATTCTACTCTAAAAGCCTCCTCTGAATCCAAATCAGATCCCTCGACAGACAAGGTTTCTAACACAATCCATCTCCTATGGGAGTAATCTACTCCACTGGCTGTAACAATTCCTATGTCGGTTAGCATAGATCCCCTCAGTCGAGCATCAACAGAGATCTCCGTCCAGTAATCTTCAGCAGTAGACTTAGCGAATGTCTCAATCAATAGTTGCCTATCTCCCTCCATGACAGAGTATGTTGTAGAGATTTTTATCGTTATAGTTTCAGAACTGAAACCACTAGTCCCACCTAGATCAATAGAAATTTCAGTGGGTCCCAGTTCGATGGGATCAATACCAATTACCGACTCAGATTCTATGAATAATCCATTAGAAAGAAATGATCTCAAATCAGCATTAGATCCCCTTAGATATCCAGTCAGGGCCTCTAGCTCAGAACTATCCACCATTTTATTATTGAAATCAGAGTCAGGAACTGAGTTCGAGTATGAGTTTAGATTCCTCCACCAACTACTGGACCCAAGACTAGAGTTGCCAATATTGTCAAGCCCCCACCTCATCCACTGTGATATCGAACCGTCAAACTCCAGTGAAATGTCCTTATCGACCTCGTTTCCATCCCAATCAGCGTCTATTGATACTAGTATTCCGGATCCTCCAGTCCTAAGGGGCTCACTAGCAGGATACCAAGATCCTCCGCCTCCATCGTCTTCACCTGCTTCTATGAAATGAGACATATTGGCACTAATAAGTAAGCCATTCTGTGGCTCCAAGACGAATTCAGCCAAGAAAGATCCACTCTCCACTCCCTCTGGCAAGCTCCAGACAAATGTCACTTCTACACCCCCCTCGACCAAGGTTGCCACAGGCTTATCGGTCACTGCAATATTCTGGATTTCAAAAGTACCCGATGAGGACGACCATATCCTATCATCAAATCCAGAAGATAGTAGGATGGGGAAATATACCAAGTTCCCACTCACACTTGCTTCCTTCATTTCAATTTCCACCAGTGGAAGCTTAACAGATATACTAGAAGATTTATCATCACTACCCCAATGAAAAATAACTCCCGAATCGTCCCCTGGTTGATTGAAACCCAATAACTGAACAACGAGAGTAACCTCTACCTCATCATCTTCCCGTACATCTCCAGATCCTACGCTGATGACAGATTGAACGTCTCCTTCTCCCGTAAGGTAGGGTTCTATTCCAGAAGTCCCTCCTTCGTAGAATGAACCCCCTATCCTCACCTCTACGGTGATGTTGATATTGACCCCGACTGCTCCCTGTACTTCATAATGGATATTGAACTCCCAGTCTTCAGCTGGATATTCTCCATCAATACCCCAATCAACACCCCATGTTCCAACTTCAATAGGTTGCAGAACTTGATTGACTAATCTTGAATCTCCTTCATCAGTTTCTGATTCGAAGGGCGTCAGGATGCCCGAATCAGGATCCCCTTTCAAAAACAGCTCAAATTCTTCTCCGGAGCAACAGCTTCCTTGCTGTGCTGATACGTTGACAACAGGACCTAGAATAGTCAATAAAAAAATCAATACAATAGACGCAGGGCCGACCCTATTGTGCGCGCCCATGATGTCGACATCACGTCGAACATCTTGAACTCAACCCTTCTGAGGGCGTAACTTAGTCATTTTAGTCTATACATCAGACTATCCGTGTAGCCATATCAGTGAAATCCTGCCGCTATCTGAAATTCCCTCAATCCTAGCGAAACCCATTCGCTCAAGCTGTAGAGTCTGACCCAGATTTCCATCAATATTCTCCATTATGCCTTCGACATTATCAATTTCACTACCTCTGGCCACAATCATGACGGCTTCTGTAGAATTTTTAGAAGAAACCCAATGTATTATTGGGAGATCATCAGTTTTTTCCCTTGATATTATCACCGCAATATCTCCTTTGATTTCAACATCAGCGAAGTCTTTTAGTCTAATCAAACCCTCTGTATAGTCATTTTCAGAGATGAATATCGAACCATCTCCTAGGTCCCATTCTCTTTCTCCCATCTCGGGATAATCTGGATGCCTGTTAATGAAAATAGAACCAAAATTATCTATCTTATCGCCATTCTCAGAAGTTATGTACAACTTCTTCGGACTCTCAATAAAAGACCTTCTTTCCGAGTATCTATCTATGATCTTTGAATTCTTAGATTCGATACTCTGCATAGGGATCGAAATATCCTTCTGACTCAATCCTAATTCCACCCAGAACTCTCTTAGTGACTCGGAAGAGAAACCTCTCCTCCTCAGTGCGGCAACAGTTGGTAATCGAGGGTCATCCCAACCAGAATAATCGCCGTTCTCCACCGATTTCCTAATTGATGAGGTTGAGAATCCTCCAAAGTCCAGTAACTTAACCCTCCCCCAGTAGAGAGTCTGAGGATAATCCCAGTCAAGAAGCCCATACAGTAGAGTCTGCTTTCTGGTACTGTCCATAAGGTCCTTCCCTCTTACGATATGAGTTACTCCTTGCAGGTGATCCTCAACAGCGCTCTGAAAATCTAATAACGGCCAGACCTTGTATCTATTCCCTACTATTGGATGAGCAGTATGCTGTATTCTTAATGCCGGCCAGTCCCTAAGTGCAGGATTTGGAAGATTAAGGTCAGTTTTTACCCTAACAACGGCCCCCCCTTCATCAATTCCCCCCTCTATCATCATCTTCCAATCTAGGATATTTTGTCCGACATCCCTCTCTCTACAAACACAAGCCTCCTTAGAATCTCGTAACTCCTTAAATTCCGAGGCCGTACACCTACAGACATAACAAATACCCCTAGAAATCATCCCTTCGGCGGCCTCTAGATAAATTTCCATTCTAGAACTAGCTCTAATTACCAAATCAGGCTTTAAACCGGAAATCCATTCAAATTCTTCTTCAATCATCGAGTAGGCCGATTCTAGAGGTGGCTTAACCTTGGTATCTGTATCATCGAAGCGAAGTATTACCTTTCCAGAATACTTTTTTGCGAATTCTGAATTAATCACAACACCTCTTGAATGACCTATGGATAGTGGCCCATTGGGATTCGGTGCAAATCTCAATATTACGTTTTTATCATCGCCTATTTCCAAGTCTGGGAGGCCTATTCTCTTCTTCTGTTTTTCACGGTTTAATGCCTCAGGATTAGTCATCTCGAGAATTTCTCTTACATGCTCCAAACCGAACTTATTGGCCAACATATTTGATTCATCGACCTGCTTTGATATCAGGGGAATCAATTGTTTTGCATTAGCCCTCAATTCCGGAAATTCAGAAAGTAGCCTTCCAAGGACACTTCCAGATTTACCCGATCCGTTATACTCTACAGCATTCTGTAGTGCATACTTACGGATAGCAGAGACTATCTCTGGCTCCCACTCATCGTCATCTGACACATACTTACGCCGTTAGCCATCCCTATTTGTGATTGCCCTCTATCCAATGCCGAATATCAGTTTGAGAAGAAATCTCATTATTTTCATGCCTAATGGGCACTGGTGTTCCATGCAGGTCTGTCCATGCCCTCTCCACAGTGGACCATGTCCATCTTAGGCAATCGTGTGGTTTTTTTCCAGAAACCAACCTCTTCATAGAGGACCTAGTCTTTGGATCGGAGGGATATCCAGAACCAAGATCTAGTCCGATTTCATCCGATAACTTTTGCATTGCATCATCCCTGGTTACCTTAGCCACTATGCTGGAAGCGGCAACTAATGAATTGGAAGAGTCCATGGCATGCTCCGAGAAAATCTTCCATTCTGACCATTCAGAGCCCAATTTTAACCTCACTTTACTACCAAATCTTTCCTGATCAACATCACATGCATCCAAGAAAATACTTCCCGACTCATAGTTATCAATTGAATTTATTATTGCTTCCGAAAATAAATCCACTTCAAGCTCATTGAGATTAGAACTAGATCTATTATTGTCTATCCTGGAAGGTTCACAAACAATAATCGCCATTCCCCAATTACGTTCAACTGCTTGCTCAATGATTAGTTTGTAGATAGACTCTCTCTTTCCCTTGGACAATATCTTGGAGTCTCTGACGCCCATTTCTTTGAGAATCGGGTAATCCTCCGCTGGGATTGACATGGCACATACTATCAATGGGCCAATGACAGGACCCCTTCCAGCCTCATCGACGCCGATTGAGTAGTCCCTCATATCTCCAAGTCAAACCCAGAAGGGACTTGATTATCACTGATATTTTCTTCAGAAAATAGAGCTTTATCATCAATATCCAAGATTATATTATCAGGATGAAGAATATCCTGATCTTCAAGTATTTCAGCTATTCTTAATGACTCTTCAATATCCGAGTCCTCCTTGGACCGATCCAACAACTCCCCTGCTTCGTAAACTATATCCTTGTCAATCGAACGAATTGACTCACTCTCCGTTCTTCCGTTGTCGCCAAAGAAATCTTTCTCAAACTTCTCATGGTCAACCTCGGGACTCTCCAGCTTGCCCCCAATCGACTCATCTTTTCTATCGAATTTTTGAATCCAGTCTTCTTCTTCAGAAATGATATTATCTCCAGCTTTGGAATTACTAATTCTCAATGCCCGCACTACTCCAAAAGTCCCTATAATGACCACAATAAGTATCATTAAAGGTTCAAACCAAGTATTTACGAGTGGAACTATCCAATCCTCATTAACGATCAAATCATCATTTTCAGGCGGAATTTCACCTTGGATTATCACGGGAATTGAATCGATAAAAACTATACTCGGATCCAAGAAAGACCTGATTTCTATGCTTAAGTTTGCCACTGTCTCAGTAGGGGCCGAATTTGGCACTTCCATCCATGCAATTACATCTACTGAATCATTTTGATTCACTGGATAAATTTCCAAAGCCCTACTCGACTCTGAGGTAACCATTGAGGAAAAGGAATCTGTCACGGTGATTCCAAACTCTGTCACAACACTGGAATCGATAGATGCAACGAAACCATCAATTCCGTTACCAAGATTAGTCATTGTCCATGTGGCTGTTAAGTTGTTAGAGTTAGTGAGATAATATGACATATTCATTTCCCAAGCGTACAAGGTTCCAGAATTTATTATGAAATCAACATGCCCGGGAGACCAATCATCAATCATCAGCTCAATTCTAACCTCTGAATACAATCCAGAAGAAACGCCCTCTCTGACATGGCATGAAATTAGAATCTCCTCCGAAGACTCTCCAGGACGAAGTGAGAAAAACTCATCTTGGTACTCGATAGATGACCATTGGGGCATATTCAGAATCTCCAGATTGTATATGGAATCACTATCTCCAGTATTTGTGACAATAATACTCATCTCACAAAAAGCCCCAGGAAGGGTTTCTTCCATACTACAATTATCCTCTGAAAACGATATCTCCCCCCCAATTCTGGGAACTATATTCACAATATGACTCGTCGAGGAAAAACTTCCTACAGAAGCAGGACTAGAAATACGAATTTCAAAATTCAAAGCCCCCTCAACATCTCCTGGAGAGAAAATCTGAACCATGACAATTCCAGTTGAGTTAGGGTAAATATCAACCATTCTCCAGCTCTCAATGATCGAAGCACTCCAGTTATCCAAAAAGAAGTAGCCACCTGGATTAGAAATAATGCTACCATCATCTCCCAAAGCAACAATCTCAACGTCAAGGGTCCTGACGGTATTTCCAGTGTTTCTGACAACTGTCTCAAGTGTCACGGATCCCCCGGGGGCTATTGAAGAGGACCCTCCTCCTTCGACGATTTCAACACCCTCGAAATAGCCGTATCTCATGGAGAAGTTATACCAATCATATCTGCCTCCTTGATCATAAATTAATGACATACTGACATCATGGAGTGAGTTAGATAGTGGGTATCCGCCAATGACCGGAGGGGAAGTTATAGAGAACTGAACCCACACTATCTGATTGGGCGATATGGCATATTCATGCCCTTCTCCGGGATGATTTTGAGAATTCCAAGATATATCCCAACCAGAGGGTCCATTGATCGTAATTAGAACATCCGTTTCCAAGTCCAAATCACTACTGAAGTTCACATTTATTCCAATACTAGAGGCAGGGTCAATATCAAAAATTGAACCAGAATTTGAACCAAATGCGACATCTCCATCAATTTCAGATGATAAGATTACATTATCATCCAACTGAATATTTTCCTGCGGCACCGAGAAGCAAATTATGAGTAAAATAAGAACCAGAGATGCCCCCAATCGCATATTCACAAGCCTGCTAGAGAGGAACTCCGTATTACATGTGCTGGGAAAAAATATCCGCCAATCAGGTCTACCTAACAAAATTCAATGAATAGGGTCCTTTATTCTCTTCGAAATCATGTCAACATCGAACTCGCCCGCATGAATGGGGGATCTCAATCCGAACAAACCCATTACCTCGGGAGAAACTTCTCCGAACTCCCCGATTTCATGACCGTCAATAAGGACCAGTGCACCCCTTCCATTAATCCACGGGCCCTTTTTATCTGGAGTTGGTTCAAAGGAAATCGCCGAAGATGTCGCGCCCAAGTCTCTCAAAAGAGATTGGACAATGCCCTTGGCCGTTGAGAATCCGGCACCCGCTTCCGCACAGGCCCAAGAAACTCTTGTTCTATTGTCTCCTCCGTGAACGACTTCTCCCAGTTCGTAAACTCTCTGAGGAAGCTCATGATGCCTATTGGATGATAGCAAATTCATCAATGATGGAAATATGTACTGCCTGAGGAGAGTGTGGTCAACAGTAATTGGGTTGGAAATTACTGTAGCTTCAGATATCATGGGCCATCTGGTCTTCTCGAATTGATCATTCTCATTGGAAAGAGTCAGGCTTTGAATCTCTTGAAGCCCCACGGACCTCAGACTCATCCTGATTCTCCTGTGAAGGTTTGAAGATTTCAGGGGGGATGCGTCGATATGTACTGAAGATAGTATATCCGGCAGATTATCATATCCAAATCCAATAGCAATATCCTCCACAATATCGATAGGATGCATAATGTCACTGCGCCAGCGTGGCATAGAAAATACATGCTCTCTTTCCCCTACCACACAATCGGACCATCTTTCATACCTTTCAGATCCATGGGTGATGGTCCTCGACTCAAGTAAACTACCTCCCATTCTACGAATTGCTTCACCTATTTCGGCATCACTTAGCTCCATCCCAAGAATTTTCTGAATGAGTCTATTAGGGACCCTGTGTGTTTTGCTACCAAAGTTTGGAGTCACTCTACTGGAACCATCATTATCACATATCTCAACGCTTTCAACAACCCCTCCCAATTCAGACAATGACAATGAAACTAGTAGAAGACAGGTTTCACAGGCTATCATATCAAAACCCGTCACATCAATGAAGAAATCCTTAGTTTCTTCACTTACGGTAGTTTGGCTACCATTAATTATAGGGGGAAAAGAAATGACCTCATCATTGGAATCGAGAATAACGGGGTATGACTCCAAGCTATTCATTAGTTTAGAATACTCCAATCCCTTTGGGTGACTTTCCAAAATTTGAGAGATACTCATTACATTCTCAGATGCCAGTGGTTGAAATGAGAAATCTTCCGAAACAGCCTCATATCTGAATGGCCACTCAAGTTTAGATAAATCATGAACGCCTATCGATGCAAAGGACCTCCTCCTTCCTAATGTCATATGCAGCTTCTCTTGGTGATCCATCAGGGACTGAATGAAAGAGTCTCTCTCCGATGAACTATTTCCTGTATTTACTCCTCGGACAACTGCTCCCATTATTATGGGTCTAACATTCTCTAAATCACTGCCTACTGCTATTCTGATTCCGCTACTGGATACCTCTATGTCGTCGCCTTTTGAGTGGTTTCTCTGAAATGATCTTACCGCTCTGGCCATAGTCTCATGGCTAAGAAGATCAGGCCGATCTGGAAATACCTCGATCTCAATGTTATCATCATCATTCAACTCTACAGGACATCCCATCTGAGGCAGTAAATCTGATAGGGTATTTTTTTCATGAGTTGCCCCATTGAGTTTTTGAATCCTACTCATCATTGAATGACTCAGAGTAATTGTTGGCATGTTATAACCTCAGTTTCCTAGCCACATCGGAAGAGGTCTCTCGAATCCAACGAGTCTGAGGCCACTAATTGCTGCTGTCTCCATATTTTTGGCCCTCAATATTCTCCTGCCAACATTATGAAAATTAGATAGTCCAACCTCTTTCATTATGCCGATAATATCTGGAATAATTTTTGTTCCAACATCTAGAATATCATTTTCTTCATCTATCGGTCCGACAATGAATGAGCATCCAGAAGCCCTGCCAATGATCAAATCTTCCGCAGAAGGTTGCTTATCCAGCTCTATCCCCACAACCCTTCTCTGAGAGTCTAATCCCATGGCTCTAGAAGCTAAGCCTATTCGAGGTAGAGCCGCCGCCGCTTTCCCTCCTCCCGGTGTCGCCACGGAAACTATTGCACCATCCAGGTCCAAATCTACTACTAATCTGAAAAGCCCCTCAAGACGATCCACCCCATCCTTCAGTAGAATTAGTGCCGAGCTTTCCAAATGACTCGATAATGAGACTAGGATGCTCTCTAGCTCGGCATCATTCATGGGAGGAAGGCTCTGTAAATCTAGTACAATACCAGAACTCCCTCTGACATTATCTGGAAATTGTATAAGCTCTTCCTCGCCAACTATCAATAGGTCTCCTTCATTTGGATTTCTATTAACAATACTTGACGTTCTGAACTGCTGCTCTCCAAAAGACAAACCACTCTCAGCTCTAATCATCCAGGGTATCGGTAATTCCAATCCTCCTTCATCAGAACCCACTGGGAGGATATTAACGGACGTATCGACGACGGAGTACTTGGGTATCCTATCCGAGCTAGAGGGGCTAATTCCTATTCCTTCAAATCCTTCAGAGACCCATCTCTCTGGCGTTTTGTCCTCGATCAGGGTCTCCTCGTCGGTTACCAATACAAGTGCATCCTCCTCAAGTGAAAGGCCTAACGGTTCAAGTATCGTCTCCAGCTCCATTACTTCTTCACTAGTAATCGATCGCATCGTAGATCCTTTACCAGGAGGTGGACAACTCCCTGCTATGATTACCCTGCCCCCTTTCATTCCTAAGCCAGGATCGGGACCTACAGAGCCCATGACAACCAATGTCCCGCCGAACATCCCCGAGCCTGCACCAGACGAGGCCTGCCCTCTCACAATTACGATTCCATCGTGCATACCTGCGCATGCATCCTTGCCGGCAGAGCCCATTACGGTCACACTTCCACCAGTCATATTCATCGCTAGCCTATCTCCTACATCTCTCTCAACTACGATCCTTCCATTAGACTGAAATGCGGCCAACATCGACTCGCAACTCCCTTCAATATTCAGAGTGCCACCCCTGTTCATGGCGCCAACACATTCTCCTAAATTACCGAGAAGAAGTACGCGTGATCCAGTAGGGAGGTGTGTAACTACCCCAAAGTCTCCGTCTCTTGGCTTTGTATCCCCTCCTGATCCATAACCAATCTTGACTAAGCGATCCTTATCCATTGCCTCGGGCAACATCCTAGCGATTTCTCTGTTGAGTTTGACGCTCCTTGCGGTCTGTTCCCTCATCGCCATTGTACTCCGAGTCTAGCCAATGGTCTTCATTGTGACGGATATTTTTGATTTAGTAATAAATACTAGCTTGATTGAGTTATCTTGATAGAGCATCGGCCAGAGGAGATATCAATCAGAGGGATGATATGACACGGGTGAAAGTCGCTATTAATGGATACGGGACCATAGGGAAGAGAGTTGCAGACGCCATCGACGCACAGGAAGACATGGAAATTGTCGGAGTTACAAAGACGGGCCCGAGCTTCGGTTGTGAGATGGCAGTTAGGAAAGGTTTCGATCTCTACTGCACATCAGACGATCCTGAAATGATTTCTAGCTTTGATAATTCTCGTTTTGTTTGCAGTGGCGGTCTCAAAGACTTGCTATCAATCTCTGATATAGTAATTGATTGCTCACCTGGAAAAATGGGAGCCGCCAATCTTAGGAAATATGACGAAGCAGGTGTTAAGAGCATCTTCCAAGGAGGGGAGAAACACTCACTAACCGGACTTTCGTATACATCATGCGCCAATCACTCAGAAAACCTTGGAGCAAAGACAACAAGAGTCGTGTCATGTAATACCACAGGGTTGTCCAGAACATTAGTGCCACTCTATGAATCGTGCGGCTCTTTGAAAGTAGAATGTACGATGATTAGAAGGGCAGCCGATCCAGGCGACTCTAAGAAAGGTCCGATAAACGCAATAAAACCAGTTTTGAAGGTACCAAGCCACCATGGTCCTGACGTGATGACAGTAAAGCCAGAAATTGAAATTAACTCACTTGCAGTAGCCGTACCAACCACAATAATGCATGTCCATGCAATCATAGCCGATCTTCCTGAGGGTCATGGCCACTCCACTGAGACAATATTGGATATGTGGAAGGGGACGCCTAGAGTCATTGTGATGAATGGCGAAGGAAATAGGATAACTACAACTGCCGAGGTAATGGAGATGGCCAGAGACATTGGAAGAAAGTGGGGGGATCTGCATGAAATTTTCGTATGGGAGGACGGGGTTAGATTGATTGGAAACAGACTTTATTATTTTCAGGCAATCCATCAAGAAAGTGATGTAATTCCTGAGAATGTGGACTGCGTAAGGGCACTAATGAAGCTCGAGGAAAGCTGGAAGGAAAGCGTAATGAAAACCGACCAGGCAATTTCTCGATATTACAATATTTGAGTCTTTTCGCGGCATTTCTATCCCAATTACTACTGATTATTGTATAATCAGCACATGTTAACTGTCAAAAGGTAGATTAGGTTCCGAAGGAACCATGTATGCAAGGAAATCTACTTTCTTTGTCCTTACAGTTTTGTTAATTTCTTCATGGTCTGGGATGGTCTCCGCCTCGCCCTCAACCATAGACTCTGAATCTTCGCCGGACTCGAATGAGTATTTTGGAATGAAATGGTCTTCTCTGGAATTTCCCTTGGGGCATGTTCACCAAATCAGAGAATCATCCGGACTAATCCATTCTCCATATGGCTCATTTGATCCATTGATTGACGATGCACCGATCTTAGGTGAATTGGATACGGGGGAGTATAGCCATTCAGATAGGCCGGTCTACGCGATTCAGTCTGATACCTCTGATATATCTGGCATATCATCAGCAGTGGAAGAAATAGGAGCAACTATTCTCGACTACCTCCCAGATAGCGCCCTTCTTGTGAGGTTCCCAATACACGTCCAAGTTGAAAATTTCATATCTTCCCGGGAGGATGTAAGATGGTACGGTCAAATGCCAGATATCTGGAGGGTATCCCCTGAAATTCTACATATTAATCCATCATCTCTACTAGAACTGCAGATTTTACCAGCTAGCGATTTATCAGAGGACGAGTTAAATTCTCTAGAAAAGGACCTTTCTGTGATTTCTAATTCTGACCAATCAAGTTTTTGCGACTCATGGCTGTGTACCATCTACGATGTAAATGCGATGTGGGTCCCCCTCTTGTCCAAAGATTGGAGGATTCTACATATTCAACCAGCCTATCATGCATCAGTTTACAATAGCGCAGCTAGGGATATTTCAGGCGTACAAGGAGCATTCGAGCAATCATCAATTTCATTGGATGGAACCGGAGAGGTCGTCGCAATTTCCGATACAGGACTGGATGAAGATCATGGCGATTTCAATGGAAGGATAAGATCGGTTTACAGTCAGTTTGGTCCGGATAATGATAATTCTGATTTGCTGAGCGGTCACGGGACGCACGTAGCGGCAACACTCCTTGGTGACGGCTCCGGACAATCCTCTGCACTAGGAATGGCGCCCGGCGCTACTTTTCACATGTACACACATGAATCTCAAAGTGGGTTTTTCGGAATTTATGGCTCATTGTATGGGCTATTTACCCATTCATGGAATCAAAATGCTAGAATCCATACCAATAGTTGGGGTACCTCAAATTTGGGAAATTACAGTCAGACATCATCCAATGTGGACAACTTTGTTAGCGACTATCCTGGTTACATGGTTCTGTTTTCAGCTGGAGATTTAGGAAACGCCCACGATTCTGGAATAACGCCCCCCGGTACTTCCAAGAACGCACTAACCGTAGGTGCTTCTACAACTGGGTCTTATGGCTCTGAGCCTTCTGGGGATACTGCAACTTTCTCTTCACGTGGATTGACTAATGATGGTAGGATCAAGCCAGAAATAGTCGCCCCAGGAGTCCTCATTTGCTCTGCAAGGGCCGCTGAAGCTACACTCGTAGACGGTCAAACTTGTACCGATCAAACCCACAATGATGGCACTACGCCCTTGTATGTTGCAATGAATGGTACTTCAATGGCAACACCAGTGGTAGCAGGTGCTTCGGCATTAGTACGGCAATTCCTGAGGTCCCAAGGAGTTAGTGAGCCCAGATCGGATTTAATCAGGGCGATCCTGATCAACGGAGCAGTAGATATGGGGGAAAGTAATGTGCCCAATCCGTATGAGGGTTGGGGGCAACTATCTCTCGACAACAGCCTATATCCGTTATCGGATAATGGAGTCGAAAAAGATGTGATGTACGATTACTCAAGAGAGATCTTTCCGGGACATGGGTTCACATACACATTTGAAGTCAGTCCCGGATCTGGACTAGATGCTACATTGGCTTGGAACGACCCAAAAGGATCTTCTGTTGCCAACCAATCAGCACCTCGTCTAGTCAATGATCTTGATCTTTCAGTTACTTCTCCCGATGGAACCATTTATCTCGGTAACGAATTCATATCAGGATTCAGCGCCCCTGGGAACTCTGTAGATTCACTAAATAATCTTGAAAGGGTAAAAATTGAAGATGCATCCGTCGGAACATGGACAGTTAGAGTAGGAAATTCAGGTGGAGACACCCAGGGCTACTCGCTGGTATTATCTGCCATAGCAACTGAAATTAACGAGGCTGATCTGACTGTTTTTGACGGATCAATCTCAACTTCCGTGGAGAATCCTTTGCAAGGCGACACCATTCTAATAGAAGCTGCATGGGGCAACCAAGCTACCGCCACTGCTTCATCGTACGATGTGGAAATACATGACGTGACCACTGGGGACTTATTGCATACATCAAGGCGTTCGCCCATAATAGGTGGCGGTCTTGATTCACTTTCTTTCCCTCATTCCTTTTCGTCCACTGGTGAGCACGTACTCAGGCTTACCATAGACTCATCTTCGGAAATAGATGAATTGAATGATGAATCTAACGGAGTTAACAATAATATCGCCCAGATATCAGTACAAGTTTCCCAGATCGGAGTAAGAATAACTCCTCTAATGGAGAGTGGGAGCCTGCCGTCTAACCCGTTGGAATTTGAAGATTCGAGATCTAGGAGCATGAATCCAAGAGAGACCAACTCGGTTTACTTCCCTATAGAACTTAGAAATGAAGGAACTTCGACTATATCCGTCCAACTCAGTGTTTCTCCTGTTAATGTTGTTTCTGAAAATGGAGTCCTTCAACCGCCATCCGATGAATGGTGGAAACTTCTCAATGAGACAGGCCCATGGCAACTCGAGCCAATGGGAAATGAGGGAGATAGGATAGTTATCGAGCTAAATCTTACTGCTCATCCTCAATCTTCCTCTTCTTCCCTGCCCGGCGAAATTTATGCTCTTCCTGGCACATTTGTAACCGATCTCAATCTGTTCGATGTAAACGCTCCTACTGTGAATAATGTAATCAGACTAGAAGCAGAGGTGGATAGAATCGAGGGTCTAGTCACAGTTCTGGCCGGAGAAGGCGGTGCAGAGGCCGAACCCGGAGAATGGGCTACTTTCTCACTTGCAGTTGGTAATGACGGCAATGGACCGACTCAATATATGGTATCCTGCTCAACTCTAAACTCATGGCCTGTGAATATTTGGGACTCTCAGTCAGCAGAACTCCTCACAGACCCCATTGGTAGATTGCTTTACACTACCTTGCCGATAAAGGTCAGAGTGCCTAAATCGCCTAACGGAGAACCAGCCGCGGGCATTACTGAGGAGGTCACGTGTGTGACTCAGTCAGTTAACGATCCATCATTGAGTATTTCTGACACTGTCTACGTACTTGTGTTAGCCAATGACGACTTTAGAACAGACATATTTTCGGATTCTGGTAACCCACTTGGCCCGCTGGCATTGGCCACCGATCGAGCTGTGATTAACGGGGATATGGTGACCACGATACTCGAAGTTAGCAACGAGGGGAATATTCCTATGACATTCGAAGTGAACGCCTTCTCATCACTCAATACGTGGCCAATTCAGATTATTCATGACGAGGAAGAATCAATGGACTCAATTTCTGTCGAAATATTATCCGGCCAAATCGCAACATTCCAGATTAATACGTTGGTGCCAATGGCGGCCCAAATGGGAGAGTCAAATACAATCACTACAAGAGTTACGCACACGGGAGGAGATGTAATTTCTAATGGGACCAAGCTAGTAGTTAGAGAGCTAGCAGAACTCGATATCTCCGGGGACTCCTCGATATCCGCAGCACCGGGATTGACAGGAGTGGCCAACGTCATGATTCAGAACTCAGGCAATGTTGACTTGGTAGTATCTCTGACTCTGGGTAGTATACCCACGGATTGGTCTGGTGGATTCATGACTGCTGGAAACTTCGCCATGGATATGAATCAGCAGGCCGTCGTTTCCGTCGCCTTAGAGCTCCCAGGCGCAGTTCCTGCAGGTCTCCAGGATGAACAGATCCCAGTGATAATTGAATTCACGACCCCCGCATTTATCACACATTCACGAACCGTCTGGCTTGATGTCATAGTACTGTCGTCTGCGTGGCTAGATCTATCTGTTCCAGATGACACGGTGGAAGATGTATATCCAGGAAATCCTGCTACCTTTGATGTAACCTTGCAGAATATTGGAAATTCCGTTACCGAAGTCTCACTGGAAGTAGCCGGCGACGAGAATTGGGAATTCGAAGTCGATCCTTCATCCTCGGGGCCAATCGAGCCTGGACAATCAATATCCGTCGAGGTAGTAGCCGATCCAAGAGGAGATGCAGAATATGGAATTATTGAGCTCGACGTTTTCGCTAATGGCACCGGGCAGATGGAGATTTCCACTAATGCGTATCTTAGATTACAGGTTAGCAAAGCTAGGGAATCAACAGAAGGACTGATGCCATCTTGGGCGATTGGATTAATCTTCATTATAGTGGTCTCGGCATCTGTAGTTCTAGTACTTAGGGCGAGGAACTCATCTTCTCTGGCTACACGTCCAGATGAGGAATTGATACCTCCTGGATCGGCTTTACTTTCCGGCTCTACTAAAGAGAGAAGGGCTGCCGCATTGGAGACTAGTGCATCGGGAGAAGTCCTCACTGGTACTGTATCCGAGGAAGAACTGAATAACGCCATTTCTTCATCTTCACTACCATCTTTGAGTATTGAACAAGCGCCCGATGGCGCCCCACAACTCCCCCTCAGTGGGCTTCCGGATGGCTGGACCATGGAGCAATGGGCGGCATACGGGCATATGTGGTGGGAGCAGAACCGTCCGTGAGCGTTATCAGTGTGGGCCACTTGGGACGTTTATGTCCAGAATTTCTAACCAAGCATCTTCCATCATTCTGTTCGGCCCTCCCGGAGCTGGAAAGGGAACTCAAGCAGTAAAAATTAGTCAAACTACAGGCAAACCACAGATTTCTACTGGCGATATGCTTAGAGAAGCTGTAAAGGGGGGTACTGATTTGGGGAACGAGGCCAAGGGATATATGGAAGGCGGATTACTAGTGCCCGACTCGATAATTATTGGACTGATATCTGAGAGGCTCAAACAACCAGATGCATCAGAAGGGGTTCTTTTTGATGGTTTTCCACGGACTATTGCTCAAGCAGAGGAACTATCCAGAATTGCTAAAGTATCAACGGTCATAATGATACAAGTACCGGATGAGGATATCGTAGAGAGAATCGTTGGAAGGAGGATGGACCCAGAAACTGGAGATATTTTCCATGTCAAGTTCCGACCCGCTCCAGATGAAATAGTTACTAGACTTATCCAGAGGAAGGACGACAATGAAGAAACTGTTAGAAGTAGGCTTAATGCATATCATCTACAGACAAAACCTCTCTCTGAATGGTATTCCAGCCTGTCTGAAAGTTCCGATTTGAGGGTAATATCCGTAGATGGCAGAGGCAGTATAGAGCATGTCTCTGAATCCATAAGGCGAGAACTAGAGGTGTTCTGATTGCCGAGAAGATCTAGGAGAAAATCACACTCTAGAAAAAAACTAGCTTCCGAGGCCGTCAACGATCTGTATGACGTTCTCAATGAAAACAAAGATCACGATATTTCTAACTCGGCAGCTAAATTAATTCTCAGAATAGGTAAGAAACACGGTACTAGAGTCAGAAATTACAATGGCATTACAATTTGTAGATCCTGTAGCATAGCCATGGTCCCAGGGAGAAACTCCACCGTTAGGATTCGCTCCAAGGTAGTCAAGTACACATGTGGGGTATGCGGCAGAGTCAAAACCATAGGCCCTTCGTTCGTAATGTAATAGCATGTCAAAAATTCCAAGCAGGGTAATTAGAGAGTCTTCGGATTCAGAACTACCAATAACAGTCAGGATAGGGAAATCAGGAGTGGTAGATTCTGTTATAGAGGAGCTGAAAAATCAACTATCAAGCAGGTCAATAGTTAAAATTAAGCTCAATCGAGGAATTGCAAATGGTTCTTCCGAAAGAACAGAAATATTCTCCTCTTTAGCCACCAAGACATCTTCGATTATTTCATTCAGCCGAGGCAATATAGTGGTTCTCTGGTCAGGTAAATAATACCAGAAGTTTCTGTATCTACGTCAGTGATATATTTACGTGTAATTTGTCTCGAAGTGTCATGCTGGTTACTAGGGCTCTCGCTGCAACCTCTGATTCTGGAGCGTGGTCGCCTGCTGAAATGCCCGAATGGGCCGTCCCTGCTGCCTTTGGCATTCTCACCATCGTCTACGCCCTGATAGTCTTCGAGATTGTCCATAGGGCCCTTGCCGCGGCCATTGGGGGGATAGTGGCCGTCATCACCCTACACCTCATAGGAAACGGGCCGGATTTAGGAACTGTAGTGACTTGGATAGATGAAGAGACAATAGGACTCCTAATTGGGATGATGGTAATTGTCGATATCCTCGGGAAGACTGGAGTATTCGAATGGGCCGCGGTTCAAGCATATGCTTTGAGTGGTGGATCTATCTGGAGACTTTCTGTCATACTCTGCACAATAACGGCTGTATTCTCAGCATTTTTGGACAATGTGACCACAATACTCCTTATCGTGCCCGTCACCATACAGATAGCCAAGGTTCTGAATCTAGAACCAATACCATTGATTATCGCCGAGGTAATGTTCTCTAATATCGGAGGAGCTGCAACACAAATTGGAGATCCGCCAAACATCATAATAGGTGCGCAATTATCTTCTCAGGCACTTTCTGGAACGGTACTTGACAGCCAGGGAATAGCTTTCATCGACTTCATAATTCATGTCGGTCCTGCAGTAGTGATCGCCATGGCGCCATCATTCTGGCTCCTGTCAAAGTTAGAGTCCGAAGGACTTTCAGGAGAGAGGCATCGCAATGTAGATCTCCTTCGTCTGAGGTATAATATCAAGGATGTAGAACTATTGAAGAAATCCGGTTTTATCCTAATCCTGGTTATTCTGGCATTTTTCGCCCACTCCAGCTTTCACCATCCACTACTTACTGTTGCTACTATAGCCATTGGAGGGGCGGTTTTGATGCTTCTTGTCACTTCCCCTCATCATGTCGAAGAACAACTAGATTCCGTTGAGTGGACCACGATAATTTTCTTCGCAGGACTATTCATCATGATCCACGGACTAGAATACATGGGCTTAATCGATGCAATCGCTACGGGAATTTCAGACACCATATCGCAAGCTTCTGAGAAGAATAGGCTGATGGTAGCAGTCCTACTTCTTCTATGGGTGTCTGCTATTGCATCTGCCTTCATTGACAACATACCATACACAGCAACAATGGTGCCAGTAGTAATCGAGTTGGCCAGTGATCCAGACCTCAACTTACAACTAGGGCCACTCGCATGGGCACTGGCTCTCGGGGCTTGCCTAGGAGGAAATGGTACAATAATAGGCGCCTCAGCAAACGTTGTAGCAGCAGGATTAGCGGAAGAGGCAGGGCATGACATCTCATTCAATACATTCTTCAAGACCGGATTCCCAATAATGCTCTTGAGTGTCGCTCTAGCTACTGTGTATTGTGTAGTTAGATACGCGATAGACTGGCCAAATGAAATGGTTAAGTGGGTCATTATAGTTGCTATGATGATAGGGTCACTTTCACTTTTGCCAGCAATATACGGAAACGCCCCTACTGAAGGTGCGCACTTCGAGGCAGAGTAAAGGATAACTGCGACAGCATCAAGACATGATGCCCCGAGCCACTATTATGAGGGTGTGTGCGGTTTGCGGGATGGCGACTCGTTCCGGTATTTGCCTAACATGCGGAACAGAAGAAGAAGAGAAAATAATCGCCGGCGTAACAGATAAACAACCGATTAACGAATTTGAAAAAACGACTCTCCCATTCGATCTCCAAGAGTCAAATAGGAGAAAACTCAAAACTCCAGTTTTCGGGCTTGAAGCCTCCCCTGAATATCAAGGAAACAAAAAAACCCCTGAAAACATCGAAAAATCAGGTTTTACTCATAATCTTCCATTTGGATTCAAAGATGCACCCGATGCGACTCCTTCGGATCAGCTAATATTTGGACTCTCTGACGCCCCGGGGGATGAAGAATAACCGTGGTACTGAGAGATGTTTTCACTATGATATGAAAGCCAAACATCCCGGTTACTTCATATACCGAATGTAGGTCGCGGGCATGCTTAGAGTGCTCCTTGGTACAGTCGTGTATCAGGGTAAGAAGGTTGAGGCCGCTACGCCCTGCGGGGAGACGCAGTGGCCAGAGAAACCTGAATTGATATGCCTGGAATACCAGAGGAACCGCTTCTTCACTTGTGGAGAGGCGGTTAAAACTCACACAGGTGGGTATGTGGAATCACAATGATGCTACAACCCGACTGGGGGATGGCTCGGCTCGAGAGCCGAAGAAGGTCGTGACAAGCTGCGATAAGTCGCGGGGAGAGGCATGAATCTCATGGATCCGCGAATTGCTGAATTGGACCTCCTGGCACTCAGTGCCATTCCTCGATATAAAGAAGGAAAGGGAACCCCCCGAACTGAAGCATCTCAGTAGGGGGAGGAATAGAAATCAAAAGAGATTCCGTTAGTAGTGGCGAATGAAAACGGAATAGGACAAACCGAATCCCCTTGGGAAACCTTGGGGAGATGTGGGGTAAGGATCGTCTGTAGCCTAATTCTAGGAAGTGGAAGTCGTCCTGGGACGGCGCACCATAGAGGGTGAAAGTCCCGTATACGTACTAGATATGGCCAAGTGATGAATCCAGAGTAGCGTGCGTTGGATATCGCGCGTGAATGTGGGAGGCAGTTACTTCCAATCCTAAATACTACTCGAGACCGATAGTTGACAAGTAGCGTGAGCGAAAGCTGAAAAGTATCCTTAGCGGGATGTGAAAAGATCCTGAAACCAGTCGGGAACAAGCTGAATAGGCGTGAAAGCGAAGATATGAGCAGCGTCTATTCGTGCGTTTCGAAAAATGCCCCTGGGAGTTCTGATTATTGGCGAGGTTAAGCAGTTGATCTGCGAAGCCGAAGGGAAACCGAAAGGTCCGCAGCCGCGTAAGCGGTCAGGGACTGGGTGTGCTCGCCCGAAGTCAATAGTGGGAGACCTGAAGCCTATCGATCTATGCCTGGCCAGATTGAAGCCCGAGGAAACTTGGGTGGAGGATCGAACCGTTGCTGATGTGCAAATCGCTCGGACGAGCTGGG
>DAYH01000003.1:21885-22840 GCA_002506825.1 Euryarchaeota archaeon UBA103
GAGCTGGGTATAGGGGTGAAAGTCCAATCGAGATGGGCAATAGCAGGTTCCGCGCGAGACTACTCGTAGGTAGATCTCCGTTGAGATAGATTGTGATGTAGAGCACTGATTGGGTATTTAGGGGGAGCGATCCCTCGGTACGCTGTCAAACTCCAAAGTTGCAATCGTCGTAGACGCGGGGAGTGAGCCACGGTGGGTAAGCTACCGTGACGAAAGGTGAATAAACCAGCTCAGCGTTAAGGTCCCAAAGTTCCAGTTAAGTGTTAATGACAAACCGTGTCCGTGGTCGAAGACAACCAGAAGGTGGGCTTAGAGGCAGCCATCCTTGAAAGAGTTCGTAACAGATCACTGGTCAAGCTTGCGGGCCGGGAAAATGGACGGGACTCAAACTGGACACCGATACGCTGAACCTCCGAAAGGAGATGTGGTAGCGCGGCGATGTGCTCGGGCAGAAGCGAGGTCGTGAGATCTCGTGGACCGTGTACATATGAGAATCTAGGGAAGAGTAGCAGCATAGAGTGGTGAGAATCCGCTCCACCGAAGGGGCCAGGGTTCCTCGGCAATGATCATCAGCCGAGGGTTAGCCGGTCCTAAGGACATCCTTAACCGAGATGTTCGAAAGGGAAATGCGTTAATATTCGTATGCCCCTCTACAATAGTGGTGACGGCTTGGGCTAGTTCTACCGTTCCTGTCGGGACGGCGAAGCGTAATAATCGATTGGAGAACCGTCATGGTGAGAAGATCGAGAAGACGTGAGCAAAAGATGAATGAGGCCTAGGTCCCATGAAAAACCGTAGAGGTGACCGTACCGAGAACTGACACAGGTGCCCCTGGGTGAGTAGCCTAAGGTGTGACGGGCAAAGTACCGCGAAGGAACTCGGCAAAATCGCTCTGTAACTTCGGGAGAAGGAGTGCCAGCTTAGAGATAAGCTGGTCGCAGTAACAAGGGGACTC
>DAYH01000025.1:0-3332 GCA_002506825.1 Euryarchaeota archaeon UBA103
GCTAGACGTATCTGATGCGTTCACGATACCGGGAAGGATATGCACCGATGCAGGAGCCTATCCCGATGAGGTGAGCTGTAGGCACAATGTGGAGTACGTAGCGGATGCGGGGACCAATAGTCCCGGATCAGGAGAAGAGGGGGGAGATACGGCAAGTGAGGGAGGAACATTCACTATGGAAATTGTTATTGGCATCATCCTATTACTTTCCATACTTGGAATTTTCAGAAAATGGGGTTTCGAGTCATTGATAGGCGAAGAAGAGTGAAGAAACTGATTACTTCACTCACTTATTCTCCATTTTGTTCCCTCTGGGCCATCCTCAACTACTACTCCAATTTCTGTGAGCTCGTCCCTGATTCTGTCCGATTCAACCCAATTTTTTGAAACTCTGGCCGACTTCCTCATCTCCAGTAGCGATTCCACTCTTGCAGCGATTTCAGATCTCCTGAGCATTTTATCCTCATACCTGGAAATTGCTTCCTCGGGGGTTGGCAATATCCCTAGAACCTCCCCTGCGAATTCCTCTAGCCATTGGACATAAGAGGACATCAGAAGTGGATTTTTCTCATCTGAATCAATTAAAGATGCTAGGTACTTTACTACCGACTGAACTTCGACCAGAGCGATACGGGTGTTGAAATCATCATCCATTCCAGAGCGAATTCTATCGGCGGCCTCAACGAGATTTTCAACTCCAATGTAGTCATTTCTAAGTCCTTCAGAAGAGTGTAGTGCTTTTGAATATGAATTTAGAAGCCTTCCGTGATGTGAGATTGAGTCGTCGATCATCACAGAGTTGAAGTCTACAGGTTGCCTATATGGGGCATTAATCAATGCATACCTAAGTACAAGCGGCTCTATTTTCTCTAATGCGTCTCTAACTGTCCAGAAATTACCTACGGATTTACTCATCTTCTCCCCATCGATATTTATCATCCCATTATGTAACCAATACTGGACAACTGGTTCATGACCAAGACAACACTCAGACTGGAAAATCTCCGCCTCGTGATGAGGAAATACCAGATCTGTCCCTCCCCCATGAATATCGAATCTCTCACCCAAATGCTTGAGAGACATTGCCGAACATTCAATATGCCACCCTGGCCTTCCTTTCCCCCATGGACTAATCCAATTAGGCTCACCTTCTTTCGCCGATTTCCAAAGTGCGAAGTCTCTGTGATCTCTCTTTCCTGAACCGGTATTTTCGACCCTTCCTCCGGCACCTTTCCTCACCATATCCAATGTTTGTCCAGTAAGTTGCCCGTATTTTTCTGGAGCTGTGTCTATCTCAAAATATACCCCATCATCTGTCACATAAGCATGTTTCTTATCTATCAAATCTTGAATCATCTCGATTATTTCTGGAATAGTTTCGGTAACTCTAGGATAAGAATTAGCCCTTATGACATTAAGAGAGTCCATTACCTGGAAATAGTCATCTATATTTCTGTTGGCGACTTCAAGGAAGTCAACTCCCTCTACAGATGAGACTGAGATTATTTTGTCGTCAATATCGGTGAAGTTTGAGATATAATTGACTTTGAATCCCGTCTTACGGAGCCATCTTACAATTATATCGAATGCTATAGCCTGCCTAGCATGCCCTATATGACTTGGAGAATATGGAGTAATGCCACAAGCATATATCCCCACTTGGCCGTCTACCAGGGGCTTGAAAATACGCTTTGAACGAGATCTTGTATCGTACACCCTGAGCGTCATGGTACCTTCTAGGGGGGTTACCGTCATCAACTTCTCGCAGCTTCTACAAGTGCGGAGAAGAGTAAGTCATGCCCGTATTGCTCGGGGTGCCATTGAACACCTAGGCAGAATTTCTTATCTCCCCTCTCAACTGCTTCGATCAAACCATCATGGCCGGCTACTGCTGATATTGTGAGGGAGCCTGGATCAGATACCCCTTGGCGATGAGTGGAGTTTACAGAGAAGGACTCGCCCATCAAACTGCAAAGTAAGGAGTCCTGTTCGACGATTACAGAATGATCAGTTGAAGTCCCGTCATAGCCCCCATGCCTCTCATGGTCAGGCGTATCATCCAAGTGCTGATGGAGGAATAGCCGCATGCCTATTCCAATTTCCATATACGGTGTCTCGCATGAAGCAAGTTATTCCAATAACTGGACGCGATTAAACACCTGAAGATTCCCTAAGTTTCCGAGCATGTCTGAATGACATTATCCCTGCGACCATGAAAATTATCCCCAGAAGAGCTAGAATTAGATGAGATCCAATGGCTAGGTTAGATTTTCCATCGATATCGAGAAGCCCCTGGGCGCCTCCCAAAACCATTAGCAGGGCGAAAACCATTGCAGTGTGCATGAAGTGGTGTGAATTAGATTCATTCCAGTCGGCCAATAGGCCCAATGATAGCAGAGGAAGGCCCATGAATGCTGGAATCATTGCAGTGATTGAAGGAGGATCTGCGCTCTGCATAAAGTAAGCGATAATTCCCCATGCTACCAAGATTAATCCGAATAGTTTTGCAAGGTTAGTTACTGACATTCCCATAAATGTGAAGGCGTCGTCCATGGTTCTGGCTTGAAGGTTTTACTTATGACACTCACTGTGGAGTAATCAATACAATATTTCCCGAGTCACACCAGATCAGATATTGATGAGTTCCATATCCTTGCCTTTCCAGACCTATTCTTGGTTTTGTCATGTATCTCTAGATCCTTCGCCACAATCTGCTCCCAAAGTAGTTCTGCAACGTCTAGAACTTCCATATCAGAACCTACTGCATCCAAACCATCCTTTACCATAACTGAACAAAAGGGGCAACCGACTGCCACGGTATCACATCCAGTTTCTGCTAATTCCGCGGCCCTAATCTCGTTAACCCTCTTATCGGCGTCTTCTTCCATCCACATCTGGGCACCTCCTGCGCCACAGCAGAATGATTCCTTTCCATGTCTCTCGGGCTCAGCGTCCACGCCCCCTATTACTGACCTTGGAGCATCTACGATATCTCCTATTCTTCCCAGATAGCAAGGGTCATGGAAAGTAATACTCCGCCCATTCTTTTCAGCTTCTGGTAGCTTTCCTTCCTGCTGAAGCTTTGCGATAATCTCAGAGTGATGGAACACCTCCAAATCTTCTCCACCAAAATCTCCGTATTCTTTACCTAGGGTGTGGAAGCAGTGGGGACAAGATGCAACTATTCTCTTGACCCCGAGCTCTTGGAATGTGGACATATTTGTTTCTGCTAGCATCTGGAAAAGATATTCGTTTCCTGCCCTCCTTGCGGGATCTCCTGAGCATCCTTCTTGCATGCCTAATATTCCCACATCTAGGCCGGCTTCCTTAAG
>DAYH01000025.1:3704-27855 GCA_002506825.1 Euryarchaeota archaeon UBA103
CCAACGAAGTAGATGTACTCGGCTGGCTCTCCAACTTTTACCCCAAGATCTGAGGCCCAGTCGGCCCTCTCGTGCGCTCCAAATCCATAAGGATTTGAGGCAGATTCAATATTCCCCATAGCAGTGTTAAGGACCTCTGGGTACTCCATAGTCTCCATCATTGCATTTCTTCTTAGATCGGTTAACTTCGGAACATGCTCAATGTATAGTGGGCAGACGTCTACACACGCATTGCAAGTAGTGCAGGCCCAGACTGCCTCCTCTGTGATTCTCTCAAGCATCGTTTCATCAGGCTGACCTCCCGCGAGTAGTATTGGAGCATGATCATTTGCGTAGTTCCTCACATCATGAATAACCTGCATTGGATTCAATCCCTTTCCGGAGGCATAGGCAGGGCATACGTCTTGGCATCTGGCACAAGATGTACATGACCACCCGTCAATGAGTTGTCTCCAAGAATACTGATTGTAAGAGCTAACCCCAAACGAATCAATATCTAAATCTTCCAAAGGTACTGCCTTGCCATCATCTCCAGTTGCTAGTGGCCTCATTCTTGCCTTGGGTCCAGCGTCATGGAAGAAAACATTAGGAACGGCCATGACTAGGTGCATGTGCTTCGACAAAGGAATCAAGAACAGGAAGACCGATATCGCTAACATATGGGCCCAGTAAGACAGAATTACTGTTTGCTCTGAGAGTCCAATTTCTGAAAACCAATACCCCAGCGGCTCCCAAAAAGAGCTTGGCGATTCAGCGGATTCGACCATGAACGATGTAGTAGTGATGGTAAAGATGAGCAATAGAATGACATTCCCTTCAAGCTGAGATTTACCCTTCAGCTTTTCAGGTGTGAAGACCACCCTTCTAGTAAGGGCACTAACACACCCGATAAGGGCCATGAAGTACCCTAACTCTACCATTCCATTCCAGGGGCCGACTAAGATTGCAGGTAGTACCTTCCCGGAAAATGAATTGGCGGTAGCTAAGTCTAGCATATCCGAGGCTAGCATTAGGAAGCCCCAGAACATCAGAACATGCATAGTTCCTGCGACCTTGTCTCTGAGAACTTTCTTTTGGAACAACCAGCCAGAAAGGAATTCACTTACTCTAGTACCCCAAGAATCAAACCTATCATCAGAAGATCCTAGCATAACTAATCTGGTAGCCTTCTGGACTTGATACGTGAAGAATCCAATTGATATGACCCCGATGGCCAATAGAATGTGCCAGCCATCTAGGGGGCCATATGACTGAAGTAATGGGTGTTCCAATATATCCCCTCGGTGCTTACTAGTAACCCTCCCAAAGAGTAGTTGGACTTGAAGGAACCGCTATTATTGACTTATGCCAATGCTCATTTCCCTTGACCACGGGCGAGAGGCGTGGCAAGAGCGTTCGCACCGGGCAAATGTATCCTGTTCGGAGAGCATGCAGTGGTTTACGGGCAACCTGCAGTTGCAGTCTCAATAGAAGCTGGCGTGGAAGTTTCAATATCTGAATCGAACAGGTGGAGCTTGGAAGGATTGCCCTTCGAACCCTCGAGGCACCCTCATATCTCTCACATCATAAATGACATTTTCAAATATTCAGGACCTCCTCTGGAAATAGATATCAAGAGTAGCCTATACTCGGCAGCGGGACTTGGATCATCTGCGGCTCTATCAAATGCAATGGGTGCGGCTCTACAGGAACTGGTAAATCCTGAAGAAAATCTGGACTTGGTTGCACTAGCTAGGATGGGGCACTCTGCTGAAGCCAATGCTCAGAAGGGCAGAGCCAGTCCTACCGATACGGCAACCAGTGCGCTCGGGGGATGCATTGTAGTTTCTGGAAGCTCTGTCCCGGGGACGAAGCATATCTTTGACTCTGCTCTGGAAACCCCCGAAGGTAGCAGATCATGGTCAGTTGGCAGGGTCGAGATTCCAAAAATAGAGGATGTTTGGCTAGTATTAGGATTCACTGGCATAGGTTCGCCTACGGGCGAAATGGTAGAAGGAGTATCTGAATTACTCAAGTCCAATCCACTGAAGATGGCAGAAATAGAGGCGATAGGGGAGATTACATCTAGAGGTCTCTCAGCACTTTCATCTGGCAATATGGAAGAAGTAGGCCTAGCGATGAACGCCTGTCATCATAGGTTACGAAATATCGGGGTGAGTAGCCCAGAGCTTGAAAATCTTATTTCGGCTACAGAGGGGCATTCATTGGGAACCAAGCTAACTGGCGCAGGAGGAGGAGGATGTATGGTCTCCCTTACTAGAAACCCTCAGAGAGTAGCTGAATGCATTGAAATCGCTGGAGGTAAGCCTCTGATCTCTAAGTTTGGCTCTGGAGGAGCTCGAATACTAATGAAAGAAAATTGAGCTATGGCTAATTTTACTGACTGATATCGTTTATAAGGAGAATATAAGTGCGCGACCCATGCTAAGCGATGAAGAACGCCTAACTGTAGTGAATGTTGTAGCGTCGACAAGAGTTGCCGAGGAGCTTGATCTCCCGGATATAGCGATTCAATTGAATTGCGAATATGAGCCCGAACAATTCCCAGGAGTTGTCTATCGAGTCGTAGATCCCAAACTGGCGATACTGATGTTCAGATCTGGCAGAGCAGTATGCACTGGTGGGAAGAATCAGCAAAATATCGAGACGGGAATTGAGAGAATGATTGGAGATCTCAGAGCAGCAGGAATCTCAACTTGGGATGTTGCGGATGTAGATATTGAAGTTCAGAATATGGTTGCTACATATTCCCTGTTCTTCCCTGAAGACTACACTGGAGTTGCTAAGATGGATGATATCAACACCAAGGTTATCGATGATGCGGGCGGGATAAGAGCGGCTACTGACGAAGAAGTTGAGAATGAGGACTCGAGGATTAGGGGGATCAAGCAAGGAGAGCCCTTAGCCGCGCTTCCTAGGAGGCTTAATCTGAACAATCTAACTTTCCACCTGCCGTTTGACAAGGTCGAGTACGAACCTGAGCAGTTCCCGGGGCTCATTTACAGGTTAGATTACCCCAAGGTAGTTTGCCTAATCTTCGGAAGTGGTAAGATGGTTATTACCGGAGCTAGGGCGAAGGATCAGATTCTTGAGGCAGTTCAGTTCATCCAAGATGAGCTAGCAGATTTGCCAGATTACAGGGCGATGTAATCGAGACGGGTACAGTCACATTGATTTGTAGCATCTACATAGGAGATGCATGAGTAAGCCCCTCGCGTCAGCGATTATCGTAGTGATTCTTCTTTCTTCGCAATGCATCTTGATGCTACATTCCGATGAAATGAATGGCATAGATGAGGAAAGCTCCAAGCTAGAATCATCCAGTAGGAATACTGCAATAACAGATATTCCTACTTGGGAAGTTGGAGATAGATGGCTATACGATGGCTATCTTGACGTTGGCGAATTCGTCAGCTCATCAGGCGTATCTACAAATGTACAATACCTTACTGGTACACTAGATAGAACGGTAACGGACATCTACACAATGAATGTAGATAATCGCTCTACGCTGGTTTATGAGGCCGAGTCTATCGGTACGTATGATGCCTCGAATGTGGATCTAGACGGGAATACTGGCGATTTAGAGATAGAGATGCAAACCACTGAATTAGTGCGTGCATCGGACTTGGCTGTTATCGAACAAGAGGCGACCATAGACATAGACTTCGGGTACAGAATTTTCTTCTGGACGATAAATATCGATGTAGCAGAATTGACGATTACTCAGACATACTCGCCCCCTACAGAAGGATATGATTTCCCACTATCTGTTGGAGACTATTGGTCATCTAGCTACTACCAAGAGACAGATTATGAGGGTTCGAGTGACTTCGTGGACATCCCTGAAGATAGTCAGTCAAGTGAATCTAGGAGTTGGCAGGTAATGAGTAAGGGGGCCCCTGGTACTTCTTTTGCTAGCTGTCAGCAATCCTACAATGTAACAACCTTCGATTCGAATGGTTCCGCAGATGGCTACAGATGGTTCTGTCCAGCGGCCAGAGGGGACGTTTCATCTAGTACAGATATCATCGATGGAATCAATGCATTCCACGAGCTTCAGACGTACCAAGCTGGGAGAAGTAAGGAGATCTCGATTGAGTTTGAGTATCCCCTTTCCCCTTTAGACTTCGATACATCAGCATGGGCGAATGTGACACAAAATGGGCAACCAGTTTCAGGACAGGAGTTACAGTTCAGATATGGAATTGAGGGAGATGTGAGAACCGTGACGACATCGGCAAACGGTTCTGCCAATATAGGCTTCAATACAGGTCATTCTGTCGATGACTCGACCGGGGGGAGTGAGACTGGGAGTCATGGAATTATTGCATGGATTCCCTCACAGAAGATAGTTGGTGCTTCAACAATAACGATCGACCAGAACGTCAGCACGATCGATTTGGTCGCACTCTCCGAAGGGGTAACTGTAGAGAGGACCAGAGGGCAGTCTACTACTACTCTGGCTTCTTCCACTGGCTTCAATGCCGTTCCCGGAGATATTCTAAAATTCTATGTCCCTATACAGAACAGGGGCCTAATGACCTCTCCATCGACAACAATGAATGTTGTTTCTCCTGATGGTTCTGTACAAACTGTTCAGGTACCATCTCTTGATAGTCTCGCGCAAGCCGTAGTAGAGGTAAACTGGACGGTACGTAATTCCCATCCTATCGGCGAAATCACTCTGTCTTTCCAAGTCGATCCTGATGGGTTGATTTCTGATGATGGAGACAGGGCCAACAACAATGGAGTGTTTTCGTTGTTTATTGGAAGGCTTCCAATAGCCTCTCTGAGTATGCCAACTCAGTCCATGACTAAGTCTGAAGTGGTCATCGATAGTGGTGCCTCTTACGATGAGGACGGTGGAGAGTTGACTTGTGATTTTACCGTGTCTATACCCGATGGGAGTTTTGTTTCATCATCGGAAGAAGACTGTATCTTCGAGTATGCATGGGATGATGATGGGACATACGATGTTCAACTGTCTATCACGGATGATGAAAACGATGAAGTTGTGATTGTCCAGAGTATAGAGATTCTCAATAGGCCTCCGGAGATCACCATTAGTTCTGAGTATGATTGGACCTACGTCCTCTCTCCAATTCAATTCAATGTCGAGGAGCGGAGTGACATTGACACGCAGACTCCGCAGGCTCCGATGGATATCCTATGGGATTCTTCGTACCCTTGTGATGAAGGCCAGGTCGGAGTCTATTGCACTGTGACGCCAGAAGTTGAGGGCAACTACACTATCAGAGTCGAGGCTGTAGATGATGATGATGACACAGGATATTCAAACAAAACAATAGAGGTTAGGAATATTGCACCCACTAATCCTCGTGCTGAAATATGGATGGGCGGAAACAGAATGATACCTGATAGTAGGGGAGTGTACCTTGCTAATGAGGGAGACTTGTTGACCTTTGAAGGGTTTGCAGATGATTCTCAGAACGATTTGGGCACCCTATTGCACATATGGAATCCAGATGCAGAAAATAATCCAGATCTGGTTATCACTTATGAGGGGAGGAAAAGTACTGTAGAACATACATATCATACATCAGGATTGCACCTAGCAACTCTTCAGGTGGTAGATAATGATGGAGCTAGTACTGAGTCACTAATCGTCCCTATAGAAATACAGAATATTGATCCCCAGATTACCCCTCTTGCACCTCCCCTTCCTGCGGCCGAGGACTCTGTTATTTCTCTGACAGTAAGTACTATTGATACCTCAGGAGATCTATTGACATTGAGGAATTGCTTTGACTTAGATCCTCTGACGAACTCTGATGATTCCGAGGGGTCCTCGGATGATTGCGACGTTGAATCACTGATACTGGAGAGATCCTGGCCCGACGCAACTACCGCTCCGACCATGATTGTGTTTCATGTGACCGATGACGATGGGAGTATGGCAATAATCGAAATTCCAATTGATATAAGAAATGTTAATCCTGAGCCAAGAGCTTCCGTAAGTACGTTCTCTCCTACTGAAGGAGATGTGGTTTTCTTCAGTGCCAATGGGACAACTGATTCGTCCCATGACATGGAAATCCTGCTGTACAACTGGGATATGGACACATCGGTTGACAGTGATGGTGATGGGAATGCGGCGAATGACATTGACATCCAAGGGAAGTGGATTGAGTGGACATTCACTGGCTCAGGCAGTAGAACTGTCAGTATGACTGCTGTAGATGAAGGCCCGGGCTCCTCAATCACTCTTACAGTAATTGTCTCAGAAGCTCCATTCAGCCTAGGCGAGTTCATGGCATCATATGGATTGGTAATCATAGTAATAGCCATCATTTCCATAGCTGGGGCAGTCTTTGTAATCAGGAATAGGCAGAGCGGTGTGAGATCTCTTGACCCACGGTTTGATCAGACTAGTAGATTGAAGAGGGTGTCCATGGATGATGCATTTGATGATCCTGAATATGACCCATTCGATGATCAGAGTAGGAAGGATGGGCCAAAAGCCGTTTCTGAGGAATCGGATGAAAATCTGTCCGATAATAAGACAGGTGGAGATGGCGATTCAGAATCAGTAGAAGTAATAATTCCTGACGATGTAAGTAGTATTCTGCTGGATTCGAAGGGATTGGATGAAGATGGGGCTCTCGAGGAAATTGAAGAAGAGTCGCAGTCTGAGGATGATCCTTCGGAGAGCGTCGCTATGTCGCTAGAAGACGCTTTGGATGATGAAGATATAGAAGCACTCTTTGAGGAGTAGTGCTCGGGCGTCATGTGGCTAACCTGTTTAGACTACTTGGATTGCCTGATCCTTCGAAAGCAATAGCATCTAGCTCTAAGAGAAAAATAGTTTCCACTGATCCAGGGCCACAAGAGGGTGATCTTCATATTGACTTAGGCGAAATGAAGTGGTCAGAAAGAACGATGAGGCATACTCCGAGTGCATCTAGGAATGTAATTTATCTCAAACCGGATGGATTAAACAGGCTGTCCCTAGAGGGAATGTCGGTACCACTATCCAGAGGTTGTATGGTAATCGTAGACCTGGGCTCTCTGGCCCATATGCCTAGTCAGAAAGATGTCTGTAAGAGAAGAGTCCAAGAAATGTCTGAGCGGCTTGGACTACACGCCTTCGCAATAAATGAGGATGATTCGTTACTGATGGTACCGGGAGCGATGATGAGGGTTGATACGACAAAATATGAGCTTGGAATAGGTGGAAATGGTCAATTGTCCGAGTCTTGATTATCGGGTTCGAAGTCCACTGGGCCATCTTCCAACCAGGAGTCCAAATCTCCAGCGGCGACTTCCTCGGCTGCATGTGCGGTAAAATCTCTGTAGATGGTCCACTTGAGTATGGTCTCTTCATCTTCTCCTCTCTTGCTTTTTCTCCTTATCGACTCATTAGCATAAGTCACACACCTTCTTAGGAATCTCTCAACCAAATCTCTTCTTTGATTCGCTTCCATAATCTCACTCAATCCCTAGATCCGCCATTAGCTGATCGACGTGCCCCTTTGTTCTGACCTTGTACCCCACCCATGACAGTTTGCCTTCTTGGGAAATAGCGAATGTTGATCTGAGAGTCCCCATGTATGTCTTTCCGTACATGCTCTTCTCCCTCCAAGTGCCGTACAAAGTATGCAACTCTGCATCTTCATCCACAATCAAGTCAAAAGGCAAACCGTGTTTATCGATAAATTTCTCATGTGATTTTGCTGGGTCGGTGGAAACTCCCACTACGGTCCAGGAGTTATTCGATATTCTACCAAAGTTATCCCTGAAATCGCAAGCTTGGGTGGTGCAACCAGGAGTGTTGTCCCGAGGGTAGAAGTAGAGAATAACTCCCTTCCCAGAAGCTAATGTCTTTGAAAGGCTGAACTTAGAGCCATCTGTCAAGGATGCTTGAAAATCAGGTGCTTTTTCTCCGACTACTAATGTGGCTACTTCGCTCATGTTTCCCACTCTGCCACTAGGTTCTTCAAGGCTTTTCTCTGTCGATATGAGAATTCACTATGATACTGGTAGGGATTTTTGGAGGACTACTAAATCCAAATGGCTTGGAAAATGATGTTTTGCCGAATTTACCGAATTTAGAATCTGGAGTGTTTGCCTCAGCATGGAAAACTCTTGAGATTCCCCTGATTGAGTACCATTCTCTGCTCCCATCTCGAGCAGTTCCATATGTGCTTGAGCCAAAAATAGCCTTTCCGAAGAGGTTCTCTATGGAGGAGATGAACCACAGAGGCCTAGGGAACGGGAGGGGGAATGTCATGCCCCAAGACATAGAGACGTCCAGATAATCTGTTTCAATTGAGATTTTTTTTCCATTCCTATTAACGATAATATCAGTAATTTTTACATCATCGAAATCATATAAGGATGAAACAAAATCAGCATGTTCGGAAGAGGGGGACAACAGGACTCTACTACCATCTGGTTTGGACCACATTATATTGGTGAATGGGCCCAAAGGTGATTCGATCCAGTCTCCAATAACCATGGAATCCCCACTTTCGAAACCTGATGAAGTTATCCTACCGCGAAAAATCATCAATTTACTACCTGCCCTGTTTAATTCTCTTCTTTGTAGCCGCCCAAGAGCATATTGGACACTCTGAGAGGCTGTGACTTCTCGCAGGGCAATACTCCCTTCCAAAGTAGATTATTTGGAGATGCCTTCGATTCCATGTCTCCTTTGAGAAAACCTTCTTCAGATCTTTCTCGGTCTTGACTACATTACTTCCATTGGAAAGGCCCCATCTCTCAGCTAGGCGGTGGATGTGAGTGTCGACTGGAAAGGCAGGAATCCCAAAAGCCTGAGACATTACCACACTGGCTGTTTTATGACCGACTCCTGCTAAAGACTCGAGGAATTCCCAATCGGGATATACCTCGCCCCCTGAATCAATAATCTGCTCGGCCATTCTCTTGAGATTCTTTGCCTTTGTCGGTGCCAAACCTATTTCTCTGATGAGAGAACGTATTTCTTCGACTTCCAATTTGGCCATTTTTTCTGGAGAGTCAGCGATTTTGAATAAGGATGGTGTAACTTCGTTCACCTTCTTATCTGTAGTTTGTGCGGATAGCATGACGGCGACCAACAGAGTGTAACTGTCTTGATGATCCAACGGTATTGGTGTTTCTGGGTACAGTGTATCCAGTTGCTCGCCGATTCTCAGGGCCTTTTCAGATCTTTTCACTCTTCATCCACCCTACTGGACCTTGTTCCAAAAATGAATGCGATAAACATGCAAAACAAAGGGACTCCATAGCAAGGAAGAAACATCCATGTTTCCCACTCAGTTGCATCTATGGATGCTCCTCTTACAGATGCAATGATCACATATGCAATGAAGCCCAGGATAAATGCAGGAAGGGCCGCAATCGAAGCTAGGCTTAACCCGCGTAGGACTCCCATACTTCCGCCTCATGACTCACCTTTGTTGAAGGTTCGTTATGTCCCATGGAGAAAACAAACTCCCCCAACCCTCACAAGTATTGACTCCTTAGGGAGTTCATGGCAGGTGGACTTGTTGAGATTGTCGAGACAATTTCATTGAGTATGTGCGGATTATCTGTCATACTTTGGATGTCAATCGGAACATTCTCCAGAAGTGATCGAGGAGAGGTTCTTGCTCAGAGAGCTATCGCAACTCTTTGTATAATTGCTGCGCTTCTGTTAACTTTATTCGATTTACTGGGAGGCGAACTATGGGGATCTGGTAACGTCGCACTTCCAATGGCACTGGTTGCAGTCGTAGTAGCGATATCTGCCTCGTTGAACTTGAAGGGGAAGGATGTTCAAGGAGAGGCTAATCCTCATCAAATTATGAAGATGAGGAAGGAAAATCGTTAACTCTCTCCGCCTATCTTATCGTCTATGAAGGACCTCATGTATGCAGGTAGCTCTCCATTCACGAATATGACATCATTTACCTCATCTAGTTTCATCAGAGAATAATAGATTTGCATCGCTGTCATTGGTGTGGCACTGCATCCCGTACAACCCCCCTCAAGTGAAATGGAAATCACTCCTGCTGTTGTATCGATGACATTAACGACCCCGTCATGGGCATCAAGAACCGCTTGAACTGGACCCACAGAATCTAGAATCAACTGCTTGTCTACCATGTCCGCCTCGTACCTCTGTACATACGGGGGGCTTTCAAGCAATCGCCTGTTCCGAGTGGCATGAGTCGTACTACCCGTGTACTCTTACTCGACCTTCTAGTTGAAAGATCTGAATTTGGGCATGGGGGAAACCAGGAGGTCATTCAACCGCTTGCAAGGAGAGGGGATGTCGATGTGTTTCTACTTACTCCCCATATGCAATCCAAAGAGGCAGGAGTCAGGGCGTTTGAAGAAGGGCTTTTTTTCATCGGAGAGAGAGATGTCCCCAATTGGGATAATGAATATGCGTTCTGGGAGAGTTGTGAGGTTCCAATGGAAGGAAATATTGCTAGGTTCTACAGAGTAGCTCTACCAGTCGGAAGGGAAGATTCGGAAATGGCCGAGTGGCTTGAGTCGGTAGAAGTAGATTCGGTAGTATGCTCTGGTTCACGGAGGAATGTCACAATGTGGGAAGATTGGATGGATAGTGCCTCTTCTCTAATGAGGGTTGCATCGACTTCTGGCACTCCGACACTCGGGATTTGTTTTGGTCACCAACTTCTGTGCAAATCCCTTGGTTCCGAGGTCATTAGAGCTGAGAGTATGTCAAGTGGGATATGGAATATGGAACTAAACAAAGAAGGAGAGGAAGATATCCTATTTGGATCAAGAGACGTTGGAGAAGTCGGTCCTGCTGTGGTTTACTCACATCAAGATCATGTAGTCACAATGCCTGAAAATTGTATTCTACTTGGTTCGGCCTCTCATAATGACATTACTGCAGTAAGAGTACTTGATGCTAAGGGAGGCAAGTTGCCTGCTTGGGGGGTACAGTTTCATCCAGAGGCCGCTAAGCATAGGATCGAGCGAGCATACGAGTGGGGGCATATCAGCGAAGCTGAAATGATATCATTCCAGAGAGACCATGATGGAGCAGGAGTTCTCGAAGCCTTTGCCGATGTAGTTTTGAGACATGTGCCTTAGTCGTCTTCAATTAGGATTTTTTACGGCTTGAATTATAAGTAGGACTTTTGTCGCGGGACCGATACAGGTTGATACCATGATAGAAGGAGAGACACTAGGAACAATTGGAATGGCAGTGGGCGTATTCGGTCTACTTATCGCATTCATGCTATACAGGAAAGTTGATTCGATAGAGATAGAGAACAAGACAGTAGCAAAAATCACCGAACGTATTCAGGATGGGGCCATGGCCTTCATGGTCGCCGAGTACAGAATGCTGGCCGTGTTCATAGCTATAGTCGCGGCACTTTTGTTTGCTGGCGGGAGCTATAATGATGACTTGGGCATGGAGACAACAGTCGCGTTCGTCATAGGTGCCCTGTGTAGTGGCGCTGCTGGATTCAGTGGCATGAAATCTGCTACCAGCGCTAATGGCAGAACAGCCCAAGCCGCTGCTAGCGGAGGTCAGGCGGCCGCACTAACAACATCGTACAATGGAGGGGCTGTAATGGGTCTAGCAGTTGGCGGGCTAGGACTTTTCGGAATCTCACTGATGTTCTACTTCACGGAGACTGATTTCCTTACGGTGCCTAATATTGCTGGATTTGGAATGGGTGCTTCTTCTATTGCGCTTTTCGCTCGTGTAGGCGGAGGAATATACACTAAGGCTGCTGATGTTGGGGCTGATTTAGTAGGAAAGGTAGAGGCAGGAATTCCTGAAGACGATCCAAGAAATCCTGGTGTGATTGCAGATAACGTTGGAGATAACGTTGGAGATGTTGCTGGGATGGGTGCTGATATCTTCGAGTCATTTGTCGGTTCAATAATAGCTGCTATGGTCATAGCATCTGCTAGTAGTGAGATGGATAATCAGTATCTGATGATTCCAATCTTACTAGCTATCGTAGGCTATCTAGCCTCAATCGTAGGCGTATTCTCCATCTCGGCCATGAAGAACATGGATGCTGGAGCCGCATTAAGGAATACTACATTCATAGGGGCTGGCCTATTCATAGGAGTTGGCTATCTCGCTCTTGATTACTATGAAATGGACACACAGGTCATATATGCAGTTGCGATTGGTAGCTTAGTAGGGATCCTCATTGGATTGGTCACAGAATACTACACTGGAATAGAACCTGTTTTTGGTTTCAAAGTTAAGGCGATACCCTACATTGGAGAGGCTTCGAAGACAGGAAGTGCGACCAATGCAATCGCTGGCCTAGCGGTTGGGATGGAATCTGTAATGATTCCTGTTTTGCTGATATCCGCTGGAATTTATGGTGCTAATGATGTAATGAATGGCGGAGATATGGGCCTTTACGGAATTGCAATGGCGGCAATGGGAATGCTAGGTACGGTGGGAGTTACAATGACTGTTGATGCATACGGCCCAGTTGCTGACAATGCTGGAGGAATCGCCGAGATGTCTGGACTAGGAAAAGAAGTCAGAGACATCACAGACGGCCTTGATTCGATAGGAAATACCACTGCCGCGATAGGTAAAGGATTCGCTATTGGAAGCGCGGCTCTGACTGCATTGGCTCTTTTTGCCGCCTACAAAACGAGTGCGTCTCTAAGCGCTGCCGATCTTTCTCTGACTAATCCAGATGTGGTAATCGGACTCCTTATCGGAGGTGGGCTACCCTTTGTGGTAGCTGCAATGACCATGAAATCAGTAGGTAGAGCGGCTGAAGCTATGATAACTGAAATCCGACGTCAATTCAGGGAAATCGAGGGCCTTCTAGAGGGAAGGGAGGGCGTCGAGCCAGATAGCGCTACATGCGTGGATATTTCCACTCAAGCGGCCCTTAGGGAGATGATTATGCCTGGACTGATAGCAATTTCCAGCCCGGTCATAATTGGACTAGTTCTGGGTCCTGCCGCTCTTGGCGGTACACTGGCCGGCGCTACAGCTACTGGAGTTCTCATGGCACTATTCATGGCCAATGCAGGAGGAGCTTGGGACAATGCAAAGAAGGCTATTGAGCAAGGAGAGATTGAGGGAGCCGAGAAGGGGGATGCCGCTCACTCAGCCGCAGTGGTTGGGGACACCATAGGGGATCCTTTCAAGGACACAAGTGGCCCTTCACTAAATATCCTAATCAAGCTGATGTCAATAGTATCTGTCGTTATTGCTGGATTGCTCTGATACCACAATGTAGCGTCAGTCTCTTGACTGTGACCCTCGACGGAGGGCTATGAGTAGGACTGTCGCGGTCAGCCTGACATGCCTGATGCTGACTTGCTTCCTTGCTGGATGTATCGAAACAGGAGACTCCAGTGGAACTAGTAGCTCTAATGATATTCCCTCTCCTGATTGGGAAATTGGAGATTGGTGGCTATACACATTCTCCACACCTGACTATAGTGACGATACTGCAAGACTAGTCGTTGCATCTGACTCGGAAGAGGGAGGTACTGCCTATATGCTAGCTATTTCTAGCGTTGGAGAGGCTAGGAGACACGCCGTACTGAATCACAATCCTTTCTTGGGGAGAATAACTCATGAAAACCTGTCTACATTTGAAAACGGAGTCCCCCAACCTGTTCTCAACTTCCCCCTCAGTAAGGGGGCCTCTTGGGAGTTTGGTTTGTTCTCCATAGATTGGACGGCCAACATTATCTCAATAAGCGGAGGAGTTGCTGTAATCTCCGCAATTTCATCAGAGGGTTCGACCTTAGACTATGTCTATGATTCTAATTCTAGATTCTTCAAGTCTTTCATTTGGACAGACTCATCCGGAGTAGTTCAGCTAAGAATGATGCTAGCTGATGAGGGGACGTCTCACTCAGGAGATGTATATTTCGTCAGAGGTGGTGATCTATACTCAAACATCTGGGATGAATCGGGTACGGATTTTGAGTTCCAAGATTCTTTTTTTGTTAGTGGCCACCCCAACGACGGGGAGTGGGATGAGATGATTTACTTCTTAGATGCATCTTGTGGAGGGGGAAGCTCCAGCATTACACTGACTCTCAGGGACCATAGCTCGATTTCTGC
The DNA here is from genome assembly GCA_002506825.1 of Euryarchaeota archaeon UBA103. Taxonomy (GTDB): domain Archaea; phylum Thermoplasmatota; class Poseidoniia; order Poseidoniales; family Thalassarchaeaceae; genus MGIIb-O5. The sequence goes on from DAYH01000025.1 coordinate 17,764, forward strand.
TCTTGAAAGGGTGTGGGGGCCCGGGGCGAGTGAGTCAGGGACCCTAGGTACTATTCCCTACCCTTCTGAAGAGTACACCCTAACGGCAACATTCACCGGAGAGAGTTATCTGAGACTCATGTTCGCAGGTGGAATTACCCAATCTTGGAGTCTTTGAGGTGATTTGGTGAGTCAGGGGACACTCCTGATGATGCATGGAATGACTGGTACGGCCGACAAGATGGAGCCACTAGCGAGAAAGCTTGCACCCAATGGGTGGTCTGTATTGTGTCCTCAAGCAAGTATTGAGCACCCCTCCAGAGGCGGATATGCATGGTGGCTTTTCGGGGATGAAGTCAGTCCAGAGGAGTCGATTAGTCAAATGGATGAGTCGATATCTGATATTCTGCAACTGATTCCAGAGGGTCCTGTAATTGTAGGTGGGTTCTCCCAAGGCGGAGCTATGGCATCAGCAATGCTAGAAACCGAGGCGAGTGCCTCGATAGTCGGATTGGTACTGATTGCTACAAAGTCTGCTAGGGGCGATAAATTAAGAGACACTCTTCCATTTCTCAAACCCCGACCGGTGATTTGGATGCATGGCGAGCGGGATCACCTTGTCCCAATAGATCTAGCAAGGGAACATGCAGAAATCTTCGATGATGCTGGGTGGCCTGTCGTCAGACTGGAGCATGAAAAGGGACACATGGTCAATCTCAATCAATTCGAGGAGATGCGTGAGCAAATCTCTAGGATTGCCGGCGTACCTCACAGGTAGTCGATCAAATGATCGGATCCTCCGACAAATATGGGTGGATCCTTCCTCAAATCAAAAACCACAGGTACCGTTCTGTGTCCTGTCTCAATGACGATCTTCTGCCTGAGTCCCTCATAGTGATCTAAATTGATTTCAGTATATGTGAGGCGATTAGCTTCCAGGGTTCGGGCGGCCCTGGTACAGTACGGACAAACTGTTTGACTGAAGAACAGAAAGTCCGTATTTGCGGACCTTAGGTGATCAAGCAGAGACGACATCTGGTTCGCCTTCCTCCCACCACGTCTCGGGGGTTTCTCCTAAGTCCCCCCCATAATTCTCATCTTCATCATCACCTAGTCTTCCTTCCAAAACCCTATCGCATTCGTCTGGATCGATGAATACTAGGAAAATCACAGTCATTAGAGTGAGTGCCGCGCCAAGATATAATGCTGAAATGTAATCCATGATTTCAATTGCCTTACCAGTCAGGCTTAGCGCAATGACCCCTGATAGATTGAACATCGACATGTATGCTGTGAATTGGGTCCCTCCAGCTTTACTGTAGGTTAGTCGCATAGATACAGATATTATTGAAATCCATGCTAATCCATTGATTATCGCCCTCGCACAGAGATATGCTGTCATGACTGTAGTATTGCCCCAATAATCCTGCATAAGTGCGAGGCCTGCGTTTGCTAGTGCTAGAAGTGTGAAGCCTATCATAGCTACCTCCCTAACGCCGAATCGATCTCCCAAGAATCCCCCTATCAGTTGACCTGCCATCAGGAAGGCTATCACAAATCCACCCATCACGGCGCTATATTTCGACATAGACCAGCCAGCTTCATTGATGAAGATATCCAGTACTATGGGATCTACAAACAAGTATAATTCCGAAAGTAGACATAGGAAAATAAGTAGGAATGAAGATCTGAGGGAGAATCCCTTCACAATATTGTATGATGTAATAGCTGGTCCCCTCATTACATTGGCCAATGGATTTGGCACTGTCGGTAAACTAAAACCTAGTTTCTGGGACAATTGCATGAATAAAACCAGAGAGATTGCAACTACACTAAAGTCGACTATGTCCATAAACAAAATAGGACGATTTCGCCAGTCTGCTTCTATTAATACGCCTCCGATATAGACCACCATTCCTAGGAGTATGAGAGTTAAGGAAATCCAGAGAGTAGCTGCGGACAATGTGATGCGTTGGGATATCAAATTCTTGGCTGTCCAATGGGCGGCCCGGTATTGATCATCCTCTTCGTTCTCTGGCCATGGTAATTCTAATTCGGATGACTCGTCATCTTCTGCTTCATCGGAATCATGTTCATTGGCACTCCAAAGACTGGATCTCCTAGAATTGCTCCAAGGGAAGAGTTTGTCACCCGGTCTTTCTCTAAGGAACAAAGGAAGTGCCATGATTAATATCAATAGTGGCAATTGAATTATCACAGCTGATTTGATTCCGAACTTAGTTGCCATTATTCCAAGAATTGCTCCACCCAGAATATATCCTGCTCTCTTCGCGGCGAACATGAATCCGTTCGCTTTTGCAACTTCGTCTGGCTGAAGGACATCTACAGCTAATGCGTCAACACCGACATCTTGGAGAGAAGAGAAGAGATTGTGCACGAATAGTAATAGTGTTACTAGTTGTATCGATTCAGCCAGGTTGGAGACGAAGAGTAGGGCCCCTAGTGTGACTACCATACCTGTTTGTGCGAATAGAATCCAAGGCCTCCTTCTGCCGTATGAGGGAGCCTGTATGCCGTCAACCATAGGCCCCCATACGAATTTGAATGTCCAAGGAAGGGCTATCGCCGCCCAAAGTGCCGCTATGTCAACAGGACTTACATCGTTAACGGCCAAAAAAGCAGGGAATGCGACATATGTGAATCCTTGTGGAAGACCCTGGGCAGTGTATAGAATAGAGAGCGATACGTACCTTCTGAACTGGTTCTCGGACAATGACTCTCCATCTTTCCAAGCTCCGATAGCCGACTTTGCGTACTCGGGATATAGCATCGGATTGGCAATCCTTAGACCATCAATTATTCCGGACGTAGATGGCTTGTATTCTGAGAAATTGATTTTCCTATCCCATCTTTCTCTCAGCGCAATGAATGAGATTAGCGCCACGGCACACAAAAACGGGAATAAGAACACGGAGAGGCCGAATTGCATCATATCTCCAGACATTGCATCGGAAGCTTCGCCATCAACCAGAATGACCCTCCTTGCGTCTACTGGAGAAATACTGTCTTCACTAACTACCAGTCTAGCATATATCGTGGAATTTCCAGATTCTGCATGGGAGTCAAGCTTTACTCTCCACTGACTCCAATCTCCCTTGAGATCAGCCGCACCTTGCCATTCTCCGCCCCCCACTCTGACTTCTACAATCCCCATTCCAGGAGCGACTCCAGAAGCTGTTCCTGAGACGTATGACTGGTTCCCAATTTCTTGCAGTGTCTCGAGATTCATACTGACATTAAGCGACCTATCAATACTCCCAGCGGCCTCTACGAAGGCTAGTGGATCTGCCTGCCCATAACCAAACTCGTTGTCTGGACGCGTCTCTAAGATACTACAGTCATTGAATCCAGGGTCGTCGAGAAGTTGCAAATCTCTCTCAATAGAATGAGCTGAAATGATATCTTTGAATTCAGCGGGAGTGATATCCGGATTTGCCTCCACCATCAATGCCGCGATTCCCGCCATTAGTGGCGTAGCCATACTCGTTCCCGACTTACTGGTATAACCGTCACTTGACGCCGCATCGGGTGCCATGATATTCGACCCTATAGTTGCAACATCTGGCTTCACTCTCCCATCAGAGGTATAGCCTCGACTACTGTAAATGGCCAGTCCTAGATCCTTATCGAGGCTTGCAACGGTTACTGGAAGTTGAGCATCTCCGGGACTGTCTATGGTATTACAACCAGCAAAGGTGGCTCCTCCAAACTCATTGCCAGCAGACAGAGTGGTAATTATTCCAGCTTCTACGACAGCGTCCATCTGCCTACTCCAAGCCGAGTCTCCGTTGTTATCGAAGTGGACCTCTAACTGTTGCTCACCGAGAGATGAGGTGACGATATCGATTCCGTATTTGTCCTTATTTTCAATAGCCCACTGAGCTCCTTGGATAACGTCCTCGATATCTCCATCACAGCATGCGAGGATGTTTATCAGAAACGCTCCGGGCGCGGCTCCAACATACTTCTGGCCCGTGGTTGGATCGGATTGGCCGCCTCCTGTTCCTACTGCAATACCAGCAACATGGCTACCGTGAGTTCCTGAATCATAAGATGTTGAAGGGTCTTGTTCGGCATCCATCAAGACTGCATCATAGAATGCTATTATCTTCGGGTCGCAATCAACAAAGATTGGGTTCGGATTGAGGGGATCTGGGTCGGGTTGCTCGCATCCGGTTGTAAAAGGTTCATCATCCATGTCATTTAGGCCCTCGTGGTCACCTCTAACACCAGTATCCAAAACAGCTACTACTGACCCTGTGCCGTCAAACCCGAAGTCGTTCCAAACCTGATCGACTCCCATATTAGGAACTGCTTCGTTCATGTGAGGCTCTGCCAAACCAAGATCTTCCACCATAACTACTCCGGGGAGAGAACGAATTCCATCTGGGGAAAGTATGGTTTCGAAGGGAGCGGTTGCCGAAACGGTATCGAGATACTTGGGACGGAATGTAACTTCGACTCCTAATCTTTCCAGTTCCTCGACGTCAGCATCGGAAGGATGGTGGTCATAATCGACAAAAATCCTGGCACTTCCCAATTCGGCTCTCTTCCACCAATCTTGTTGAGTTTGCTGAGGTTGCTCGAGTAGCCATTCAAGCCTATCATCCAGAGAATTATCATTCTTGTCTCTGCTCCAGTGGGACCACCAGTTTGCATGTAGTTCAGATTCAACACTTTCTACCCAAACTCCATCAGCATCTAAGCCTCCCTTTCCACCTTGGATGGGTTGAAGATTGGAAGATGCCAATGGCAACAACATTAGCAAGATGATGAATGATGCGGTGGCTGCGCTACGTCCCGCCATGGAGTTGGCCCGTACTGGTTACGTTTAGGGGTTCGGACTAGAATATTACAACTAAACTTTAGATTATACGCTCTGGAGATTAGGAATTTTTAACCGATACATGCTGAAGGAGATGGTTCGACCGAAAATAAGTGGTATGTGTGGCCCCTCCGATAGTCATGGGCAAGGGCATAGCTGAGGCGATTAAAGCATTCTCTCTGGGGGAACCTGTGATGATTTTTGACTCGGATTTTAGAGAACGGGAAACTGATCTTCTTTGGCCCGCGGCCAAGGCAACTCCAGAGATTATGAGGAGACTGCGGAAAGATTGTGGGGGTTTACTGTTCTTGGCTATTGGTGATGAAGTGGGCGAGAAGTTTGGTCTTCCTTGGCTCCAGGACCTCCATTCCACTCCTTCTATAGTCTCAGAAAATCCAGTTCTCGGACAACTGATTACTAACGATCTCCAATATGACAGCAGATCGGCATTTACTCTATCCCTGAATCATAGGAAAACATATACTGGAATTACTGATAGGGACAGGGCCTTAACGACAAGGAGATTTGGGGAGCTGGCTGGGGAAATGCATAATCGCTCAAACTCCGAGGCCATGGAGGCTTTGGGCGAGGAATTCAGAACACCGGGGCATATTCCACTTTGTAGAGAGTCTCCTGGTGGGCTTTCGAAGAGACAGGGACATACCGAATTAGCAGTAGCCATAGCCAGACTGTCGGGAAATATTCCGTGTACGATAGGTGCGGAGATGCTTGATCCGGAAGGAGATGGGGCGTTATCCTTGCAAGATGCAAGAAAATATGCAGAAGAGCATGGAATTCCTATGATTACTGGGAAGGATATCTTAGAATCTATGGATATGGCATGAAGCAAAGACTTGAGTTTGGATAGTGAGGGCGGGAGATATGGTCAGGGTCATGGCAGTCGGTGTTTTCGATCTCCTTCACGCTGGACATCTGCACTACCTAGAACAGGCCAAGTCCCTTGGAAACGAGCTAGTAGTTGTGGTCGCCCATGATGATACTGTGAGATCGCAGAAGCATGAGCCGGTGACCAGCCAAGAACTCCGATGTAGAATGGTTGAAGGACTGAAGCCAGTAGATGAGGCAATAGTTGGGAACTCTCCCGGGACTCCTATTTTTGATATTCTAAATGTTGTAAAGCCTGATGTAATCGCTCTGGGCTATGATCAGAAGCATTCGATAGACTCAATCAGATCTGGTCTCGATGAACACGGATTTTCCGATGTAAAATTGACAAGGGTCGAGGGATTATCTGATGATCTCGACGGAACTCGTAAGATTATTGCAAGAATTCTTGATCTCTGGCCTAATTCAGAAGGTGGCCCTTACGAGGAAGATTAGGATGTTCACCGGTATAGTATCAGGCTTCACTTCCGTCAAGGGCGTAGAGGATAGAGGAAGTTTTTGTTCTATGAGCGTGGATCTTGGAAGGTTCAAAGAAGACCTGGAAATAGGTGCAAGCGTATCGATCGATGGAGTTTGTCTTACTGTAGTGTCGATTGATTCTGATGATGTTTATTTTGATATAATCGAAGAGACCCTCAATCGGACTACCCTGGGAAATGTCGGAGTTGGCGATTACGTAAATGTAGAGAGGTCTTTGAGAGTTGGGGATGAGCTAGGCGGACATATCCTATCTGGCCATGTAATGACTACTGCTAAGATAATAGAAAAGGTTGAGAATGAAGGATCTATTGATTTACTGATTGAGAATAAGGAAGAGTTCTCAGACTATATCCTAGAGAAAGGATATGTTGCAATTGATGGAATGTCACTAACAATAGGGGAAGTATCAGAGGAGTGTTTTTCTCTGCATATAATTCCTGAAACACTACGTGTAACTACCATTGAATCAAAATCAGAGGGAGACAGGGTGAATATCGAGATAGATTCTAGAACACAGGCAATTGTTGACACAATCAGGAAGATGGGGGTTTCATCATGAGCGGGAAGATTGCAATTGTATGTGGGTCGTTCCATCAATCAGAAGTTCAGAGGATGCTAGAATGGGCATCCAATGAAGCAAGTAAGAATGGGCTTACAGTTGAGGAGGTTGTGTGGGTACCGGGAGCTATGGAAGTACCGCTAGCGCTCGATCGATTGTTGTCTAGAGATGACATCGAGGCGGCGGCCTGTCTTGGAATCATCGAGAAGGGTCAAACTCAACATGGACTAGCTATGGGTCAGGCCGTGATCAAATCAATTGTTGAGCTTCAGATTATTCATGAGAAGCCCGTAGGACTAGGTATAATCGGCCCTGGGGCAGAGCCGGAGCACATTGAACCAAGACTAGAGCCTCATGCTAGGGCCGCCATAAGTGCAGTTTGTGCCATGATTGAGTGATTATTAGAGAGGCATAGTTGAAGGACGTCCCCCCATTGGGGTATTCGTGACAGGTGTAGTACGTAAGGTGATAATAATTGGTTCGGGGCCTGCTGGATACACAGCAGGACTGTATTCCGCTAGGGCTCTATTGGAGCCACTAATGTTTGCAGGATACATGTCAGGGGGGCAATTAATGCTGACCTCTGATATTGAAAATTTTCCAGGATACCCTCAGGGAATTGGGGGTCCTGAGATGATGATGGAATTACGCGAGCAGGCTGAGAGATTCGGCCTAGAGGTACAAGACAAGAATGTTGAGAGGGTTGACCTCAATAGCAGGCCTTATGGCGTCTGGGTTGAAGGAGAAGAGTACAGAGCTGAATCGATAATTATCTGTACGGGGGCTGAATCAATATGGCTTGGGGTCGAGGGCGAAGAAGCTCAGAAGGGCAGAGGGATTTCCACTTGTGCAACATGCGATGGTGCGTTCTTCAAAGATGAAGAGGTAATCGTTGTTGGAGGAGGAGACTCTGCCATGGAAGAAGCCACTTTCCTCACTAGATTTGCTAAAAAGGTCACTATTGTCCACCGTAGAGATGTTTTTAGAGCTTCCAAAGTAATGTATGAAAGAGCTGTAAATCATGAGAAGATAGAGATAAAGACGTTCAAGAATGTGAGTTCTTGGCTTTCAGACGAGAATGGGCTTACTGGAGCTGTTTTAGAGGATTCCAGAGATGGCAGTAAAGAAAATATTGACTGTACGGGGGCTTTCATTGCCATTGGCCATAAGCCAATTACAAAATTCCTAGAAGGGCAACTAGAGACGGATTCTAGTGGCTATATTTTGCATAAGGAAAATACCATGACTAGTAAAGAGGGTGTCTTTGCAGCGGGAGATGTAGTTGATACCAGATATCGTCAGGCGATTACTGCTGCTGGAATGGGTTGTCAGGCGGCGATTGATGCGGAGAAGTGGCTGGAAAGCCAGCATTGATTTTTTTGGAGGATAAGGAGAATGTCCTTCTTGCCTTCGGGACATGATATGAAACATGGACTTTCGGAAGAGGATCGTCGAAGATATGCTAGACATTTGGCACTCCCGAATGTCGGTGAAGAAGGCCAGATTAGGCTACTCAATTCATCTGTTCTAGTAGTCGGGGCAGGTGGCCTGGGCTCTCCTGCAATGATGTATCTGGCAGCCGCCGGGGTTGGTAGGATTGGGATAATGGACAATGATTACGTGGAAGAATCTAATCTCCAAAGGCAGATCATCCATTCCACCTCCTCAATTGGAGAAGCTAAAGCATATTCTGCGGCAGAGAGAATCGGTTCACTAAATCCGGGAATAGAGGTGACTCCCATAGTGGACAGATTGAATGAGAGTAATGCTAAGTCCGTAATTAAGGACTATGATATTGTCATAGATGGAACTGATAATTTTGCCTCTAGGTATCTTATTGGAGATGTATGTGAAATATTGGGTAAGACATGGGTATTCGGCAGTATTCATCGATTCGAAGGTCAGGTATCAACATTCAATTTTGAGAATGGACCCAACTACAGGGACCTTTTTCCTGAGTCCCCTCCTCCTGAATTAGCTCCAAATTGTTCTGAAGCAGGGGTTCTTGGAGTACTTCCAGGGATTGTTGGAACTATTCAGGCTACTGAAGCTATCAAAGTGATACTTGGGATTGGGGACGTCCTGAGTGGCAAGCTTCTGACAATAGATTCTCTAACAATGATTACTAGGGTCCTGTCATTCGGTTCAGACTCGGGAAGGAGCCGTGGCTCTGGAATTGGAAAAGAGGGAAAGTCTGTGAAGTCTGTATCGCCAGTAGAATTTGTTAGGCTAAAAAATGAGGGGTGGAACCCATTCCTTCTCGATGTTAGATCTGAATCCGAGGAGTCGATTACATCGATAGAGGGCACTGATCTAAGAATCACACATACATCAGTACCAGCGAGATATGAAGAAATTCCCGCAGACAGGGATATCGTGGTATACTGCAGAACGGGCGGTAGATCGGGTGCAGTAGTAAGGTTTCTCAACCAATCAGGATACAATCCTGAACGGGTTTTGAATTTGGAAGGAGGAGTTCATCTCTGGTCTGATACTGTTGATTCTTCAATTGTTAAGTATTAAATATGGTTTTAATTATTTCAGTACAACGTTTTTTTGTGGTATTTTGAATAAAATAGTATGATTTTTTTAAGGATATATTAAAAATATCATAAATTGTGGTAAAAATATAGTCAGTGAAACGAATAATTGTTGTACTAAATACTCATCGGAGTATCATGTCTGGACGTCAGGGGATATGGAAGTGCCCAAATTGTGGAAAGCATCAGGTATGGAAAGTGAGAAGTTCCTCGACGATTAAACTAGATAGAAAATGTATAGAATGTGCCAATAGAGTAAGGGTTACTCTGGACCGATCTTCCACAGGTCAAGGAAGGAAAGAATCTGTTGAAATATGGGAAAGATCGAATAAATTAGCAGAAGAGGAGCTGAATAGGGAAATAGATATACGAAACTCTCAAGGAAATACCAAGTTATCAAATGAAGATATTGGGGCTCGGAAAGTTCATGCTCAATCTGGATTGTCACAAATTTTTGCCGAAAAATGGAAGCCTTTGGAAGGGCTGCATTTTCCCAGTAAAGTAGACTCTAAACTGATTCGTTCAGAGCTTCTTAGATTCGTTTCGGAGAGGAATGAGGGTTATTTGGACTTAGTTGCAGAATGTTGGGACGCCATGGATAAGCCGTCTCTATTTGGAGGCCTTGACTTCCATGAATTCTGTATCAGGTTCGAGGAACGAATGCTTGAAAATCTTTCTCAGCGGATTCTAGAGCCACGTTTGATTGATATCAGAGAGATGGAAGTAATGCCTAGGAGAAAGGGCGCCTCCCATATCGGCAGAAGATCGATAAGACTGGGACT
>DAYH01000025.1:28258-31302 GCA_002506825.1 Euryarchaeota archaeon UBA103
ACTAGGATAGTCGATGAACATCTAAAAGATCTATTTACCAATGGACTGGAATCGCAAGATGGCAGTAAGTTCACAGGTAAGGGATTCAGATCGACATGGCAAGAAGGGGTCGTTGCATGTGCATCAGCGATGACTAGAGCGGTGGACCTATCAAGTTCGGAAGTAGACTATGCTGATGTGATCGCCCCAATGATTCGAGATACTGGATTAGCCATGGCAATGGGGCAGACCCCTACGGAGGTCTTTGCGGCGCAGATGGGCAAGGCAGAGTCTTACATGGACGGAGGAAACCCCGGATCAGGGGGGAGGGACCTCCATATTGGAAATTGGGAGAAAAGGGTATTGCCCCCCACTGCCCCTCTGCCGACTGCCAGTGCGACCACTACTGGAATCGCTCTAGCGGCTCAAAGACTTGGTGTTTCTCGTTTTCATTTGGCTCCTGTCGGCGAAGGGTGCAGTAGCAGTGGAGAATTCTGGGAGGCGATGAATCTTGCCGGCACCCGGGGCCTGCCAATATGTTACATGATCCAGAATAATCAGATAGCCTTGGATACATTTGTTGTTGGACAGTCGGGTGCAGAGACTTTTGGAGATAAGGGAGCCGCTATGGGGATTCCATCATGGACCATTGATGGTTCTGATCCCGGTCAATTCTACGCATCTACGGCAGTGGCCAGAGAGATCGCACTATCAGGAGGGGGGTCCACCTTGATCCATGTTGAAACAATGAGAGGATGCGGACATGCTCATCACCACGATGACCTATATCTTGGTTCATCCACTGGAACTCCCCCTGGTTATGTAGACAGGGAACTACTAGAATATTGGTCTGAGAAGGACCCGGTTCCCAATCATCATGAGTTACTGATTAGGAACGGCTGTGATGAGAAATTACTAGCCAAGATGGAGGCAGATGAGAGGCAGATGGTTGATAATTGCAGAGATGAGCTGGAGTCGATGCCTTGGCCGGAGGGCCATTCTGTGGGAGAAGGAGTGACTAGCATAACTGATGCCCGGAGCCACTCGCAGCAAATCAGTGACTTGAATAAACAAGCTTCGATTTCTGAATCCCCCCTAAGTCCCGGCGAAGAGTCTTTGATTTTTTCAGAGGCCTCAAACTCTTGGACATTTAGCAGATCTATTCAAAATGCAATGGTAGAGATTGCTGAGTCATATGGACATGAAGTCGTATTCATGGGCGAGGATATGGAAATAGCGGGTGCCTTCGGAATGAATCTACCTCTCAAAGCTAAGGGGCATGAGGATAAACTTCTGGATATGCCCCTATCGGAAGCAATCATAATCCACTCAGCGACCGGAGCCGCTTTGGGCGGGATGAGACCTGTTGCAGAAATCCAATTTGGTGGCTTCGCGGCATTGGCAATGAATCCTCTGATCAATAATGCGGCTCAGTTGAGATGGAGGTGGGGAGCTGAAGTTCCATTGACCGTAAGAATCCCATTAGGAGCCAAAACAAGAAGTGGGCCATTTCATGCGAACATGATCGAATCTTGGTTTACCAACGATCCTGGCCTAGTCATAGCTTTCCCAAGTAATCCTCAAGATGCATATGATCTCATGATAGAGGGACATTCAATTCCCGATCCGGTTCTCTTCTTGGAACATATAGGACTGTACGGCCTCAGAGGAGGGAAAACTGGTTGGGGGAATTCTATTAATCAGATAGTTGATACTGAATCGGTAAAGGAAAGATTGTCATCGGGCGAGCTGACAATAGGAAAGGCCAGTATCATCAGGGGAGGCACTGACCTGACGATTATCACCTGGGGGGCGATGGTTCATGTGGCGCTGGAGGCCGCTAGACATGCTTCTGACGAAGGATTTGAGATAGAAGTAGTAGATTTGAGAACAATTCAGCCTTTCGATGAGAGGACTTGTATCGAATCTGTGAATAGGACTGGTAGGATGATCGTTCTACAAGAAGCTCAATGGACTGGAGGGTTCGGTCATACGATAAGTAGCAGAGTCATAGAGCAGTCTTTTTGGAGTCTTGAATGCGCACCCGTGGTAATAGGTGCCCTAGACACTCCAGTACCTTTTTCACCCTCTCTCGAAGACCATACTGTTCCCACTGTTGATTTGGTATTAAGGCACATAATCAGATCATGCAGTTGATCAGGGTTGATTGGAAACGGTCATGAGTGTAATTGGTACGCGGTAACCATGGATTGGGTGCTAGTCATAGCCGGGTTCATCCTCTTGATGACTGGAGGGGAGGTCGTAGTACAGGGGGCGATTGTGATAGCTAAGAGAATGCGAGTTCCCCCTCTACTGATAGGATTCACCATAGTTGCCGTAGGAACATCTCTTCCAGAATTGGCTGTCTCTCTTGAGGCGGTTGCTGGAAATCGGCCGGACTTGGCGATTGGCGGAGTAATGGGGTCGAATGTAGCCAATGTGATGCTTGTTCTTGGTACAGCTTCAATGCTAGGTGCGGCTAGCGACCCGGGAATAGGAGTTAGAAGAGATGCCAAGGCAATGATGTTCGCCTCAATGGTGCTCCTAGGAGCTGTTTACTTGGGAGACATCAGTAGGACTTTTGGTGGATTGATGCTGATTTGTTTAGTTGGCTATTATGCATACTCATACCTCAACACTAAGGAGGAGGAGTCGGAAATTGAAGATAGTTGGGTGCCTGACAATATTATGATAGCCGCCTTAGTGACTGCCATAGGAGGAGTACTGATTTGGAAGGGAGCAGATTTACTGATTGAAGGAGCTACGGGTATCGCCTCAAGTATGGGAATTTCTGAGGCAATTATCGGACTTTCCGTAGTTGCATTAGGCACATCGCTTCCAGAACTAGCGGTAACCATTGTAGCTGGATTAAGAGGTCAGGGTGGCGTTGCGGTAGGCAATGTATTGGGATCCAATATGATGAATATTCTTGGGATATTAGGCGTAACAGCTCTGATAGGAGGGGGGATTTCTGTGAATCCAGGATTTGCAGAAAGGGACATATGGGTAATGCTACTTACTTCTGGACTGGTCGCGGCAATGCTACTTGATGACAGAGAGATTGG
>DAYH01000027.1 GCA_002506825.1 Euryarchaeota archaeon UBA103
AGGATAGAAGGAGTTACGCAGTATGAAAGCGGCCTACTTAATCTCATTATAACTGCCGAAAACTCATTATTACTCGACAATAGGACTGCCAGTATCAGAGTCTTTTCCGAGGTATCGGGACACTATGAAGAACATGTTATCACCATTATACCAGACTCCAGCAGGTATCAGGAGAGCTCACTCTGGAAGCTCACGGGTACTCTTCAAGAACCGATAATCTGCACCTCTATGATAATTGAAGATGAATCTACGGGAAATGCTTCAGTTTCAAATCCTCGATGGACACTCCTCAACGATTCTGCACTTATTCGAGGCAGCAACGAGATATGCCTAATGGGAGTAAACGGAGCATCAATCAGTGGCCCCTCAGACTATCTGGGAAGGCATCTTGGTCCTCTGCTGAGAATTATCTGGGATGATGGAACGACCAGCTCATCAAGGACGCCCATCGAGAATACCTCGCCATCGGTCAACTCAATGGAAGGAATACTGAAGTTACCTCAGATATTTTCTGGATATTCGGTAGGTTATGTCCAGTCTACGGCGCCATTCTGCCCTACTCAATCAGACTTCCCAGAAGTTGATCCAGATATTTCGTGGAATAGGACCTTGGGAGATTACTCCTTCATTGAAATCCCTGATGAGTACACGGGAAATGGCTCTTTAGTTATCCAAGAAGGAGGATGGCTCGTTGTATGTGACCAGGATACAATGGCCTCCTCATATTCGATATCTAGCGGGCCAGAAATTTGGGTCTCTCCGGGAGGATTGAGAAATGGGGTCTCCTATTCTGGTACTAGTATCATTAACATCGCCAATCTTCAGAATCAAACTCTTCCAATAATCGTCACGACCTCGGGACCACCTGGAGAATTTTGGGATATCCAAGCACCTGAATCAATTTTAGGATTATCAGATGCTGATATCACACTGAGCATCATGGAGCCTGGTTATGAAGCAGTAGTTTGGGTCGTCCCAGATGATTCTGGAATAATTGTCCACTCAGATATCAGGGAGGCGTGGCAATGAGGGTCGCCATTCTTGGGATCGGCTCAATAGGAGGGGTCATTTTAGCAGGCCTAGCCGATACAGAATTAGAACTCGTAGCGGTTTCACGAGGATCCACTGCTCAGGCACTGTCCTCTGAGGGCCTTGTTATCCATACTCCAGAGGGCGTCATAGAATCAATCCCTCCGGATAGATACGAATTAGTAGATAGCGAATCAGGGCCCCTGCCAGACTCCGTGGTTGGCAGCTGCCAAGCAGCTATAATTTGTGGAAAGGCATACTCGACCCCTATCCTCTCTCAAATTGCCGATGAAATACTATCTGACGAGGGCGTTGCGATTAGCATCCAAAACGGAATGGGGCATGCTCAGCAGATTTCAAGCAGACTGGGGATATCGAGGACATTGGGCGGAGCGACTACACACGGGGCATGGAGGGACAAGGACGGGATCCATTGGGTCGGAAGAGGCTCAATCACCATGGGGTCACTAGATGGAGAATCTCCAGATGAAATCACGACTTCTCTGATGAAGGCTCTAGATGATGCGGCACTTTCGCCAATATGGACTCCTGACATATCCAAGGCCGTCTGGCAAAAGCTTCTGATAAATATCGCAATAAATCCTATTTGCTCTATCTCGGGAGTTAGGAATGGGGCACTCTTGGAAAACGATTTATGGGAACAGTCACAAGAGATTCTTCAAGAGTCGCTATCCGTAGCCCAAGCCTCAGGCATTAATATCACAGGTCCCGAAATACAGAATCTACTAATCGAGGTAGTCGAGGCCACATCAGGAAATAGATGCTCAATGTTACAGGACCTAATGGCCGGAAGGAGGACAGAGATAGATTCACTTTGCGGATATGTCATTAGAATGGGTGAAAGCCTTGGAATCCCAACTCCACTTAATTCGATGCTCAGGGCTTTAGTGAAAGGAGTAGAAATGTCATCCCATACCGATTAATCAAACAAGATCAATGTTAAAGTGAAGTCCAACATTATTCCTTCTCATCATCGACGAATTAACTACCAACTTAGAAACTAGTACTAGGTTGCGGAGCTCAATCAGCTCTTGGGTAGGTTTGCAACTCATCCAATATCGTGATACCTCCTTCTCAATGTGTTCTATTCTCCGTTCAGCTCGCTCTAGCCTGGAATCGCTCTTCACTAGGCCTACGTCTTGAGTCATTGTCGTCCTCAATACATCCAGATCAGTGATAAGTGGAATATTCTCAATTAATTGTCCGAGGTCTTCTGACCTCCATCTAGGAAGGTTTTCAACCAAATCACCCAACTCATCGCCTTTCCATCTTTCAATAATATCCATGGATGCTCTGCCTGAGTAAACTACAGCCTCCAGTAGACTGTTTGAAGCCAGCCTGTTGGCCCCATGAAGGCCTGTACAAGCAACCTCTCCAATAGCATACAGCCCAGGCATCGGGTACTCCTCAAACTCGACCCTTCCAACCCCATCTACAGAGACACCTCCTACCATATAATGAGCAGCGGGAGTTACTGGTATCGGGTCCACTCCCATTTCTACTCCCTCTTCTCGTAACCTTCTGGAAATAGTCGGAAATGAGTTATGCAGCTCGTCCTTATCCAGGTGCTCTGTTACAAGAAGTACATGTGGGGACCCCAATCTCTTCATCTCGGTATCAATCGCTCTAGCCACCACGTCCCTGGTACCGAGACTTCCCTTGGACGAGTAATTCAACATGAACGAGAACAGAGAAGGCTCAATATTACTTTCAGATGACTTCCAGTTGGAGTATTCTTCAATGGTCATCAGTACTGCGCCATGCCCCCTCAGAGCTTCGGTTATCAAGAAGGGTTTCGAATTATTGGAGTGAAGGGCAGTCGGATGAAACTGAATGAACTCCATGTCCCTTATGTCTGCCCCGGACCTACTGGCCATGGCAACTCCATCCCCTGTGGCAATTGAGGGGTTAGTTGTTGCTTTGTGCATCATGCCAGCACCCCCAGTCGCGAGAACTACCACTCTAGAGGGAAGGGTCCACACCACTCCCTCGGGAGATAAGCACCACACTCCTGACACTCCCAAGCCGGGTTTTGCATGATCCTTCCGGATCAGATCTACAGCCATCCAGTTCTCTAAAATCGTTAGATTTGAATCAGACTCCTCCGAGGCTACTTCAGTCAGAGCACGTTCTATCTCGGCACCAGTTCTGTCCCTGGTATGGAAAATCCTAGCACCACTATGGCCTCCTTCTATCGCCATGTCATATTCTCCAGAAGAGTTATGATCAAACTCCACTCCATGACCAATCAAATCCCTAATTCTATCCGATGCCTCTGAGATAACACTCCTGACTACTCCCTCGTCACATAGTCCTGAACCGGCGTCTAGAGTATCTCTGACATGCGACTCAAGTCCGTCCAAATCATCCGGGTCTAATACCCCAGCTATCCCTCCCTGTGCCCAATTAGTCGATGAAGTAGAAACCTCCTTCTTGGTAACAATTGCAACGCGAAGCCCAGATCTAGCGCATTCAACTGCTAAGAATAGTCCTGCTATTCCAGAGCCTATCACTGCCACATCAACAGGGGAGAGATCCACTCCTCCATTCTCGTCGCTCACAAGATACCCACAGCGATTCAGCCTAGAATCTTCTCCATTAATGATTCTCTACGGCGCAGTGAGGAATACTCCGGAACCGTTGTGCTGAACTGGAGGGAGCCTCAACATTGATAGGCGTAAAGACGGGGAGGTCATGAATGGTGTCGGCGGAAAATTTTCCCGATACTAAGGTGATGGGATGCATCTGAAAAGAATAGAAGTCGAGAACTTCAAATCATTTGGCGGTGAGATGGTAATCCCGTTCGACAAGGGATTCACAGCAATTACCGGCCCCAATGGAAGTGGTAAGTCTAATTCTGGGGATGCCATACAGTTTGTTCTGGGTCCGAAGTCAACCAAGGCACTCAGGGCATCCAATGTGTCTGAGCTTATTTTCAACGGAGGGGGCAGAGGGAAGGCCGCTAAACACATGACAGTCACCCTCGTCTTTGCTAACGTAGCCGAACACGATGGCAGGAGACGTCTGAGAATCGAAGAAGATGAGGTGTCTTTTACCAGATCCGTGAGGTTGAACAGAAAGGGAGACCCCGTCTCTTCCTTCAGAATAGGGGACAAACCATCCACTGCAACAGAGATGCGAAGAGTTCTCGCAGAAGCCGGCCTAAGGGGGGATGGCTACAACATAGTACTCCAAGGCGATGTTACCAACCTAGCTACTATGACTCCTCACAAGAGAAGGGGAGTTCTGGAAGATGTCGCCGGTGTCACTGCCTATGATGATGAAATCAGAAGAGCTACCACTCAGAGAAAGCATGTAGAAAGTAGCATAGAGACAATAGATCTTCTTGAAGATGACAAGAAGAAGCAACTAAAACAACTCTCCAAGGAGAGGGAGCAGGCGCTCAAGTACAAGGAAATTAAGGAGGAATTCGACAAGTCCAGGGTGACTCTCTACCAATCCAGATATAGGAACCGACTAGATGAGGTCAGCCTTTTGGGCAACGAGAGAACGGATTATTCTGAGAGGGTCAAGGGCCTAGGGGACTCCCTAGCGGATGGAAACAAGAAACTCGATTCTTTCGACACAGAATTAGTTTCTGTCGAGTCCGAATTGAGACAAGCTCTAGCTGGAGACGCTCAGAGAATTATGGAGAGTATCCGTCAACATGAGATAGAAATAGAAACAGGCTCAGATAGAATCGGCGATCAGAGAAAGATTATTTCAAGCTCAAAGGAAGAAACATCAACTCTCCAAAAGGAGCTAGAGAGGGCTTTGAAAGCTAAAAATGAAGCTAATGACAAGCTCCATTCTGCTAAGAGATCACTTGACGAGGCAGAGCAGTCACTAATCGACTCAGCAAGGGAAGAGGCCGATGCCAGGAAGGCCATAGAATCAGGAGATAAGTTCGCTAGAGACCTAAATAGGGCATTAGGGAAGGCTAGTGACAGAGTTTCTGAGGCCCAAGACACATACGCGCAGGCACAATTGGAATCTGACAGGGCCGAGCAGGTTTCCCAATTGGCTTCAGAGAATCTAGCCGATCTCGAGGAAAAGTTCGAGGAAGCAACAATGATTAGAGATGATCTGGATCTAGTTGGCGAAGATATCCACAACTCCGAGCCAGAATCTGACAGGTCCTCATTAGCCGATGACCTAAGAAGGCTCCAAAAGCAAGAATCCGAACTCAGAACTGATAGGGATAGGGCAGAGATTAGACTAAGGGACGCTGAAAGAGAACTCAGTAAAGCCAGAGCTAGGCAGGAAGCTAGATCATCAGCACCAGGATCAGCAATCACAATCGCCGCTCTAACAAAACTCAGGGAGAGCGGTCAGATTTCAGGTATTTTAGGCACTCTTGGAGAACTTACTTCCCCTAAGGATCCATCCCATGAGGAAGCACTAGCCACTGCTCTGGGGAACGGTCTGAGGAGCATTGTAGTCAGGGATGACGAGGTCGCCGCAGAGTGTATCAAGTGGTTAAGACAGAATAGCGGAGGTAGGGCTACTTTCCTCCCTCTGAATAAGCTGAAAGTTTCCAGGCCACAGGGAAGGACCCTTATCGTAGCCAGAAATCCTGGAATAATTGGATTTGCCCAAGATCTACTAGATTACGACCAAGAGGTAGAGATCGCGGTCACCTACGCTAGCAGGAACACACTTCTTGTCCAATCAATGGAAGTGGCCAGGAACAATATGGGAGGGGTCAGGATGGTGACTCTTGATGGTTCGTTAATTGAGAGTTCCGGAGCTATGACTGGAGGCTCTAAATCACGAGGAAATCGTCCCGCCTTCGGAGGTAGTGCAGGGGGGCACTCAAGTATCGACAAGCATGAAAGATTGGTCCAAGATGCCAATCTACTATACTCCACAGTAGACGCGGCATTGAGAGAGACAATGCTCAATCTTCAAGATCTAAGAAATAGAATCAATAATGTAGACGGCAGCGATCACTCGGTCAAACTGAGAAACTGGAAGGCCGATATGGATAGGGCCATCAAATCCCTCTCGGAGATAGAAAAGAGGATGAATATCTCCAGGGCCGAGTTCAAAACCTGTGAAGGTACAAAGTCTCTGAAAATCTCTGATGCCGAGAAAGCCAGAGTCGATCTAGAGACAGCGCTACAGAACCGCACAGATGCCGCAGAGGCCCTACAAGACAATACTCCTGATCATCTATCCGAGATACTCAGGGCGGCCGAGAGAAAGAGGACAGAGGCCGAGAGGACCAAGCTATCTTGCGAGTCATCGATATCAACAAACGAGAGCCAAATCGTTTTGATGAATCAAAGAGTCTCAGATATCGAAACTAGGATTTCCAAGCAAGAAGGGGAAATAGTTCTGGCGCAAGCATCAATATCGAAACTAGAGCTATCCATATCAACTTCAAAATCTGAGCTCGTTGAACTGAAAGGCAAGTCAGAGCAATTCGATGAAGAGCACCAGATACTCACAAACAGAAGGGACCAGCTTGTAGGGGAGAGGGCCAGTCTCAGGGCCACACTAGACCAACTTTCAAAAGAGAGAGAAACCATCAAGTCAAGAATCAATGAACTCAATTCTCAGATCAGGCAGAAAGCCATACTAGCTGAGGAAACTGCCGAGGAGCTAGCAGACGCTGGAGTAGCTATTCCTTCCGAAGACATCCAACTACCAACAATTGCCGAGGCGGAACGAGCGATGCAGGGGCTCGAACGCCGTCTCGGCAACCTTGGTAATGTGAATATGCTGGCTATAGATCAGTATGATGAGACTGCCGAGAGGATTTCCGCCCTCATAGAAGATGGGAAAACCCTACGATCTAGAAGAGATCACTTGGTCAGCATAGCCGAACAGCTAGAGGATGAGAGGAAAACGAGATTCATGACAGTTTTCGAACATGTCAACAACAACTTCAGCAGAGTATACGAAATACTACAGCCATCCGGCTCTGGAAAACTAAGGCTGGAAAACTCGAAGAATCCTTTCGAAGGAGGATTAGAGATGGCCTGCGTCCCCCCGGGCAAGAGTAGGAATACTCGTAGATCAGCACTATCGGGAGGGGAGAAGTCCATGGCCGCTCTGGCTCTTATTTTCGCTATTCAAGATTACGAACCAAGTCCGTTCTACTACTTCGATGAAGTGGATCAGAACCTAGATCCATTCAATTCAGGCAGAATAGCCACTCTCTGCAGAATAAGGAGTGAAAGGGCCCAGTTCATCATGGTGACTCTGAGGAAGGTAAGCCTATCTCTAGCTGATCATCATATCGGTATAACTCATGCTGGAGATGGATGTAGCAGGAGAATAACGGACTTCGATAGGGCAGCCGCTATAGAGCTCAGTGAGGAGTTAGAAGCTGAGAAAAAGGCTCAAGAGGAATCAAAGGCGGAGAAAGAAGCTATGCCAGATTTGCCGGATCCGCAGAATATGCCAAAGGTCCCTGAGCCTCTTGAAAACCCAGCCAGCTTAGGCGGTCTGGCAGAAAGAGCAGGTGTCGAAAAAGGGACTGAAAGACATGGAACAGTAGCTGTAGAAGAGGACTCAGTTATCGGCTCACTGAGAGAGAGAACCGGTGATTGGACTGAAGATATCGACGAGAAAGAAAAGGTAATTTTTCATGATAATGATGATACTGAAGATGCCGTGGAGGATTTCCAGAATCAGGAAGTCGATGCCAACGAGGTGTGATGATGGCGGTTCTAGATGGTCAGGCAATGAGGGACGATATCGTCTCAAGACTACTGGGAGGGGAGCCAGACTTAGCAACTAGTAAGTATCTAGATAGAATTTCTGAATTGGCCAGTATGGAAGAGGCGGAGCACCAATTTCTAATCGATCCATTCGACAGGTCAGTAGCTCTAGTTTTTCAGATGTTTCAGAGTACTGATTTAGATCCGTGGGATGTAGACCTTTCCAGCTTCTTGGAAATGTTCTCAAAGAGGATCGAGAGCTCGGAGAATATAGATTTACCAACATGTGGCAGACTCATTAGAATGGCTTGGTCAATACTAAGGAGCCAAGCTTCCGCGCTAATCGAGAAACAGGAGAGGGCATTCGATTTCGAGGAGGAGGATACCTGGGATTTTGAAGGAGGTTGGGAAACCGATTTTGATGACGAGGATTACAACTTCTCAGTAGGAGTTCTATCCGGCGCTGCCGATAACGTACTTCCAACTATATTCGAAGGTAGGGTCCATCGTGACGAAGGACGCCCAGTAACCCTCGGAGAATTACTGATGGGTCTGCAGGAAGCAGGAAGGTTGGCAGAGGAGCAAAGGACTAGGGAGAGGATAGCGCAGGAGAGAAGAGAGGCTCTTTCTACCGCCCGTGAGAGATTCAAGGGAAGCCTGCACATCGAAGATCTAGAGGGAGATTTGGAGAGAACATGGTACGCGTTGAAGAACAGGTCCATCTCAAAGGATGAGTCTGTCGGCCTTCGAGAGGTATCCGAGGAGTTGATGGCAATGGCGCTAGATTCGGGAGTGGAGAAAGGGGAAGCCAGGGCAGAGGCCCAAGTGACTGCGTTAGTTTCCGCACTATTCCTCACCAACAGGGGGTATACCGAATTATCTCAGGAGCCAGGTAGGAATGGCAAGGTAAATTTAGTTCCGTTATGGGGGGACGATGAGAGCTTCTCAGAGCTAACTGCAAAGCTCCATCCAGGAGAGGTCAAGGGAGTAGGATTCAATGAGTGAAGAGACAAGCCTACCTACTCTCCTCGAGGCTATTCTTTTCGGAGCTGGGAGATCAATGTCAGTAGATGAGCTAGCATCTCTTCTCTCTATGAGGAACTTCCAAATCTCCGAGGGATTGGGAGAATTGAAAACTATCATGGATTCCAGGAAAAACTCAGCTCTACAATTGACAGACGTTTCAGGAAGGTGGATAATTGAGGTCAAGCCAGACATCTCTCCTTCCCTCCCCGAGTCTTTCAAACCAGAAATCCCGCAAAGACTTCTCCCAGCGGCGGCTTTGATTGCTTATCATCAACCAATGCCCCAAGCCCAGTTGCGAGATATGCTCGGACCCAAGGCCTATGATCACGTCAGGGACCTAGCAAGCCTTGGACTGATCGACAAGAGAAGAGATGGCCTAACTAGGAGGCTAACTACCACTAGGAGATTCGCAGAGTACTTCGGATGCCCAGAAATTGAATATCGAAAGGTTAGGGCGTGGTTCAGAGACGAAGCGTCTAAACTCGGTTTGACAAGTGCTCAATTAGCGGCCTCTCTCGCCCCAGACGAACAAATGACAATTTCCGAGTTTACTGGAGAGGGCGGAGAAAGAGAGATCGATGCCCAGGCCGAAGAGTGATCTACCATCCATGAGTCTTCCCAGCACCTCGGTGACCAATTATTCGAGGGCTCCCCCAAGGAATTCCATTCTCGTGATCCCGATTCCAACTTTCTTCGGAACCTTCCCAAAGCATCCTTCTCCCTTGCTCGGAGATGATCTCGGACTTTCTTTTACTGCTCAATTCTGACCAGCTAGGAAGGTTGTCACCGGCCTCTTTGATCAAATCAGTCCTTTCTCCAACTGTTGATGAGCTCAGACGATCCATCCATTCGGCATCAAGTGGCTGGCTCGCCGGCCTCGGCCATCTGAAACTACCGTCTGGCTTCGAAACAACATCAGGATTCATGTGGTCCGAGACAATTGAAACTCCTGCTCTGATAAGGGAGTCCTCAAGCTCTAAAGGTCCAGGCCAGACAAAAACTCCCATCCCTCTCAGGGAATTGTGTAATCTCTGAAGTCCCTTGCCCTTCAGTCCCACAGAGGGACCGAGTCTACTGTACCTTTCCCAGCCCTTCAGATATTCCAATGCCATCCCGATTGAATCCATCCCTTCGGATCTGAACTTTCTGGCTATGTGTGGGACCGAAGTCATGATGAATTGAGGCATTGCAAAAGCCCTCTTAATCCTCCAGTATCTCCCCCAGGGGCGTATTCTTGGGACGAGCTGAGTTACTGAAATCTCAAACCCAACACTCTTCGAAACGCTGCCTATTCTAGGGGAAAAACTGGATACAATAGTAGATCTAGATGGTAAATCAAGATCATCCGTCATATGTCCAATAGTCTCCAATATCGATGCAAGGTGACTATCGTCCTCCTTGCCAACTACTGGATGCGGCATTTTGATCTCTATATCGATAGTCTTACTTCCAGATCTCCACAGTTCCAGAAATTCTTGATCCTCTATCATCTCTCTAAATGTCAGTACTCCCCGCTTTCGCAGATCATCAGTATAGATGTTCTCAATACACCTAGGCTTTATTGAACCGGAGCCGGGAAGAAATTCATCATGAAAAATCACAAGCTCCCCATCAGCATCAATCCTTATGTCAAACTCTATCCCATCAGCAAAAGCCATCCCATGTTTGAGGGCGGACAAAGAATTTTCAGAAGGCTGACTCCACATGCGACTACTAATCTTCCCGGACATAAGGAGGCAATTAATGCAATCTGAGAAAAACTAGAGACGTGGCAATACTCATTACCTCTCCGCCTCTACGGGACTTAGGTATTGTCATGTCAGAAGCAGAATTGGACCGCGCGTCCGACCCATTGGAAGTGCGTGGATATTGTATGTATGATTGGGGAAAGTCAGCGTTTGAGACCAGTGTCGTCTCTGCTATTTTCCCAACCTGGTTTGCGTTTCTATTCTTGGAGGCCAACGGACTGAACACCACTATTGCAGGCATTACTATGGAAGGGGACGCATTAATCGCGTACCTAGTAGCACTAGGAACTTGGGCTGTAGCAATAGTCGCACCTGCATTGGGGGTAATAGCAGATTACAAGCCTGTGAAGATGACTTGGCTCAGAACACTGACCTACGTAGGTGCCGGAGCGACATTCATGTTAGGATTCGATTTCCTATTGCCTGGAAATGAGTGGATATGGCTCTTAATCTTCTACTTCATAGCAAATATCGGCCTCAACGCGGCCGGAGTCTTCTACAATGCGTTACTCCCCCATCTTGGGACCGATGATGAGATGGATGATATTTCGAACAGGGCTTATGCATATGGTTATCTCGGTGGCGGCCTTCTACTTGTGGTACATCTGGGACTAGTTCTGGGAATTGGAGGGGATGCTGTTATCCGATTCTGCCTAGCTTCTTCAGGAGTATGGTGGTTCGGTTTCGCACTTATCACTTTCAAGTACGTACCAGAGCCCCCTATGGAGAATGATAGGCAAGTTCCAACCATCAGGGAAGCCTACTCGCAAGTCTGGACGACACTAAAGGAGTACAATAAATTCAGGACACTATTCATCTATATGCTGGCATACTTCTTCTTCATAGATGCGATCAACACCGTATGGGCGGTCGGACCAATATTTGGTGCCGTCGTTCTAGGAGTCTCAACCATTGAATTAATGATTACTATAGTTTTAATCCAGTTCGTCGCCTGGCCGTGTGCACTACTTTTCACAAAGTTAGCCAATGCGTGGGGCACCAAGAAAGCTCTAAACGCGTCTCTAATTGGGTGGCTGGTCCTGAGCTTTGCAATTCTTGGTTTTGCGCCATTGGAACTCGACTCTCACGATGAGTTTGAGGTAATGTATGATTGGGATGAAGAATCCCAGTCTTACCAGGTGCATGTCAATTACGATGCCAGCGAGATAGCACAGAAGCTGGACTTCCAAGATGATGAGTTTGATGAGCAGAAGTGGGCCAGCGATTTCTCTGAAATGCTGCCTGTAGAGTTTGAAGAGAAGACAGGGACATTCAAATGGGCATATGGCGAATCATCCGATGATAAGCTACTCTTCCCAGTTGTGGGTGACGTTTCTACAATCTTGGCCTCAATAACGGACTCAAGATTCAGTATCAGCGTTTCAGGAGGGCCCCAAGATGCCTCATCCAATGTCGGCGTTGATCATCCTACGAGTTTGGGCGACGGAGCACTAGATGCAATTCCAGAAACAGTAAGGAAACACGTTTGGGAACCACTGGGTATAGCTATTGGAATGCAATTCATGATACTAGGCATGATGATTGGCACTCTATTTGGAGGTTCCCAAGGATTGTCAAGGAGTATCTTTGGACAGATGATCCCGGAGACGAGGAGCACGGAGTTCTTCGGATTCTTCGGATTCTTCGGAAAGGTCGCCGCCGCTGTAGGGCCACTACTCTATGCGTCCATGACAGTAATGTTCGATAGCAGGGTAGGCGTACTCAGTATCGCAGTACTAATCGCTATTGGCGTGTTACTCATGAGGTATGTGGATATCGAACAGGGTCGTGCTGACGCAAGGGCTGAAGACGCCAGGAATCGTGGAATATCTACTGATTCCTAGTCAAGCTGTCAAGTATTAGTGCCAGTTCTATTAGAACTAGGATAGGACCAGCCACTAGGAACATCGATAATGGATCCGGAGGGGATAGAAACGCTCCAAAAGACATGCCAAGGAACCATAGCACTCCCCTGTTCCTCTTGATGCCATCATTGCTGACAACCCCGTACCTGAGAAGTAGCAGTATGACAATCGGAACCTGAAACCCGAAAATTGATGCGAAGTAAAGGCCACTGACGAAACCGACCCATGATTGCAATTGCCAAGTAGAACTAAGATTAGCAGAAGAAGCGTCTTCGGAGAGGTATTCAAGAAGTAGGGGGATCAATACCTCATGCGAGTATATGGCTCCAATGCAGGCAAGAGCCAAAGCCGAAATTAAAACTAATATGAAGCCCCCAAATCTATTTGCTCCTTTGATTTCAGACCTCTTAGCACCGGCAAAAATCTTCCTACCATTCCAAGATAAGTCGCAAATGAGGAAAAATCCAGACATGATCGCACCTATCTGGGCCCCAATCCTCAATCTTAGAAGAACCGCCTCCATCGGATGTAGAATTATCACTTCAACGTCATCGGGCCTGTAAGAAGAGGAATCCAGAAGCATCTCTATCACTCTGCCAGCAAGTGGATATCCTCCAACGAAACCCACTCCAAAAATAGCTACCAAGAGTAAGATCCTACCTCTTAGGTGGCCTATCAGGCCCCTAAGCTCGGCGCGAGGAAGTAGATCTCCCGTACCGGCCTCCATGTTAGCGCGTGAGGGTTTCATAGGTCAATACATCGCCTAGGCCTTCCTGAGAATAATGGTTAGGATGTCCCCATCGGATAGCCGATGATCTAGCCCCACTCTCTGCCAATCGAATTTCGCACTAGGGCCCTTGACCCTGGCATATCTGAATTTCCTGACGAAATCTCTGTGCAGTTTTGCACACACGTCCCTTACAGTTGACGTGTCTTTAACGATAAGGGGCTCAATCATATCCGCTTCTTGGCCTTGAGGCTTCAGAAAAATCGACATAAAGTGAAGATTATCGAAGATGAAGTCCTTCATATTTTCAATTCCCTCTCCAGTCTTAGCCGAGACCTCCAGAATCGGCCACCCATCAGGTAGCATTTTTCTAGTTCTCTCGAGATCATCTTCTGTAGCTAGATCAATTTTATTGACGACAACTACGGCTCTGTTGTAGATTCTATTTCCCGCCAAAGTATCCACAATATGATCGTCCGTGACGTCCGTTCGAAGTGTGACAGTAGCAGAAACGATCCCAAAGCTACGAATTATTCCTTGGATTTCTTCATCTGAAAGATTAGTCTGTTTAACTGTGGATCTGACTATTATCCCCCCTCTTTTCGTTCTGGTTATGAAAACTTGTGGTTCAGATTGGTTCAATCTCATTCCTGCCATCCACAACTCTCTATCTAGGATGTCGAAGTGAGACTCTTGAAACGGATCAACAACGTAAAGCACCATATCAGAACCCCTGATTACATTGAGTATTTCCCTGCCTCTCCCCTTCCCCTCGGAGGCCCCTTTGATCAGACCAGGAAGGTCCAGAATCTGTATCTTGGCCCCTCTGTGATCAAGGACCCCCGGGATGCAAGTCAGAGTTGTGAAAGCGAACTCACCGGTCTCCGAGTCAGCACCAGTAAGTTGAGAGATGAGGCTAGACTTACCTACGCTAGGGAATCCTACCAGTGAAACCGAGGCATCTCCAGACTTCTTGACTTCAAAACCAGCGCTCGATCCACTCTTCTTCGCATGAGCTACTGCCTTCTCCTTCCTCTCTTTCAATGAAGCAATCTTAGCTTTTAATCGACCGATATGGCCCTGGGTGGCCTTGTTATACTTGGTCTTGGAGATTTCCTCCTCCAATGACTTAATCTGCTCTTCTATAGTCGCCAAGTCACCACCCTCCAAGGTATTATTCGTGCTACGCAAGGACCAACTTATTGAATTCGGTGGAGAAAATTGCCCATAGTCGTGCGAGCGAGGGTTCATGCCACATTACCGATTGGTAATGCCACGGATACATATGCCAGACGTCATACTGTCTTTGATTGACTCCAAATCACTAGATTCAATCCTATCCTTGCCAGTCGGTTCAATAGTTGAGGGGATGGAGAAAATGTCACTAAGGGGCACAAGACCAGAATACATAGGGATCGACTCAAGGCAGTTTGATGTTGATCTAGAGGGAGAGATACTGGAGTGGCTTGATAATGTTGGAGAAATTGATCTTGACTCTATACTGGAAAAACAAGACATCCCCATTGAGAAGAAAACAGAGCTCTTGCTATTACTATGCCATTGGTCATCATTAGGGGAATGGAGATGCTGGGATGCTAGACTTTTCCTATATGTGGAACCCAGTCTTGATTCCAGTGTCAGGAGCACAGAAGTATTCCTAATGCCGAGAGTGTGGGATGAATTCAAGAATGCTATTTCATCTTTGGATAGGGCTACTTTCATCGAATCAGTGGTAATCGATTGGATGACTAGGAGGGAGAATCTTGGAGAGACGATGGACCCATCATCCGATCCTAGGATCCTTCCAACTATGGAATCTCATCAGAAATTTTCAGGGGGACTTTTTGATATAATCGAGAAATCTAGGATACAGAGCTCTCCAATACTACTGGGAAGAGAGTATCTAGAGGCTAGATCATGGCACCTGGGAGAGGAAAGATTGGAGAAAATAATCGGGTGATTTTATGTTCGAATTACAAATTTTTCCAGAACCTCCTTCTGAACCCCCCGTTCCGGGAGTAGTCATTCTTGGGAGATTCCAGCCATTTCACAGAGGTCATGCGTATATGTTGGAATTCGCAGAAACATGGAGGCTGGATAATTGCCCCGAGCTTCCATTGATTATTGCAATTGGCTCTGCTAACCGGCCAGAGAGCCTCAGGAACCCATGGAGCCATGAAGAGCGCAGTGATATGATCAGTCACTGGATAGAATCCAATGATTTCGAGACTACTCCGAGTATTATCTCAATACCTGACATTGACGATCCACCAAACTGGGTCTCGCATGCAGAATTATATCATGGTGAAGCTGGAGTTTTCCTCTCTAGTGATGATGCTTCTTTGGAACTCTATTCCAACTCTAAATGGAGAGTGGTGAAGATTCCAATGGAGGAAAGGGATAGATTCGAAGGTTGGAGGGTTAGGGAAACGGCAAGGATGATGTCTACGATAGAAAATGAGGACGCAGTTTCAGAGGTGCTCTCGCCAACCATGCCAAGATCTGTTGTGGCTTTCATGATTGAGAACGGTTATTTGAGGAGGCTCGCATTCCTTGGAGAGGGTGGCGAACCAGTTGGATAATCACCAATCTCCCTCAAAAGTACATGAAGGATCGCAGTAATCAACTAGGACTCCAGAGATTAAGTATCCATATGCCATCATCTTGGCCTCTGGGACCTCAAGAACCAGATTATGAGCCAGAGAGTGATGCCACATTGGCCCATTGGTGTTTCCGGTTGGAAGGGCTGGGAAATCTCCATCGAAGTAGGCCGCAGATGATCCTTGAATTGGCCCATCAACAACATCAACTCCAAACGGATGGTAAGCAGATCCGGTTACTACGGGGACGTTTCCAGTTCTCACAGCTCTGTCAGCAGAAAGGGTGGTAACTTGTGCATCCATCATTGAAGTTAGATAGAACATATCGAAAGGCTCCAGGATATCTCCATAGCCAGTTTCTCTGAAGGGGAGGTATGTCTCCCCATCTGTGGAATCCCAAATCGATTGTAATAGGGCAATGGAAATAGCACGATCCATCCTCGAAGGGAGTGAGATTTCACTTGAGAGAAGCTCGAAGAATTGTCCTGGGAATTCATCTGAGCCATAGTGAGTAGACCTCTCCACTTGATGCGTGAATGAGGTTCCACCAACCCAAAGAACTCCCCATTCTAGCTCTGGTACAAAGGCTAGCAACGAGGGCCCCCTAAGCCCTCCAAGCGATATTCCGATGTAATTGACAGTATCAGCGTCAATCATATTCGTTCCATTGTGCTTGAACTGCTCAATATCAGAGCAAATACCGGTTATCGTTCTTACCATGGAGATGTGATTTATTACTGCCTGCATCTGCCTTTCCTGTTGGTACTGGAACTCTTTCAAATCCATCAACGCGAAAGTCATGGCATCCAGATCTCCATCTGAGCTCCAACCCTTGAAATCAGTCGCAATCACGACAGTTTGGTATTCGTTAGCAATTGATCTGGCATTCATTGCATATGAATCTCCGTCCCCGAAAAGACCATGCCCAAATACGGTCAAAGGTCCTGACGTATTATTCTCAGCTAGTGAGAGTGGGATTAGCATTGTGAAGTCTATCTCTCTGTTTTCAACGAATTCCGGATCTCCAGAAACATTCCTCATCAATGGAGACCTCGCGAACTCATTTTCCATGTAGTGGGGCGTAGTAATCGTACCTCTGATCAATCTCAGAGAAGTCCCGTCATTTCCGAAGTCTTCCTCTACCTCTGAGATTTGACAGCCAATTCCATCATCTCCCAATCTCTGCTCAGTATCGTCCCTCATGATTAGTATGTCCTCCAGAATCGACTCAGTTGAAGCTGTGTGGAACCACCATGCTGATTGCAAAGAGCTCCTTTCGAAACCCGCGGCCTCCAGCTTATCGAAGACATTCTCATACTTTTCTCGCTGGTTCTCGATGCCCTCCGAGTCAGTTCCAATATCGTCCCTTAGGGCTCTGAATCCATCTGCTGGCTCTATGTCTCCTCCTCCTTCGCTTACCAGGCCCCTGAATCCGACTGCATATGAGGCATCATGATCCAAGCCCTCGATTGTCCTTAGGAATAGAATAGTTTCCTCTTCTTGTTGCGCGCGCGCATCCAACTCTATCCAGTGATGGATCTTCTCTCCAGTGTCCATATTAAGCAGAACACTGCCATGCCCATCCATAGTAGATATTCCAATATCAAATTGTGAAGCCATTGCAGTAATATTGGGAACTTCGTCGAATGCAGTGAAGATTTGTGTCGAGGGACTGAATCCGTCCAGCCTATCAAGAATTACCATATTGTCACTGACTGAGGATTGGGTATCTGGAATGGCTAGGCCGTCAATACTTAGGCTATATCCGGTAGTCTGAGACTCGTCGCTTTCCAAGAAGGCGCCTGATGGGAACGGAAGCATGCAGTGGATTTGATTGGTCTCATCGCAAAAATCACTACCTCCAACTTCTAATATATCATCTACCGGTGAGACTATCTCTTCATTTTCCACTACTTCCTCGCCTGACTCAAGAATATCTTCGCCAGACTCACTTGTGCAACCAGCAAGTAGCATTGAACAAACAACAATAGTAGCGAGAATTTTCCTGCTAACCAAATCCATACCCCTCGCAAAAGGGGTTATGATATGAATCCAGAGGATGTTATTCTTCCTTGCGAGAGACTACGATTGCACCCAGTATCGATGCAAGGGCGATAATCGCAGAGAAGCCGGGAACTGAATCGCCATCTTCAGATGAACTCACTGCTGTTGGAGCAGAGGTGTAAATGATTTCAATCGATATGGCCCCTTCTACTGGGATATTTTCCCAATCTCCTTCAAATTGAACTAGGTCTACTATCAGCATCAGAGAGTCACCCTCGTCAACTTGGTGATCCATGACCTGAGTAGAAGATAGGTTCTTCCCCCATATGTCGAAGAAGTGATTGAGTGTCAAATCATTTGTTATATCGGTAACTACGTTGATTACCCTTGAACCGGTATACATCACATGAGTGGACTGACTACATTGCTCTGTATTGAATCCAACATAACTGGGAATCTCAACATCTTCTCCATCAATTGTAATCGTGATATACATGTCTCTGTATCCGGTTGATGTCCAATCGAAACAAGCTTCGGTCAAGTCTCCTTCTATTGTTAATTTGACAGCTTCCTCGGAGGATGAATTGAAATCAGCCAATGACAATAGTTCATCTTGGGACAATAAAGGATAGTCTCCGGTTGATTTTGGGAACTTCTCATTGATCGCCTCCATCATGTAGTTTGCAAGAAGTCCTTGTCCCACTGATGTTGGATGCAATGAGTCGATCATAATACAATTCTTGTCACACATGACAGGAGGAGCGACTACTTCGTTCCCGGAGATAGTTCGCGCCTCCTGATTTTGAAGAAGGTCATCCGATGCATTCAGTAAATCGAAGACTTGGACATTATCTCCGTAACTATCAGCTAATCTGTTCAGAGTATCGGCCCATTGTATGCTGGCCTCCGTGAAGTACTCATGCTTCTCAGTAGGAAAAATTTGAGTCAAAAAGGGAAGGAACGACATATTGGGCAATGTCCAAGCTAAGACATCAATGTTAGAATCAGTCAGTGTATCCAGAATAATAGTCATATTTTCTTCGAGATTAGAGATAAATGAGTAGTCTCCTTTTACAATCTGAGCGTCAGAATCGATAAAGTCCCAAGCTCCAATCATAATGGTGACCAGAGTACCCTCACTATAGTTTTCAGCAATTGTGGTATGTCTTCCCGCTTCGATCAGAGTCCATGACCTGTCTCCGCCCACTGCTCCTTCATAGTAGTCTAGTCCCATCAAATTAGCCGCATGGATGGATGCGAACGGACCTCTGTAACCGGTAGGGTCCGATCCAAGGGTACTATCTCCCAATGACGCAATCGTGTGGAAGTCAAAGTACCCATCTTCATTAGAATCTTCTTGGGCGGTAACCGCGGTAGTTAGACTACTCACCAGTATCATCGATACAATCAAGATTGGGACAGACCCGCGTTCATACACACACATACGAAGTGGAAATGATATTTAGTTGATAGTATAGACTAGTAGTTTCTACTTAGTAGAATCCAACTACTCACCCTCGTCAGAGTCTGCAACTATTACTCTCGAAGCCCTAAGGACCCTGTCGTGAAGCATATACCCCTCCTCAATCACCTCAATTACCACTCCTGGGATAATTCCATTTGGCGCAGGAAGCATGGCGACAGCCTCCATTTTAGTTGGATCAAATTGCTTCCCCATTGACTCTATATGGGCCACACCTTCTGATTCTAAAGCAGTCTTGAATCCTCGCAACGTCATCTTCGTACCTTCCAAGAACCCTTCTCCATTCTCTCCCTCGGATAGAGATATTGCCTTTTCCAATCCACTCAATAGGGGGAGTATTTTTCCTGCTAGAGACGATGAACCGAATCTGATTGCTTGAGAGCGCTCCTTAGCGGATTTCTGTCTCAGATTTGCTATATCTGCCGCATAGTACTGTAGCTCTTGCTCAAGCTCAGCAATCCTCGCTTTCAGCCCCTCCAACTCGTCCTCTTCTACGATTTCAACACCCTCTGGGCCCGACTCCTCTTCCTCGCTCACAATTATTCGCCTCCATGCACCTTCAATAATCCAATGGATATCTAGTCAGAATAGAAGTATTCTCCATTGGCCTTCTGTTCCCTGTCCTTGACGCTTCCCGGTTTGTTTATCCTCGGGCGCTTTGACTCATGGTCTCTCCTGAATGTCACTTCTACACCAGAGAGGAATCTATTCATCCCCTTTCTCAGACTAAGTGGTCCGACTGCGTGGCCCTGTTTCCCCCCTTCTCCTTCGAAAACCAACAGGGAGTCACTTACTATGTCCACGAAGTAGATGTCGTGGTCAATCACCATGGCCGCCTTTTCATTTCCTTCCATGGTCCTCTTGATGGCCTTAGCAGCCTCCATCCTGGCATTTGCATCTAAGTGGGCACTCGGCTCATCTAGGAGATATAGATCGGCCTCCTTGCCAAGACATATGGCAATGCTGACGGCCTGTAACTCGCCCCCGGACAGTCTTGATGCATCCAAGTCTAGCATCTTGTCTATCTGAAGCGGTCTTATGACTTGGGTGTGAAACTCACCTGATCTCCACTTGGTGCCGATTTCAACATCCAACCACAACTGCACGCTTCCCTCAAAGTCTGTGGAGACATGTTGGGGCTTGTATGAAACTGCCGCTTCCATGGTACACCAGCCCTGATCTGGCTCCAGCTCCCCGGCAATCATCTTGACCATGGTCGTCTTTCCAGTTGCATTGGGCCCGACCACTCCAATGACCTCGGCTGATCTTACCTGCCCCTGTCCGGTCGTCAGCTGAAAATCACCCATTTTCTTCTCCATATCGCCCCATTTGAGAATGGGAAGGCCAATATCTTCGCCTCTCGTCCTGCCTCTAACGAATCTGATAGGTTTGTTCCTAATCCTCACGTTCTCTTCCGGCAGATATCCTTCCAAGTAGGCGTTTATAGCCGTCCTAGTTGTCCTAGGGGGAGTAAATATGCCATATGCCGCCCTCTCTCCGTAAACTACGTGAAGGAGGTCGCAAAGAACATCTAGTATCGCCAAATCGTGTTCCACTACCAATACGCGTTTTCCCATGGAAGAGAGATCTTGGATAATTCTGACCATCCTCATCCTCTCGTATATGTCAAGATAAGATGATGGCTCATCGAAGAAATATACATCCGCCTCTTTGAGCAGAGTCGCACAAAGGGCGACTCTCTGTAGTTCCCCGCCGGACAGAGACCCAAGCTTCCTCGATAGTATGTGCGTGATTCCCAATGCTTCGGAGTATTTTTCGATATCTCCCCTATCATCTACTCTCTCAAGCAACTCATTGACTTCTCCCTCGAAAATTTTAGGAAGCTTATCGATGTACTGCGGTTTCACTGCTATGCTGACTCCTTCCTCTGAGAGCAGTGCAAGATAGTCCCTCAATTCCCCTCTTGGGAATGTGGTAATTACTTCGTCCCAATTGGGTGATCGATTGCTCCAATCTCCTAGATTTGGAGTGATACTCCCCGATAATAGGTTGACAGCTGTCGACTTGCCCATACCATTTGGACCCAGTATTCCTACTACCTGCTCCTGTCTCGGAGCAGGGAGGCGGAATAGTCTGAATCCATTCTCGCCGTAGCAATGAGACATTTCGGAATCCAGCTCCTCTGGTAGATTTATCACAATTACAGCATTATCCGGGCAGTGCCTCGCTCTGTTGAAGCACACGGGGCAGGCCGACTCTAGAATTTTGCATTTGTCACCATCGAATTGTATGCATTCCCGCTCACACAGGCCCGAATATTTCTTCAAATAGGTAAATGCATTACTATTGGGCTTGCACCTATCCTCCAAGAGAACCGCCACTCTCATGTTACTTCCTCTAGTGATTCACTCAATACTTCTTTGGCTTCATACGGTCTTAATCTGCCTTATCTATACCGCCAAGAACCTGTATCTTGCGTAAACATAACCAGCGAGAGCTATTTTCTCGGATTTCGAAAGTTGTATCCTCTCGGTGAAAACATCTCCTCCCTTCTTCTTGATCTTAGCCATTATTGACTCGTAAAACTTGGCCATTGCGGCGGGGGAATATCTTGATGCTTTGTCCAGCATTGGTAATAGCTTGAAAGCTCTCTCACGATACCTCTCTGCTTGCTCTATGAAATCCTCAACGAATGGTTTCCAGCCAGGATGATTGACAACCTTCGAGCCCTCAAGAACATCCTCAGGAGTAATTCCGAATCTAGCTAAATCTTCGGTTGGAAGATAGATTCTGTTCCTCGCGGCATCCTCAGCGACATCTCGAAGGATATTCGTCAACTGCATGTAGATCCCCCAAGCCTCAGCATATTCGACAGCCATTGGATCGTCGTAACCATAAATCTCGATACAAACCAAGCCAACCGTAGACGCAACTCTATAGCAGTACGCATATAGGTCCTCGAATGTTTCATAGCGGTTCCTATGGAAATCATCCTCCATACCGCTTATCATATCATCAAGCTCTTGCCTCTGAATGCCAAATTTCCTCACAGTGTCCTTCAATGCGATAAAAATCGGGTCAGTGGAAGTCACATTTTCGTAAGCTGTGGACAGCTTTTTACGATAATAGAATAGTTGGGACATCTTCTCATTATACGAAGTTCTGTCCACTACCGGGTCGCCAGAGCTCAGCTTCTCAATACTGATTCTGTAGTCAATGGACTCGGGGTCATCGGAGGATCCACCAGGGAAATAATCGACATAGTCTCCGTCAGCAATATCATCCGCTCTTCTGCAGAATGCGTAGTAGGCACAAATAGCCCTCCTCTGTAGGTCGGGAAGATACTTGAAAGAGTGATAGAAATTACCCGCCTCTCTCCTGGTGAGCTCCTCGCAGTAGTCATAAGCGGTCTCTACGATACTATCTGGAACCTCATTCTCAGACCAAATAGGGGCATCGATATGAGAGAATGGATTAACCAGTTCCCCCCTATTTCCAATTACGCCCATAAAGAGGGCCCCCTCTCTCACTGCTTCCAATGCAGTGATGCTAATGGCCCTGACAGCCTCTCTGGTCATTCCAACTGTTTCCCTGACTCGATCAATTCCTTTCGAGTCAATATCGGACTCGATAAGAGAAACGCTTCGCTCGGAAATGAATTCCACTGTGGTGGATTCCCTCATCTCCTCAGCCTTAGACATCTAATTCAAGGAGCGACTACATGGCCCTATTGAACCTCTCCCCGAGTTGAGTATCCGATCTTAAGGGAACGATAGGCGCTCCGATTAACGGCATCATTCCAATAGCGAATTACTCATCTTCCTAAATGGAAGGCTCAGAATCACCTTTCTCACTATCTCGTTAATCTCTTTTCTCGTTATCTTTACTCTGTTCTTTCCGTCAAGAACGTTCTGCTTCCTAAGTAAATCAAGGGTCCTTTTTCCTATGATGACTGGAATCATACAGGCTCCTCTGAGGCGGTATTGATTATGTGGCAACAAGCCGATGTACCTCACAGCCTCATCAAGGTGCTCTTCAGCTCGTCCTATGTATTCGTCAAGCAGGGGCCTGAAAATATTGATACTTTCCGAACTAAGTAGGTCTTCCGGACTCAAGCCAATCTTCTCAAGATCATCCATTGGTATGTAGCAACGCCCTATTCCCAGGTCCTCTGGGATGTCCCTGAGGATATTGATCAGTTGCAGTGCCTTACCAAATCGAACTCCAGATGACATCATGTCCTCTTTCATTTCCGGACTGGCATCAAACGCATGCTCCAAGCAGATTTCTGTCCAGAACTCACCAACGCTTCCAGCGACTCTGTAGGCGTAATCATCCATCTCCTCATATCTTTTTAGGGACTTAATCCCCTCACTTTTCTTGTCTGAGAATCTCTCTAGGTCCATCCTCTGGCCACTGACAATGGTATTCAAGCACTTTCTAATCAATTCTTGATCAACTAATGAGGACGTCTCAAGAAGCTCAATCGGACCATTCGCCCCTCGAAGCAGTAGCCCTTCTGCAGGATTATCCTGGATATCAGAAAGATTTGAGAAATCAGGCATAGAGTCAGAATGGCCTTGGGCCCTATTGTTGTAATCTTCCAATAACTGCTGGAGGTCTTCCCCTCCAGAATCGCCAGAATCGGCAATGGTGTCAGAAATTCTAGCCAGGAGATATAGTAGCCCTATCTGTCCCTTTACGGATTTAGGTAGTCTTTTCAGTGTCAGGTAGAATGACCTTGAAGTCCCTTCGAGGAGCTTGTCGTTGAATGAATCTAGCTCAGTCATGATTCTCCCTCATGATGCGCAGGGCATCTTACACCTAAGACTCTCGCAATCCAGCTTCAATCAATGCCCCAACCAGGACTTGTCCAATTTCAGAGGGATCTCTAGCCACATATATTCCTGCCTTCTCAAAAGCGGCGAATTTCTCAGCGGCTGTCCCCTTGCCCCCAGAAATTATGGCACCCGCATGCCCCATCCTCTTTCCAGGGGGGGCCGTCGAACCAGCTACAAATCCGATTACAGGCTTGCTCATGTTGTCAGAAACCCACTCTGCCGCCTCTTCTTCGGCAGAACCACCTATCTCTCCAATCATCACCACTGCTACAGTTTCTGGGTCTTCTTCAAAGGCGCTTAGGCAATCTATGAATCCAGTGCCGCTAACAGGATCTCCTCCAATCCCCACGCAAGTGGTCTGCCCCTCGTCCACACTCATTGTCTGTGCTACCGCCTCGTAAGTGAGGGTACCAGATTTAGAGACAATTCCAATACGTCCCTTCTTGTGGATAAATGCAGGCATTATTCCGACCTTGCACCCACCGTTTAATCCAGGTGATATTATGCCAGGGCAGTTGGGTCCAATCAGTCTGACCTTCTCGAACTCGTTAACCTTGTCTACGGCTCTTATCATATCTAATGTTGGAATTCCTTCGGTAATGCAGACGATAAGTCCGCCGCCATTCTCATTGAATGCCTCGGCGGCCTCATGAATCGCCGCGGCGGCAAATCTTGCTGGAACATATATCGCACTCACATCCGCCCCAGTTTCCGATACTGCTTCCATCATACTGTCGAACACTGGTACTATATGTCCATCCAAATCAACCTCTTGTCCGCCCTTGCCGGGGGTGACTCCCCCTACTACATCGGTATTGTATCGGACCATTCTCGTTCCATGAAAGGTACCTTGTTTACCCGTGATACCTTGTATCAGGATTTTACTTTCTTCATTTATCCAGATAGACATCAATTGCCACCCCCTATTAGATCAACGATTTTCCTAGCTCCCTCTGATAGTGAGCTCACAGTGTGGATTGAGATTTCACCACTGTCTAAAATCGCTTTTCCTTCTTCGTGATTCGTACCAGAGAAGCGAACTACTAGCGGTACTTCTAATCCCAGTTCTTTCGAGGCCTCTATTACACTCATAGCTACCATATCACAACGAATTATTCCTCCAAAGATATTTACAAGGATGCCTTCGACATTTTCATCTTCCAGAATTATCTGGAATGCCGCAGTGATGGATTCTCTGGTTGCCCCTCCTCCTATATCTAGGAAATTTGCAGGCTCCCCCCCGTAAAGTTTGATCACATCCATCGACGCCATAGCGAGGCCGGCGCCATTAACCAAACATCCTATATTTCCATCTAATTTGACATATGAGAGCCCTAAGTCATTGGCTCTTATTTCCACGTCCTCTTCCTCGGAAAGGTCTCTGACATCATCTCTCCAAGGATGTCTGAAGTTGGCATTTTCATCTAGCCCTACTTTGGCATCTAGGGCCACCATAGTTCCCGCTTTGGTCCTTACAAGAGGGTTTATCTCTATCATTGAACAGTCCCTCTCAACAAACATTCTGTAAAGCGAACCTAACATCTGAATCATCTCTTTAGATGAATCCCCAGTCAATCCTAGCGACTTTGATAGAGACACACAGTCATTCTCAAGAAGGCCCAGAGAAGGATCTGCCCATATTTTATGAATGGCTTCCGGGTTGTTCTCCGCTACCTCTTCGATATCTACGCCTCCTTCTGTTGAGGCCATAACGAGAACAGATTTCCTGTCCCTGTCTACGAGAATGGCAAGATAGAATTCGTGGTCAATGTCGCAACCCGACTCCACATACATGTTACTGACTATCTTCCCCTCTGCGCCGGTCTGCTTTGTTACCAGAAGATTCCCACAAATATTTCTTGAGAACTCTTCAACATCGTCCCTGGAAAAGGCAATCTTAACTCCTCCTTTCATAACTTCATCTCCAGATTCTGGATTATACAGAGTCCCCTTTCCTCTTCCTCCAGCATGAATCTGACTCTTCACAGCAACAATCTTTGATCCTAGCGAGTCATACGCGGCAAGAGCTTCAGGCACACTCCTGCAGTGAACTCCTTCTAACACTCTGACTCCGAATTCACGGAACATTTCCTTTGCTTGATACTCGTGTATGTTCATGTTATGTATCTCCCACTGGCACTCCGTCTTTGAAGGATGCGCTAGCTAGCACCGAGTCAAGTACACGAAGCGCTCAAACAGTTTCACCCCGCCCCACAACCATGGACGTACTGGTTCTGGCAGGCGGTTTGGGCACTAGACTTCGTCCACTGACTGAGGGAAGGGCCAAGCCACTCCTGCGAATTCTCGACAAAACCCTCTTAGAAAGAGTCGTAGAATGTGTCCCAGAGGATCTGGTAGATAGAGTAGTAGTGGCGGCTGGTTACGGCCTCGATGAAATAGTTCAATTCTCCAAATCAGGATCGACCTCTTATGATATTTCGCTGTCCATTGAATCGGAACCCCTCGGAACAGGAGGAGCGGTTGCTCATGCTATCTCCAAGCTAACCGGAACTGGTCCTGTCGCTATTCTGAACGGAGATCTGATTTCTAGTGTCGATGTCAGATCTCTGCTCGCACACCATCAGAAAACTGGTGCCAAGGCCACTTTATCACTTTGGGAGGTTGAAGATCCCAGCCGATTCGGAGTCTGTGATTTAGATAGCTCGGGAATGATTAGAAGGTTCCAAGAAAAGCCCAAGAGGGGGACTGAGTTTTCTAAACTAATAAATGCAGGATGTTCAATTCTTGAGAGAGACGTATTGAATTCTCTACCCGATGGAAAATTCAGCATGGAAAGGGAGATTTTTCCCGGAATCGCTGAGGCAGGTAATATGTCCGGACTCGTCTTTGAGGGTTACTTCGTAGATGCCGGAACTCCTTCTTCCTTCATCGAGGCGGCAAGAGTCTGCATTCAGAATAATCGATTCTCAACTGGTCGCAGAGAAGGTGGAAACTGGTTTGGTGCCGGGTCAGTATGCAACGGCAAAGTCGAGAATTGTTCGATTGGATCTGAAGTCATAATTTCTCCAGGAGCAAAGCTTAGCGATTCAGTAATCCTTGATGGTGCTACTGTCGGTGAAGGCGCAAACCTAGAATCTTGCATAGTCGGAGAAGGATTCGAGGTTCTCCCCAGAAGTACGATGGTGGGACAAGTAGTCGCAAATTCAAATTAATACGCTCTCAAGACTTCTCAGAGATTTCCATTTTTACTAAGTACCTCCCTAGCTATTGACTTCCATGCAGTTCAGTATGGGTGAACTTTTCTGCGGTCCCGGAGGGATGTCCATGGGCGCCAAAATGGCTAAAATTTCCCATAGAGGTATTGAATATGGATTCTCCCATAAATGGGCAACTGACTATGACTTTGATAGTTGTGAGACATTTAGGAGAAATATTTGTCCTGATTCACCGCATAGTGTTCATCATTGTGACGTCAAAGAGTTGGATATTAACTCCCTTCCTGAGGTAGATATTCTTGGATTTGGATTTCCCTGTAATGACTTCAGTATTGTCGGAGAAAGCAAGGGCATAAGAGGCAAGTTTGGACCTCTTTACCAATTTGGCGTCAAGGTCATAAATCAGCACAATCCTATGGTTTTCGTAGCTGAGAATGTAAGTGGAATCAGAGGGGCTAATGGTGGTGAAGATTGGAAGAGGATAATCTCAGACTTGGAGAAGGCAGGCAGGGGATATGAGTTACATGTAAATCACTATTACTTCGAACAATACGGAGTTCCACAGATGCGTCATAGGTACATAATAGTCGGAATTAGGAGAGATCTCAATCTTGATTTTTCTCATCCCGAACCAATCACTAAAGATAATCCAATAACATGCTCTCAGGCTATACTAGATCCGGAAATTCCAAAATCTGCCACACACAATGATATCCGTCCCCTTCAAAGTCACGTCCAAGAGCGTCTTAGCTATATCAAGCCAGGAGACAATGCATGGTCAGAGGACGTTCCCCCAAGATTACGACTGAATGTCAAAGGTGCAAGACTCTCCAATATTTACAGACGAATGCATCCAGACTTACCCGCTTACACTATCACGGGTTCTGGAGGAGGGGGAACTCATGGCTATCACTGGTCAGAAAATCGTGCACTAACAAATCGAGAAAGGGCCCGATTACAAACATTCCCCGATTACTATGAGTTCGTTGGTGGCTCTGCCAGTGTAAGGAAACAGATAGGAATGGCAGTCCCCCCAACCGGGGCCAAAATAATCTTTGAAGCCATACTCCGATGTCTAATGAAACTAGATGATTAATTCTTCATTATTTGGTATTCCGATTTCAACCGCCCCTCTAAATTTAGCCAATCAGTGGAATTTGTTTGGGACTAGTTCAAATCTTCCAGTGCCTTCCCGCAACTATGACATCCCCTCTAATTATTGTCAATTTCAAGACATATCAGAGTGCTCAGGGGCCGTCTGCAGAGCAACTGGCACGTGTCATGGAGTCAATCGATACCGAAGCCAGACTAGTGGCCGCAGTGTCCCCCTTGGATCTTTCAAAAGTCGTTGAGGCGGCACCAGAATTGGAAGTTTGGTGCCAGCATTTGGATCCAATAGGTTTCGGTTCCAATACAGGGTGGATAC
Source organism: Euryarchaeota archaeon UBA103 (assembly GCA_002506825.1). GTDB lineage: Archaea > Thermoplasmatota > Poseidoniia > Poseidoniales > Thalassarchaeaceae > MGIIb-O5. The sequence goes on from DAYH01000027.1 coordinate 28,579, forward strand.
ATCCTGAGACTGCCATAGGGAGGGGGGCCAAGGGGACCTTGATCAACCATGCAGAGCACAAAGTTAGCCTTGAGCATGTTGCCATGCTATTGGACCAGGTCCCAGAAGGCTTCGAGATATGTGCATGTGCGGCCGACATAGACGAAGCCAAGTCTCTCGCCGCATTGGTGCCTAACTACGTTGCCGTCGAGCCCCCCGAGCTAATTGGAGGGGATGTCTCAGTCACATCCGCGGATCCAGAAATTGTATCTGGCACAGCGAAAGCAGTCAGGGAGACCAGCGAACATGTTGGAATCTTATGCGGTGCAGGAGTCAAGTCGGGACTCGATGTTTCTAGGGCCATTGAACTCGGCGTCAGCGGAGTTCTTCTGGCCAGTGGCGTGACCAAAGCATCAGATCCCCTCGAGGCACTGAAGGATTTAGTGTCCCTTCTCTGAAGGATTACTGAACGTAGTGGCTAGATAGCATATGGCGACTAATGTCAGCATGTAACTAGTAAAATTTACCTCTGCCAGACTCTGTACTGCCAGTGCCAATATGAAATGCATGGACATTACACCCAGTAGAACCATGTGTATTATGTGAGAACCGTTCAATCTTGGATCTATGAAATCATAGAAGTATATCCCCGATCTTCTGGCATTGAAGGCAGAGAATAAAACGTAAAGGCATCCGAATATGACTGGATAAGAGACGTACCACATACCCAGCTCAATATCAGATACTGCCATCTCAATGAGAATGAAAATGACATTTCCGTTGTGCATGAGCTGACTGTCCCACTTGAAGTAATGAGCAATATTGTCCCCTCTCTGATTAGCTTCAGGTATCAGCATGTATGTGACGGTGGTCGTCACTAGGAAAGCCGATGCTATCACCGAAGAAAAAAGAGCGGGAACGACGCGTACTGTCCAATTACTAACTTCCCAACCGAAGTGATATGACCAAGAGGAGTATGAGGACACCGCAAAGTAGACTCCCATCAATGTGAAGCTCCACATCGTGAATGCAGACATCCTTGTCGCCCCAGTAATTCTCTTAGGGCCGTACAACTTTGTCTCATAGTCCAGAAGGTTGTATGTCATACCTTTTGGATCTAGAATGATTGAGGCAATTGTGGAGAAGCATACCAGTGCTAAGATAGATCTGTAAAGGGCAATTCCCAAGGTTGAAAGTATCTCAGACGAGGAAACACTAGAAACTGTATTATTGGAAAATATATCTCCAATGTAAACTAGTAATAAGGATATTACAAGTACAACCCCAACTAGGGAGAATGTCAACAACGAACGATCGTTATCGGAGTACTCTCTAACTCCGACCATGCGGTTCCATTGATACACCAGATATCAATTATGCGCTTGATTGTCTGTTTGCATCGAGTACTTTTCATAGTTAAACTCCGATAATAGCCATCCTTTCTCTAAGGGGCGCCGACCTCCCCGCCACCATTGGATAAATCCCAGTAAATTAATCCCCAGTAGCATCGAGTAACAAGAATAATTTCTCGACGGTAAAAACCGAATAAAGATAATCAAACTCTGAAATAAACATTTCCGAGCCAAAAACAACTACTGCTTAGCTCTTTTACGAGCGGCTTTTCTCCTTCGCAGCTTCTTCTTACGCCACTTCCAGCGCTGCTGCCCTCGCTTCTTCCAAGCGCGGGAACCTCTCTTCATGGGCCCGGCCGACCTACTGCCCGTATATGAGCGATTCGTGAGACAAGCCAGATTATGGCGGGCGATACAGGATTCGAACCCGTGTCACCGGCTTAGAAGGCCGGGATGATATCCAGACTACACTAATCGCCCGTACCACCGCGCACGCACCAATTAGATGAACCCTACTTCCCAGAATTCGAGAACGGCCTAGCACACTTGGGGCATCTGACAGGCTTGGTTACCCTCCTCCGCTCCCAAGAATGGCCACAATTTCCACAAATCCACTGTCTTTCCGGTAGGCTGGAGAGCACCTCTTCCCTGATTCCCCTCAAAACCGATGAATCTCTCAGTCTGGGAGCGGGCGCAACCTCTGATACTATCTCGGCGTGAGCTCCGTCGTGATCAAGGAATCCGGCCGCATGAAGTAACTCGTGAGAAAGTGTATGCAGGTAAAGGGCATCATCTCCCTTCAGTATCGGATTGATACCAATGGAAATCTTCCCAGGTGGCAACCCTAGCCTTTTCCTTCTGTATATCTCATGATGGTCGCACTCAAATCTTGTTATTCCTAAGCGAGAATCCTGGTCGTCGAGCCACTTAATATCGAGATCATCGTCTATGAATCTCAGAAATGGAGCATCCTTTCCTACTAGTGCGGACCTGATGTCATCAAGCAACTTTTTCGGAATCTCTGGCTCTCCAACCATGCTGAATCTGAATGCCCCTCTTGCCCATTCTCCTTAAATGGACCTAGTTGGTCGCCTGCTTATTGGGCGTGTGGCGCAGCTTGGAAGCGCGCTTCCTTGGCATGGAAGAGGCCCCGAGTTCAAATCTCGGCACGTCCACCATTCTAACCTAACTACTGAATACAATCTTCTCAGTTCAATCTGGCTGAACGTTCGCAAAGATGATTCTCAGATAGCCGGATAATCTAATATATTTGTCGAGTAAAATTATAGAAAATCTATCAATCGTTCAATAATAATAATTTTATCTGTATTTTTATCTAATATATCATAAATTTACTGTGCATACCTTCAATTAATAAACCGCCAATCATTCCAACAATGATATGGCAACTAAGTCAAAATTGGAGTACCTCTGGTTAGATGGATACGAACCGACACAGAGCATGAGAAGTAAAACGATGATCAGAGAGAACTTCGGAGGAACCGTAGAGGAGTGTCCGATGTGGTCATTCGATGGGTCATCTACTCGTCAGGCAGAAGGTGGCGATTCCGACTGCCTTCTGAAGCCTGTCTTCATCTGTCCAGATCCAGATAGGATCAATGGATTCCTAGTAATGTGCGAAGTTCTCAATGCTGATGGGACTCCTCATCCTTCAAACGGTAGGGCAACTATCGAAGGAGACGATGACGACTTTTGGTTTGGCTATGAGCAGGAGTACTTCCTGTGGGACCCTGAAACCAATCTTCCTCTAGGGTTCCCACGTGATCAGACTCCTCAAGGACAGTTCTACTGCTCCGTAGGGGGGAAAAACACCTTCGGGAGGGATATCATAGAGGCGCACCTGGACATGTGCCTTGACGCAGGCTTGAATGTGGAGGGCATAAATGCAGAAGTCGCTGTAGGGCAGTGGGAGTATCAGATTTTTGCCAAGGGGGCCAAGGAGGCGGGTGACCAGATTTGGGTGTCCAGGTACCTAGCCGAAAGGAACGCCGAGAAGTATGGACTCTCTATCGAGTGGCATCCAAAGCCACTGGGCGCTACTGACTGGAACGGTTCTGGGATGCACGTCAATTTCAGCGATGGTAGGATGAGAGACGAAGGTGGAGAAGAGCTAATGAATCATATTTGTGACGAATTTGGAAAGAATATCAAGAAGCACATGGACGTCTACGGGGCCCACAACGAGCAAAGGCTAACTGGACTTCATGAGACCCAATCAATCCATGAGTTCTCTTACGGAGTTTCCGATAGGGGAGCGTCAATCAGAATACCAATAGGAACAATAGAAGATGGCTGGAAAGGAAGACTGGAAGATAGAAGACCATCCTCTAATGGGGATCCATATAAGATCGGCGCTGTAGTCATTTCCACTACTAAGGCATCTTACTGAGATAGTAATCTTACTACCTCATCCGCACATCCCCATGAAAGGGTAACGCCAGCACCGCCATGGCCGTAGTTGTGGACCACCATCCTTCCGGAGATATTCTCGATCTCAAGACGGACCTCCTTTCTAGAGGGGCGCAGACCCACAGAAACGCCAACTACCATGCTCCTGTCAAGCTCAGGCCAGAGTGACTCGCATTTACGTAATATCGTCTCAGTGTCCTCATCTCTAATATTTTCATCCCAGTCCCCTCTTTGAGCAGTACCTCCGAGAACTGTTACGTCCCTTCTCGGAATCGTATAGATCAGTGATTCTGGACGTTGGTCAAATCTTCCGAACCCTGGGTCCTGGGTGGTGTACACTATCTGCCCTCTAACAGGCTCCAAGCTGTCATCATCACACAGCTCCTTCCCGCCAAGTCCACAGCAATTAACTATGATATGGCCGGGTAAGTCTGAGATATTACGAACATACCTAGTCGTCATTTCTCCTCCCAGTTCAATGAACCGGCGCTCGAGCCAAGGCATGTAAAGGTGCATTTCTATGACAGGAGCCTCAATCTCCCAACCAAATGAATATCCCTCCGCGATCTCATCTTTCTCAAGAATCCTAAAGTGAGGGATGTCATGACTCCATCCGGGTGGCTCGCATTCTTCCTCCAAATATTCCTTCCCCAGTCGCATGGTAATGCACGATAGCCCCTCTCCATTACTTAGCCGGACAAGCTCCTCAAAAGTCTCCGCAGACCATTGGTTAGTCTTTTCCAGAGGTTCCACTAGGAATGGGTACCACCATGCAGCCGCAGTATCAGAAACAGTATCGGGAGTGGAGTGCCGCGAAAAGATTCGCACATTATATCCCGCTTCAAGAAGTCTGATTCCAGTACTAAGTCCCGATACTCCTGCGCCAATCACGGATACATCGGCCAACGTGCGCTCCGAGTCCACGCTCATCCGTCGGAGAATAACCTCATGAGCATACCGCCAGTGGGGCAATCATGCCGAAGATTAGGAGGCCATCTAAAGGATGGTGGCGTCCGAAAAGATACAAGGGGGTCTTCAGAAGGAAGGCGAAGGTCAATCCGAGCGAAAGGGGACTTCCTCCCTGTCCTTCTTGTGGTGAGTGGAGCATGCAAAGGGATGGGACCAGAAACGAGCTTTTCTGTGGCATATGTGGTACTGTTGTATGATTCGCCAAGTCAATACGTGACACCTCGTACGATATGCGTCGCAGTGATGAGGAACCGCACCGGGTGCATCAGGCATCAAGAGTGATGGGCGATCTGAGCGACACTACAGGTAGGTTATCATCAGAGCCATTGTATTCCACATCGCATGAGCAACGATCCCGGGTATCAGGCTACCCGTGCGTATCCTAATCCATCCATATATTATCCCTCCAATAGTGGCCATTCCTATTGTGAAAGGATCAAAGTGTACCAATCCGAAAATCATTGAGCTGATTATTATGGCCGGCCATTTTCCATGTAGGCGATTCAAAGAATCTAGGATATAGCCTCTGAATAGCAACTCTTCCGAAATTGGAGTTAGGATGCATATCGAAATGAATGTAAGTACAAGTGCAAGCGATGAAGACTCCCACGAAGTTCCTCCTGGAAGCTCAGTCACTGTCGAAGGTTCCCCGAAAAATAGAATGAATGCTATGGCGTATATGAACACAGCAATATTATCTACTATCATGGCTACAATTGGAATCCCAAGCCCCAATGAAAGCCCCCTCTTCATTGAGCCAATACGGAGTAATTCCTTCGTCCTATCCAAACTACCATCCAAGTATATGAATAGCAGAATCATAGGTATTAGGATTACCTCAATCATTATTGAAGAAATCGAAAATGATGGGCCCTCAGATACTCCAATCATCATCAAAGCTATCATGATCGCCAAGATACCTATTATCATGACTATCAGATAGGTGACAAGAAATGAGAACATAACCGCCCAAGATGTAATTTTATTCCTACTGACGCCCTCTGAGGAATAATCAATAATTGGAGCAGGGGGGAAAATTGGCCTCCTGGTGAAGAAATTTGTAAATGCCCTCTCGAGTGCACTCGCTTCTCCTCCCATGGCATGTGAGAATCCGCGGCATTATTCACATATTCGCCAATAAGCCGTCCCTTCTCCTGATATAGGGAATCATTCTTGACCAGTGGGCTCCGGAACACGTACTGTTGTGGCATGATCGATATCCCCAATGACCAGATGATTTCACTTGCACTAGTGGCCGGTCTGCTAGTGATTAGTAAGGCTAGGGACATGCTCGATAATGGCGGCATCGTCGCCGCACTAACAGTCGGCCTCATTGTCTCATTGGCTGGTCACTGGACGTGGCTAGTGATCCTGATGTCGTTCCTAGCTCTTGGCTCAAGTGCGACTAAGTGGAAGTATGAGGAGAAGATGGTAATATCTCTAGCTGAGGCCAATGAGGGCCTAAGGGGGTGGAGGAATGTTATGGCAAATGGCACTGCACCGATGGCAGTCTCCCTTCTGCATTGGCAACTACCCGGAACTGGTTGGGACTATCTGGCTCTGTCTTCCTGTGTTGCAGTGGCCTGCTCCGACACACTCGCTTCAGAAATAGGCTCACTGGACACTAGGACTAGGAGTATAATCAACCTTCAAGCAGTCCCGCAAGGAACCAATGGGGGGATGTCGCCAACAGGAACCTTAGCAGCCGTGGCCGGGGCGTTTTCAATAGCTCTTATTTCTGCACTTTTCGCTTCGCAGCAGGATTATGAAATATCACTTTTTTCCCTTGTGGTAATAGTATCTTCAATCGGCTGGATAGGATGTCAGATAGACTCTCTATTGGGAGCGCTTCTCGAGAACGATGGATATGTCGGAAAACATACAGTGAACCTTCTGGCAACCTCCTCTGGGGCGGTGCTAGCAGTACTATTCACCAATCAGTTCCTGTAGGAACTGTTGGCCGTGGGGTTTGAACGCCACACCCTGCACCGAGGGGCATGTCAGATGGCGTGCCCCACTCTAGGGTGATGATCCCTCTGGCATTGTTCATGCTTTCCTTAATGATATGTTCTCCCCTGGCATCTAGTCAGTCCACATCTGGTCCAGAGGGCCCCGGAGAAAGCTGGACTCTCCCCTCCGAGCACAATCTTTTCCTAAAGGGAGAGCTTACAGACCCATTCCTAGATAGGAATTGGTCGAAGCTAACCGGAGAGCCTCTGGGGCGGGCAGAGTTCACCAAGTCTAGCTCTGCCTTTTCACCAACTCTCATAGACATCCAATCTGCACCACTTTCCGAGTCATTGAGATTCCAAGGTAACGTAACGGTGAAACTTTACGCATCATTGGAGACTACTAATGATGCTTGTCGACTTTCTAACGTACTCCCCGGTTCGGCAGGTTCGGAGACTTCGTTCATTGTTTGGCTCAGTATGGGGTCAGACCCAGTTTTGTCTCAAGTATCCTCAAACTCGCTTGCTATGGAGGAATCTTTCGGAATGGCACATGAATTTACAGTTCAGGCGAATGACGTAAATGTCTCCTTATCATCTGGGGACATGATCTCATTGAGAGTGGATGTACAGCATGAGTGCATCCAAGGAGGCGTTCTGTGGTGGGGCTCATATGACGCTGGTTCCAGAATAATCCTTGAAGGCGATATTCTAGATCCTTCACTGGAAGTGAAAATAGACACTAACAGGATGGCCAGAGTGCAATTCACCCCACTATCTCCTTGGGGCGAGTCAGACTTTGACTGGCAGGTGATGGAGATAGTAGGGCCTATGGACTGGGACGAGATGGTTCATGGAAACGGTGATGAAGAGCAGAGGCTAGACCACTTCGAGATACCTCATACTACTATGGTAGGAGAGGCGAATCGTTCCGTGCGGGCGTGGTCTGCAGATAAGCCACTCCCCCCTGGAAAATATATGGTTGATGGATGTTTTGTTCTCACGGATCAGGAGCCCAGTAGTACCTGCCACTCAATCGGAATGTTGAGATTCGAGGTTTCTGAAGATCCCGATCCACTTCTGGGAAGCTCATGGGCCGTGTTAATCATCCCCCTTTCTGTGATATTGTGGATCTTCTTCTCTATCCGTGAAGCCACGCTTCCTCTGATGGCCTACTTGGTGGTTCTGCTGCTAGCGATATCAGTACTTGGCCCTGCTTCACAACTACCTGATATAGATCCAGAGTCCGAAGGAGGAAGGGGTGCGGCACCATCATTCGTTTTGCTATCGCATAGCTCTGATCAGGTTTCGATATCACTCGAAGATCTAATGGATGGATCCGATGCAGTGGTAGTAGGATTGTTCCAATCGGGTTCGCCTTATGCCGAGCATCAGAGAGGGGATTTCGAGTCAGCCAAAATAATACTAGATCAAGATGTTAAATTCGTTCAGATTGCAACCGGGGGCGAACTATCCGCAGTCAATCTGGACGGCCATGCACTCTCCATCAATGAATCATGGCCATTACTTATGGACGAACCAGACTCTAGTACCGGTTCGGCATTCCCAAGTGGCCCAACAGACGCAGTGATAGTTATTGATCCAGCTGGATTCATCGCATCCTGGGGCCCTGGGACAATGTCTCCAAACGAGATCAGCGACGCAGTCGAATCTGGACTCAAGGGTTCTGGAAACGGACCATATGCCTTATTCTCAATGATAATTTCCACCGCACTATTGCCACTAATCATTCTCGGACTCCCTACGACGAATAGGAGGGAAGATGAACCTGGTAAGGGAATGAACCCCTTCGTAGGAGTAATTATGACTACTGCGGCGGCAGGGCTAGGATTTGCAATTTGGGCTGTTCCGATATCGGTAATGGCATCAATGGGGCTATCGTCATCATGGCTCCTCATCGAGATAGCCCTGTCTATGACACTGATTTATCATGGACTTTCAACCTTAGTAAAGGGCTCTATTATCGAGGTTGAGAAACTATCTCCTATCCTGTACTCAAAGCTACCATCCGCTTACAGAGAATGGAGGGGTCAGAGTGATTTTACTATGGATGCATACCTAGGACTCTGGCTAGCATGGCTCTCATGGCTGAGAATGCCATACTTAGTCCCACAGGGAATTGGCTCTATTGCCAGATCAGGATTATTGGGGCCTATTACTTCAATCCTAGTCCTGTCAATATTCATAGTTTCAGCTGGAGTCGTCGTCTCGGTAGTACGAGCCACCGCCTCCTCGTTTGGAAAGACTTCATTCCTCTTAGGCCAGATGAGTAAGGGAATCAGGCCTAGGGCTTGGGGACTAGCTTCCTCTGTATTGGGCCTTTGGATGTTAACAAGCCTAGTAGTCCTAATGTTGCAAGTAGGTGTCTGAGGGCTTTTCCTACTAATCCTGACCGAGAGCATCATAAGAGCGGGGCCCCACGGAAGGTTACTCCTACGGGGGTATAGTATAACCTGGTAGTACCGCGGGCTCCAGTTGCACGGGAATGACGACGAGTGGGTATCTGATGGATCTGATGACCAACTGGAGCACCGACCCGTCGCAACCCGAGAGCGTGCGCTTGCCGGGTGCACGCTAAAGTGGGAGACACCCGCTGATCTGGGTTCAAATCCCAGTGCCCCCACCACCAAACTCCTCAATCTTCGATTTGAGCCGAATCCAAGAGGCGCTTACTTGATGGGTGAAAGCCGTCCCGCCAAGTCAGATGGGACGGCATTCTATCGCAGTTTTCTTGGTCATTATTCTGATGGTGCCTCTTGCTGGCAGTATCGCAGCTCCTGGGATGGATGAAGGGATAGTTACAAGCAGACTTAATGACTTCCAGAAAATTGAGGCCGGACATGTGGACAGTGCTCCACAACAAGCTCCAGTATGGTGGGACGTAGATGTTGATTGGTGGTCTCACACAGCTTTAGACAGAGATAGAAATGGGATACATGACTCATTACAATCGGCAGAAGACAGGGTAAATATCGGTCTCTCGTACTCGAGATCAATTTTGCAAAGTGACATCGACCACCTTTCCTCTCTAGGTTATACCGTGAATGTTGAGCTACCTATCGTTAACGCTCTGCTACTGGGAGATGTCAATGCTTCTCAAATCTGGGATCTGATAGAAATAGAAGGGGTGATAATGGTGGAGAGATATGGCACTCTGGAATTCTACGGGGATATTCAAACGCCTTCAGTAAAAGCAAGAAACTCAACTGAGTATCCTGTGGGGGCTTGGGATTTGGGAGTGACTGGCAATGGCATGAATATTGCTATGGTAGATACAGGAGTAGACAATGAACATCCCGGCCTAAGTGGGAAATTCGTGGCTGGGTATGACGCTGTATGTTTCGTGCACTCTGATCCACAATGTATCTTGGCTGGTGGAAGACAAGATGACGGATCTTTCGATCCAGATGACGGCAATCAACACGGTACTGCTTGTATGGGGATGGCTAGCGCGAGCGGAATAGACGCCGATGGAGCCCAGACTGATTTCTACGGCTCTGCGCCAGATTCGATGCTTGTTGACGTCAGGATAGGGACGGATGTAGGCGCTGGGCCATTTGAGAATTATGCATTAGAGCAGGAGTTCTATGAATCAGCTATGAACGGTCTACAATGGATAATAGATCATAGAGACGACGCGTGGCCGGGAGTAGCCGAGGAAAATCACGGCATAGACATCATCTCCCTTTCATGGGGAATTACTAGTCACGAAGACGGGGGCTCAGACGGTACGGACATGCACAGCAGGATTCTGGATGAGGCCATGGAGCTAGGAGTCGCGGTATCAAATGCCGCCGGAAATGACGGCGAAAATAATGATGGACTTTCAGGAATGAGCGCATCGTCCCTCTCCATCACAGTCGCCTCTACTGACGATCAGAACACCGTAGATAGAGATGATGATACTATAGCCAGCTATTCCTCAAGAGGCCCAAGGAAGGACAACGGAGATCAAAATCCATTGAATGAGCTAATTCCAGAGATTAGTGCCCCTGGGACAAATATCGTTCAAGCAGAGGGTTGCGTCTCAAGTGGTGGATGCAATAATTTCGTGGGTGGGGACGCCTCTGACAATACGTATACTGGGAGGGGCAGTGGAACATCATATGCGGCCCCTGCCGTAACGGGAATAGTGGCACTCATCTGGGAGGCCAATGAGAATCTAACGCCCCTGCAGATAAAGGAGATTCTCAAGCACACATCTGAACGCCGCGGCGGCCCTAGTGAAATAGGAATAGACCCATATTGGAATCGCGAGTTTGGCTATGGGATGGTTGATGCATTGGCGGCCGTTGAACTGGCGATTTTCCTCAGAGAAAGCGGGCAGACCCAGTTAATTCAGGAAACGCTCCAAAATCATCTACTCAATGCCACACTACCAGCTGATAATGGTGGACTTCTGAATATAACTGGTCATGCATGGGGGCAGGAAGGTGCCATTGACAGGGTAGAGTTTAGAATTGACGAGGGCCAATGGTCAGAGGCAACATACTCCGTAACTCCTTCGGAAATCGGGGCACTAACTCCCTTTGATTGGCACGTAATACTAGATACCAAGGGAATGCCAGCAGGCGAGCATACTGTGGAGGTTCACGCCGTCTCGGGACAATCGCACTCCCTCCCCGTGTTCTATGCATTCAATACAACCGGATCCCCATCCAATTCCCTGTCATTGTCTCCTGTAATGATAGGCGCCGTAGTCCTAGTTTCGTTAGGTTGGGCGTCATCCATAGCCATAACTCGCTCCATTTCCCCTTTGGCGGTCACTGGAATTGTGAAGAATTTACTGAGTAAAGCCAGTAATGAGACTAATCTCGACATAATCGATGCCGAGATAATTGACCCTACGTCCGAGAAATAAGGAGGGCATACTTCCGCCTTCTTCAAAACCTAGGCCACCCCTCAAGGGCACATGGTGCGCTTCTCCGACCGGGCGAACAGCATTCGGCCAACTGGGGTAAGGCGCATGTTTGACATGGCTGGAGACGACACTATCCAGTTCGGATTAGGGGAGCCAGACTTTCAGCCTCCCCAACTCGCTATAGAGGCCTTTGACAAGGCCATGAGAGATGGTAGGAACAAGTATACCACCACAGCAGGACATCCTGATCTGAGGGCAAAGATAGCATCACTTTGGCATGATCTGGTGCCCGGACTCGATGAATCAAATATCTGTATTACAATGAGTGGGACAAACGGACTCTTGGACATATTTCTCGCATTGGTTAATCCGGGGGACAATGTACTAATTCCCGAACCATATTTCCCCCTCTATCCTCCAGATGTGGAGATATGTGGCGGCTCTCCAAATCTTTATCCATGTAAATTCGAGAATGGTTTTGTCCCAACTATTGATGACTTGGAAAAGAGAGTTAATGACTCCACCGTGGCCATTCTCTACAACTTCCCCAGCAATCCAACTGGGGGCAACGTCAATCCCCAGCAAAGAGACGAGCTAGTTGCGTTTGCAGTTAGGCACGACCTGTGGATAATTACTGATGAGGTATATGACAGAATAGTTTACGATGCACCCCACGTCTCTTTCATCGGAGCTGGCTATGACAAGGTGATTATGGTCCAATCATTCTCCAAGACTTTCGCAATGACTGGATGGAGGATAGGGTATCTTTTGTCACCAGACAAAGAAGCCATGTCACAATTGACGAAAATGCAGTATTATGTCACCGCTTGTAGCAATGATGCCATGCAACATGCTGTTCTGGAGGCCTTGGAGAAGGCTCCAGATTATCCTGAGTCAATGTGCAAGGAATTCAAGGAGAGAAGAGACCTGATTTGTGAGAGATTGAATGCAATTCCAGGAGTTTCTTGTAATGTTCCAACAGGGGCATTCTATGTCTTTCCCAAGGTTGACGTTCCTGGTATGTCGAGCGAAGAAATTGCTATGGCCTTACTTGAGGGAGGTGTTCTTTGCTCTCCCGGTACGGCCTTCGGATCAGCTGGAGAAGGCCATCTTAGATTCGCATACACCATCTCTAGGGAGGATATATCCAGAGGCATGGACAGGGTAGAGAAAATTTTGACAGACTTACGTGGAGATATTTGAGGCCTCAACTTGATCTCATTAGCTTCTCTTTTGATTTCTGCCGGAGTATCTTGGTATATTCCCACGCTTTTCTCTCCAAGAGGGGCTATGACTGAAATATCTCTATGTCTCTTAATTATGATTTTTGCCAGTTCCCAATTGTGGATTCTCGGGCCAAGTCCGATAATGTTCGGAATGGTCATCGGCTCGGGGTGGTTCCTTCTAAACCGGACCTCCGACCTAGTCTTCCCTATCGTCCCCGAATAATTCGAATGGTAAATCTATCATTCCACCTTGGGCTATCTCTTCCAAGTCATCATCCCCTCCCCTAGAAGTGGAAAACATCTCCTCGTCTATTTGAGATGGAAAATTTTCTACATCCTCCCCGACCTTAGGCGCTTCCAGTGAATCCATCTGTAGATTTTCCAAACGATCTTCGGGTTCGACCATCCAGTCTGGCACCCCATTAGAACCTCCAAGTACAGAAATCGACGTAAATGTAGCCAAGGGAAGAACTGAGATAGCTATCAGAAAATCTATGACGGCACTTTTTGGTATTTCTGCATCAGGGGAGATTAAGTTCAGGACCATAGCATCAATCTGCAAATCATTCCAATCCGCATAGTCCAGTTCTAGCCATCCCAATGAGGCCTCTAGAAGCATTCTGGCCGCATACCAGAATATGACAATCGGAAGGACCCAAGAAAAAATTGAGAACCTCCATATTACCGTTCTGAGCATAGAAGCAAATCCTACCAAATGATTGGAGATGACTGGTTGTATTTTCATCGCTAACCATAATGAAGCCAGATATCCAGCCATGCCAAGTTCGAAAGCAGTACCCGGCTTAATCATGGAGCTTGGAAACCCTTCGATTATAGCTAGCGGAACGGCAATCAATAGGATCTGCAAAGGCACAGCTATCAATTGTAGGCCCCCATGCACAGCAATCAAATCATATCCGTCCCTACTTACTCTCTTGTCCACCAATCTCGCCATTTTCCCATATGGGCTAGAGCTGACCGAAAGCCTCGACCTATCGACCAGTTCAGGGTCGCCACTCCTAGTTCTGAGGCCTAGGAAAGAAGCCAAACCTCCTCTTCTTATTACAAAATAAGGTCTGAAGCCACCTAGGGCCATTGCTAGAAAGAGTGAGAAAAGGCCGTACAATACTCCTGAAACAACTATCCATTCGATAAGATTCGTCTTCACCGTGACTGAGAAACCTTCCCTGTCGATTTCGAAAAGGTACCTGGTGGAGAATCCGAAAATAGGTATTAGCGTGACTTGCAACAGAACTAGAAGGGACAGAGTCAGCCTATTCTTTAGTGACTGATCCTCACTCATGAATTGACGCATGCGTAAACTAACATAAGCTCTTCACTAAGTAAGCCGCTAATCTACCGACTTATTCTACGTTATCAAGAGACCCAACTCAGTTTATTCTCAAGTTGAACGCAATGTCCCAACCTTCATACATGTAGCTAAGCCCCCAATTATGTTAGTATGCGTGTCCTCACTCCCCTACTACTCTGTTCATTGTTACTGGTGACCTCAATGGCCCCGTTGTTTGCGGGCAATAACCAGCTTGATTTGGATGACGAGTCCCTCGTGCAAGCCAGGGCATCTCTGATAGACTTCGAGGTGACATCAATAGAGTTCGGAACCGGTTCCAATCAAGCCATGCAATGGAGCCAACCTGACGGCAGTATTCAGGAATATGTAATCAGGGGCCAAGAAATACAAATAGAGATCACATTCACTCAAGCAGGTACTTCTAGTCAGCCAGCTTATGCTGAAGCATCATTACAGATTTGGCATCCAGTTGGCTTCATGATAGACGAGTTCACATCTAACATGACACTGTCGGGACAACAGTCAGTGGTTCAACAAATTACATGGGTCCCAAATATGTCTCACAGCGAACTTGATGATCAAGGCCTCCTAACGGGGGGGATCGAACTTGTGGGCATGGTTGATGGGGGCTTAGCAGATGACAACCAAGACAACAACCAGCTAACTCGATTGATGCCCGTGGCAATATGGCACGATTCCATGGACAATGGATTCTGCGGCGATACCGACGGCGATGGCGCTAACGACTGTCCAAATGTGCCCTATGCGAATGAGCCGGTCTGGGTAGGTGGGGGATATGAGGCAGATGGCTCACTATCTTCTGATCCAGACACATATGGTCACTGGAGGATGATTGATTCTGATGATTCCGCTGAGGGCGACAAACATTGGAGAGTTGCTAGAGAGGATTCCGATTATGCCAGTAACAGGCACGATAGACTTTGGTGGGGCTGGTTTACACCTTTCGAGAACTGCGATGACCCTGGACATGGATTAGGCTATGGAATTCAGGACCTATCGCTTTCCGAACAGTATGGCTCAAGGTTTTGCAAGATGAACCTTAGGGGATTTGACTATCTCTCTATGCAGATGGTCACCTACGCCTGGGGGGGTATGGGACCTGGGGATTCTATGAGTATTGAAGCTGATGCGTCTTCATCGGTCGAATCTTTCAACTATACGTCTGCTGGACTTTCTCCTATAGATTATGACTGGTCAATGAGTGTTTGGAATATGACGGGTTTGCATCGAACTGGAGAGTACAATCTCGCATTCAGATTCGATTCAGATAGCTCTCAAGCATCTGGGGGAATAGCAATTGACTCATTCCTGATATTTGCCATAGAGAGGGTCCCACAGTACACTGTAGACGTCGATTGTGACGATCCCCTCCCCAATGCATACTTAGTGGTTCCAGCGGAAGTGGAGTCTCTCCACTGCAGAATTACCAATAACGGATATGTCGATGTTACCCTGAGGCTCTACACGGAGGTAACCAACCAATCTTGGATGTATGGATATCCAATAAGAATAGACTCAAATAATCCTGTGGATCATGATAACTTCGTCGTCACAGACGTAGTTAAGGCCTTACAAACCACAGACGTCTGGTTCAATATTACGATTCCCGATGGGGCAATTGTACAGGAGATGATGTGGTTTGTGGATATCAATGATGGTACAACAAATTCAACCAAGGCAACCCTAGGTCTGCCCGAAGTAAGGGGAATTCCCCTTTCTGTTCAAGCCGCTTACTCCTGTAAGCTGGAACCCGAGACTCTGGCCTATCCTGACGCTACAATCCTGCCGGGAAACAATGCCACAATTCCAATGAAGTTCAAGAATACTGGTAATCAAATAGCGACTTGGAATCTAGGGGCGTCCTTCGCCGATACAATTTGGGGTCCAGAAAATGTCGAATGGTATGATGCCGATGGGGCCATGGTGACCAGCCTAGACTTATCCATAAATGAGGAACTAGATCTATTTGCAAAGATTCTAACTCCTGAGCAAATTCCACCTGGGATATACCAAATCACCCTTAT
The DNA here is from genome assembly GCA_002506825.1 of Euryarchaeota archaeon UBA103. Lineage (GTDB taxonomy): Archaea > Thermoplasmatota > Poseidoniia > Poseidoniales > Thalassarchaeaceae > MGIIb-O5. The sequence continues at coordinate 44,723 of DAYH01000027.1, forward strand.
TGCCAGCGGAAGGGCCCCCGCGCAATTCATGTCAACGCCGATGATCGAGATAGAAGTTCCAGTTCTATACGATATCGAGGTCATGCCATTCGTAACACAGTTTGAGGCACCAGCAGACGGAGTTTTCAGATCGATTGAGGTACTATTGGTGAACAATGGTAACTCTGAAGAGGCCTTTGACCTCTACCTGGACGCCAATTGGAGACTCGGGGCTTCCCTCAATACAGATAGGACCTTGGGGATCACCCCATTCGGAGGAGACTCAACTTTCTTCCTAATGCTCCCAATGCCATATGGTTTAGAGCCAGAGACATATGAGATTAAGATAATTGCCAGGAGCGTATCGGATCCAACATTCGAACAGACTAAGAGGGTGTATCTAACAATTCCAGAGACACATCTTGTTGAAGTCGAAAACCTGGACATGCTTCAAGAGGTATTCAGAGGGGGCGACGCACCGAGGACTGTAAACTGGGAAGTGACGAATAATGGGAATGTCGACGACGCTTTCTACATCGATTTCGAACATCTTTCCGATGTTTCAACCGAGGCCATGAATCTTGTTTCCGACTCAAACGGACTTAGGACCCCATTCATTGCTTCTGGAGGCTCGTATAATGTCACAGTAACCTACTCATTCGGCGATGACGCTTTCGGAGATAGGACAATTTCAATGATAGCCACCAGCAAAGCCTCTCCCTCCGAGTCTCCCTCTGTCTCCGGGACCGGGATAGCTGAATTTCACGTAGGCGACCAGGGGTGGATTGTTCTCCTACCTCCCAATGATGTTACAATTTCAGAGCAAGATAATGATATTGAGCTCACATTCTCCGTCAAGAATGATCATCCCACAGATGCACAACTGATTAGGACCGATGTTGACAGGGACTCAGATCTTTTCTTCAACATAGTTAATGCTAGAATCGAGCAAGAAGATAGGGATTTCGTTTTGGATGTCAATACGACCAGGCTGATTGTTGTCACTCTCGAGGTCACCGATGAAAACCTCGACTCACTTTCAGAGAACTCAATGACCTTCGAACTGACTCTAGATGTGGATTCAGACATAGATAAGATTTCCAGGACGGTCATGATAACTCTTCTCAGGCCCGTGCCCATTGATGAGGGGACGACAGCAGAAGAAGCGGCATGGCTTGGAGGAAACATTCTCTTCTTGTTAGCCGGTGTAGTCGTGGTAGTGGCAGTGCTTGTAGTAACCCTAAGAACAATGAGGTCCGCTACGGGGCCTCTTGAGGAGATTTCTTCTCTCAACGACTATGAGATGACCGTTGCGGGCAGTGGCTGGACTTCTGACCCCTCCCTTACGCCCCCTCTGCCTTCCTCCGATGAGGTTGCAAACTCTATGTACGGGGGTTCCAAGGAAATTTTCGAACAACCCCCTCCTCCTATTCCGGTGAAACAGGAAGTCGAGGAAAACCCTGAGGTAGCCCCAGCGGACAACTCCCAGGATAATTCAGTTCAGATGCCACCAATTCCCGAAACTGGACTTCCTGAGGGATGGACAATGGAGCAATGGGCTCACTATGGCGAGAGATGGCTGGACCAACAAAACGACAAGTGACAGAAAACCACTAGTTAGTCCAGTGCGAGCCCTTATGACCCCCCCTTAGGTGGGCAGTCTCCGGGAATAAGGAGTCTAAGCAGATGTATGGCGGTCAGCAACCAATTTTCATATTAAAAGAGGGTACTGAGAGAACTAGTGGTAAGTCCGCTCAGAGTAACAATATTGCCGCGGCCAAGGCAGTTGCCGATGCAGTAAGATCAACACTGGGCCCCAAGGGTATGGACAAGATGCTTGTTGACAGTATGGGGGACGTTGTGATTACCAATGACGGTGCGACAATTCTCAAGGAGATGGACATAGAACATCCAGCCGCCAAGATGATCATAGAAATCGCAAAAACTCAGGAACAGCATTGCTATGATGGTACAACCAGTGCAGTGGTAATCGCAGGGGAACTTCTCAAGAGAAGCGAGGACCTAATCGAACAGAATGTTCACCCTACTGTGATCTGCGAGGGATTTAGACTAGCCTCAGAGAAGGCTTCCGATTTGATTGAGTCTCACGCTTTGAAAGTAGATGAAGATATTCTCAAGGAAGTGGCTAAGACCGCTCTGACAGGGAAAAGCGCCGGGGCCGTCAAAGATTTCCTTGCCGAGATTAGCGTTGCGGCGGTTATTGCTGTGGCACAGACAGACTCAGAAGGAAATGTGGTCGATGTCGACGATATAAAAATTCAGAAGAAGCAAGGCGGCTCGATTAGGGACAGTGCTCTGATCGATGGAATCGTAATGGATAAAGAGAGAGTCCACAGTGGAATGCCAAAATCAGTTTCAGAAGCCAGAATAGCACTAATTAATTCGGCCATAGAGGTCAAGAAGACAGAGGTAGATGCAAAGATACAGATTACTGATCCGAACATGCTTTCGCAGTTCCTTGATGAGGAGGAACAGTATCTCAAATCACTGGTAGAGAAATTCCAGTCCGTAGGCGCGAATACTGTAATTTGTCAGAAAGGAATAGACGATCTTGCTCAGCATTACATGTCCAAGGAAGGAATTTTTGCCATCAGAAGGGCGAAGAAGAGCGATATGGGGGCACTGTCAAAGGCGACGGGAGCAAGGATTGTGACCAACATCGATGATCTGACATCAGATGACCTAGGGGCCGCAGCAAATGTTGAGGAAAAGAAAATTGGCGATTCCGATATGGTGTTTATCGAAGGATGCCCCGAGGCCAAGAGCGTATCAGTTCTGATCAGAGGGGGAACGGAGCATGTGGTCGATGAAATCAAGAGGGCATTCGATGATGCAGTTGGAGTTGTAGCAGTAGCACATGAAGACGGATCAGTATTGACTGGAGGCGGCTCAGTTTTAGCGGCTATCAGTAGAGACCTCAGATCATACGCTGAAAGAATAGGGGGAAGGGAGCAGATGGCCGTGGAAGCTTTCGCAGGGGCCCTTGAAGTAATTCCTAGGACCCTATCGGAAAATGCTGGACTGGATCCAGTTAATACCATAATTGATCTCAGAAAAGCTCATTCCGAAGGCAAAAGTCACTTCGGAGTTAACGTTTACGAGGGCGGAGTCGCCGATATGAGTAAGTCGCAGGTCCTCGAGCCAAGCAGAGTAGTCGAACAGGCCATTCAGAGTGCTTCAGAGACTGCAGTCATGATTCTAAGGATAGATGATGTCATCTCCAGCAGGGGAGCCTCCCCTGGGGGAGCAGGCGAATTCGACGGATTAGATATGTAGTCCGGATTATCGGAGATCTAAGCAGCTCTTTCGAGAAGTCCGAAGCATCATATTCAATAATCGGCGTCTACTGGAAACATTATCCAGCCTACGGCTGATGGGTGATTACGTGTCCGAAGATACTACTTCTGCAGAAGGGGGACTCGAAGACTTCCTAAATTCTGGAGATAGGTCACTGGATGTCCTGTTTGGTTCTCAGTCAGGAAATGCCGAGGGGCTTGCTTCAAAGATAGTCAAGGTTGCCAAATCTTATGGCTTGCAGGGCAACGTACACGATATGGATGGGTTTGATTTCAATTCTCTATCCTCAAAAAAGAGAGTGATTATCGTCTGCTCAACGTGGGGGGAGGGCGAACAACCAGATAATGCAGAGGATCTTTGGAAGTTTGCAAACTCCAGTGCCGCTACCAGACTAGAAGGTACTCATTTTGCAGTTTGTGCCCTAGGCGATACTAGCTACGAATTATTTTGTGAATCTGGAAAGGAATGGGACGGACTATTCGAAAAGCTGGGCGCTACAAGAATAGTCGAACGTATAGATTGCGATGTCGATTATGACGCTCCAGCATCCGAATGGACGCTACAGGCTCTTCCTGCTCTTGCCGCTGTCGACAGTACCGGACAGTTCTTCGAACATATGGTAGAAGATATTGTACAGTACGCTAGTGGGTCATCAGCGGGTGCAGGAGGGGAAGATGGCTTCACTGTTCCAGTTATCGAAGCCGAGTCAATCCAAGTAGAGATTTCCATATTCAGATTCGACCCATCAGATAATGCTACTGGGAGGGATTCTTGGGCTTGCGCCATGCCCGGCCATCTTTCTGTTTTAGATGCCTTAAGGGCAATCAAAGAAGGCCATGACGGCTCATTAGCCTTCAGAGATGGTAACGATGATGATCCAACAACAGTGGTCTCTGTAAACGGGAGGCTCCTATTCCCAGGAAGGGTTAGAATCGATAGTATAGTGACATCTAGGGGAGACTCGTTGAGGCTAAGGATAGACCCAATCCCGGGGTCTGAAGTCATTAGAGATCTAATAGTCGATCACTGGGCACTGGAAAGAAAGAGAGAGTCTTCCAAGCCATGGATGGTGGCCGCTACTAGAGAGGGAATCCAGACTCCTCAGGCAGTCTTCGGCTCTATGGGTCAATCTACGGCACTTAGGATCCACTCACTTGCTGACTATGATAGCGCACCCCTTCTCCACTCTAGTTCCGATGCTGTCCCATATGCGAATGGATTCCTCGGTCCGGCGGTTCTGGCGAGTACGTGGGCCAGGCGTAATGACCCAAGGACAGCTCCCGAGAGAGCTGCCGAATTAGACTCAATTTTAGGCTCAAGTAACGGAATCAAGGCAGAAACTGACCTAGCCCCTATTTTCAGGAGAGATGGATACTCAAAATCAGTACCAGAGGGCCTACTGGAGGCAAGGACTAGTGCTATTGAGAATGACTCGTTCAATGGAAAGCTCGGTAAGCATGTCTGGTGGTATTGCTGGACAGTTAAGAGTAGCGGAAAGGTAAACGACACAGTCCTCTACAGGCAAGTACTGGGTCCAATAGGACTCCTTGGAAATCTATTCTCAGGAGTTACTGCAAGAATGGTTCTAGGATTCACCAGAACTGGTGGAAATGTCCTCAATAATCTACTGGGAATGGTAGCACCACCTGCAGGAATAGGAAAAATGCCCAGACAGTTTAACTCCTCCGTAGTAAACCATCATCAGGTCGTAGCCATCTACAATGAAATGGATGGTAGGTTCTAATGCCTCTGAAATACGCTTATCACCCAGGTAACGTAGCTCACAGTGGCTCGCCAGAAGTAGCAGATACTATGGATGCAGTGGCGAGAAACCTCGGTCTTGAACTCACTCTATTGGAGGGAGCCACATCCTGTGGAGCTGGAATAATTAAGCAGGCCAACCAACGATTACAGTTGGCACTGAATGCCAGAACATTCGCAATGGCAGAGTCGCATGGACTAGATATCCTTACTCCTTGCGCCGCAACAGCTGGAAACTTGAAACAGGATTTAGAAAAGCTACGTTCCGATCATATCCTAATGAAGGAGATTAACGATGTCCTAGCCAAAACGTGCGGGATGGAATTTTCTGGAGACACAGAGGTTCACCACCTCCTTCACGTCTTAGTTGATGAAATAGGACTTGATAAGGTCGAAAAACTAGCTGTCAACAAGTTTGACTTCCGAGTAGCCGCGTACTATAGCCCTTATTTCCAAATGGAAGGCGCGTGTGGGGGAGATAGTGTAAATGACCCTGAGTACTTTGAGCAACTGATAGAATCGCTTGGAGGGAAGCCAATTGATTGGGAGGGAAGAGTTCTGAGCGTCGGAGCCCCTGGAATTTTCTCGGAGGAGCCAACTGTCCTGAGGCAATCGGCGGCTGTAATCTCCGAGGCCAAGGAAGAAGGAGCAGATATTATCGTGAGTGCATGTAATCTCTCCCATTCAATATTGGACATATATCAGGGAAAGGCATCCAGGGCCACTGGAATCATTACAAACATTCCAGTAATACACCTGACTGAGCTACTCTCGTTCGCCTTTGGCAATCACAATACCAGATTCGCCCAATTAAGAACCCGAATAGCCGTAATAGGGGACTAGAAATCTTAGAAATCATCTAGTCCATACTGACCACGAGGTCTTATTTTGTCTGATGGTAGATTCTTGCTTGATGTACTATCAATTTCTGCAGACGTTGAATCGGTCTCAGAAATTTCACTCCTTCTCTTCTGTCTTTCGAAGATTACAAATTCATTTGCCGGGAGCTCGCTACCTTCATTCTGAATCACAAAACCATCAAGATTTGACAAGTCTGAGTGATGCACCCTAGGAAGCCCCCTCCTAACTCGATGGACCGCCCTCTGCATATTTTCTTCTCTTCTTACAGCCGCCGCCTTAGCTCCTTCATCTCTAGTGCCCTCGGCAATCAGAACGATTACCTCTCCTAGGCGCCTCCTTCCCGTCCTACCTCTCCTTTGTATAGTGCGGATTTCGCTAGAAACAGGCTCGTAAAATATTACCAGATCAGCGGACGGGATATCAAGTCCTTCCTCTCCTATTGAAGTGGCCAAAAGAACATTCGCACCACCATTTCTAAACTCATCAAGAACACCTACTTGATTTTTCGGAGAAAGGCCCTGCCTACCTCCTCTAGATGACTGTCCGACAAAACGAACCGCTTTCACATTTTCAAGACCATCTAATGAAGTCTCCAAAGACGATATCGTATCTCGATAGTTAGCGAAAACAATCACTCTACTGCTAGAATCTCTGCGCAGCCTCTCTCTTATCATTCTCCTAACAGCACCGATTTTTGAGTGTATCTCGTCCATACTTTCTAGCTTACCTAGGAGGTCCCTAACTCTTGAGTCTCTGAGAAAATCCCTAACTGATTTCTTACTTGAGTCATCCCCACTCTCTAATCTATCCAGATACTCTCTGGATGCGGATACCCCCTGACTCAATAGACAATTGATTAGATGATGTAATCTCATAGCAACTGCGATCTGAGAAACTGACTGGTACCCACTGACCTCGCCCCTGCCAATTGCTGATTTTGATCTATCCATTGCACTGGATAGTCCAGCGAAACTCACCATTCCCGGTAAGATGTATCTTCCAAGCCTCCTTTGTCTATCCACGATACCCTGCTGCCAGATGACGAAAGGTTGAGCCAGTTCTCTCATCTCATCGGGAACTCTCACAGAAATCTCTCTTATTTCCAACTCTGAAAGATATCCTTTCAGCATCTCCTCCTCAGAATTTCTGATGTGTATTCTACTTGCACCAGTTCTCGAGCAAATTTCTCTCACAGCATCCGGCCTATGGCCCGGACTAGCCGTCACCCCTAGGATATGGGGCGAGCTACTCGAAGAAATGTAAGAATCACAAACCAATGCCATCGCGTGCTCCCCTGTACAGTGATGAGCCTCATCAACAACCAGAAGTGAGAACTCTGATATTTTCAAAACATCATTTCTGACATCATTAACAACGACCTTTGGAGTCGCTATGATAAGTCTAGATGATTCCCAAAGACTGACTCTCTTAGAAGGGGGAATTTGACCAGTAATCGAAGTAGGCTTCAGTTCAGATGAAAACATCTCTTCTATTGCCCTGAGATGCTGATCAACCAGACCTACTGTCGGTGCAATCATCATCACCCTACTATCTTCTTCTGTGAGTTTCTCCGCAATAGCCATCCATATCACCGCGGTCTTGCCCGCCGCCGTGGGCATTACCAAGAGCATCGAACTAGTGAGTGCTTCATCTACTGCTTCTAACTGGTAAGCCCTCGCCTCAACGACACCTTCATTGAGAAAAGCATGGCTCACATAGGGTGACACGGATGCTTCCATTATCGCAAAGGTTGAAAATAGTTTCAGTAAGATAGTTTAGGAGCAGTCTTGTTTTTGCTATCCCGATTCGTTCATATATGGTATGTTTGTCGGAAGGCTGCTCACTACGTGAGGTACCAGACACCTGAAGGCTCTGCAAAAGCATCCTCAGAACCAGCCGACCACTCGGAAAGCTGGCATGGTGTCACGGTACCTCCCTGACGTGGTTAGCCCGGGAAAAGGCCGTTTACGGCAATATTCCGGTAATTACAAAGGAGGATTAGAATGGCCGACAAGAGTAGACCCCGCCGAGGTAGCATGGGCTTTAGCCCGCGCAAGAGGGCACTCAGAAAGTTTGGTAGAATCCAAGCGTGGCCTGAAAATTCCGACTCCGACATTAGGGTACTTGGTTTCGCAGGCTGGAAAGCTGGAATGACCCATGTATTGATGAGGGACACTAATCCTAACTCTACTTCCGCCGGACAAGAGGTCCGAAAGGCAGTAACTGTTGTGGAGGCACCTCCAATGACTGTTCTGGCAGTTAGGGGGTACAAGATGACTCCCTATGGCATGCAAACAGCTGGCGAGGCTTGGGCGGATTTGGCAGATTCAAGTCCAGACGGACTAATGCCAAGGCTTGCCAACCAGACCCGTGGTGAAAGGGATGCAGAGCAAGGTAGGAAACCAACCAAGAGAGGAGGTAGAATTCCTTCAAGAAGCGGATCCGCTGAGGGCGCCCTCGAATCATTGAAAGATCAAGACTTATGTGAAATCAGGCTGATAGTAGCTACTCAACCTTCCCTGGTGAAAAGTATCCCAGGCAAAACTCCTGAAATTATGGAAGTTGGCCTCACTGGTAGTGACAACTCAGCCAAGCTCGAATGGGCTTCCGAGAGACTAGGAGGAGAAATATCAGTAGCTGATGTTTGGCAATCCGGTCAGGATGTAGATGTCGTTGGTGTCACTAAGGGTAAGGGCTGGCAAGGGGCAGTCAAGAGATGGGGCGTGAAAATCCTAAGCCATAAGAACAGCAAGAGGAGACGACAAGCTGGTAATCTGGGTGACTTCGGTACTGGATACGTAAGGAAAACAGTACCTCAAGCGGGACAGATGGGATACCACCAAAGAACCGAGCTCAATAAGAGAATACTCAGGATTTCCAATCCTGAAGAGTCCGAAATAACCCCTGCAGGAGGTTTCCTAAACTACGGCGAGGTTACCAACCCTTACATGTTATTCCAGGGAAGCCTTCCGGGGCCATCTAAGAGAATGCTCAGATTCAGGGATCCAATAAGGCCAAGATCAGAAAGTCAAGAAGTCATATTGACGTATGTCAGTACATCGAGTAAACAGGGGGTCTGAAGTTGAAGGTAAAGGTCTACGACTTAGTAAACTCCGTCGATCAGGAGGAACTAGATGCCGGACTACTAGCGGAGTCTTTCTCTGTAGAGGCCAAGCAAGGAAAGGCAGTCAGTCTACCAGATGTTTTCTCATCTGATATCCGTACGGACCTCATACGTTCTGCTGTACACTCATCCAGGGCAAATCGACGTCAGCCATACGGACATAGGGAACATGACGGAAAGAAAGCTCCCCAACCTGGAATGAAACATTCTGTTGAGTGGTGGGGCAAGGGAAGAGGCGTTTCCAGAATCATGAGGAAGACCGGCCAAAGGACCGGGGCACAAAATCCACACACTCGAGGTGGACGCCGTGCTCATGGGCCCAAGGTGGACAAAGATTGGTCACAGAAACTAAACTCCAAGCAAAGAAATGCTGCGAGGGACTCAGCAATAGCAGCTTCTGCCGATCCAACAGTGGTCGCAGCAAGGGGTCATAGATTCGATGAAGGTACTAATTTCCCCATAATCATCGATGGTTATACTGAATCAAGGCAGGGGTCCGATGAG
>DAYH01000012.1 GCA_002506825.1 Euryarchaeota archaeon UBA103
CAAACTCGGGCGAATCGAATGAGGATTTCTCTTTTGGAATGCAGCTGGAGGCAAACGCACCTTTCGACCTGGTTGTTGAGTCGAGTCACGGAGATGGCTCTCTTGAGGCCCCTCCATGGGTTCATGGCGTATCATTCAGCGCGGCACCATCTGGGATATCGGATGGCTTCCATCTAAGGACATGGATACCTGATTTGCCCCCTGTAGTGGATATGGCAGTTACTAGGTCAGTAGAGGGAGAATCTCAAGACTGGGAGGTGATGCTTGCTTTGGACGGCTGGATCCCCGCTCATAGTGAAATGATGATCCAAGCGAGAGGGATAAACGGACAGGATCTTCTCATGACGCTAAACGGACTTGAGGTAGGGAAGCCCACTGGGATGCTAGTGGACGCTACCTTCGAATTCGAGACAGTTGCCGGTATCACGGAGGTCTCCACCTCTGCACACTATTCCATGACTGAAAGGCTTGACTGGGCACATGTTCTGCTGATCAACAGAGACGCTGGAAGTCGTACAGAGATAATGATTGACGAAATTCCCGAGGTTGTCGACATCACTGCAAGTCTGGGAACAGCCGTTTCGATAGACATGACAGTTCCCGACCTGTACCTCAGAGACGATGGCGTAGGAATCAACTCGATTATGATGCAACAGATGCAGTGGCTAGACTCGGCATGGTGGCCAGCTACAATCTTCCTAACTGATGTGCCAGGATCGATCAACCTAACTACTGAGCCAGATACAAATTTTGACATTACCGAGAGTCTAGCTTTCCAAGGAATACCAATTCTAGATTATCGCGCGTCCGGAGACGGCATGTCACTTTACATCGAGGCATTTGGGAGGGCAATCAATACCAAGGGAGACATAATCCTACTCGCAGAAGGAATGACTGATAGTCTACAGATCAAGCCTGTCGACGGGTTTGGGCTGAATATCCGCTCTGGAGGGGAAGGCGTGGAAACTATTTACATCAGGTCCAGCAATATTCCCACGACCCCTCCAGTGACTATGGAGGAAATGGAGGCACTCGGGGAGAACCTCAAGAGTGCCACAATACACATCCATGAAGTAGGTAGAATTTCATCTACCTTGCCCGGCTATCCAGTGATAGAGCTTTCAGAAGTACAAGGGGGCAGGATAATCATATCTGCAAGAGCAACCGCGGAGATTGGTGGTCAGGAGTTCGATCTAAGGGGAGTTCTATTGGATGCCCAGACAACCGCAGGAATCCCTACTGCGACCACCATTGGTATCAATGGCCTAGCCTCTGATCTCTCTATTCTGAATATGATTCCAGGATTTGAAGGAGAAACTCAGCACATCATGGTGGTGGAGCCGGTTTCTTCGGGGATAATGACACTGCTTGCTACTTTCTTGGGAGGGAGCTGATGGGACTTCTTGAGAGACTCCGGTCGGCCGAAGCTCCAGAGGAGACTCTGGAGGAGAAAACCGCTCACGACGCCCTAGAAATTATTGAGGACAGGATAAGCCAAATTTCTCCTTTCAGGGTTATTTTCGCTTCGATAACTGCTTTACTGGTACTGTCAGCTTCAGTGGTTGCCTTGGTTTGGCTAGTCCCCTATGACAGGGTATCTGTGGATGTAATCTACAAGCAAGCCGGATCTAGCCACATTGTACTATCTGAGATAAACAACCAAGGTAGCAGAGCAATTGAATCAGTCTCTCTAGACCTCGTATTCATTGATTCAGAAGATATTGAAATAGAAAGAATTCATTTCGAATCAGAAAGAATACCAGCACATAAATCAGTTGCAGGAGACGAATTGGAGATGATAGTCAATGGAGAGTCCGTATGGGAGAACTATACTATTGAAATTATTCTGACTTACGACTACTACGGAGGGAGTATCTACGAGAAAAATACCATGGAAGTGGGAGAGTGGACTCTGGAACTATTCACGATGAGGCCTCCATTGCAAATTCTATGATAAACTGAGTTCATGTAACCCATATGCTCAAAATGGTCAGGAGAGGGGGAGTTATGATGACTAAGCGCGCCGTTGTCCTCGTACTCGCCGTCCTGCTGTTATCATATCTGCCAATATTGGGCGATGAAGACGACTCAGCCAGTCCTCAGAAAGAGGATTTGAGCCCCATTATTGAGAGAGTAGAGATTTCTCCCGATTCCAACAGTATCCGAGATTTAGGAATCCCAGTTATCTCTGACGGCTCCGAAGAAACGAGACAAGCCATCGCCCACTCTACCATAGGAACATACACCGTAGAGGGACTGATTCCCAGTACTCACATGGATCACTCACTAGCTTTTCCAAGGTCAGACCTAGCACTCGCGATTATAGACGGTCAGACCGGCCTTTGGGACTCTAGGATGGATATTCTTCAGATTGATGGAATATCAATCAGGTCAACGATACCCCCATCGGGATACCTAATCCAAGGCACACCTGAATCGCTGGAGAGATTACAGAATCTAGAGTCAGTGGTAGCGATTCATGACGTCCCAAGCGGATTAATGGTTCATCAATCTTTGAGAAATCCACTCTCATCTCCTGATTTCATGGTTGAGGTAATAGGCTGGAAGGGAGAAGATATGACCAGAATGGAAGACCCTGGTCTAAACTTGCATAATTCACTACTTTCGGTAGTGGACTATTTGTCCAATCCGTGGTCACCCGAGAAAGGAGTTATTTGGGGGAGCACCTCTTTCGAAAATCTATCTAAAATAGTCTCAAATCCCTCAGTCTCGTATATTTCTCCGTTACCATTACTTATCCTCCACAACGACCAATCAAGAATAAACATGGGAATCAATACTGTAGAAAACGCCTTCATAACAGGCCTAAATGGAAGCGGTCAGATTGTGGCTGTAGGAGATTCGGGTTTGGATGGTGATCATGGAGATTTCACCGGCAGACTATCAGGTGTTACCTCTGTAACTCCGGGGGACTCGTCCACAGCTGACTTGAGCGATGGACATGGGACACACGTAGCGTGTACTGTTCTAGGCTCTGGGTATCGAAGCAATGGAGGGTACCAAGGAGTGGCCCCCGAGGCCGACCTCTACTTCCAAGCAATGGAAGATGATGATTCAGGGTCTCTGTATAGCTATGGAATCAACTCCATGCTCAACTCCGCATATAACGCAGGAGCCAGGATACATACCAATAGCTGGGGCTCACAGAGTGGATTCGGCGGATATTCCACACAATCGGAGGATGCAGATGATAGAACATCGACATGGGATCAGTATTGGTCTTACGATGGGATGACTGTATTATTCGCCGCTGGTAACGAAAGGAATGACGGAGTCTCCCCTCCTGGTACTGCCAAGAACGTCATCACTGTTGGAGGTCATAAGAACAGGTACAGTGGGGCTCCAGATGAGATGTATTACTGGAGTAGCAGGGGGCCTACAGATGATGGTAGAATCAAGCCTGATATCGTTGCTCCTGGAGACTACGTCAGGTCATGTAAATCCCAGGAGGCTACCTCTGCAGGTGGAACGTGGTCCAATACTTGGTACATGGAATACAGTGGCACATCAATGGCAACCCCTGCCGCGGCTGGCTCCTCTGCTCTCGTCAGAGAGTACCTGACAGAAGTGATAGGAAGACAGGCCCCCCAGGGGTCACTGGTCAAGGCTCTACTGATACTTGGGGCTAAGGATATGGGGGCCCGTGACATCCCAAACAATGACGAGGGCTGGGGAAGAGTAGACTTGGTAAATTCACTGATTCCAGACGGAGAAGTGGGTATTTTCGTTGATGACAGATCCAGGATAAAAAGCGGACAAGTGATCGATTACACTTTCGATGTCAATACCGCAGGAAAGGAATTCAAGGCAGTGTTGACTTGGTCTGACTATCCGGGTTCTTCAAGCTCATCCATCCAGCTTAGGAATGACTTGGATTTGGAGCTGATATCTCCTGATGGGGTTACTTACATGGGCAATGTTTTCACCAACGGGCGCTCAACCCAAGGTGGTTCAAAGGACTCGGTGAATAATGTAGAAGTCATAGCTCTCGACAGTACTGCTCAAGGGATATGGACAATCAGAGTCAAGGACTCTCAGCATGGAGGCTCAAGAACCTGGCAACCATTCTCGATAGCTGTACGTGGACACAATGTCAATGACCTGAGCCCAGATCCAACGTTCGTTCCAGACTCAATGAGTGTCTCCACCCCTATACCACAAGTAGGCGAGGAAGTACAGGTTTCAGTGTTGGTAAAGAATATAGGAGCAGGATCTGTTACCGATATACCCGTCATGGCCAGAGTCAATTCAGCTCTACTCGATGAGCAGTTGATTTCCCTCTCGCCCGGTCAAACAGAAGAGCTATTCTGGGCATGGACGCCCGAAAGTGAGGGTGATACTGCTTTCGAGTTCCTTATCGATCCGAACAATCAATTCGATGAAATGTCAGACTCGAATAATTATCTAGGAGAGATAGTGATTGTTAGTGCGCCTGGGGTCAGAGTCTCCGCTCTCGAAGAAACACTTACGCTGGTTGATGCATCCTCATCAACTTCAACATGGGATTTAACTCTGATAAACACCGCACTCTTTGAAACCAATGCTACGATATCAGCATCCTCTCCCATTAGAGTTCAAGATGGTACGGAATTTGGCTGGTTCCAGTCTTTCACTTCTAACACGTTCAACCTAATGCCTGCCGAACAAGTCTCCGTTGGGATGACCATGGTTCACCCAGCTCCCCCTCCGCCAGGGACTTATTCAATGACTATATCCGGATACGACATAGAGAATGACGTACTCTCTGAAATGACACTTTACTTCGAGGTGCCCGTACTAGCCGACGCCAATGTACAATTATTGAATGAGCAGATTCTAGTTAGTCCCCTCGAATCGACCAATACACAGGTGACTATCATCAACGATGGTAATGGTGCCCAATCGTATGATGTCGAACTGGTTTCTCCTGCAGGATGGCACCTCGGTCTTGACTCAATCGGGACGTTTGAAGGTTCATCTCATGGGTCAACTGGGACGTTGCAGAAAGGATCAAGCAAGACAGTGGACATAACCATCAATTCTCCTGGGGCGATGATTCCATCCGGAACAACATTCGAAGCGGCTATTATTGTGCATTCCAGAGTCAGCTCTATCTCTTGGGTTCAAGATATATTCCTAATCGTCGGACCAGTAGATAATGTGTCACTTTACCCTCCTTCAGGAGAGGTCAGGACAGATATCTCTCCAGAATCACTACTGGTCATAGATTTCTCTATTGATAATCTAGGAAATAGAGAGTGGGAACTGACCCCATACCTCATGTCAGCACCCGGAGGTTGGAACGTAGTAGAGATGAATCCAGTTACTGCTCCTGCCGGGGAGTCTGTAGATTGGTCCATGAGTCTACAAGGAAACGGACTCGCTTCCAGCGGACTAGTCCAAATCAGATTAGCAACCTCAGATGGAGTCAAAATTGATTGGAATACAACAATTGAGGTTCTATCAGCCGCCTCACCAAGGCTTCTTTTCAACCAAGTATACCTTCCTGACGGCTCCTCTGCTGATGAAATACTAGGCGCTGGACCCCATCCCGTTGGAGATCCAGGCTTTGATCTTCACTGGACCATATGGAACGAGGGTTCAGGTGTATGGAGGCCAACTACCAATTTAGAGCTACCAAACCAAGCATGGTCATCATCCTGCTTATCGCCCTCCTCCATATCTCCCGGGGAATCAGACATAATTGAGTGCCTTGTGGTAATTCCAGATGATGAGCCGGCTGGTTCAGAACCATCAATTACACTAGTAATGGAGGGTGACGGAATTGAGATCAGGGACACGAAAACACTTCTCGTTGAACACGCCCCCAGACTATCTTGGAATCTCAATACAGAACCAGTGGCCCACGAAGGATACCTTTCCTCATACAGAGTAGATGTCACTAATACAGGTAATACCGACATTTCCCACACCCTAGACGTCATTGCCCCAAGCTCTTGGGATGCAAGGGCCATTGATGGTATCCGAGTGGTCCTCAGTCCTGGAGAATCTCGCAGTATCATTCTAGAGTTTACCCCCCCAAGTGGAAGTGATGGAACAATCTCATTGAATTTGATAAACGCCCCAGACACAGAAGGCTCCACGTTCGAAATATCTGTTGACGTAAAGCCATCCCTCGGTGGAGATGCGGGTCTGGAATCTTATCTACCGCTAATACTGGGTACGTTACTTGTATCCATCCTCGCAGGGCTGGGTACCTACGCGTATGTCAGGACCAACGGAGACCCCATGAGCTTACTCAAGAACAAGTCTACTGTCAGGGAGAGCAGAGAACAGGAAGACTTGGACAGTGAAGAGAGCGGGGTCCCTTGTTGGATATGCAGTACAGACACCATGGTCGGTAACGCATGGGCCTGTTCATCGTGCGGAGCTAGGTATCACAAGATAGGCCAAGTTTCCGGATGTGACATTGTTTCATTGGGAAGATGCCTTCACTGCGATGCAGAGGTCGATGATCTAGTAGAGGCTTGACAACCGCATTTCCGGCAGTCATGAGGTGCGAAGACCTTAGAGGGTCGGTATAGTGCGAAATACGATGGTCACAAGGAAGTCGCTCACTTTTTTCACCGTTGCAATGCTCCTTAGCATGTCTGCCACAGTAGTTTCAGCGGATGTGGACATCAATCTCTCTGCAAATCCCAGCTCCGCTGAGGCGACACCCGACGAGGCCGCAGAGTATACCATTATCGTCCAAAATTCAGGAGATGATGATGCCGCAGTCTCACTTAGTACCCAGCAAGGCAATGACTGCAATGGGTTCTCATCTACTCTGGAGACTACATTCGTACAGGTCGCCTCATCATCCTCAGAGTCAGTAACTCTCACAGTAACAGTTACTGACCAAGCTAGTGGAGAGTGTGAGACTACTGTAAACGCCCAAGGACAGGTTTCTGGAGGTGCTCCGGGAACCCCGTCCAATGCGGATGTCACCGTTCTAACTACCGCTGGCGATGGAGGTGGACTTTATTCTGTCAGCCTATCCACAGATGAGTCGGCTACCAAGAACTACGATGGAGAGGATAACGAAGTTACTTGGGACGTTGACGTGGAGAATAATGGTGAGCAACAGGCCAATGTACAATTAGAGATGACATCAGATAGTGACTGTGAGTCTGAGGATTTGACTGCAACAGTGGATCCCTCGGTCCTCCAGCTAGAGCCGGAGGGACAGGAGGAAGTTACAGTCACAATTGACATGCCCAACGGTGCTGAGACCGATGCAGGATCTCATTGCTTCATCCTAAAGGCCACAGTAACAAACGACCCGAATGCCGCCGACCAAGCTGAAGATAATCTTACGTTAAGTCTGAATGTACCTCAGATAAAGGAATGCGACGCATCACTCCAGTTCAACTCTCATAATCTAGATCCAGGTGAGTCTGCTGCAAACTCAATAGAAGTCGAGAATATAGGCAATACTGAGTGGACAGTGACTGCCAATGCACAGTCTCTTGATGGAGATGATATTTCAGGTTGGATAGATTTTGATAGTCCCCGTAGCAAGCTCCTGACAGAGCCAGGTAGCTCCGAAGATTCCCATACTTTCACATTCGATGTAACACCGGATGACTCTCTTGAGGCAGG
>DAYH01000001.1 GCA_002506825.1 Euryarchaeota archaeon UBA103
TCTCAAAAAAAAGTCAAAAAAACGTGTTTTTTGAGAAATCGGCTCTTAATCTTGTTTTTTTATCGAGGTATTACTGAGCATGGCAAGCGAGAGTATCATGAGCGATAACACGTGCGGAGCATCGTGAGTGGTGCGCCGATGGACTATGCTAGTAGTGGAGTGGACATTGATTCAGAAGCTGAAGCGGTCTCAAGCCTAATTGGCTCCCTGGCTAATTCCGTTAGGAAGAAGGGAGAGATTGGCGCTCCTGTGCCTCTTCCCGGTGGTTTCGGGGGGATTATTGAGTTTGGAGACTCAAGGCTGGCATTGGCCACTGACGGGGTTGGTTCAAAATTACAGATTGCTAATCGGATGGGGCGTCTGGAGGGAGTTGGAATTGACTGTATAGCCATGAACGTGAATGACCTCATATGTGTTGGAGCGGAGCCTGTGGCATTTGTGGACTACATCGCCACCCCGAAGACGGATCCTTCTGTTCATGCGGTATTGGGAGCATCTCTCTCGGAAGGCTGCTCTAGGTCAAGAGTTACATTAGCGGGCGGTGAGACAGCTACGCTTCCGGGAATTGTGAAAGAGTTGGATTTGTCTGGGACTGCGTTGGGTTGGTTTCCGAAGGGGGAGGCGATAACGGGAGAAGGACTAGAGAATGGCGACGTCCTAATTGGATTGCCGAGTAGCGGCATTCATTCGAACGGATACTCCCTAGTTAGAGCAATCATCGAAAAGAGCGGTCGTTCTTTGTTTGAGGAAGCTCCATTTGATACCTTTCATCCGGGGAGAGAGATAGAGCGCTTTCCAGATTCTGGAGGTAATATTAGCCTAGGAGAGGTGTTACTAAACCCGACTAGAATTTATGTTAATCCAGTTATCGATCTGATATTGGAGTGCAGGGGAGGGGCTGGCCCCTGCGAACTGTCTGAGATAAAGGCGATAGCCCACATTACTGGGGGTGGTCTATCGAATCTTCTTCGTCTACACGACAGTCTGGGTTGGCACATCGAAAATCCACTTCCACCTCATCCAGAGTTTGAATGGCTAGCATTGAATGGTTTTGTGGACTCCAAGGAGATGCATAGAACTTTCAACATGGGAATGGGAATGGTAATCGCGGTCTCTAAGGATTCTTCTGATTCAGTTTTAGAGTGGATTTCCGAAAGGTTGGCGGGCACTAGCATAGTGGGCTCAGTGACAGATAACGGACGAGTTGTCACCCATATCGATTCATCGGTTAGGTTCGATAGCTATTGATTGTGTTCCACAGTCAACACCTTTTGTCATGGACGCTTCCGGATACCATGAGGGGGGAGGAGCCAGAAGGGTGGCCTGGTGTAATCCATAGAGAAGGACGTACCCTAATGAGGGTGTCTGAGAGACCTGACTCAGAGAGAAGCGGCCCGGTTTCTCGACGAAGTGGTGGGGTATTTCTGAATCCAGCCATGTCTGGAAGCAGAACGAGGAGTGTTCTCCTGCTGGACTACGCCATGGAAAGTGGTATGCTTGGAGATGGGGCAGTATACGCCTTGGATGGCTTATCAGCGGGAGGGCTACGTGCGAGAAGGTGGCTAAATGAGCTTCCAGTAGAAAATGCAAGGCGGCTTGATGTAACTATCTCAGACTTGGACTCGGATGCTCTGAGCTGGGCGATGGGGAGTCATCTGGAGTTTCCACCTATGCATGGCGAGGGGGAGCTATCAAGTTCGGTGGGTGATCTTCGAAAACTGGTTCTTTCCCATGGTAGGCATTGGGTGGATATTGATCCCTTTGGATCCCCTCTCCCATTCCTTGATTCGGCGATTCAGTCCTTAGCGAGGAGTGGTGTAATAGAAGTTAGCGCGACTGATACCGCGGCTCTGACAGGTTCTTCACGAGGAGCAATGCTGAGGAGGTATGGTGCTAGAGTGAGGACTGATGGGCTCGCACATGACTCGGCACTAAGGGTGATGCTAGCTAGTCTTGCAAGTAATGCGGCTAGGCACGATAGGTGTATTGAGCCCCTTCTTTCTATCTGGGACTCACATCATTTGAGAGTATCAGCTAGAGTTCGCAAGAGTAGGGAGGGGGCCAATGCCGTGGAGGACAACCTAGGGTGGAGGGTTCACTCTCCTACCTATGAAGAGGTGGTGGCATCAATAGAGTCTGGCCTGCACCCGAACTATTCCTTGAGTAGCCTCCCGATGACGTGCCTCCTCCCGTTATCTCATCCTGTTGAACGGAGAGACGCCAGAATTTCTGGGCCACTATGGATTGGAGGAATTGGCGATAGGGGCGCCATGTCATCGATGACGGAAGAGAAGGCCGTGAGATTGTGCGCGCCTGAGTTTGTTGGTGGGGACTTGGCTGAATGGACAGAGAGAGACTTCGAGATGGAGAGGCGAAGGATTGTAAGATCTGTCAGGAATATAGAAGACGAGGCTACTGTAATCGATTCAGCACACCATATTCTCGTTGATGACTTATCTAGCTGGCTCGGCATCGGCTCTCCTCCGAGCCCTGCTTCGATGGTCGGTTTGCTCAAGGAAATGGGGCATAATGCCTCACTTGCTCATTATGGGAAGCCTTCATTCAGAACAAATGCGAACTGGGACGATATCGTAGAAGTTGCTCTGGGCCTTCAACCACCAATATAGGACATCTCCACTTTCTCCTTTTTCTTGGTACTGTGAAGGGCCCGCTCCTCTGAGTACCTATCTTTCCTTGCATTCCAATGCTCGCGAATTAGATCGGTCATGTGGTCATCGGTAGCCCCATCTCTAATTGGAGAGAGTAGATCTAGTCCTTTGTTCGAGAATAGACAAGTGAAGAGTCTTCCATCGGAAGATAGTCTGGCTCTAGTGCAGTCGTTGCAGAATGGCTCCGTAACGCTAGAAATGATCCCCACTTCTCCTCCGTTCGGGAGTTTGTATCTCTTGGCTACGTCGCTCTTATTCTCGGGAGTGATTTTTTCGAAGTCTCCAATTATATCACGTATCTCAGAGGCGCTTACAACCTCATCTAAGCTCCAACCATTGGTTGTACCCACATCCATATACTCAATGAAGCGAACGGCAATATCCCTACTTGAGAATCTCTCAATGATATCTAGGATTTCATTCTCATTCGAATTTCTCTTGACAACAGTGTTGATTTTTACCGGCCCTAGGCCGACAGACTCTGCTGCCTCAATGCCTGCAAGGACCGCGGCAACGGTATGTCCTGAATCTGTTATTGCGGCAAAGGTAGACTCATCTATGGCATCTAAGCTGACGGTGACTCTATCGAGACCAGCGGCCGAGAGGGCTGGCGCATATCTGGGTAGAAGGACGCCATTGGTAGTCATCGCTATTTCAGCGTCTCTCATGGAAAGCATGGACACCAATTCATGGAGGTTTCTACGTAACAGTGGCTCGCCTCCTGTGAGTCTGATCTTCTTTACACCGAGAGAGATGAATATCCCTGCGATTCTGTCTATTTCTTCGAATGTCATTAGGTTCTCCCTGGGCATGAATGGGAAGTCCTTCCCAAATACCTCTTTGGGCATGCAGTATTTGCACCTGAAGTTACATCTGTCTGTGACTGAAATCCTGAGATCACGCATCGACCTCCCTAACTTGTCGAAGATTTCGGAGCTACTCACAGCACATGCAAGAGAGGTTTGGTGATAGTGGTACCTGAGCAAGCCTTGAAGAATGACCTAATGCTACGAAGCACGAGAATCATGCTGAGTTTCAGTTCCAAGGCCAAGGAAATGCTGGATCAGTTTGCTGAGGCGGCAGAGGAGATTGATGAGGTCTGCCTGAGGGTGGAGATTATAGGAAGAGGCAAAAATGGCTTTGAGTACGACTTGCAGTTCATCGAGAGGAAGGACTCCAGAGATGGTGATATTGAGATAGATGTCGATGGGATGTGTGTTTTCATAGACCCAAAGAGTGCTAAGTACATAGATGGAACGACTCTAGACTACCAAGAGACCCTGATGGGCGGTGGATTCAGTTTTGAGAATCCTAATCCCCTTTGGATTGATGATATATCCAAAGCGGTGGCTGAAATTATTGAGAGGGAGGTAAATCCTGCTGTTGCCTCTCATGGCGGACATGTTGAGTTGATGGGAGTAGAGGATGGAAAGGCTGTGATAGTATTCGGAGGGGGTTGCCAAGGTTGTGGTATGGCAGATGTGACACTGAAGCAAGGCGTCGAGACTATGATCAAGGATCACGTTCCATCTATCTCTGAGGTCATCGATGCTACAGATCACGCCGCTGGTGAGAATCCCTTCTACTGATCATAGAATCATGGGGACATCGTCTTCATCATCGGGACCAGGTGCAGGCAGAGCAGTAGATTGTGCTCTTTCAAATGCCTGTCTGACTTTTTCCTCAATGTTCTTTGCGTCCTCGAGAAGATCCTGAACTGGGATTTCCAAGTCCATTAGCTCGCTGAGGCCGTCGATTGCAATTAGAGCGGCTCTTGCGTCTGGATATATCGGATTACACTCAGCAAGAAGGGCGGTGATATCCAGCCCCCTCCTCTCTCCCTCGGCGATTAGATATCCGGTAATGCCAGAGACTATTCCATTCTGGATTCTCTTGATTCCGGCATTATCCAAGTTATTACGCCCGCTGGGCTTAGAGGAAACTCCCCACAAGTCACTGTCCTCCTTGATTCCGAGATCGTTGCTTATCACTCCATCTACAACATACAGTGTATCGAATCCTCCTTTCGTGAACCACTCTAGTACTGTCTCTCCGAAATATGCGTCGTTCTCGGGGGGAAATTGTATCTCGGCTGTGAATACCCCGATTCCGTCTCCCTGGTACACCCTGACAGGGTGCTTTGGGACGGAATCATGGATGAGAGCTATGGCAGGGAACTTTGGGTGCATTACAGTCCCCATTGGAGAAAGCTCCAGAGATCTGATGAGATGTGTTGCGGCGATAACGCCAACCGAGCCAACCGTTGAAAAGCCACAGACAGCTATTCCCCCGAGTCTAGAGGGGTCTGCCTCTGAATGCAAAACCAATGGATACGCCGTATTGGATTCCTCTGCCATGTTTGTCGCTCTAGCTAGGTGCATTTCAATATCTCGTTCTGTGGATTCGTCGAAAGTAGCTACTGTAATGTGATGTTAAGGAATCTGAAGAAATAATAACTTCAAATATCCCCCTTTGCAGGGACGAGTATGACTGAGGAGGTTTCGGGGCCTATTGGGCGTATTTTCATTAGAGTGGGCTCCGAAGAAATTGATCTAGCAGGCACCGATTCTGAATTAGAGGGTTCTTTGACCAAGATTCTGAAGACTGATACTTGGCAGTCAGCTCTCTCCAAGATTAGGAAATCTAGAGATTCGGCCATAGAGGTGGCAACCAAATCCGCTTTGGAGGCTAAGATACCTGAAAGGGGGTCTTCTTTCGGACACCTACTGCGTACATGTGGTATTGACAAGACGGGGGACATAATTCTCGCCTCTATCCACTACCTTAGGTCCGTGGAGAGGGAGGCAAACACCCCACCACGCGAAATTCGTCGCTTAATTTCCCAAACAGGTAGGTGGACAGAGGAGGAAGTAGAGAAATGGAATCTCTCCCTCTACATCAACAGGATGATCGAGGGAGGAACTACGGAAAGGGGCAGGGGCCCTCTGCTCGGGTTTCCCTCTGGTTCCCCTGAAAAGAATCGCTTCGTGATTCTAACCGAAGCAGGACTCGACTACCTAGAGGACTTGTCTATTGGTGAGTAATATGACAGAAGATCCCAAAGATTGGTCATATACTTCTCACATTGGTAAGGACCTTCGTGGCGTGGATCTATCGGGAGCGGACCTAAGGAGAGCGGTTTTCGACAGGGCTGACTTGGAAGGAGCTGACTTATCGGGAGCGGACATGAGAAAGGCCTCATTCAAGGAAGCCAATCTAATGAAGGCCGCATTTGATGATGCGGATATGCGCGACGCGGTGTTCCTCAAAGCAAAGATGAATTTATCCAATTTTCAAGGAACTAAACTAGATGGGGCCGATTTGAGAGGCATCAGGGGCAGATATGCTATCTGGAGAAACGCGAACTGGTGGGATGCTAGAATGAACGACGACTTACGGAAGGCACTGACTAAGAAGTGGCCGAGGGAAGATGAGTGACTATTGATCCATGAGCTTTGAAAGGCCTTCGCGCATCCAATCTGGGACCGGAATCTTACTCTTTATCTCCTTCATCATAACGCAGACTGTGACCTGTTTGGAAGTCCAGCAGACGGTATCATCTTGATTTCTGAATTCATATTCCCATGTGATGGATGAGGAGCCTATTTCCGTAACTGAAATATTGCATTTTACCGTATCTCCATAGGAAAGCGGGTGATGGAACTCGGCCTCGCTATATACTAATGGGAATCCGATCCCCTCCTCAGTCAGGATCTCATTATAGTGGCGACCGCAAGAGTACTCCCAAGACTCCTCATAGAATCTATGGGCCAAATCCCAGAATCTAGGATAGTAAACGATTTTTGCTAGGTCGACCATTGGAAAGTCGACGCGTCGAGACGAGGTGAATGGCATGTTATGAAACTGAGATGAGGAGGTAACAAATGTAATTTACCGTGGACCGTAGGACTAGATGGAGGTTGAGTATGACTGGACAAATGACAAAGATAGGTTTAGCGGCAAGTGCTATTTCGATAATCGCATCGATTTACATTTATTTCTCCCACGGAGATGGTGGTGATCCCATGCTAGGGATTTTCGTCGGACTTTGGGCGCCAACACTGATTCTGTTTTCACAAGAAATAGACAAGATGAACGAGTGAATGGCGGACCCACCGCGATTCGAACACGGGTTACAAGCTCCGCAAGCTCATGTGATATCCAGGCTACACTATGGGTCCAGCGAGTTTTCGACCAGTGACTCGTGTTTAACCCCGACGGTTTCCGACTATTGGGGGTCAGTAATCCAATAGTGGATAGTTGGGGGCGTGTTTCCATCCGGCTTCTCTATTATCGTAAGTAAATCTGAGCATTTCTCAGTCAAATAATCGTTGGGCTTGATCCCATACTGCTTGAGATTGAATATTGGATTCTCATTAATCAATCTCTCATATAGAGTACTGAAAAAAACTGGTTGTACTCTCTTTTTCTGACTTAAAAGTCCTTTTGAGAACTCCTCTGGAGTAATTTTTATTTTGGGCTTCTCGGAATGCTCTTTCGACGGATTGACCTTAGGAGCAGAGGATGGGTTAGGCTTCGTAATGGGGGGGGTTTTCTGTAATGATACAACTGATGGAGCTTCGGAACCTGAGACTATGATAGAGTATCTGGCATTATTACGAATTCCAGTAACTTTAACCCGATCTCCTAGGATATCGGAGATTGTTGTAGTGTACGTTTGTTGCTTAGCAAAACCGAAGTGTTCGTTGAACGCCGATTTACCGGTTTCCTCCCAGTCATGATTTTTCTGATAGTTAGTTATCTTCTGACCAAGTTTTACTGGTGTCGTTCCTCCGGAGCGTATACATTCGAGTAACATTTCATCTGCTGAATACTGAGTGATTCTTGGTTTTCTCTTGAGTAGTCCGGTAATGAATCTAGTTAGTCTTCTCCATTTGGTATTCTCAAGCTGTTCTAATCGCCCCTCTAATACGGATATTCTCTCGAGTAATTCAGCCAGAGTTGGGGGTTTCGTCTTTTTCTTATCTCTCTTACTTTTCTCTAGCTTAAGCGATTCTGTAGCCTCCCAAATTTCTTGTATTCTCGTATCTTGTTCGTAATCGGGCAAAAGCACTGAAGTGATTGACCATTCAACAAATTTCTTCACATCCTCTAATGCCTTGGGTGTTCTTCTACGAGATCCGATGTACTGTTGCATCACTATATTTCTACGAGCATTACAATGATGGCACATAGCTACCATGAGGTGTGTGTAGGTGTTGTCTCCCCCGATGGCAAGAGGAAATAGATGTTCAACTGTGAATGATGATGCAATGGGCTGGTACTGTTTTACAGAGGGAGGATTAGATATCGTAATTATCCTGTCACATGTTGGACATTTACTACCAATGTTCTTACTAAGTTCAGTCCTCAGTGTTTTTGGTATTAGGGCTCTTTTTACTTTCTTAGTTGACTTACCGAAGGATATTGCTACCTCTTGACAGTGGGAGATAGCCTCATGAATTTCGGTTTTGGTGAGGGACAAAGGTATCATTCCTGCTCGCAACTAAGGTCACGCGAATCCTTGAGATATATGGGAGTAATTAATCATCTCGATTACAGTGGCAGGATTGTCTTCCACCTTGGTTCGGCCAGCTTCTTCGCATTTGGTCCGTCTCTCACATTCTTAGTCTTGTTAGTGAGTACACCATGCATTCCCTCTACTGAGAACTTCACTCTCAATTCTACCATTCTATCTCTCTCTGCGGCCATGGCCTGCTCATCGTCTAGGTCTACAGTGGCGAAGGAGTTTTGTTCACTACCATTGAATAGACTCATAGTAGTCCCTTCCAAGGAAGCTCTGGGGGAGAAGTCGTAGTCTTCTGGGTTGTTCATCCAAACGCTCACATCGACTACCAGCTTCTCTCTGACGGATAGCTTGGTTATCTCCATCGACTTGACCATGCCTAACGCAGGCGAGAGGAGTTCAAAGCACTTCGCACAGCGAGAGTTGTCTCATGGACCGACTTCACTGATTCTGAGAACCATGACCACCACTGTTACTGTCAGATCCCAATCATTACCTTGATCTGGATCTACTCCATCTACAGGTAGATCAGGATCACATTGGTCGGCAGTGATTATCCAAGTCCAGGTTCCCTGACCGAAACGCTCTCCGGCCTGGTTGAGAAGCTGTTCCTCGATGCTCTCCTTAGAGTCGGCTGAAAGGGTGTACCCACTATCTGGGTAAGAGTTCATTTCTCCCCTGTCTATTGAAGCGCTTGAGTTCTCGGTAATGTTGTCCTGAGATGTGGATGCAAAGGTGCTCCATCCTGACTGCATGTCAAGGGAGAATGTGAAGTTGTCCTCGGGGAGCATGATTGGTATCAGTTCACGAGAGAGTGTGAGGGTGGAGTTGAGTTGAATCACTCTTCCCCCTAATCCTGGTTCGTGCTCGAACACTACTGACTCTCCCTGTTCTAGGTATCCATTCCAGTTCGCTTCAATCGTCTGTTCCTCCCAAACAATGTTGTATACTCTAGAAACAACCATCAAGTTCCAATTAGTTGTGGAGATTGCTCCCTTGTCATCGACTACTGTAAGAGAGCCGGTTCTATTGCCTGCTTGCTCGATCATCAGCTCTGCAATGTCAAGTGATGAGTCTGCATCATTGGAAGGGTCTCCATCGTTGTTGGAGTCTGAGAAAATATTGAAGTCCCAAATGAAGTCGACGCCCGCCCCCTCCGGATCATATGATTCCCTGGCATCCAGGGTTGCAGTCTCTCCCGCTTTGATGAATGTGGGCATCTCAAGGACAATAGTCGGAGGTGCATTGACAAATATGGAAACAGAGTCTCTATCTATCTCGCCATCATCATTCAGTACTGTTACTTCTACATCATGGTAGCCCGGACTGATGAATGTGTAGCTGGTGATTCCCTGCTTGGTGGTCTTTGAGCCTCCGTCCCCGAAGTCCCACTGAAACTCATCTATGATTGTGGGACTCGGTGTTGTTGACTCCCTGGCATCAAAATTTACTGTTTCACCAAGGTTTATCTCAGTCTGGTCTGCCGATATTTTTGCGTTTGGAACGTTGCTACCAAGTCCTGTACAACCTGACAAAGGGACCATCATCAGGGATACTACAATCAGTAATGTCGGATACTTGGTATTACGTATCATGATGCTCATGCGACGTTTCTCAATATATGGCTGTTGGAATGACGAACACTCTACTGTTGATTGGGATAGTTCATGGACATCGCCGACTGTGACCATTCATGTCCGGACCATTCGACGGGATGAAGGTAATCGGGTTTGACTTGGAAACAACTGGATTCGATTGTAGATCTGAAAGGATTGTGGAGTACGCGATGGTGGGCAGTGATTCTGATGGTAAACACATCAGCTTATGTTCCATGGTAGATCCAGAAAAGAGAATTCCCGAGCAAGCAAGTAATGTTCATGGAATAACTAATTCAGACGTGAAGGGATTAGGTAATTTCTCCGAACATTCAGAGAAGATCTCTGAGATGATGGAGGATGCGATTGTTGTTGGCCACAACGTAATTGGATTCGACTGGGGGTTCATTCAGATGGAGTGTCTTAGAGCGGGAATAGAGCCTCCCAAGGTCAGAGGATTCATCGATACTCTGAAGATAGCGAGAAGGCTCAGAGTCCCTGGTAGGCATCGCCTGAGTGATTTGTGTGATAGGTATGGGATTCTTCTGGAGAGGGCGCATAGGGCTGATGCTGATGCCAGCGCCTCGCTACTTCTACTTTGGAATCTGATGAGGGATTATCCCGATAAGTTCCAAGGTCCAATAGAGGATTTGATTGAGAGTCTAGATTAGTGATTTGTTCAATGGTGTCCAAGGCAGTATCTCTGACCAGTCGCCCAGGTGCATCACCTTACCGTCTGCCTTGGCGCTCCCGAGGTAAATTGGTCCCTGATATCCGGAGTCCACTAGCTCCCTCATCTGCGAAAGTGCCTGATCTCGTAAAAGTGCTCCAAATTTGTTCTCTGAGCGACCAACCTCTCCTTCTTCGCCGATAGGGGGGGCTCTTTCGAACAGCGTAGCTCCTGAATCACTATCAAATCTGATGATGTTTACAACCTCATCCCTGAATATTCCACCCGGCGGAAGAGTTCCCTCCCTGCGAGCTACCCACCAGGTTGGGCACCAAGCCTTCCACTCACAGAA
>DAYH01000005.1 GCA_002506825.1 Euryarchaeota archaeon UBA103
CCGTGCATAAATCTGGATCTGGACTTCATCACTTCCATCCTATGTTGCTTCTCTGATTTGTCCCCTAGATTCATTCTATCTATGGAATCCAAAATACAACTTTTTAGCTCTTTAAGAGACTCCTTGGAGCCTGCAGTTCCCCTCCTTGTATTGTAGCATTCAATTCCATCTATGGAGATATCCATTCCAGAATGATTGATGATCTCACTATAATTCGCCCTCTCACAAATTTTCGACAACATTGAGCTTACCATTTCTAATTCATCTGCATCCCAATCTCCGGTCACTGGTATGTCATAGTGTGCCGCCGGCCATAAGTCCTCTAACTCCCTTGGAACAAGTCCAAGTGGGGAAGTGACCATGATTTGATGTGCCCTATTGCTGGGTATATTCCTAAGGAAGCGATGATGGCTTTGTGAAAGTCGATAGGGCTTGGTCGCCGAACATGGAAGTAAAATTAGTATTTGTTCTTGATGACTTGGGGGGGTATGTGAACCTGAGATTCTTTTTCTCCAATCATTAACTAATGGGTCTTGTCTACTAATTGGGGAATTATACCTCAGTTTTCTTCCACTAGTGTCTACTGCAGTGAGATTGGAACGCCCCTTGTTCGAGCTAGTAAGTGTGTCATGTCTTCTGAGTCTCTCGACTGACCTTGGGCTTGAGAGACTGGACTTCTCGGTTAGCTCCCTAACAGTTCCCGATCTAATTGCTGATCTCAGAGATGCGATTGAATATCTCCAGTGCTCTAGTTGAGCCTCCATATTTACCTGCTCGCCTAGGGAATGATCTGCATACCTTGGACCGTCTGATGTGAGAAGAAGGCCATTTGCATTTGCTATTCTTGATCTTGAAAGGTCGAACAGATCTACGCCAAGCCATGACAATACTGCACAGTTATCAGGACCTGCGATACCCGGGGCCCAAATTAGTGAGGAAGGGAACCTTCTCCTAACAACATCTAGTGCCTCCGCTAATTTTCCACCAGAGTTAGATAGCTGGGGAGCATCAGTTATTGCTATGACTGAAGGCTGAATTTCTGAATCCACCAGTGATATGTCATGATGTAGAGATTGCCATGATAAAGGTAGAAATTCAGTTCCTGAGCCAAATTCACCAGAATTAGATGTCGCGAGGCTGGAAGGCAGTACCAAGCCTTCCGAACCAGCCCAATCATCCTTGCCATCAAAGGGGAAGCACAGGTTTCCTCGAGTACAAAGTTTCAATTTCGCGGGAAGATTGCTCGAATCTCTGTAAAAGATGAAAGGAGCTATTTCCAGATCAATAGGGGGGTCCATTTCAGATAGGACCAAACCGGGTGCCCAAGAGCTAGGATTTCTCCTATCCCCTAGAGAGAAAAGCCTAGAGAATCGATTTCTAGAGATGACTTCTCTTGAAAGCGGCCTGCCACTCATGTGCCTGCGAGTGGAACATTTCGCTTGAAGGATTCTAAGGTATGACTGTTTCCGGCTAACATGGGCGCGGGCAGAGTTGGGGCGATAGTAACCGTTCTGATACTGTTAATTTCGAGTCATGCCGGGGCTAATGATGAAGATGGGGCAGAATTATTTATCGTGGGTGATTCTGATGCCAAAGGTCCTTTCTGGATACAATTTACCTGTCAGTTGGATTCTTGTCAAGATATGGAGCTAGTTATCCGGGCGGATGGCTCACAATATACAATCACGGACCCCCATCGTGTAGAATGGAGCGGTTTGATTGGAGGGGCTGTGTCTTGGGAACTCCATGGAAATCCTTCTCTAGATGGTGGTGACTTTGTAATGAGCTCCATCATCAGTAACGAATCGGATATAGTTGAAGACACTGATCTTCCCGACTTGGTCCCATCTCCCGGACAGATCGCAGATTGGGATTCAATCTCCGCGGCTTCTACTTGTCAGCTTAATAGGTGCAATAATGATGAGGTTTTGTTGGAGGGAGCTTCTTTCGTAGGTGCCCTTGATACTTCTGCAGATGATGATGCAATATTTATTGAAGGGGATGTTGGAGATATCATCAAGATATCAAATATAGAAAGTTCCGACGGTGTGAGTATTGAATATTGGAGTAGGTCTGATTCTAAAATTCTGATTGGCTCTATCTCTTCGGATGATTACAATCCAGTTTACTTAGACTATCCGGAAAATGCCGAGCTCTGGATCCGAGTGGTCCATTCGGGAGAGAGCGACTTTTCCCCTTACAGATTCGACATAGTCAGGTACGATGATGAATCTGAAGGACCAGAAGGGGAGGAGCTTGGCAATCCATGGCCTTATGCCTATCCATTAATCAGTAATTCTACCAATCATGATACCTACAGGGGACACATATCGTCTAACGATCAATCTGGAGATTCATTATTGATTTCATCCGGTGCGAAAATTAAACTTCAGGTTACCTGCCAGTTCACAGAAGAGGCATCGTTGGAGATACTCCTACACGATTTGTATGGGACGGTTGAACGAATTATCGAGAGTTCTCAAGGGTGTCCGGGTCATGTCAATACTACTGATTCCACAATAGGCGTAGAGTTCAGGATAAATTCTGAAGAAGTAATGGAGTGGGAGATTGAGGTAACCTTTCCTGGGGAAGGCGATGGGGCACTTCTTGGGGATGCACCTGATTTGTTATGGCTAGAGACGGGGCCTTCTGAATTCTGGGATGTCCTCGTCCCTAGCAGTACCTCTTATTCTGGTAATTTAGGAATAGGCGATAGGATAGATATTCATCCATTTGAGATAACAGATTTGAATGGCTCTAGAGTGATGGTTAGATCCGATATTGAGTCGCCGGTTACCTATCAGATTCAGTCACTAAATCAAGAGAGTTGGCAAATTATGAATTACACCAACGGTTCCGAGATTAGTATTCCGACGGGCATTCATGCCATAAGAATAGAGGGGCTTTCTCCTGTAGTTGGAGAAATAGGATATGAGTTTTACATAGTTTATCTGGGAGAGGATATTCCAGATGATGGAGAATATCAGGATCTCTCTCATCTTTTCACCAATTTCTATGTGCTGATAGGCGGCCTGATGTTACTTCCCCTAGCAGTGGTGTTATGGTGGAATAGATCTGGAGCTTTCAAAAGGGGTGTTTCTATCTCAGACTTTGAAATCCATGGCCTCCACAAGTTAGATCTTCTCAGAGAGAGATTATCCATCAAGAGTGGTAGTTTAGAGGATGGCTCTGAGTCCATTGTAAAGGCTCTTGAGATGCTAGGAGATAGTTCTTGGGACGACGTGCTTAGCGATTTGGGAATGCCATCACTGAGGCATATGACTGAACAGATAGAAGTATGCGGCTGGATTATCCCAGAAAGTAACTTTCTGGTCATAGGCATCAGAACCTTCGAATATAAGTGGGAATTATCTGCTTTATCAGTTAGCTCACCAGAGGGTTCAACTGTATCGATTGAGAAAGTTAGTCCGAGTCATATGTTTGAGAAGGGAGAGGTTTTCCTTGATTCAATAGAACCAGAAGCCAAGAAGTTCCTAAGATTAGAAATTGGTGGGAGTCCATCTTTGATTGAATTGGAAGTTTCCGGATTGATAGCAGGAGAGCCTTTTGCGGCCGTTCCCAGAGAGGCTATTGTGTTTGGAAAAAATGACTAGTTCAATTCCTTCTCTTTGTTGCTTCGTCCCTAATTCTCTCTTCGATACCATCAGGATCGGAACCAAGAATATCAGACATTGAAGAGATTCTCTTTTTCTCATTTCTAGAAAGCTTCGTAGGCATATCTAGTTTCAAAACTATCATTACCGATCCCCTTCTCTTACTTCCTTGCATAGGCAAACCTCTTCCTCTAATTTCAATAGTATCTCCTGGTTGAGATCCTGCGTCTATCTTTATCAGGAGATTCTCACCATCAATATGCGGGATTTCTATTTTGGCACCGAGAGCTAAATCTGAGAATCCTACTGGGAGTCCCATTAATAGATCCGCAGAGTCACGTTCAAACCAGGGGTGTCTTTGAATTTCAATCTCTATATAGAGGTCCCCCGTAGTTCCATTATCCTCCTTGGGTGCGCCCCCATAACCCCTCATCCTGAGTCTTACGCCCGAAGAGATGCCAGGGGGGATAGTGAATTTTACTCTCTTTTCCTGATATGAACGACCTTGTCCTTTACAGGACATACAGGGGTCGGTGACGAGTCTTCCACTGCCGTTACAGGAGGGGCAATCAGAAACCACTCTTTGGGTGAACGGCCCCATTCTTTCCACTCTCTCAATCCTTCCCCGTCCCTCGCAATTTGGACATATCCTTACACCCGAAGGATCCATTGAACCCCTTCCTTGACAATCTTTGCACTGCCTCATTACCTCGATTTCTATCTCTTCCTCAGAGCCATCCATGACAGCTTGAAATGGAACTGAGTGATGATACATCAGATCGTCTCCTTTGGCCCTCCTTCGACCTCTGGACGAACCGAAAAACTGATTGAAAATGCCATCAAATCCACCTCCAAATAGGTCATCTAAGCTTATGTTAACTCCCTGAAATCCACCAGGGCCGAATGGGGACGATCCTGGCCCTCCGTGTCCGAATGTGTCATACTTCCTTCTTTCTTCTTGATTAGATAGTATGGCATATGCCTCTTGGACTTCTTTGAATTTCTTCTCTGCTTTTGGATCATCGGGATTTTTATCTGGATGATACTTTCTCGCGAGTGAGCGGAAAGCGCTTGTAATGTCTCCTTCAGAAGCATTTCTGCTTACACCAAGGACCTCGTAGTAGTCCCTCTTCTCCGTCATGATGTCAAAGGCTAAAGTAGGGTTGATTTGAATCGTTCCCTATGAGATCAGGTAATTACCACATGATGTACAGTACTGGGAGTCATTGTTGTTCATTACTCCGCAGTGACTGCATGTTTGTACTGATCTGACATTTCTAGAAGATGGTGACGCATCCCACGGACTTTCACTAGGATTAACCTTAGAGCTAGTTTTCTTGGTCTTCTCAAGGTTTTTGATTCTCGCCTTCTCATTCTTCCTCTTCATCCTCAGAAGTCTCCTCCTAGCAGAATTATCAAGAGCGGAACTTATGAAATTGGATATTGAAAATTGATTCTTTTGTTCTGTTTTTGATTCTAATTTTTCTTCATCAACAATCGTTTGGAGACCAGAAACACGTACTTCGGGCTCATACCCTTCATCCACTTCGGACTCTTCCATCTCGGTGTTTATGCCACCGACTTTTCCAGACATTCTCTTGTTTAATTTTGAGTTGCCCCTCCTACTTGATGAGCTCACCTTGGCCTCTAGCCTTTCCAATGCGCGATCAGATTTCTCATCCCAAAGTCCCCTATCCTCACTTTTGTAAGTCTTTGACAGTCTCCTTATTGCCTGGGACCTGTGGAACTCATGATCTTCTACCCTATGGAATCTGTAAAGCATCAGTGCCCCCAAAGAAATAGCTGCTATATGTATGGAAAACTCCAATACGGAGTCCTGAGATATCACCTCTTCGAGTGCTGGCAATCCGAATCTAATCGCAACAACACATAGTGTTGGCGCGAATAATAGCGCTAGGGAAATAGCGGGAGATCGATTCGCCATATGCTGTCCCTAGAAATTCTCCATTTGAATCATTCGCGTAGATGAGCGAGTATGAACAAAACTTTCAGTCGCGTCGTACTCGAACAGTCATGATTAGGGAGATCGAGATTTCAACTACCTTGCATCCGTATGAGAATTTAGATAAGGTTATTGAATCTGTAAGGTCATTTTTTCCTGATTGGAATCCCGAAATTTCGGATAGAAAAATTGGTTTTCCCTCGGAGAATAGTCCAGAAATAATCTATGGAACTTCGTCATCACTAGATAGTTTTCTTGAGGCGCTAAGAAAGCAATCAATCCTTGATACCGCATTGGATGCAATGACCATGGAGGAGGATGATCAGATTTGTGATTTCTCAATTTCAAGACTAGCATCCTTGTCCGGCAAGGTATCATTCACCCTTGGGGAAAGAGTTCTTGGAGGAAGTATTGATATTTCCATATCTGGCATTAAGCTCATTGAATGGCTGGAGACATCTACTTGGCATGAGGGGAGAAGGGACGTCCCCCGTGAGGCGGGAGACGAGTTGTCAATGCATAGGGATGGAAGCCCTAGGGAGTGGTTCGATTAGGAGGGTTTCGGAATAGGGATTCCTCCCCTGTGCCAGCCCTCAATTGTTGGAAGATCTGCAGGTAGCCATTCTACATCCAAGAGCTCCTCTTGTGAAAGCCATCGTGAATCATCATGCTCCATTAGAACTATGTCATCGTTGTCGACGATACCACAATCAAAAATATGAAGATTGACATCTCTATCGTGATATCTATGATTGATTTCGCAAACCTTAGATCCTGGCTCAACTGATATTCCAAGCTCTTCTTCAATCTCCCTAGAGAGTGCATCCTTCAGTGACTCTTCCCCTTCCACTTTTCCACCCGGAAACTCCCACCATCCAGCCCATGCATCTCCTTTGGGCCTCATACAAGCTAAAATATGGCCTTTTGAATTTCTTATCATAGCTCCGACAACTATCATTTTTGGCCTTGTAACCATTAGTCTGATCGATCTTGATACTATCTCAGACTGTCTACTAAGAGGGATGTTAATCATTTTTGGAAGATGGATAAAGAGTATTGGGACCGTGGAATGTGGGAATTTTGATAGGGTCCTGAAATATGTCTCATTGCATACATAGGATCCAGCATTATCACTCCACTCGACATCTGATTCATGTTCAAATTCCTCATCAAAATTATGGATGCTTACAGTGGTTTCTATTCTTTCGGGAGCATTTTCAATAATTATACTATTTTTAATCAATCTACCAGAATTATCAGGAAATGTCATTGAAATAAGATTATTTGCATATCTCTCCAGACGTATCTTCTCAGAATTTCTAGATAGTCCCAAATGAAGTACTGCATCGAATTTTGTATTTTTGAGAATGTCCAGTGATTCTATCGTTCCTCTTTGATCTACAGATAGAATCTTAGTGATAATCTCGATATTCTCTAGTTCTACGTTTGAAATTATATCCACGATTTCTGAGGACTCATTTATGGCTAAATCGGAGAATGGTTCAAAACCGGTTAGTAGAACTCTCTTGTGCCCCATGAACTGCGCGAGTGGTTACCAAGAGTTGTCTTTTTGGGTCCATTAGCAGTCACATTCATTCATATCGGCATCTTCCAACGTACAATGGAGCACGAATACGTAGTGATTCTTCCTGTGGAGGAAGAGGAAGACGAGGTAACTGCCTTGGGCGTAATTAGGGTGATCTGGAAGGAGTTGAGCGGCGGGATTGGACCTTGGGGGGCCCTGAGGCCACTGGTCGCAGTTTTGCTATCCCTCATCCCGTTTCTATTTCTCGGACAACACTTCAATCGACAGCATAGTAAGTCAATTGGTTGGTTCGTAATACAATTCCCACTGATATTGTCGATTTTTCTCTGGCCAGTCCTATTTATCTGGTCAGTGTTTGATGCTTGGTGGGTCTCCAGTGGTATTGTCGCTGGGACCAGATAATCAGAAATTCTCAGGCAGTTGCAGTGGACTGAAAAGATGTCCTGGACTAGTTGATTTGGTTAACTGTGATCTGATTATGTGCTCCCAGTCCCTGAGAACAGCCAGTGCTGGGACAAAAGGCAACTCAGTCTCATTCAGTATTGTACGAATTATGGTATCTAAGATATCCATTCTATCTTGATCTACAGATTCCAATATTCTTTCCAGGGGGAATGAGTCCATTACAGGTATTTCATCTGAGGATTCTACAGCCCTAGGAGATAGTAGCTCTTGAGGTAGTTCCTCATTACTAATTAATGCGGTTTCTTCAAGTTTTTTCATCAATATCCGAATATATTTTGAAACTACTAATGAGACTTCGATTACTGGTTGTCCGTATTGATTGATGAAGTTGACCATGTTCTCTTGGAGGAACAGAAGCTTGTCCTCGACAGGAGAAGAAGGGCTTGGAATTTGTCCATCTTTTTCATCCATAACTATTCCCATGGGCATTCTTTAAAATTACTAGGTTGATCTATCGTCATATCTTATCGGTGATCCGCTATTTCCCCTTATGCCATCCAGTAAATCGTCTTCGATTTCGAAATGATCATTCAACCAATCGCCATCTGTATCCCAGTTGGTAGGATCAGTACCATCAGCAATCTGATCACCATCTATATCCAGAATCCACCAACCAAATACATACTCGCCAAGGAAAATATTGGGAAGATGATACTGGTCCCCTGCAATCCTGTTGAATGAGTCTGCCCACTCTCCGTTGAGTGAGGTAAAATCGTTACTACTATCCACATTCTCATAGTCTAAGTCATTATCATTAATCACTAATGCATATAGCATATCGTTATCATTTATTTTATTCATCCTGAAATAATTAGTAGATATTGACGAGCTTCCCGAACATGTACCCAAGAGGCTCTCTCTTAGTTGCCACCATTCCGAAACTGCCTCTCCAGTACAGTCAACGAGATTTGAGTCTCTGACCAATGAGGGAGAAGACATCGAAGCATTGACCACACCGAAGTATTCTTGGAAGTTATTGTATGGTTGGTATACACAACTCCCACCGGAGCAATCCCAAGCACCGTCGTTGTCCGCATCCTGGCCAGCATCAGATGGATCTGTCGGATCGTGAGTGAACCACGCCCAATCCAATAATGGCCTAGTAATGACACCATTTGAAACCTGAACTGGTTTCCAAACTACTGAAGTAACTTGGTGCCAAACGACTGAAATTTGTAGTAGTGATGACCAGTTATCATTAGTCTCATTCCAACCCCTGTAATACTCATAGAAGTCTGGCATCATATCTCCATCAGTATCATTATCCAGTGGGTTTGTTCCATACTTGAACACCTCCCTTCCATCTGATAAATTGGAGTCTCTGACATAAGATGTTACAATACCGTTACTGAATACTGGACTCATGACACTAGAGTCGTCATCGCTATCGTCGTCTAATGGATGAGTGCCATTGTTGTACTCCATCAAATTCGAGAACAGCAGAGACTGCACCCCTTGGGAAATCTGACCTTCTGAGGAGTACTCAGTGAACTGCCTTGATTCCCATTCACCTTGAGATGCAGGGATATCGGTGATTTCCCTATCAAACCATCCATCAGAGTCTGGATCATAGTTTATGTCCAATGGATTTATTGGATTTAGTGACCATCTGAAATCGTTTACAGGTAGGAATTCCCCATATATTGAATAGCAGAATTCCCAACCATCTGGCATTCCATCAAGATCTGAATCGTCATCAGTCGGATCACTTACACCAGCTAAGCTGATATTGAAATTATCAGGATGTAGAGAATTTATCAGTCCCATTCTATCAGACGACTCCAAGCTCTTGCTCCTGAACATATCATACAGCTGTCCAAAGGCGGCTTCGTATGACATTCCCTCTTCCCCAATGAATGCATTAATTGCGTCAGCGCCATATGACACGAGACCGGTCTCATTTGGAATTGTATCGACTGCGATCTTCTTACCATAAACCCTAGATTCAAATTCGGCTAGATTATCGAATGATTCAGAGTCGGAGATTTGGCCATTTCCATCACAATCGTAGGAGTCGCCATCTGAGTCCCTTGAAACATCAGATCCTGTTAAAGGGTTCATTTCCCATATATTTTGCTCTAGGTTCCACTGTGTGAACCAATACTCATAACCATCACTCATCCCATCCCTATCGGTGTCGACATCATTCGGATCAGAAATACCCAGAAGGGAGGATAGAAGTGGTTTTGCAGGACTTCCGGAAAGCCAGTCTTGGTACTGCTCCATGGCTAATTGGGCCTTTCCTTCCTTTCCGAAGAGTATTCTGAATACCCTATTGTTAGCCTCCGAAGGATCGATTGAGTCTGCTTCTTCCCACATCCTAGGAGCATCAGGGGGCGAGAGCCCTCCATTGGCCGGATTATTATTAGTAAGGTTGAGTTCGACTTGATCTGTAATTCCATCCAAATCCGAATCATAGTATCCATCACCTGCCACTAGAGGATTTAATGTCCATACCGAGTCAGTTGAGTTCCACCTTGTGAAGATTAATTCGATTCCATCCAGTAGTCCATCTCCGTCCGTATCAGGATTATTCGGATCTGCAGTAAGGCCTGTTAAATTCTTCTGATCATCAGAAAGGAAGTATCCAAATGAGTATGTCGATTCTGCAGAAAGCCAAGGAGTTGGAAGTAGCTCCCCCCCTACGCTGAGTAAGTAGAATTGTGGAGATGTTACTAGAGAATCTGTCTCGCTGAGATTCCCATCTATGGAATTGTACTCTTCCCAATTATTCATCCCATCGCCATCGGGGTCTCCGTCTTGATCTCTTTCATCCACTGGATTCAAAGTCCATTGTTCATCGAATAGACTCCATCTGGAATGGTAGAATTCCCAACCATCTGGCATACCATCTCTGTCCGAGTCGGAAGACAATGGATTTCCAGAGCCAACATCATCCACGGTAGTCCCATTTACCAGGCTGAGATATGCCGTACTGGTGTATTCTCCAAATGATCCCGGGGCAAGCCCCTGCCATGAAGGGTGCGAAAGATTGGTAGAAAATCCATCTGGGAAAGACAGACCTGCCTCCGTTTCATCGTTGTAAATGATCTGATCTTTCAAATGGTATTCAAGCCAGTTTACCAACTGCTCATCCATTGACAATATTCCATCCATATTGATATCGTAGCCGTCGTTATCGGGATTGTTGAGTGCATCGGAGCCATTCAGTGGATTAATTCCCTTGTTGTCCTTATTCCAAGAGCAGGTATATCTCGCCTCCCATCCATCAGGAAGAGTATCTCCATCGGAATCAATATTGTTGGGATCGGTGGGCACCCATGAGAGGGCTGACTCGTTAGTCTCTCCATGGGATGGTAGCCCTTCTCTGATGACATCATCAATAATTTCGCCCCACCTATACTCGCAAAGATTTGATAATCCATCACCATCAGCATCTTCATCTGCATCATTTGGGTCTCTTGGATCTAGCGTCCAGAGATTTCCCCCGGTGTAGATATCTCCAATCCACCTTCTATTCTCAATCTCCCAGCCATCTGGCATTCCATCTCCGTCAGAGTCTGGATTAGTGGGGTCTGTTGGACCGTCTGTTCCACCGCCCGCACCAGAGCCGAGCCATCCCTCTAGATGTACAGTCTCTGACTGTGAAGACGAGTCGTCACAAACATAATCATCATTCAGATAATGACATGAAAACGATGTTGAATCTAAGAACCAGCCCCAATATTCCTCACCATCAGTAAGACCATCTCCATCGGAATCAATATTCCTCGGATCAGTCCCATTAGTACCAAACTGTGAAGAGTTTACATATCTAAACTCCTCTAAATTACTCCATTCACGGATAAAAATAGTCCCATCAATTAAGGGGAAGCTTACTCCGTCTGCATCAGCATCCCTCTCTCTATCGAAAGGATCTGTTGGATCTAAACCATGTACGAATTCCCAGCCATCTGGCATCCCGTCAAAATCTGAGTCTACGGATAATGGGTCGATTGGCATGATATTCATGTACCTTCCCGGCGATGAGCCCGAGAAAATCCAGTCTTCGCCCTCGTTTTCCATCGAAACTAGATTAGTAACCAAGCCTGGCATCCTAGTTTGATTGATATAGGGCCCCAAAACACCTGTATGCCCCCCTTCGAGACACCATGTTCCGTCCCTGGAGCCGAGAACTACCATGCCATCGATTGCCAAAACCGACCTGATGTCATTCGCACCCTCGGTCCAGCGATCGGAGTTGAACATCCTATCGTTACTTATGGAAGATCTTGGCATCTGCAGGAAGATTGACAGATCGATCAGATGTAGTCCTCCAGCTGTCCCCATCCATACTCCGGTTACTTCTCCCAGTTCTCCGTTTTCTAGGATGGGTCCGGCAGGCTCCAAAACATTCACGACCGCGGATTTAGATTCATTCAGTATGTCTGCCATTCTGACGAATGTTTCTGCATCCTCCAAATCAAAAACCCACCAAGGTTCGCCTGCTGAAGTAACCCCATCGGTGGTGTTCCATGCGATTAGTCCTGAATCAGTGGCAACCATCAGCAATGGTCCCCTTCCTTGTATTGGGACTTGGATTACATCATTAGCGGAAACCTCAGAGTCGGAAAGAGTTTGTGACAACGGTACGCTTAGGGTTTCCAAACCTACACTTATTGAGCGCCCTCCGCTCCAACAATCGCCGCCAGAGCCTTCGTCCGAAACGCTCAGAGTCCATGCCTTCTGATGCCCGAAAACAATCAAATCCAAATTATCACTGCCAGTATCTAGTTCTATCATTGACACAACGTGTCCGATTTCAGATTCGGAAATAGATGACATTATCGGGAGTCCGTTTTCCATTGAAACACAGTGGACTCCGAGGTTTGTTCCGATTATTAGGAAATCTGAAGTGCCTCCAGGAGACCACCTGACCATTGAGGTCATCTCCACTCCAGAGCGGAGATTATGCATTGAAGAAATCTCTCCGAAAGGATCTAGTGCGGTAACTCCGTATTTGGAGCCTACAATTATTCTTTGTTGCTCACTATCTTTGATCATTGTATGTACTGCCGCATCGACCAGTTGAGGTTGTGTAGATTGATCATATGAGATTATTGACCCGTCATGACTAGTTCCAGCCGTACCCCTAATGCCCGGTTTTACCCATGATCCATCGTCATAGTAAACCATGTACTCCTCATAGTTACTAAACGCCTCACCCCATGCTGCTGTAGAAGTAGAAGTATCAGGAATGACGAAGCCGTCTCTATCTAAATCCCATCCATCGTTATCAGAATCCAATATTGCATCGCTAGCATTCCTAGGATCTAATCCATAGTGTGCTTCCCATCCGTCTGGTATTCCGTCTCCGGGAATGACTAGTCCGGTAGCCAGTAGGCCTGACCACGAGTAATAATCAGAATCTGAGCGCGTCGGGTCCGTACCCAGCCACCCATCATCTCCCGTCGGCCTGACTATTGAATCTTGACAAGCATTTTCACTCATCCCCGGTATCGTACCGGCGCACCAAAGCCCATCTCTCTCAGTAATCCAATTTTGAGGAGTTCCGAAAGAGTATTCTTCTGAATTTGAATATCTTTCAGTTACATCGATGTCCCCATCCCTATTTACATCAAATCCATCTCCACAGCCGAAACTAAAATCATCACATCTGTCTATATCTTCTACATTATCAGAAGGGTCAAGAGGGTCGAACCAAAGGCATGTCCATGCATTTGTCGCATTGAGATAACCCAGACCGCCTTCTGTACACATATGGATCTCATAACCATCCGGAAGTCCGTCCCCATCGGTATCCGAAGAGGTAGGATCGAGATACTCTCTGTTTCCTGATTGGGTCAATTCTGGTGGCTTTCCAGTTAATGAGAGTCTGTCAGTAAAGCATTTGTCAAGAGTGTATGGCCAGCAATATTCCAGTAGTGCTACCGCCCCGTCCCTATCGTGATCAGACATATTATCAGTACCGTTGTTCATGTCTAAGCCAAGTACCTCGAAGCTTCCTTCGGGAGTATCGATAATTATGTCCTCGCCGTATATCGACTCATATTGATCTGGGATCCTGTCTTCATCTGCATCGGTAGCTGGAGGGGCTCCTCCATCCGCATCGGTAGGATTTGTAGAGTCGACTGGAGACTGGGGCCTAGTCTGAGAAACAAAAGCAAGGCTGCTAAGCAAAAGTAGTACAATAAAGGCCGCTGTTTGCTTTCGCCTCATGATATAGCCCCAACTAAGTAGCCTTCAACGTCCTCGGTTGACTTATGATGATGATGGAGCGTCGTTCGGACATTGATTCAAAATCTATGGTTTGGGAAGAGGCGAATATATCGCAAAAGAGCCTTAAAAATAATTATCATAGGATTTGTTCAAAGGTCGTCGTTATCCCCATTAGGTCGAAAGCCATGAGTATGAAGATTACTCACCTTGGAAGTGGGAGCAGGGGAAACTCAGTTCTCTTGTCTACCGATGAATCTAATGTCATGATAGACTGTGGTTTTTCCCTAAAGAAGACTGAGGCGCGATTAGAAAAATTAGAAGTCAGCCCGACGGATATAGATTCCATACTTGTTACTCACCATCACTCTGATCATTCGAAATCGGCCTATAGGGCGGCAAAAAAATGGGGATCGAAGTTAATCAGCAATGTAGAGACTGCCAAAAGAATGGAATGGGAGATATCGGAGAGTCTCCATCTGTTCTCGGAATTGGAAAGAATAGATGCTGGTGCGGATATAAGTTTGCTAACTATACCCATTCCTCATGATGATGCTGATAATGTAGCGGTAATAGCTTGTGACGATCAAGGCGGAAGGGCGGCCATAGTTACTGATCTGGGAGAGGTCACAGCTGAGTTATCATCTCACCTCAAGAAATGTGGCCATATTTCCATAGAGTCCAACTACGATCATGACAGGCTAATGAGGGGAAACTACCCCGACTCATTGAAGAGGAGGATTTCTGGGAGGGGTGGGCACCTTTCCAATTCACAGACTGCTTTGGCCCTAAGAGAAATCGTTAATCCTGGACTAAGTAGCATCGTACTCTGTCATCTCTCGGAGAGCAATAATCAGCCCCATATAGCGGAGAGTGAAGTCCTGATGGAAATTTGCGATAGTTTCGAGGGCAGCTTGTCGATTTCTAAACAAGAAGGGCCGGAGTTTAGCAATTGGATAGGCCAAATTGATTCGGAAAGGGCTTTTGTCAGTTAATGCCCCATCACTACTCTGTGTACAGAGTTCTGAACATCCCTCATCCTATCGACTGCCCCGAGCTCCCTGAATACAACTAGGGACCTCTGTAGATAGTCCATCCTCTGTGACCTATTGCTCTCAACCTCGCCAAGTCTAGAGAGAATCTCCCCCTGCATCATCCTGAAGTCGTTGGCCTCTGCGATTGATAGAGCGTCCAGATAGTGCTGTGCGGCTTCGTCTGAATTACCTGCATCACTCAATACTTGTCCGAGAAGCATCTCCACCTCTACTGCACTTCTGGGATCGGACTGGTCCGATAAAATTTCCAAAGCACCAGAATAGTGGTGCATTGCCAGATCATTATCTTTTATTCTGGCATAATACCTCCCCAGAACAGCTCTTGATCTAGCATGTAGTTTTTCTTGATTGTTCTGAGCAGTTTCATCATGAGCCGTCATAGCATGGTCACGGGCCCTATCCATCTCTCCCATCTCAAGGAAAGCGGAAGCCAGTCTAATCCTAGCCTCGGTTAGATCAGATGAGTCTTCAGAATCTAATAGCTCCTCCACATTTCCATAGACTTCTAATGCTCTCTTATTGTCTCTCTGACGTCTGAAAATATATCCCATATTATTGTATGATCTTGCAGCCCCTTGGGCGTCTCTGAGTTTTATTTGCATCTCCAATGCTTTCTTGTGGAGGGAGAGGGCCGTATCCATCTCTCCCTTCTTGACTGCTAAATCCGCTCTAGATGAGTAAATTCTTGCAAGAGGAGTAGTCAGTTTGTGCTTCACTGCGATAGGCAATGCCATGTCGTATTGTTCCTCAGCATCATCCCACTTTCCTTGGACAGATAGTATGTCTCCTGTGAGTTCGTGAATTACAAATCTAGTCCTGGGCCCGAAGAGTCTCGCCTCTAGGACTCTGAGAATTCCCAAAAGTTCTATGTGTCCGGCCTTGACTAGATTATGACCTTCCTCGGATAACGCCGATGCTAATCCTTCAATATCTCCAGATTTGTGAAGATGGTGAATGTGCTCTATGCTTTCAGATGCATCTTCTTTCCTCGTCCTGTACCATTCGACCGCATTGGCATGTAACGATTGCTTTAATGAGTCTTCCATCG
The DNA here is from genome assembly GCA_002506825.1 of Euryarchaeota archaeon UBA103. Taxonomy (GTDB): domain Archaea; phylum Thermoplasmatota; class Poseidoniia; order Poseidoniales; family Thalassarchaeaceae; genus MGIIb-O5. Next base: position 15,869 of record DAYH01000005.1, read on the forward strand.
ACCTTGTGAGAAATTCTCTCACTAAATCGTGGACATCATAATTTTCACTATCGGCTTGCCTTGCTAGGCCTTTTTCAACAAGATCATCCAAAAGATCTGTTTCCATATCAATTCCGGAAATTGCCTCGAGAGGCATTGGCTCTCTGAAAACTGCGATAGCACCCAACAATCTCTTTTCCGCACCGGAAAGTCTGCTGAAGATTTCCTTCTCTACAAATGCCTCCAGAGTTTCGTGGAATGTGCCACCGACACTCCCTCTGTTAATGAGCTCGAGTACTAGTGGGTGACCTCTTGAAAGACTATGAATGTGCAAAAATTGAGGCATTTCGAGATCCTGCATCGTAGTCAATATTTTCCTACTTGCTTCCTGATCTAGACCATCGAGAGGCATCACTAAGGTAACTATTCTTCCAGAGGAGTCGGATTCTGGCACTACCATCCTGAATGAACGTGAGAACATCACTAGACCGACATTTTCAAGTTCTGGTATTTTCAATGATAGAGAACGCAGTACTGAAATTAAGGTCTCATCTCCAACTTTGTGCAGATCATCAATCACAATAAGCGAAGGAGAAGACTCAAGTCCCTCTGAAATTAGGTTTACAGCCATCTGAGGCTGAGGCACTGGGGAGGATGCGAGGTAGTCTGAAAGGTCATCATTCCCCATGGCAGATAGCCATTCTGAAATTGCCTCCAGGAATGCCCTTGCACCTTCCCAATCTTGACATCTGTGGTAAAGAAGGTTTCTTCTGTGAGTAAAACTCTCAATTAGCTTAGCGGAAAGTGCTGTTTTTCCAATGCCAGCTATACCGGGAACGAGTATAGATCCAGACTGATGCTCTAGGAGATTTACCATGTTTTCTAGTTCCATTTCTCTACCATAAAACCTCCTAGTCCTCGGCAAGTCGCTTAGTGAGGTTACCAATTGCTTCTCAATATGTTTTGAGAGGTCCCTCTCTATCAAATCGGCAGAGAGTACAGAGAGATCTATAGTTCCAGAATCGTCCAGATACCGTATAACGTCTACATGCCTTAGAGGCAAATCAGTTTCCTCTAGGGCTTTGGCCAGTTCCATATTTGACGCCCTTCCATCTCTTCCTACCACGCGAACCACCTGCATCCCGACTTTGGACCAGATATCATCAGCTAGCTTTGCCCCTTCGTCGGTTAGGAAGTATGCTTTCCTCTTTCTAGAAACTCCAGTAACATGCGCCTGTTTCTCAATCAAATAGCCCTGTTCCCTGAGTCCTGAGATAGCCCTTGGAACATTCGATCTGGCTATGGAAACAGCATTAGCTATCCCCATCTGTGAAAGTGCGAATGGGACTTCTACTTTTTCTGCGTGATCCACATAGTCCCTTAGATGGAGCAGAATCCTCTCTTGGACTCCAGGTTTGGGTGCGGGAGTGACTGACATGAATATCTTAGCAACATCATCTATTCAATAATGTTCGTGATGGAAGCTTAGAACATATTCAACGTCATTCCTACTTTTCTGGAACCCATTCTTCATTCTCGGTATCCCACAACCACCCAGGATGGTCATCGTCCTTGACAAACCTTCCTTCCTCTTCGTCGAGCCTCTCTTTCTTATTGTAATCATTTCCTAGCTCAGAGTCTTCTTCGACTTCAATAAAGAAGTAAGCGAAGGCCACAATCCCTAGAATTACGATTCCAACAATTATGACTAACAATGATGAAGCTGATGAGTCTGAATCGCTCACTGTGATTTTCGTTCCTTGGTATTCTAGTCCCCCATACATGAACTGGGGGGTCGCAGAGCTTGAAATCCGTGAGCCCGGGATCCCCATGGACCATGTCGAGTCGTCTGAAACGACGGTGTTGTTCACCGGAATTCCTCCGATTGTGGCAGTGACAGTTCTTCCAGGAAGTCCGACACCAGAGAATATAGCTGTTTCATCCTCTGAAATCCTTGTTTCTAGGGGGACGTCGACCTCAAAATCTATTCCTATGACCTCTATGCTCATTGGAATTGAGTTCGCCTTGGAGCCATATTGATCCGATGCCACGAAAACTACATCATTTATTGACCATCCAGATATCTCGGGATCGAAGAAAGACATGGAGGTCGGGTTGTACCTAGCTATGCCATCTGAAGAAACCGATATCACCACTGGATATTCATCATCAGATGATATTTCATCGTCGTCGTATACAGAGAGGATTAGCTCTTGATTTTGATCCGGATCCGCGAAGAAGTCAAGCAGGTTAATCTCGAAAGTGGTACATCTATCGGCGGATTGGGAATTTTCTTCACAATACAGCGTTACAGATTCTACCCATTCAGACTGATCGAAAACGGGCTGATTATTTCCAGCATCAGGAGGATTGTCGGCGATGATATTCACTGACTTCCAATCGCTATAGTCGAATCCATCGTATGACCTCATCCTAATCTGATATTCTGAATTGTGCCTTAATGACCTTGAATCCCATATTGAGCTGAATTCACCATTTGAATCAAAATCTATGACTGATTCGGAATGAACTTCTATCATCCCATTGGCAGTATCAAGAACTTCGATATCGACTCTAGTGACATCGTTATCGTTGTCCCTAGCGACACCTCCGAAGACGGAAGACTCGGAAACCGGCATTCTATCGGATTCCTTGGGAGTCGAGATACTGATGAATGGTGCACTATTGGAATTATCAATAGTAAGAGTAAGCTCCGCAGGAATACATTCATCGATTACGCCATTGCAGAAATCAGAGTCGGATGCCCAAATCTTGAATGTATAGTCGGCAACTACTCTTGGTTGGCCACTGAAGTCCCACGTCCAAGACCAAGATGTGCCACCCGATACTGGAGTCACGACCTGGAAATTAGGACCCTGAATTTGGAAATAAATCTCGGAAATATCCTTCCCGCATTGCGACGGGCACCCGTAGTAGTCATATGCCGCGCCCTCGAATGTCACACTGTCATCAGAGTGAGTAGATAATGGGCTAGGGGAGCTTACTGATACTGTTGGCGCCTGAGAGTTTAGTTTGATTGAAATGATGGATATCGGGCTGTAGTCGATTCCATCAAATGCTCTGAACTGGAAGACATAGTCCCCTTCGGCCATCTGAGACATATCCAATTCATAGAACCATTCTTTGAAGGGATGATTAGTACTAGTTACTTTACCGGGCTGGGCTCCTGAGGAATCGCTGGCTAACTGTGCGTCGGACCAATCACTGGTGAATGGGTCCCTAACTTCGATTGAATGGACATATCCTTTCTGATCCCACTGCGCCATCTCATCAGTAGGATAGAACGATGCCAGAATTCCATCATGGGCATTACCAGTGATATTTACTACCTTCCTGAATGAGTGGCCTTGATTCTGTGTGATTGAGACGGAGGGAGCCAGATTTAGTAGGTTTGCAGTTCCCTGATAGGATGCATCATTTAATGTGAATTCTCCACTATCCAATCCAAATCCAAACTTATACGCAGTGAATCGGTATAGGGATAGTTCCCTCGTACCTGCGGTATAGTCGCAATCATCATCATCTCCGTCCATCACGAGATCTCCATCATTGTCTATGCCGTCAGAACAGGAGTCCTCAAACTCATCATCTGCAAACCCATCGGGATTGTTGCCACCCCCCAATCCCCTGAAGTCAAGATGGAAGTCCGAGGGTAAAGCGAACCATGGAGTATACCCATCAGAAAGCGTATCAATATCGTACATATCATTCCCGAGGGCGTCTTCAATTAGGATACTAGCCCCAGATACCCTCTCTCCATTAACTAGTGCCTGGAATTTGACTAGCTCAGCTCTCCTAACTTGTACTGCATAAGGAGTTGGTTGAGTTTGAATTGATATAGATGATCTATCGAGATTAGCCAGTCCGGCGAATGTCATCACAGTGGAGTTATTATCCATTGAAAGTGCAAGTGGGAAATTTCTAGGTGTAAGGTTTTCGCAATTAGAGCATTCTTGAACGTCCGTTGGCATGATGCCATTCTGGAAACCATTGTCCGGCCATGCCTCCTGGTCCGGCCATGAAAGGATGACTGGCAACTGTCCGGAAGGCGGGCTGGGTATGGATTCAGATTGTACCGTAACGGCACTCTTAGTGATGTTGTAGGTTGTGCCCACGCCATTCCACGTATTCTCTGAGAAGAAGGCTAGTGAGCCGTATTGCTGGTCTCCCGCATAACCTGAGTCATAGTGTTTGATTACAGCTCCAGAACCTGCGGCATTCCAAGTGTTCCTCCTTATGTCTAGAAGTGCCCCTATGGATCTTATTCCATCAGTAGTCCCTCCTGCGTTTATCTCATTGTCATACATTGTCAATCCGGATCTGTATGCCATCACTGCGGGACAAGGGAATTCTCCGTCAGGATTGCCCGGAGATGCAAAATGAATGTCGCTCTCACATGTGCCACTTCCCGAAGATGAAATGGTATTGTTGGCCAAGAATGCCCTGGCCGCACTTGGAGTTTCCCTGTACTCTCCAGCAATAATGGCCTCTCTGTTGGTGTCGAAAATAGTGTTATTTTCTGCAATGACGTCGAATGAGCCATACATCCAGAGGCCGTTCCAACCGCCTATTGGGCCAATCTCATTATTTGTAATCTCAGCATAGCTAGAAAAGACAGCGATACCGCTTCCACTTCCTGCTCCTGACAGATCATTATCTCTGATGAAGGCATGAGCCCCGCCATACACAGTTATCGGGGTCCTGTCACCGGTAACAATCTCGTTACCTGTAATTGTATTGTAGTAGTCGACCTGGCCCACACTCTTTAGACTGTAAATATCAATCCCGTTACAATTGACTGAAATATCTGAGTTTGTAACAGACCCCGAAGAATACCTCAGTGAGATTCCATAGTCCCCCACCCCTATCTCTGCGTCATCGATTTCTATGAATGCATCTTCCACCCATACCGTAGGTTTTCCCCCTGCATTGTTCCCGCACCCGTTATCAGAACCCACAAGGTCGGGAGAGGACATGATCAATGGAGTAATTGGCGTTCCAGAACTGTAAATCTGAACCGCCGGTCCGTCGACACCGCTCTCGTCATCATTACCTACGATATATTGCCCCCCAATGAACTCCGGCTGGGCGAGACCGGTGGTCAGAACACTGCTGGAGTTGATATCGATGAACTCCATTTCCGTTAGTGTCGGACTAGCTCCATCCAAAACTAAAGCCGCATACTTGAATCCGTTTTGATTATCTACGAAATGTGGAATACCCCAAGCTCCATCGAGAGTAGTGTGCCTGATTCCAGACTGTGACAAGTCTATCGAATCCCTGATGATGAGTCCCTCGTAGCAGGATGGGTCAGTAATCGTGATTTCGAACTGTCCTTGTGAGATTCCATTGCATTCGCCTTGGGCGCTAGAATTCTCAGGCTCTTCCCAGCTGAACGTTATCCTCTGAGCAGAATTGGCATTGCCGCTAGCCCCACAAGAAGACACGCCTATGCACAAACTCCCCCTAGCATCCAGATGAGTGCCATTAGGGAACACCACATTAGTGCTAGGCTGGATAACCAATTTGGCTCCTGACGAGATTACTACATCTCCTGTAAGTACGTGATTACCTTGCCAGTATTCAGTGCCTGTGATCGTACCTGATGTAGTCTCGTTTGATGCCGCCACAGGAGATGCGGGGCCGACTAAAGCGACGAAAACGCTAGTTAGCATCAACATTACTAGAATAGTCGAGCTCAATCTATCTCTGCGGGCCATAGCCATGGGGTATCGGGAGCGGATATAATACTAGAGGAAACAAGATTGTGCGGCTCGAGGCCCGTAATTGTCTAATTAGATGTTAGACTATTGCTGAAGGCCAATATTTAGCTGAAACGAGAGTTGGTTTGCCCATTCCATGGCATCCAGAGACCCATATCCCAATCTAGAGCTATGATTTCCTGCAGAAGATGATTCTTGATTTGCAGAGTTAGCTAGTGCCCTCTTGACCAATGCCATCTCCTCGGAGTCTATTTTTCCATCCTCTCCTGCGATTTCATCTCCAAATTGCTCCAGAATAAGGGCTAGAGCGCCGGTTACAAAAACGGTGGAGTCACTGGTACCTGAAGAATACGCATAAGGAGGATCCAGTTCTGTGGATGCGGTGGAAAATATATTCACGCCTGGAGCTATGATCTCAGGCTTCTGATGAGGGTACTCCCTGGACTGCCCGGTATATGGGTCAATATCCGAACCCGAGGCACTGTCGGACCAAATAGTCCCTGAGCTCCTGTAGGCCCCCACAGCTATTACTCCCTCGATATTGGCCGGAACGGATACATCTGAGGAGTCTGCACCAGTATTTCCTGCAGCCGCGATGACGAATATCCCCTCGTCTAATGCCTCTTGTACCGCTGTTACGGTCTCAGTTTCGATGCCCATTCCCTGTCCCGGATCAGAGCCTAGGCTGAGGCTAATTATATCTGCTTCTTGAGTTATCCTACACCACCTTATTGCGAGTGAGACCCTATCTTGCTGTCCTGATGACCCTTCTGGGCCCAAAGCCAAAGCAATGGAAATAGAAGCCTCGGGAGCCGCCCCTAGGAAAGTACCATTAGAAGCCAATATTCCAGTCATCATAGTTCCGTGGTATTCTGAACCTATGTCTTTAATCTCTTGATTACCCTCATCGAAAAAGTCTCTGAATCCTACTATATTTATGTCCGAAAGATCTGGATGTAGTATGTCCAGGCCAGTATCAACAATACAAACTGACACACCCTCCCCGGTGAGTCCTGCGTCCTGAAGTTCCCTGATTCCCGTGGTCTCGTATGCCCACTCGGAATCTGGGAGAAGTGGGGCCAAGTAAGAGTCGACAAATGGCCACGCTAGCAGTAGTGCCACTGTCCCGATGGAGAAGAATACCGCGCCCCATGGCCATAGTGCTTCCTTTAATGGATCTAAGGGCCAACGGAGCCTTCTAGCCTCTTCATCAGTGATCCCATACGCAGAGCCTGGATAACCAGGGGCCCTTGGATCCACTGTGGTCAGTAGCCTAGGATCTTCTGGCTCGGGCATAAGCTCGAGTCTGTCGATGACAGGCATACATTAGTCTCTGAGTAACTTCCACATAAATACCAGTGTGTTCAGAATGGTGCATTGGGCCTTCTTGAGCGTGGCCTAGTGAGCATTGCCAGTGCGGCTATTATTAATGCCCCTAGGATGTAACCAATCCAGCTGGAGTCTGATTCCACTGCAGGTGAAGAAACCACGAGATTTACGCTTCCTCCCTGATCGGGTTCGAATGGAACTACTTCGCCATCCACTGAAGATTCATTTATTTGTAGGTTGAGATAATAATTACCTGGATCGATTCCATCAAGATCGAGAGTTATGTCAAAGTTCACTACTGAATTTGCCGGAACATCTCCAATCTCCGTATCCGTAATAACCTCATTTGTACATATCAGATCAGTGCACAGTGTGGCAACTAGCTCAACATCATTAGCGTCAACGAGCCCCTCGTTTGCAACAGTGACAACGAAGGAGTTGACTCTGTTAGAAACCGCGTTGTCCCCTCCTGTGAGAAGTTCCTGAGAAGTGATAGAAACTACTGGATTGGATATCGCTACGTTGATTTCTATCTCTGGATAAGAGTTTCCTGCCTTGTCTGTGACCGTAGCGTAGACTGTGTATTCCCCAGTTGCATTCTCTGGGGCTACAACACTGATCGTATGAGTGGTGGTGGTGAACGGTGGCACGGTGTGAGTAGTAGATCCGGTTCTCTCCCAGCCCTCGGGCAATTCTGAGTCATCGAAATCAAACTCGTATCTATCGTCCCCATTACCTGTGTTTCTGATCTCGAGTGGTATCTGGATTTCCTCACCTGGTGAAACGCCGTAAAGCGAGTCCAGTGAAACTACTGAGAAATCATTGATTTGTGGAATTCTGACCTTTACATTGATTTCTTCAGAATATCCATCCGATGTGTAGAAGCTGAGGATGACTGAGTGTCCCTGAGTAAGAGAATGCGCGACAGATTGGTTCGGAGGCGTGACCCTGACATGTAGGTCGGATGTAGTGAGTGAACTATCCAATCCCAAATCGAAGGACATAGAAGAGTTCCATGCTCCTGATCCATTATGGAATTCAACCTGCCATTCTGACCCATCTGTTCCGGGTACGGTAGCCTGAGCAGCGAATGTATCAAGGGGCTCATGACCCAGATAATCAGCAGAGAGTATGAACTCTACAGGATTGAATCCCATTGACTCATTGTCTTTGGTGACTAGCAGGTCTGATATGCCTCCATCGTGGCTAGCATCGCCTCCCGTTCCTTCGAGTACGGCCAATGAAAGGTCCCGGAACGGTATCCTGGAGTGGGAGACAGTGATGACTGGAGTCTCTTGGCTGGCTTCTACGCCGATTGCTTGGCCTCCTGAATATGTCATGTTCAGTCCCCTTTGAAGAGTGGTGAATTCACTGGAGACATCTATGACCCCCCCTGGGAGGAGTGTCCTGATGGAGCCTTCTTCATCGAGGTTGGCTATCCAAGAAATTCCAGCTCCAAGGTTGATGTTTAGCTCGGAGTCCTCTACATCTGACAAGGTCATCGAGATTCCTTCATAATCTAACCATTGAGTTTCCACAAGCGCCCATCCACCAGTAACTAAATCCATGTCAGAGTAACCTCCTTCGATTACCTCGGCATTTACCAGAGACATGGCCACTAATCCGTATTCTTCAGATGTAGCCCTGATTATCCAATCCCCGGGTTCAACTGTGGCTGTCCAGTTACCATTCCAGTCACCATCTACAATTGTCTTTTCTGGAGATATCCTATCCCTGGTATATTCGGATGTTGGTATGAGCTCCAGCACTACCGTATCGGAGATTAGCGAGAATTGATCCATATCGATATACGAAATCTGGCCACCCACTTGAACTAGTTCAGCTAACATCATCGAGTCTAGTTCCAGAGAGGTGTTTCCTAGTTCGATATTCTCTGACATATTTTCGAATCCTTCGGCTGACAACTCTAGACAATAGTCCTCGTCGACCGATTCAAATACCGACCATGAGCCAGAACTTTCTGAGTTTATCAGCACCGGTTGCTCGCTGAATGAATTGTTATCGCATATACCTGAGTAAATTTCAAGAGTGGCGTTATTGATTCCTTCGCCTATATTGTAAACACCGTTATCATTCAAATCCCAGTAGATATTACCACTTATCTCTGCTAGTCTATCAGCAGTGAAATTGAACTGCCCGTTTTCCCCAGAGGAGAGCATCACATTAGATGGCCCTAGAATCCACTTGATGCCTTCCTGCTCGGTTTCCATAGACATGGTCCAATTTCCAGGGAATAACTGTACTTCCGAAATCCCCGAAGAATCTGTCAGAGCGAGTTCAACTTCGCCTAGACCATCTTCAGACACAGCAATAATATTCTTTCCTTCTAGAGGGGAGCTTTGCCCCTCAGTAAGACTTACTGTCAATGACGCCACTTCAATCGTCGCAAAGAAAAGATTGACTGATGCGCTTTCAGATGATGATTCGATATGCGCCCTCAGTGTTTCCGTGGCTCCCTCACTGTTAGTGAGAGACTGTACACTCAAAATCCAATCGCCCTGTGAAATATGATCGGTCCAACTACCATTGGAGTCTGTTGTATGAGTCTGTGTCCAGCTGGTTTCGGTATTGATAAGCTTGAATTCTTGATCCGCGAGTACGCCTCCGAATTGATTTGTAAGTGAGATGCTAACTCTCCACTCTGGCAAGAATGCGGCAACCCTGTCAACGGTTCCGCCCTGTAGTGAGATATCGAAAGGCAAGACTTGCGAAGATAGCATCGTTCCAAATAGATCTCCTTCTGTTGCATCAGAAATGGACACTAACAAGTTATACGACCCTGGTTCAAGTGAAACTTCTGCTAGTCCCTCGCTAGACCATTCAGGACCGTCATATGTTACATTCTTACCCATGCCTGCTTGAGAAGATGGGACGATCTCGAAATCATACGAAACGGGTGTTCCATTGGATGAGTTTAGATCTCCTGAATTATCCATGAACATCTCAAGAGAGAGTGTCCCATTTGGAGGAGAGAGTATCATCTCGACGGAGAAGTTTTCACTATCTATGGCCTTAGTCACTGGAGAAACATCAAAATCTGAGTCGACTATTTCAAATGTCCATTCTCCGTCAGGTAGAATCATCTGGAACTTTCCAAGATTATCCACTGTCTTTCTCCAAGTTACGTCATAGTCATCATTCTGAGCGGATACCGTTAGCTGTTCCCAACCTACTAATTCAGAGGTGTAGAAATTATTAGCCCTTGAAATGCTGACTAGTCCGAAAACGTTTGTCCCTGGTGTCGCGACCATCACAATTTCTTCCATCCCGGAAGAGACAGTGAATTTGGTACCATTAACCAATCCAGCAATCAATCCCTCGACCGTTGCATCTACTGTCGCTCCTTCAGGGAGAGTTACAATGAACTGCCCGGATTCGTTTGTTACAGCGGTTGTCGAGAATCCATCCCAGTCGAAAGTGATGACAGTGTCGGCCCCTATGACCTTACCTTCATCAGGATTGAATATTGCCGAAGAGTTCTCTTCGTAGTAAACAGTCCCAGCGACTTCTACACTAGTGACGAATTCGAATTGCACATCCATATCGGACGAAATTTCGAATTCTTCCCATATCTGCTTGGAGTTCGATAGAGTATATTCTACTATCCATTCGCCTGGCGTGAGCTCGACTTGGTATTCTCCGTCTTCGCTAGAGTATACTGCACTAATCGGCGGGAAATCTTCATCAGCCTGTGAAATCAAAACATCCAGATCGGGTACGTTTGAACCCTCATTTATCATTTGGAACTGGAGGTCGAACATTTCTGGAACCGGAGATGGGACCAGTACATCTGCATAAATATCGGAATCGAATGGGAATTCTTCTATTATCTCGAAAAATCCATCCCCGTCAACATCTATTGCTACAGAATAATTGCCCGGCGGCAGAGGTCCAAAACCATAGTCTCCAACGTCATCGGGATACATCCTACAGGGAAGATGGCCGTAGACGGCACAGTCTTCTGTTGCGTTGGCATACTCGGAAGACTCATCCAGTAGAGCCGCATAGCCATCAACTATATCTCCTGACTCATAAGTTAGCTTACCACTGATTACACTGCCTTGAATGTCAATCTTCTGTACTTGATTAATGGAGTTTGGGACTGTGAACGAGTCATCCAAATCAACACGGGTACCGTCATCAAGAATTGCTGTTACTGAGTAGATTCCCGGAATCATATCTCTGAAGTGGAATGTTCCTGCTTGGACCATGGGCCCGCTGAATATTCCATCACCAGTGAATTTTCCAGTTCCGTTGATTGTTCCATAGTTATCTAATTCCTCGGAGGTATCGGTCTCAAAGATTCCTGATCCAACTAATGAAGAGTGGCTGAGTCTCTGGGTAAATTCTGTGGATCCATTAGAAGTGAACCTTCCAGTGGCATTCACGGAACCATCAATCAAGAAATCTCCTGAAGTCTGCTCACAGAAGGATGCGTTTTGTGGCATGGTGTCGTTTTCACCACAATCCATTACCTGCATGTCTTCGGCCGAATCGAAGTTGATTGTACCGCTTAGAGTACCTCTTCCATCGAATAGTCCATCTCCGACAAGAGTGTGATTGTGCTTAATCTCCTGTGTGTAATTCCCGGTGAAATCCGTGATGGTAGAAATTGATGTTGTTTGAACTGCCCCTTGGCCTGTGAACTGAACCTCGCCGATTCCATTGAACGACAGCCCCTCTCCTGAGACTTCTCCATCTGAAGTGGATGCATAGTAGGGAGAAATATTGATCTCGTCCCATTGTGGAACAAGTTCAACTGTCGACCCTGTGATTGCTGTTCCATCGTACTCATCTGTAGACGCCCAAACTAACTGTCCCGTTGCTTGGTCGGATTCGACAGATAGCGCTATTTCGATTACTGCCTCGCCATTGGAATGGCCATCTGAACCTGAGATGTTTACAATCTCCTCTGTTAGCCACGTAGATCCTGAGACGTTGCCCAGAATTCCTGTAACTGGGTTAATGTCCCTTGATTCTACATTCTCTTCCGTTAAGATCTCAGTCATACTGTAAGTACCGGTCATCATTGTTGATCTAGCTGCCTCCAGATTGGGCTCGCCGAAGAATGCAGTAACTCTGATTTTTCCTGCTGGAACAGTGAATTCGAACATTCCATCTTCATCGGCATCAGTGGTCCCAATTGGGATCCAGTATGTCCTGGAGTCCCTATCTTCGACTAATCCTTCTTCATCGGGAGATTCTTCACCACTGAAAGCGTCCCTTTCGATAAGGAGTCTCGCATTGGGGACTGGTCCGATCCCTTCGAGTTCCACGGTACCAGAAAGTGTGGCTCCGCTGTAGTACTTCAGAATCTTGACTTGGGTATTTGCTGAACCAATTGATGGATCGTTACAATTCTCATCAATCTTGTCCCCGTCTTCGTTAACTTCACAAGGAAGCTCGTACCAATTCGCCAGAACCATATGATTCATCATTGCCCCGGGAAGAGGGATTCCTGGTTCGAGGTAGGAGCCGGGTGTCCCGTACATGTAGAAGTGTGGTGCTGGTTGGGCGGCGTCTCCAGGAAGTCCCAGTGACGAAGATCCGTATCCAACATACGTCCTAGCCACCATTGTATCGAAGAAGGCGTCTTGATGGTTGTAATCAATGTCCACCATCTGTATCATCTCACTGGCGTCGGCCGCCGCTCCAGATTGCTGCCTGACAATGTCATTGAGATATTCCTGCTCATATTCATCGGAGGTCCTGAGAATGATTGGCCCGTCTACTCCTCTCTGTGTCTGGTACAGAGTAGAAATATAGTCATCAAGATCTAGTCCTGATAATCCGGTTGGCGCGTGGAAGATTCCGGTGGTTTGCCCTCTGTGATAGTTATAATCGCCATAGTAAGAGCCTCCTAATGGGTAAAGTCTGTTGTCTACCGCGAAGTATCTGATGTCATTATTTCTCTCGGTGGTCTCTCCAAGGCCGGCCTCATAATCTTGCACGTCATAGAAGACCTCGGATGTTATCTGGTGATATAGGTCAACCAGCTCTTCCATACTAAAGGCTTGGACGAGGAAAGCTCTGGCCATGGCTAATTTTGAATTCTGCCTGTGTAGTCCGGTTGAGACGTCATCAAAATCTTCGATGAGGTCGTTGGTATACCTATAGTTGCCAATCATGTAGTGAGTGGTTTCTTCATCGTATTCACTCGCTCTTCCTCTGGCCTCATCGAAGGATAACTTAGCCGATGATTCGTTAGATTCCTCTACATATGGCTCTGTATCGAAGTAAACAGACCAGGATTCATCTGAGGAGGGGATTCCATTTTCATCCAGTTGAAATCCTCTGAGCAGATCCACTGATCCATCATTCGCAACGACTTGCATTGACCTATCAATGACTATATTGGAATCTCCTACTCCGATAGACATGATAATTTGGAACTCGTCCATCTGATCTTGGCTCATATAATTACTCAATACCTCCTGATAGTCAGAGGTCATTTCTCCTGAGTTAGATCTCATGTCACCTTGAGTGAGAGTGGTGATGAACATTGCTAGAGTGTCTTCTTGGCCTTGGGAGAGTAACATCCCTCCGCTGTGTGGTATCCCTGATTGGAAGTTGTCAGCAACGGTCGGATGCTGTCCTTGTGCTAAGGCCTGAAAACCATAGTCCCACCAAGAGACAAAGGCTGGCCTCTGACTGAAGCCGACATCAGTATCCTGTTCGGACAACCATTGGTAAGCAGTATTCCAATCTGCCCCATTGAACCCAGGGCCGAAGGTCCCCATGTACCTCAGCATCCCTGAATCGGGATCGTATTCCTCATCTTGAAGTATGGAGAAATCTCCTATTGACCAACGTAGGAAGTCTGGGGCGATTTCATAGATTGCCTGATCGACGTCAGTGGCGGCTTCTTCTCCACGGGGTATTCCTGAATCTATGCCATAGGTGGCGTGCTGACTTGCGACTAGGAGGAATACCATCATCAGTGCTGGTATCCCAGGGTGCCTCCTAGATGCTGTGAAAGTGGACCTTCTTCTGGCAGATGGGTTACCAATTCCTGCTCTGCGGTATTCTTTGAGGAAATCTGCTGGGTTTGCAGCGTTCCAGAGCATTGCAATACCTAGGCCCCCTACAACTGCCATAGCAGGAGTTGCATTGAATATGAATCTGCCAGCACTCCATGCCATGTAAGCGGCGACAATGGTCCAAGTTCCAAGTAGAAGGTGGCTTTG
>DAYH01000008.1:0-40090 GCA_002506825.1 Euryarchaeota archaeon UBA103
CCTCCCTCTCCACGAACTCCTTCTGTGACTAGGATTCCTTTAACCGACGGGGGCCAAATCATGCCTGTGGGATGAAATTGAATAAATTCCATATCTCCCATTTCAGCTCCTGCCCAGTATGCCAATGCATACCCCTCACCTGTATACTCCCAAGACCCGGAGCAAATTTCCCAACATCTAGTTGCACCTCCAGTTGCCAAGACTATTGATTTCGCTTTGAATACGTGGAGGGAACCATCGTTCCTACTGTAAGCGAAGCAACCAGAAACTCTACCTTCTGACTTGAAAATCTTCCTCACAGTGAATTCCATAAAAACATCCATGCCCATATGAATCCCCCTCTGTTGTAATGTCCTAATCAACTCCAGACCTGTTGCATCTCCAATATGGGCTAATCTGGGATATGTGTGTCCTCCGAAGTTCCTCTGACTCGTCAGTCCAGAAGGAGTCCTGTCAAACACAGCTCCCCACTGCTCCAGCTCCCTAATTCTATCAGGTGCCTGTTGTGCATGAATTCTTGCCATTCTCCAATCATTCAGATATTTTCCACCCTTCATGGTGTCTCTAAAGTGAGTCTCCCAAGAATCTCGCTCATCCTTGTTAGCCAGTGCCGCCGCAGCTCCTCCTTCGGCCATTACAGTATGTGCCTTGCCCAACATAGATTTGGAAATCATGGCTACCGTTGCACCAGATGAGCTGGCCTCTATTGCCGCCCTGAGTCCAGCGCCACCAGCACCTATGATCACAACATCATATTCGTGAACCGAGTAGTCCTCATCCATAATTACCACTCCAATAGGATCCGATCTGAAATGAATTCCTCAGCCACCGCCCAGACAAATAAGTCACCTAGGAAAACCATGGCCAGGCTCGTCCAAAACCAGAATGCATGATGGACATTGACCCCACTAACCCACCTGTAAATAGCACCGAATACTCCCGAGATGCCTCCTCTCCACTGATCCATCCCTCCTCCAAAAAGATGTCTGAAAGCATGGCAAGAGGCCACATACATGAATAGAAGGAACGCCTCAATACCCAACACTAGAGTGCCGATAGAGATAGCCGTGGATCCATTATCAAACTGAGTTGTTAGTACAACATCATAAAATTTTACAGAAAGTACCATTATGGCTAAGTAGAGCATGTATCTGTGGATATTATTCAGTATAAACAGCCCCTTCTCACCCTTGTACCCAATAGAATAGCTGGCTTCAGGCTTAGATACCATACATCCCGTAGGATTCTGGAAGAAAGTCCGGTGGTAAACTCTTCTCATGTAATAGCAGGTTCCTCTAAATCCAAATGGAATCCAGAGAATAAGCATTGCTGAATTCATCCAGCCAGGATGATTTGTAATGTGGAGCATGTGTAAAACATCTGGAGAGAATATTGGCGAGGTGACTCTATGATCGTCATAATGAATGCTACCATCCCAAAATACCACTCTGAGCGCGGTGTAGACTAAAGCTAC
The DNA here is from genome assembly GCA_002506825.1 of Euryarchaeota archaeon UBA103. Taxonomy (GTDB): domain Archaea; phylum Thermoplasmatota; class Poseidoniia; order Poseidoniales; family Thalassarchaeaceae; genus MGIIb-O5. Next base: position 1,475 of record DAYH01000008.1, read on the forward strand.
AGTAAGCGCAACTGCCATCCATGTTGGCTCTGTCCACCAATGATCTATTCTATCCGTTTTCCCAAAACCCCTCTTGAGGGGAAGCTTGACATTAATGCCCAGCGAACTAAGATGGTCTCGGTCCCAGTTAGTCATGGTAACCCTGTGCCTAGGGCACGGACTGGACCCTTAAGGAATTGCTTCTGACCAATTCAAATTCACTCAACATTGAAAGGCCCTGCGCTTCTAGAATAGATATGGAAGAATTCGGATTGGAATCATCTATTTGCTACAAATGCGGGTATCTTCCAGGGGCATGGCTCCCTGGCCTAAGATGCCCCGAGTGTGGAGAGATTTTTCTCTAAGCCAGTCCAGAGTAGTCAGCCTCAGCCTCTTCCATTTCTATTTCCTCGACATCCATTTGTGCCAGCTGTAGCTTACCCGAAAGCTCGTCATTGACTGCATGCCAGTATGAGTATGACTCGATTACCCATATCCCAGACTCTCGACTACCGTTACCACTTTCCTTTACCCCTCCAAAAGGAAGATGCGCTTCTGCACCAGTGGTAGAGTTGTTTATTCCAGTCATTCCTGCTTTGATTCCTGTCTTGAACCTGAAAGCCTCTAGCCTATCATTTGTGTAGCATGCACTAGAGAGTCCGAATGGAGAAGCGTTGGCCAAGCGTAGAGCGTCATCAAAGTCCCTGGCCTTAACTACCGTTACTACGGGTCCAAAAATTTCTTCATGGAAGCATTTCATATCTTCTGTGACATTCTCATAGACGTGTGGCCACATGTATACGCCTTCGTCAGCATCTCCATGGAAACCATCAGGAAGATTATGGCTGGTAATTTTTCCAGAGCCCCATAATTTGTCGGCCCCATCACTTTCACAGATCTCTAGTCCTTTGAGGAAATCTTCTCCATATTTCTCAGAGAGCATTGAACCGTAAAGCACACCTTCATGACGCATCGAATCCCCTATCTGAGTTGTTGAGACCTTCTCCATAAACTTGGACATGAATTCATCATAAACATCTTCGTGAATTATCAGGTTACCAAGACTAGTACATCTTTGCCCAGCGGTTCCAAAACCAGCCCAGTAAGCTCCTTCAACAGCATTTTCAATATTTGCCGATGGCATAACCACTAGAGGATTCTTCCCTCCTAGCTCCAGCGAAGCACTGACAAGGTTCCTCCCACATGTCTCGCCAATCATTTTCCCTACTGGAGTACTTCCTGTGAACGAAATTTTGTCTACCATGCCCAAGTCTGCCGCATCTACTAGATGCTGACCCGCACCGCTTCCCTTTCCATGGATGAGATTGATCACACCATCAGGAAGTCCTGCTTCATGCATAATTCGAGCTAGAGCGAAGGAGAGAAGAGGAGAGTCCTGAGGGGACTTCCAGACACATGTGTTTCCACACATTATAGCTGGAATCATCTTCCAGAAAGGAACTGCCGAGGGGAAATTACAGGCATTGATAATGCCGCAAACACCCAAAGGCCTCCTGTATGTGAATAACTCTTTATCAGGAAGCTCAGAATTCACTGTCTGTCCGTATAATCTCCTTCCCTCTGATTGGAAGAAAAGACAAGTATCTATGGCTTCCTGAATTTCACCCCCGCATTCCTTCATTGTCTTACCAATCTCACGTGCCTGCAAGCGGACAAGATCATCCTTCCTTTCCATCAATAATCTGCCCATATTACCAATCACTTGGCCTCTTGTGGGAGCAGGAGTAGAGGCCCAAGATGGAAATGCCTTTCGCGCTGCTCTAAGAGCCTCATGTACGTCGTCCTTCGTAGAGAGAGGAAACTCTCCAAGAGTATCTTCTAGCCAAGCTGGATTCTTACTAGTAAATGTCTTACCATCGCCTGAATCGCAAAGCCTTCCTGCGATTATATTGTATCCCCTTATGGCGGGGCTACCATTTGGATTTTCTAATTTCATCTTCTCGAAGCCAGTTTCCAGCACATGAGTCATGTGTGTACCGAATCACCCAACAGACATAATGCTACTCATCGAGATACATCGTTCCGATAACCAATCGCAATTTTTGACATCCTTTGATTGGTGGGTTTAACTAATGTGGCTACTGAGGGATGTATGCTAGGAGCCTAAGCACATGACCGACGATAATTCCGATTCTCTCACACTCAGAGTGGCCAAGGCCATACCCAGCGACGTCGGACATGGAAGAGCCAGAGTTCCATTTGACAACGATTTGAATCTCAAACCAGGGGATATTATCGAGGTTTCCGGAGAGAGAAAAACTGCTGCCATTGTTTGGAGATGCAGACCGGAAGATGCCAATCTAGGTGTAATTAGGGTAGATGGAATAATCCGTAAGAATGCAGGAGTCAGTCTTGGGGACAGAGTTGATATCAGGAAAGTCGAGACTCAGCCTTGTCAGAGACTAGTTTTGAGCCCGGTCATGGCAAAACAACAGAAGGTAAGATTTGGTCCAGGAATCGAGGGTTTCGCACGCAGAGGGTTAAACAAGAGACCAGTCGTAGCTGGAGACAGAATCTTCATCCCAGGGATGACTCTATTCGCGGAGGCACTTCCATTTGCGATAGTCTCAACCAAGCCAAAGGGTATCGTTCAAGTTTTGCCCGATACTGATATTGTAATCAAGGAAGATGCAGTCGACGAGGAGGAGCAAGGCGACATACAGACAATTTCTTACGAGGATATTGGGGGCCTGGGCGATCAGCTCCAGAAGGTCAGGGAAATGATTGAACTTCCTCTTAAACACCCCATTCTATTCAGGAGATTGGGAATAGACCCTCCAAGGGGAGTATTACTTCATGGTCCACCAGGTACCGGAAAAACCCTCATTGCTAAGGCTGTTGCATCAGAGACAAACGCACACTTTACTTCTATCAACGGTCCTGAAATTATCTCAAAATACTATGGAGAAAGTGAGAAGCAGCTCAGAGAAATATTCGAGGAGGCCGCAGCTAATACTCCAGCTATTATTTTCATAGATGAGCTAGATAGTATCGCGCCCAAGAGGGAAGACGTCAGTGGCGAAGTAGAGAGAAGAGTGGTCGCTCAATTACTAACTCTGCTTGATGGGATGCAGGGACGGGACAACGTCGTTGTCATAGGTGCTACAAATAGGCAAGATGCAATCGATCCTGCTTTGAGGAGACCAGGGAGATTCGACCGTGAGATAGAGATTGGTGTTCCTGATAAGAATGGTAGAGCCGAGATAATTGGAATTCATACTCGTGGGATGCCAATAAGTGACGATTTCGACGTAGAATGGCTACTTGATAATACAAATGGATTTGTCGGGGCTGACATTTCAGCCCTAGTAAGGGAGTCTGCAATGAAGGCCCTCAGAAGATATCTTCCCGAAATAGACCTAGACGAGGAGCAGATTCCTCCTGAGGTATTGGAGAAGATGGCAGTAATTATGGCAGATTTCAGGATGGCTATAAAGGAGGTCGAGCCAAGCGCATTGAGGGAGATTTACTTGGAAGTTCCAGAAGTATCTTGGGATGAAGTAGGAGGACTACAAGAGATTAAAGATAGGCTAAAAGAAAGTATTGAATGGCCACTTACCAAGCCTGAATTATTCGAACACTTCGGGATTAATCCGCCGAGGGGAATAGTACTATTCGGTGCCCCTGGAACTGGAAAGACTCTTCTGGCGAAGGCAATAGCCAGTGAGGCCAAAGCTAACTTCATCACAATCAAGGGACCAGAGCTAATTTCGAAATGGGTCGGGGAATCAGAGAAGGCAGTTAGGGAGGTCTTCAAGAAGGCTAAACAGTCTAGTCCATCGATTATCTTCCTAGATGAATTTGAGAGTATAGCTGGTATTAGAAGATCCAGTTCAGGAGAAGGATCGGATGTCATCAACAGAGTAGTGAATCAGCTACTAAGCAGTATGGATGGCGTTGAGGGTATGGAAGGGGTGATTGTTGTTGCGGCTACAAACCGTCCGGAGATGATTGACCCTGCTCTTCTAAGAAGTGGAAGATTTGAGAGAGTAATGCATGTCCCTCCTCCTGATCCAGAGGCACTGAAGTCAATCTTGGAAATCCATACAGAAAATATGCCTCTAGGAAAATTCTCACTTGATGAAATAGCTTCCAAGCTCGAGAATTACACAGGTGCCGATATCGAAGCAGTTTGTAGGGAAGCAGGACTTATTGCTATGAGAGCAGATAGGAAAACGGTCAGCAAGAAGCACTTTGAAGAGGCAGTTGAAAGGGTCAGGCCCACGGTTACTGATGAGATGATGCTCTATTACAACAGGATGGAAGATCTACTTACCAGCGGACTACAGTCAGTTAGAAGATTGCCAGATAGTCTTGCAGGAATAGAATCTGTCTGAGGTGGAAAGGTGCCAACAACATTCGGCAGAGAGCTCCTCGGAAGAGACGTAGTGGACGCCTCAAGCGATAAACTCGGGACGATGGCAGACTTCAGCGTAGATATGGATACCGGCTCTATTGTAGCACTTCTAGTGGTAATAGACCATGGAATAGACCCCAAGTTCCTTCCGTGGCCGACATCAGATGGGCTATTGTCTGTGCCTGTTTCAGAGGTAGCAAACATAGGCTCTGCGATACAGCTATCCCGCTGAACTCCTGATGCGTGAGTGTTCATGGCCCCACAACGGTATTAATACGAAGTTAAGGCTCGATGGGTGTTCCTATAGATGGAGGTATAGGCGTGGCAGACCTTAATACAACAATTAGCAGACTGTCATCTCCCAAATTTAGGAGAGGCGCATCGATAGCTGCGTTCTGGATTTTGATAGGTGTTCTCGCTGCAGAAATCCTCCAGACTTACCTAGTGGACGGGCAAACCCAGCAATCAGCGTATGGTGACGATTGGAATGATTTAGGCTCATTTAGATCAGATATCAATGACATGGGAATTGAGACTAACGCACTGGTATCCAGCCCACTATTACTCAGCGAGATAGATTATCCCGAGGAGGCCGTGTTCGTAGTTTCAGGAGTCGAGAGAGATACCATTTCTCTACCCAGATTTACGGGGGACGAGAGTGTTATCGAACTCACGGAAAGTGATGGTTACACCAATTCTGAGATTTTAGCTATCGAGAATTTCGTACAGAGAGGAGGCACAGTTATTCTGATGGATGATTTTGGATATTCCGCCCAGTTAGCTAGCCAATTCGGACTCGACTATTCTGGCCATAGATTGTATGACGGCCAAGCTTACGCTCACGAGCTGGACTACAATTATGTGTGGATCAATACTACCTCTGCGTACAACTTTACGACCAATTCTGGCTCACTATCTTCCGTCAACCCATGCATAAAAGACTCGGACCGTGATGGAGTAATAGATCTACTAGATATCGAACCTCTTAACTCAGATATTACCACATCCGGAATCACACTTGGTGACGCCGGACTTTGTTCCCATAGATTCGATTCAACCACTTCAAATTGGGACTTCTCCGAGAGTTATAATATACTCACAAATGGGCCATCAGCGTTCGAGAAAGACAGCTCATACAATCCAGTTGAGAACAGATATGCAATTGGGAGGTCAACTTTAGATTCTTATCTAGATACTAATGATGATGGTAATTTGACTGTCGGATTTGCAGCGGCAGGAATTGAAGATGACGAACAGGGGCCTTTCGCAGTTTATGTGAGGTATTGCTTCGACCGCCTATGTGTAGATTCAGACTCAGGAAGGGTTCACTTTGTTTCTGACGGCTCTATGTTGATTAATTCCCTATATGATCCCGATTTCGACTCCGATTACTCTGGGCTAGTTCCGACTAACGATAATCGGAAATGGGCCCTTGATATCATTGCAGAGGCTCTGCTGATTGGTAATTCTAGTACTCTGGCTACTGAAAACGCGATAGTCATTTTTGATGAGAGCAGACACCAGCAGTCAAATATCGGAGGAGATACATACAATCTACTCTACTATCTCCTAATCTACTTCACAAATGACTGGATGGCCATGCTAATATTATTCCTAGGACTTTTCATCTCTCTTGAAGCAGTCCTAATCAGGAAAGAAGATCCCGATGAATGGAGACATGTCTTCAGGATAATTTACTACGGATTCGGAGATGCGAGAAGGTACGAGTACTATCAGAGACCTGAGAAGATAAGGCAAGTCCTCCTCACAAGAATCAGAAACGTAAATGCCATGTCAAGAGAGGAGTTCGATGCCCTACCTGCGGCCGAGCTTCAAAGGATGGTCGACGACAAGGTCCTAACGGAGTTCATTTTCAATGATAGAAGATACAAAGCCGACGAACTAGTAGGTATTGTGAAGAGGATAAAAGACTGGGGAAATACCGACACAGAAGGGGGTGCATAGTATGTGGACTAGGAAAGCTGCAATAATGCTGACTAGTGGAATCAGTTTGATTCTAATTGGCATGATGATTTCCAATTTTCAATTGATGATAATTGGGCTCTCCTTCATCTCAATGTTAGCGATTAATGGCTGGGTTGCTGGACACTCCGATCTTACGATCACAAGGGAGTCCTCGGCGACAAATGTCTACAAGGGCGATGATATTGTTATCTCACTCACAATAACTAACAACTCATATCGCAGAACTCAGCAATTGGAGATATTCGACAACGTCCCCCATGAAATGAAGATGCGTAAAGGAATCAACCAAATGAGAATGAATCTCGGACCAGGTCAATCGACTACGATGAAGTATGTTGTCCGCTGTCCACTCAGGGGTCACTACACCGTAGGACCAGTATCTGTCAGATATCGCAATGCATTCAACCTCTTCGTGAGTGAGACCAAAGTTGACGATAGATCAGACATAACCGTCTTCCCCCAAATTAGAGATATAGAAGAGGCACTACTGAGATCTGATGTTCCAAAGATGTATTCAGGAGCAACTACTCTGAAGACTCCAGGGCCTGGAATGGAATTCTATGCACTTAGGGAGTATCTTCCCGGCGACTCTTTCCGATCGATTAACTGGAAGGCTTTAGCGAGAACTGGAGAGATGATGGTCAATGAGAAGACTAGAGATGCAGTTACCGATGTTTTCGTTATTGTCGATACAAGAGATGTTTCTAGAATAGGTACCGTACTCAAGAATCCTCTAGAAATGGGCACCGTAGCCGCGGCTTCCGTTTCCAATTATTTCCTGAAGAGAAGAGACTCAGTAGCTCTCGTGACTTATGGTTCGAGAATGGACTATCTCCCACCCGAAACAGGAGATAAGCAGTATTTCAAGATCCTGAGTGGCCTAGCATCTGTCCAACCAAAAGGATCCATGCCCCTGCAAGCAGTCACGAATGCACTCTCTCCCAGAATTAGCAGAGGCTCCCCAGTTTTCATCATAAGTAGTCTGGAGGGGGACGGTACAACACTACCAGCAATCCGAAGTCTCTCAGGCAAGGGACACGAAGTGATCGTACTATCTCCAAGTAGCATAGACTTAGAGAGACTGGTCAGTAGGATTCCTAGGATGTCTTATGAAGTTCTGAAACTCGAAAGACAGAATAGGCTGACGGCCATTGCTGGTTATGGGGCCAAGGTCATTGATTGGACTCCCGATGTCGAGCTCTCACAGGCACTACTACAGATCAATTTGAGTTAGGATGGATGGATATGGCAGAGAAAAAAGTTACAGAGAATTTCTCCCTAGAGATTTCAAGCCTCAGGAGAAGGTGGAAAATTATCTTCCTACAACTAATCTCTACAGCCGCCCTCCTAGCGCTAATGAATAGAATGATCAAATTATATGGTGCCTGCTCAGATACTTTCGTTGAGTCTTATGACGGTTCTAACTATTGGTGCCCGTCATATGAGCATACTAGGGGGCTAATTTGGTTCCAGGAACAAACAGGCTCACTCGTCCTTCCAGATGTAGTTCATGGACTAGATCAGACAGGAAACATGTCATTGGTCGCCCCTCTGATACTTTGTATGATAGTTACTTCAATCTGGATTTACACGCTCACAGCTAGGGAAAATATCCGTAAGAACATCAGGAGAATAACTGTTGGAGGAATGCTGGCATGGGGACTACTCCCATTCGTTGTTTCTTGGTTGATCGCCATCTCAAACTTCGGACTTCACTTACCATGGGGGCCAACCGACGAGCTGAATCACTTGGATAATCTCTGGGAACCGATACTCTTCATAATTGAGTTGGTATTCTTGGGCATAGTATTCGCACCGGTGCTTTCTGGACTAATGGGAATTTGGGGCCTGTCTAGGAAACTTCTAACATGGACTGCTGGATATTACCTGACTGTGATTGGAATACATGCTATCTTGACATTCGAAGGTATTACCGAGTCAGTTGACCTAGGGCTTTCACCACTTCCAGCTCAGATTGGAGAGGCAACCTTACTCGGTGGCCTGGTATCTCCATTATCTCTGAGTTTAATGCAAGTCGCAATCCTACTCTTAGTTTATTTAGAATCTGGATCTGCTGTTATATCGAATATGGAGTATGCTTCTATGCTTCCAGGAGACGCGAGAAGGGATCCGGAATACGTACGACAGTTCAACAATGTAGTAAATGGACATATAGCTCATCTGATCGGTGTAATGGCTTTAGTAGCGCTTACAACCGCAATTGCTCTTGAATTCGATGACTTTCTAATTTCTACAGTAAGCGCCATTTCTGGTGGACAATGGGCGGGACAGGTGCAAGAGTCTCTGGAGCTACAGCTTACCTATGGAAAGGTAATCTCTGCAGGATTGTTCCTGATAGTTGTGGCTGGAATGAGATTCATCCTTCCATGGCAGAGGGTTACAGGGATGGTGGAAACTGCTTTCATCAAGTTCAGATCAACTGAGAATTAATCATCTGATTCCCAGTAACTGGCTGATAGTCCTAAAAATTAAATCAGACACAATTGGAATCAAGATGATGAGAAATATCGCTGTGAGAAAATCCGAGTCTATCCCTACGGTCGATACAATCGCTGAGTCAATCTCCTCGAGGAAAAGTAAAGTGGAACAAAATACCGTTAGAATAACGACTCTCTCCGGCCATGAAGAATACCTTTTTCCCTCTGAAAATCTTCGTCCCAGTAAGGTCCCGTCTCCCTGCATTATATCTTTGAAAGCAACCACCATTATCAAAAATGCCCTCATTTTACAAATCTAGTACGCATTGGGTTCAAGTCAAACCCCTTCCGGGAGGGGTCATGGACGGAGCCATATCTGTTACCAAGTGTAGCCGATGCAAGCTACCATCCATTGTCCACCAACCCTACAGTGGACAGCATCTTTGTGGTAGACACCTATCGGATTCCGTTAGAAGGAGGACTTCTCGTGAGTTAAGGAGGCAACTCAGTCTCCCAAAGGACGCAAGAAAGGAGGACGGGAGTCCGTTTGTAGTTCTCGTCGCTGTTTCAGGAGGAAAGGACTCAGCAGTCTTGTTGACAATGATCAAGGACATTATTGGAAGCAGAAGGGATGTTAAGATTGTAGCTGGTTGTGTGGACGAGGGGATTGATGGATACAGGTCTCCTTCTCTAGAGTGTGCGAGAGACCTTTCAGGCGATCTAGGGGTTGATTTTGTAACCTTGAGCTATGAGGATATGGGATATGATAGGATGGATAAGGTCGTATCCAAGATTCCTGGAATGGGAGACCTCCATGATGAGGCCAGTGGAATGATGCCATGCTCATTCTGTGGTGTTTTCAGGAGACAGAGTCTAAATTCTCTGGCAGAAAAAGTGGGAGCCGATGTAATGGCATTGGGACATAATTTGGATGATATGGCCCAGTCTATTTTGATGAATCTTCAGAAGGGAGAGATAGAGAGATCAGTCAGACTGGCTCCACACACAGCCTCTCCAATCGAGGGAATGGTTCCAAGGATAGTTCCACTGAGGTGGATACCCGAGCAGGAGATTCATGCTTTTGCTCTGTTCAACTCCCTCCCCATCCATCATGGGGATTGCCCTCACGCATCGGGGGCCCAAAGACAACAGAGTAGAGCAATAGTAGCTCAGCTAGAGTCACTAACGCCAGGGGCAAGGCACGGTCTTCTGCACTCTCTTGATCAAATCAGGGAGATTCATAGAGAGGTGTATCCAGATCCCAATAGCAAAATTGGTAGTTGCTCACTGTGCGGGGAGGCTACTTCCAGGCCAGTGTGTCAGTCATGCACCATGAAGAAATGGCTTTCAGATATACCCTGAGTGATGATATGTTCGTGAATATAGCAGGATACAGATTTGTAGATCTTCCCGATAGGGACTCTTTGAGAGAACCCTTCAGAGAGAAATGCAATATCCTAGGATTAAAGGGAACCATTCTCTTAAGTCACAACGGAATAAACTTCTTTCTCGCCGGAACCCAGGAATCAATTGATGAATACACCACTTTTTTGGAAGAGGACCATAGACTACGGGGGATTCCAATACATGTTTCATACTCAGAGTATCAACCATTCCGTAGAATGCTGGTCCGACTAAAGAAGGAGATAATCTCGCTAGGGGCCGAAGAGATCAAACCAGCCGAACATGAAGGGAAGTATATCCAACCTCTCGAATTCAAGACATGGCTCGATGAGGGTAGAGAGGTAGTTGTTCTTGACACCAGAAATGACTACGAGCTCAGAGTTGGAACTTTCAAAAATTCTGTGGACCTTGATATCAAGTCATTCAGAGATTTTCCCAGTGCGGTAAGGGGCCTTGATTACGATAAATCGACTCCAGTAGTGATGTTCTGTACAGGAGGAATTAGGTGCGAGAAAGCAAGCATAGTAATGGAGAACCAAGGCTGGGAAGAGGTTTATCAAATCAAAGGAGGGGTATTAGGATACTTCAAAGAAACAGGTGGTCCCCACTGGAACGGGGACTGCTTTGTGTTCGATCAACGGGTAGCGCTCGATAAGAATCTTCAGGAGGCCGATCATGAGATGTGCTTCAAGTGCAGGGAACCGCTCTCTCCTGAGGACCTAGAATCAGACAAGTACTCTGTTGAGGAGTACTGTCCCTTCTGCTACGATAGGTTGGTTGGTCTGGTATGAAGAAGATCAACTTCACTGAGAAGCTATCGGAGTTCTCGGACCACTGGTCTCCGAAGGTTATCGCCGAGATTAATGACTACCAGTTCAAACTAGTCAAGATAGAGGGGGAATTCGTTTGGCACAATCATACCGATACGGATGAGGCCTTCATCGTCCTTCAGGGGTCCATGTTCATCGAGCTGGAGGGCGAGACTGTGGAGCTAAAGGAGGGAGAGATGTATGTGGTCCCAAAGGGAGTAGAACACAAGCCATACGCTCTTGAAGAGTGCAAAGTTATGCTAGTGGAGCCCAGAGGGGTAGCTAATACGGGCAACATAACCAATGACCTGACCTCATCTAATGACGTCTGGATATAATTGAACGATTACTTGTGCCTGTGGCAATATTCCAGATTCCTGAATGACAGAGCATTACAACCATCCATCGAACAGTAAGTAGCTAATCTAACATTCACTCATTGATTACTTCAGAAGGGCTATCTTTCAGCCTTAGGGTCATCTGCAGTACTACCGCTAACATGAAAATCACCCCGGCGACTCTGAAGCATGTGTGAAATGTCCAAATTCCACTGCCCTCGACGGTTACCGACCAGAGGTATGCCGCTAGAAGAGGACCGATAATTCTAGCCAGTGCACCATATCCTTCTTGGGCGCCCATAACCATCCCTAATTCATGACCTCCATTCTGAGCTTCGAAAGTTAGAAGTGAAGACTGAGTGGGAGAAAATAGTCCATTTCCTATAGCCAGTCCCGCTGATGAGCCAAGAATTAGCCAGGAAGCTTCTGGTGGCACATAGGGTAGGCTGGCAATTCCTAATCCACATAGTATTGTACCTATGATCATCAGTCTACGCATGCCGAACCTATCACTAAGTGGGCCTATCAGGCCCCCTTGAACTATCACTCCAAGGAGCCCTATGAAAGCAAATATCCAGCCATTCTCCATCTCACTCCATCCAAGACCCCCACTGTCAACAGACATAGCAGTGAATAGAATGAATGTTCCATGCATCATACTGAATGCCATCAGGAATAGGAAGTTAATCAGCACTAGTGTAGAAATAACGGGTATCTTTAGGACTCTTATGATATTGGAGAATGTGTCGGTCAGTTTCTTCAGTGAACTCTCTTGGACTTCCGACTCTTCCTTCGAATCCATACTCTCTTCTAGCCAGAAGTATGCAAGGCTAAGCGAGATTAGCGAAAGAAGACTAGAGAAAAGACAAGGCAGTAGATACTCGTACTCCTTCCAGAAATTGGTATCAAAAACTCCTCCTATGCTAGTTGCAGGGTCGGAAAGAATGCCGCCTATGAATGGACCAATCATGAAGCCAAGTCCAAATGCCGCTCCCAACATGCCCATCCTCCTTGGAATCATATCAGGGGTGCTGATATCTCCAATATATGCTCGAGCAACTGCAATATTTCCATTACCAGCACCGGATAAGAACCTCGCAATTATGGCCATCTCAAGACTATTTGACAGTCCGAAAACGATGAAGAAGACCGAGTTAGATACGAGGCCGAACATGATAACAGGCCTCCTGCCGATCCGATCGCTTAGTGACCCCAGAATAGGTGTGAAAAGGAATTGAGCAAGTGAGTATACTGCAATCACTACTCCTACCCAGAAGTCCCTGCTACCGATATCGGTGACTCCCTGTCCAGAAGCCAAGTCCTGAACGAAATAAGTCAGGAAAGGAATGACAATAGTGAATCCTAGCATATCCACTAGGACAACTAGGAATAACACAGTCATCGGCGAGCGACTGCTGTTTTCCGAACTCAACTAGATCACTCCGAAGGGATAAGAGAAAGATTCCTATCCCGGGTCGTAATCTCAGTAAAAATCCCAGCTACAAACTCTTCCATTGGAACCCCTTTCAGTTGTTCTCCACCTCTGGACCTAATGGAGACAGTCCCATTTTCTGTCTCATCATCACCAATAATTAACATATATGCAGGCCTCATTTTTCTGTGAGTCCTAATTTTCTTTCCTACAGTATTATCGGAGTCATCAACTTTCACCCTCACTCCAGATTCGTGTAATGCATTTGCTACAGTGGCCGCATGAACCTTATGCTTCTCCGATATGGTAATGATTTGAACTTGAACGGGAGACAGCCAAGTGGGGAAGTTACCTGCCCAATGCTCAGTCAGGAACGCAACAAATCTCTCATGCGTGGAAAGTGGAGCCCTATGAATTACGAACACTTCACCATTCTCTTGACCTGTCTCGTCAGTGTAGGTCAGCCCAAATCTCTCCTTGGCCGCGAAGTCTAGCTGGATTGTCGACATAGATTCCTCCCGACCGAGAAGGGTCCTAAACTGAATATCTATCTTGGGCCCATAGAAGGCGGCTTCCCCGACTGCCTCTACATATTCCACCCCGAGATCATCCAGAATGCCTCTGAGATGATTCTGTGTGGCTTCCCAATTATCAGGCTGGTCAATGTATTTGTCCACATTCTCAGGGTCCCATAACGATAATCGGAAGTAGTAATCATCAAATCCAAATGTAGAGTAATAATCCTGAACCATTCTGATATTGTCAGCAACTTCCGAAGCCACCTGTCCGAGTGTACAGTAAATATGAGCGTCATTCATTGTAAGCATCCTGACTCTTAGTAGACCGGCCAAGGTCCCAGACAGCTCATTCCTGTAAACAGTCCCGTATTCAGCGATCCTAACAGGTAACTCTCGGTATGACCTCCTTTTGTTACCATAGACCAGATGGTGGAAAGGACAATTCATTGCCTTCATGTAATACTCCCCGTCATCCATTTCCATAGGGGGGTACATTCCCTCTGCATAGTGTGGAAGATGACCACTGGTTTCGAAAAGCTCCTTCTTTCCAAGAACTGGAGTTGTCACACGTAGGTATCCGTATGCCTCCTCAGTTTCTACTGCGAACTTCTCAATCTCTCCTTTCAGAGTCTCACCGTTTGGCAACCAGACGGGAAGGCCCTTGCCAATCATCTCACTGGTCATATAGAGTTCCATCTCTTTTCCAATCTTCTTGTGATCTCTCTTTGCCGCCTCCTCGAGCTGCCTCATCCTCTCTTGTAGGCCAGATTTATCTGGATAGCACATCCCATATATTCGGGTTAGTGACTCTCTCTTGCTATCAGCCCTCCAATATGCCTGACTGGTGCTCGACAGTTTGAACCATCTAAGATGCGAAGTGCTAGGTACATGCGGACCTCTGCACAGATCTATGAAATCTCCTTGCCTGTATGCAGAGGAACCAACATCATGACCTATCTTGTCATCCATTATCTCTAGTTTGAACTTATTATCATCGAAAATTGAACGTAGCTCTTCATTATCATACTCCTCTCTAGAAATAGGAAGATTACTCTTCACAAGCTCTTTCATCCTCTTCTCAATCTTTTTTAGATCATCTTCGGAAATAGGCTCCATGTAGAAATCATAGTAGAATCCATGATCGATTGGAGGTCCAATGGTGGGTTTAGCATCAGGGAACATCTCGGTAACTGCCTGAGCTAGTAGGTGCGCACAGGAATGCCTCAGAATATAGAGCCCTTCTGGAGAGCTTCCAGTAATCGGCTCAACGGAGCAATTAGAATCCAGCTCATAGGACATATCCCTCTCTATTCCATTTACAAGAGCGGCTACAGCACCAGATTTTCTCCCATGGACGTTTGCAATAACTTCTCCAGCAGAAATTCCACTGGCATACTCGTGAACATCACCATCGCCAACTTCGACCGTAATCATCGATACTCCTCCCGATACGACCGGTCACGCAATCCCGTTTGAAGGCGTCTGTTCTAAATCGAAATATCCGCACAAATATCTGTTCTTGATAATTCGACAACGGACAAAAAGAGCAATTCCATTACGAAGCGATAAGACCAATCCCCCCTTGCCACGGACATGGTCAAGCTGGGACTTCTTGTTAATCCAGATGCAGGACTAGGCGGAAGACTTGGTTTGAAGGGTTCAGACGGCCAAGCGGAAATAGCAAGATCCAGAGGCGCACAAGATAGGTCTGGTCCGAGAATGAGGATAATGTTGGATCACTTGGCCGCAATCAGTAAGGAAAGTCTAGATGGTATCCAGTGGTATCTAAGCGAAGGAAGAATGGGCACCGATTGGATTCCTCCGACAATATCTCCATTTGGCATCATCCACTCTTCGAATAGCTCTACAGACGCTAATGATACGAGTCAACTAGTCGCATCCCTGATAGACTCTGATATCGATCTTCTAATCTATGCGGGAGGTGATGGTACGACTAGAGACGTAGTGGCCGCTCTCTCCCAATACGGTAGACCAGAATTGCCGATAATTGGCGTTCCAACCGGAGTGAAGATGCACTCAGGTTGTTTTGCCTCATCGCCTAAAGCCGCTGCAGAGGTACTCAGTGCATGGTTAGAGGGCGACCTCCTTTTGTCTTCCACAGAGGTTCTTGACCTAGATGAAGACCTGTACAGAGAAGGGAAGTGGGTTGTCAGGCTCTACGCTGAGGCTATTACTCCGGCAAGTCCCAGATGGATGCAGGGATCGAAGATGAGAGTAGAAGCTTCAGGAGAAGAGGAAGTTATTCAGGGACTAGCCGAACACGTAAGGGAAACGTTGATCGATGATGAAACGATGATAATTTGGGGGTCGGGAGGGACTCTCAGAACAATTGGAGAGATACTTGGATTTGAGTTGAACACCCTAGGTATTGACATTACATTGGGAACCAATATTGTTGCTTCAGACCTAAATGAGAAGGAAATATTAGCCGCACTGGAAGGGCATCAAGGTGACGTAATACTACTCCTATCGCCTATGGGTGGACAAGGATTCCTGATTGGAAGAGGAAATCTGCAGCTTTCACCAGATGTGCTCAGGATGATTGGAGTGGATAGGGTTCTCGGAATTGTCACTCCTGCAAAGATGCTCACCTTACGTAGCCTTAGGGTTGAGACTGGTGACCCTGAGATGGATGAAAGGTTCTCAAAAAAGAAGTATCTCAAGGTATTGCAGGGATATAGGACAACCAGAGTCCTCCGAGTATCTGTGGATTGACTTAGGGGTAATATTCACGAATAAAAATTCAAAAAGCGCAAAATAATGAGTTTCTATCAGTTTGAGTTATACCTGAAAGGGCACTCGTCGAGACATGAACTCGGCCCCTGAAGACTACGATTTTGGAAATATAGATAATTATTCTTTTGCAATGGAAGTATCTTGCTCGAACGATGAAGCTAGGAAAATGTTCGTACTTGCATACGGCCACATGCTAAATTATAACCACGAGGAGGCTATTGCATGCTTCTCAAAGTGTACTGAATTGGATCCAAACTGTGCTATGGCATGGTGGGGGATTGCTTACTGCGTCTCATCGAACTACAACTGGACTCCAGGACTTGGCTCAGGATATGACCCCATTCAGATGGCCATCTCGCTCAAAGAAGGATGTTCAGAATTGGAACAAGATCTCATTGATGCTTTATCGGAGAGGCATTCAGAGGAGGCAAGAGATGCCGCGGATCCGTCTGTACTCAACATGGGTAATAGTCCAGAGCTAAATATCGCATTTGCTGAAGCAATGGCGCCGCTTTATGAGAAATATAGTGGCAATCTGGATGTTACGGCAATTTATGTAGAGGCACTGATGAATCTGAAGGCTTGGCAACTGTGGGATAAAGACACCAAGACCGGTGAAATCACACCCGCAGACGAAAATACTCTACTTCTAGTGAAGATATTGGAAGAAGCTTTCGAAACCAGCGATGAAGCAAAAGTCCACCCGGCCCTTTGCCATCTCTACTGCCACGCACTGGAACTTTCTCCCTTCCCGGAGAAGGCTCTACCAGCTGCGGATGTACTCAGGACACTGATGCCAGGACTGGGTCACTTAGTTCACATGCCATCTCACATAGATGCGTGGGTTGGTCAGTGGAAGGAGGCCATTGATTGTAATATCGCTGCCGTAGAGGCAGATGACAGATATGTAGAGATAACTGGAAATGAGTCGCAGTTCTACAAATTTTACAGAATGCACAATCATCATTTCGTGGTCTGGTGTGCTATGTTCGACGGACAGTACGAAACAGCACTGAAGTATGCGCGTAAAGCAGTCAGTACTCTACCGGCTGGTGACTCTGAGTCTGGCGTGCAGTTTATGCTCGCGGGAATTATCCCAATGGGGGCAATTTTCTTGGAGTCATATGTTACTATGCCGTGGCATGTCATGATCAGATTCGGAAAGTGGGACGAGATACTCGATGAACCTCTTCACACTGACAGGGAAGTATTCCCTGCTGCAATAGCCACTCAGCACTATGCTAGAGGAGTGGCTTACGCATCCAAGGGCATGGTTCCAGAGGCAGAGGCAGAGCAGTTACTATTCAAGGAAGCACTTGATAATCCAGCTCTTCAGGGGAGAGTCCTTCATAATAATCTGATGTATCAAGATCCAAGTGAGGGCCCATGCATTCTGTTGGTGAATGACGCGGTTCTTTCAGGCGAGATAGAATACCGTAGACAGTTCCAAGCAAAGGCCAATGGGGAAGATTATGATTTCTCAGAGGCATTCGATCATCTGCGCAGGGGTGTTGACCTCTCTCTCAACTTGGCATACAACGAGCCTTGGGGGCAGATGCAACCAGTAAGGCACATACTCGGTGCACTACTCCTCGAGCAAGGAGAGGTTGCCGAAGCTGAGGAGGTATACCGCGAGGACATCAAACTTTGGAAGGATAACATGTGGGGCCTACTAGGCCTCAAACTCTGTCTCGAGCAGAGAGGCGACGCTCCTGAGGAACTTGAGGAAGTCACAGCTCTATTCAATGAGAGAAGCTCTCGTGCAGACATCATGCCTGCAAAGACCTGCTTCTGTGCACAGGATAGCGTGGACGAGAGTTGCTGCTAGAACTTCACTTCAGATTTCGTGGCCACAGGAAGCTTTCAGCAATCCTAGGAAAGGTGGACTGGGTCTGTTCGGTCTTGATTTGAACTCTGGGTGGTATTGAGTACCAACATAGTACGGATGCCCCTCAAGCTCCATTATTTCGCATCTCTCTCCAGTCTCGTCCTTGCCTACGTAAATCAGTCCAGCGGCCTCAATCATCTCGATAAGCTCTGGATTAACCTCGTACCTATGCCTATGTCGTTCATCAACATGGCCCGCGCCTCCATACAACCTGCGTACCTTACAGTCGTCGACTAGGAATGGAGTTGGTTTGGTTCCCAGCCTCATAGTTCCGCCCATGTGTGTCTTGGATATCTCTGGCATGAAGACAACAGCTTGCACAGGCGCACTCTCATCAAATTCAGCGGAATTGGCCCCATCAAGACCCAGTACGTTACGACAGAACTCTATCGTTGCAATCTGTAGGCCAAGACAAACCCCAAGATATGGAACATTATTGACTCTAGCGTAGTTTGCCGCCGCAATCTTCCCCTCGACTCCACGATTTCCGAAGCCACCCGGTACTAGGATCCCATCAGCGGCCTTCAGAATCGCCCAGGCATCATCATACATGGGCGTCCTTTCAATTGGGTCCAAGTTTGTGGATTCTATCCAGTCTATTATGAGCTTCCTGTTCACCGCAAAGGCACTGTGCTGGAGTGCCTTAATGACTGAGAGGTAAGAATCTGATAGTCCGGTATACTTGCCCACCATTGCTATTCTGACTTCATCCTCCAGCATATCCACTTTGTCAGCCATTTCCTTCCATTCATCTAGCATTGGGAGGCTATTGGGAATATTGAATCCCAGATTATTGGATACCATTCTAAGAACAGATTGTTTGTGTAGTGAGATGGGAATCTGATAAAGATTGGAAACATCATGCGCTGAGACGACAGCATCTTCACCCACATGGCAGAATGCCGCTAATTTCGATTTTGTCTCAGTGTCCAATGGATTCTCCGAGCGACATACCAGAATATCAGGTATTATGCCCAGTCCACGCAATTCCTTGACAGTATGTTGGGTAGGCTTGGTCTTCTGCTCTCCAACAGGTCCCATTACCGGAACTAAGCTAACATGCACGAAGCAAACATTCCCCTTGCCTGCTCTGAATTGGAATTGTCTCAGTGCCTCGATGAAAGGGGCACTCTCTATGTCTCCAACCGTTCCTCCCAATTCAATCACACAAGCATCCGGAGTACTCGAAGTCCCGTCAGCGGGCACGTGTGCTACGGCCTCTATCCAATCTTGAATCTCATTAGTTATGTGTGGGACTACTTGCACAGTCTTTCCTAGGTAGTCGCCCCTCCTTTCTTTCTCAATCACTTTGGCGTATACTTTCCCTGTGGTGATATTATTATCTCTTGTCAGGGCCACATCCAAGAACCTCTCATAATTTCCCAAGTCTAGATCTACCTCTCCTCCGTCATCAAGAACGAAAACCTCTCCATGTTCGAATGGAGACATCGTTCCTGCATCGCTATTCAAGTACGGATCTATCTTGATTGAGGTAACCCTCAGACCAGCCGATTTTAGAAGAACACCGATGCTACTGGCGGTCACGCCTTTGCCCAATCCAGACAGTACTCCCCCGGTAACTACGACATACTTCATGTAACCAACGGGGTCTGAAGCCATTGTGCCTCGCATATCAACATTGGGACAGTAAACCCGCTTTATCGCACATCAATGACCAAGTATCTCCAGCTTTACGAAGTATCATGACAGAGCCACCCGGAGACAGAATCCTAGTAACAGGGGCACTAGGACAAATAGGCACTGAGCTGGTCTCATCCCTAAGGCAGAGGCATGGTAAGGACAAGGTACTCGCTACAGACATAAGGAGTCCAAGGCAAGAATCAAACTTTCCTGATGGTCCCTTCTCAAATCTCAGTGTTCTGGATGGGGATAAGATGGAAAGGGTGATTCTAGAGGAGGATATTGGTACAGTTTTCCATCTAGCCGCTATTCTTTCCGCAACTGGGGAGAAAGATCCAGAGCTTTGCCAAAGAGTGAATGTAGGGGGCACAGTATCCGTTCTCGAAGCAGCTAGAGATTTCAATTTGAAGGTCTTTGCACCCTCATCAATCGCAGTTTTCGGACCAGACTCTCCAAATGTCGCCCCTCAGGAAGGACCTCTAAACCCAACAACAATATATGGTAAGACCAAGGTAACTGGGGAAATATTAGGATTGAACTATTGGAAACAGTATGGCGTTGATGTACGGGGACTCAGGTTTCCCGGCCTGATTTCATGGAAAGCACCAGCGGGAGGGGGTACTACCGATTATGCAGTTGATATTTTCAGAGCCGCTGTTAATCACGGACACTACGAGTGCTTCGTCAGTGAAGATACAAGACTGCCTATGATGTACATGGAAGACGCGATTAGAGCGACTGAGAGTATCATGCAGGCCGATGGAGAAGGTTTGGGAAATTCCAGAGTTGGATATAACATTAAGGGAATTTCATTTACTGCGGGAGAACTAGCTGATAAAATTGCTGAGAGAATACCGGGATTCACCTGTGATTTCATTCCTGATTTCAGGCAGAAGGTAGCTGACTCGTGGCCCGATGATGTTGATGATGAGGCCGCTAGAAATGAATGGGGATGGGAAGCAAATTATGACTTGGGAAGAATGGTAGATGAGATGATTTCCAATATCAGCTAAATCAGTCTTCCTGATCTTCATCATCATTCCAATCTGGAGTTGTTGGGTCTTGCTTCGCCCAAAGAACATCGTTAATTCTGAGTACACTGATTGCGGCCTCAGTCGATCCAGAAATTGAATGCCTAGTTACGAACAAAGGATCCAAGATTCCCATTTCGTCCATTCTGGACCTATTTCCAGTCATGGCATCAAGCCCTATCCATGGACCATTCTCCTCATCGGAATTTTGTGCCGCGGACAAGTCCAGAACTACATCTATCGGATCGAGCCCAGCATTTTCTGCAAGAGTCCTGGGAATGACCTCCAAAGCTGCAGCGTAACCCTCTATTGCCAATTGTTCCCTCCCGGGGTTTCCGAGAGCGAACGACCTCAGGTGCCTAGCTAGGTGTGTTTGAATCGCACCTCCTCCAGGAATCACTCTAGAGTCTCTAATGACTCTGAAGGCTACGCCCATGGCATCATCAAACGCCCTGACTGCCTCTTCTCTTATCTGAGGAGATGTTCCACGAACGACCACAGTTAATGCACCACCTTCAGACCCCTCTATGACAGAATGAGCTATACCTGCCACAGTCTCTTCTCTTCTACCAGTGAATCTCCCGAGGTCATCTTCTGAAATCCTGATTGGTCTCCTAACCATTCGGGTTCCAGTTATTTTCGAGAGCCGCTCTAAATCCTCTCTTTCGAATCTCCTATAGGAGGTTATCCCAGCTTCATTTAGCATGGAAACAGCATCATCCGAAATCCCTTCTCTGACAATCAGTAGCTCAACTCCGAGGGATGAAAGATGATCCACCTCCTCTCTCAATTTTGCCAAAGATCTGTCATGGAATCCCTTGAGTACCCCAGGACTACTGACCTCAATCTCGGCATCCATCTCGAGCTTTACATTCTCAAGGCCGCCATCGATTATTGCTATGATGCCTCCTTCAGAAGAGGAAGGAGTTGAGATATCGACCCTAGTCTTGGGAATCATCAGGCCGTTGACAAGACGACTATCAGTTGTTGATCCCCCACTGACCTGCAGCCTCTTAACTCTCAACCTTTCTAAGTCATCACCGCCTTCTTCATCTGAAATCAACTCGGCCGCATCAAAAGCAATTTCAGTGATATGGGAAGCTAACGACTTGCCAATCTTACCAGCCATTGTAGTCGAAATCACCGACTTCAGCTCCTCTTCGGAGCTCGCTTCCCTTGAGACCCTGTCTAGCTCGGAAATAGCCTCCCTCTCCGATAGAAGGAAACCATTGATTACAGTAGACGGATGAATCCCCATCCTAACAAGCTCAAGAGAATTCTGTAGAAGCTCTGCAGTAAGGATTACTGTTGAAGTAGTTCCATCTCTAGCTGACTTATCTTGTGACGAAGATGCGGAGATTAGAAGCCTGGCAGTTGGATGTTCGACCTTCGCGGCCTCAATTACTGTAACTCCATCATTTGTTACTAGGCAATTTCCATCATCGGATACCAGCATTTTGTCTAATCCTCTCGGACCTAATGTTGATCTAACTGCCCCAGCTAGAGCTACAGCCGCCTTGACGTTATTCACTAGAGCCGCACGGCCTTCCAGCCTGTCGGTATCCTGTAGCGCGACATCATGCTCAGCCTGCACCATGGTACTCGGAATCTAGTCCCAGATTTGAAGTACTCCATTACCAATCTATCACCATTACTAGGAAAGAACTCATATTCTGATGCGTATATTCATATATGGCACTATCATCGCACTATACAACCGTCAGTTAAGTAGTGGTAAAAATGAGTGATTCAAATTCCGATGAATGGGAAGAGAAAATGATTGAGCAGATGCTCAATCTATTCAATCAGATGGGAATGCCGATCGATAAATCGGAGCTAGAAGACACAATTTCAAGAATCCGTCAGCAGTTTGACAGTTTGGGCATAGATGCCGAGAGTATCTATAACAGCAATGTGAAAATGAATTTTCAAGGAGATCCTGAAAATTTCCGCAAGCAGATGGAATCCTTCATGAACCACCCCGAAGGCTTTTCAGAGATTTTCAAGAATATGGGCATAAATGTCCAAGTTGGCCCCGATGATGAGCCCGCAGAGGTAGTAGTCGAAGAAGAACAAGAGGATGAGTCCGATGTTCCCCTAGAAGATACCTACATTGATGGTACTTCCATGTATGTTACAATCGATGTCTCGAATATCGTGGATCTAGACGAGGGAAGCTTTGAGCTCATATTATCCCACGGAGGCAAAGTTCTTCAATTAATGAGGAGAACTCAACTCAGGCCAATCAAGAGCATCAATCTTCCGCAGGCGGCCAGCTCAGTCTCTGATTGGAATCTGAATAATGGTATACTAGACATCACTTTCGATACGGCTTAGCCTATCATAGGAGGAAAAAAAATGACTGGACCGGTAATTGGAATAGATTTGGGAACAACAAACAGCTGTGTAGCAACTCTAGAGGCAGGAAAACCAGTGGTGATTCCCAACTCGGAGGGATCGAGAACGACACCAAGCGTTGTCGCATTCTCCAAGAATGGAGGCGAAAGAGTAGTCGGCATAACCGCTAAGAGACAGGCTGTGACTAATTCTGACAGAACTATAATGTCCGTTAAGAGGGAGATGGGTACTGATTGGAAGAAGAAAATAGACGATACAGAGTATACCCCCCAGGAGATCTCCGCATTTGTCTTACAGAAGCTAAAGTCAGATGCCGAGGACTATCTGGGTCGAGAGGTAAAGCAGGCCGTGATCACTTGTCCAGCATACTTCACCGATGCACAGCGCCAGGCAACAAAGGACGCAGGAAGAATCGCAGGACTCGAAGTTCTCAGAATTATCAACGAGCCCACAGCCGCCGCTCTGGCCTATGGGGTCGACAAAGACGACGATCAGACAATATTGGTCTACGACCTGGGAGGGGGAACATTCGATGTTTCTGTTCTTGAGATCTACCAGGTTGATGGCCAACCTCAAATTGAGGTTAAGGCGACCAGCGGAGATAATCGCCTGGGCGGAGACGACTTCGACGAGGTAGTAATCGACTGGCTTGTTTCGGAATTCAAGAAATCTACAGGAATTGACCTATCAAGCGATATGACGGCTATCACAAGACTGCGTGAAGCCGCAGAGAAGGCCAAGATAGAGCTTTCAGGTACCAGTACAACCCAGATAAATCTCCCATTTATCACAATGAGTGGTGATGGCCAACCAGAGCATCTCGACATCTCACTATCTAAGGCTAAATTCGAGGATCTTATTTCTGATCTCGTAGAGAGGACAATGGGCCCTACCAGAAGGGCCATGAAGGATGCTGGAATTAAGAAAGGAAACGTCGACAAGGTTATCCTTGTAGGGGGATCTACCAGGGTTCCTGCGGTCCAAGTAGCAATAGAGAAGGAAGTGGGCAAGCCACCTTTCAAGGGAATAAACCCAGATGAAGCAGTCGCTGTAGGGGCCGTCCTCCAAGCAGGAATAATCACTGGGGACGAGGGAGTTACCGATGTTCTCCTCCTCGATGTCACACCACTTACTCTTGGAATCGAAACTCTCGGAGGGATCATGACAACAATGATTGAGAGAAACACTACCATACCCACTAGGAGATCAGAGACATTCTCCACTGCAGCGGATAATCAACCTGCAGTCGAAGTACATGTCCTACAGGGAGAAAGGGAATTTGCCAAGGATAACATCACTCTCGGAAAGTTTCACCTAATGGGAATACCACCTTCTCCGAGGGGGATGCCACAAATTGAGGTAACCTTCGATATCGATGCAAATGGAATCGTCAATGTATCGGCTAAGGACTTGGGCACAGGAACGGAGCAATCGATAAAGATAGAGAGCCAAACCTCTCTAAGCGAGGACGAGATAAACGCTAAGGTTGCAGAGGCCGAAGAATTTGCTTCTGACGATAAGAGGAGAAAGGCAGGAGTTACCCTGATCAACTCCGCTGATGGGATGGTCTATCAGGCTTCAAAAATGCTCAATGAGGCAGCAGAGAAAATCTCAGACTTGAATGCAGAGCCAATCCATGCCAAGCTCGAGGAATTGAGAGCTCTAATCACAAAAGATGACAAGACTATCGATGTAGATGATCTTGATGAAGCCGCCGTACAGGCCAAGATGTCAGAGGTAGAGGAGTCATTACACGAGGTATCGGCGAAGCTCTATGAGGCCGCGGCCGCCGAAATGGCCGAACAACAAGAGAGTGAAGGCTCAGACGATGTAGTCGAGGCCGACTTCGAAGAGGTCGAGCCCGAAGACAGCGACGAGTAGCTAGCTTTCTGTAATCATCCTGTGCAGAGTCCTAACATGGATTCCCGAGGTCCCAAACTGGAATAGGGGGTTTTCACCTTCGGAACGAGCTTTGGAACCTGGTCCCCAAGCCGATCCGGCTATGTCAAGATGGGCCCAAGGTATCTTTTCACTATCCTCATCAAATCCTCTATTTGGGACGAAGAACTCCAAGAAAGCGGCGGCGGTATTGGATGATCCAGCCCTACCTCCGATGGAACCATTTCTTATGTCCGCGAATGCTGAGTCTGTCATGTACTTACGAAATTGGTTATTCAAAGGCATCCTCCAAACTGGCTCGCCACTTCTTTCAGCCGCCGATTTTAAATTTCTAGCCAAATCATCGTCATTGGACCACATTCCAGAAATCTGATTTCCTAATGCCACAATAACCGCACCAGTAAGCGTGGCCAAGTCGATGATATACTCAGGGTCAAGCTCCCCAGCCTTCCAAAGGCCATCAGAGAGGACATTCCTTCCCTCTGCATCTGTACTGAAGACCTCTACAGTTTTCCCAGAATATGTCTTGAATACATCGCCCGGGCGGTAAGCACCAGAGCCGGGCATATTCTCTGCAAGACAGGAGATCCCATTTACTCGCCTAGGGTATCCGGTTTCATAGAGAGCCTCCATAAGGCCGAAAACAGTAGCAGCGCCACACATATCATACTTCATGTCCCACATTCCGCTGGTGGGCTTGATGGAGATACCACCAGTATCGAAAGTTATCCCTTTGCCCACAATGCATGGTCTCCGAACCCCCTCATCTTCATCTGGATTCAACGTGAATAAGACCATACAGGGCTTCTGATCACTCCCCTTGCCGACGTTTATCAGTCCGCCCATTCCAAGCTCATGCAGTTTTTCCCAGTCATAGACCTCAACTCTGACATTTTCCTTTCCCTTAGCCCATTCTTGCGCCCTTCTAGCATACTCCATTGGATAGAGGACATTAGCAGGCTCATTCCCCAAATCACGTGCCTTGTGGACTCCCTTTACCACAGACTGCACATCTAGAAGCTTGGAACCGAGCTTCTCCTGGTGCCTGCTACCGGCCTGAAAGTCAACTACCCAATCTTCTTCGATATGATCATCGGGTTTTTCCTGATGCTCCAAGAACTCGTAGTCCCGAAGCATCATTCCCTCTGCAAAGTCTAACATTCTATCTCCAGTCCAGCCCATGGTGAATCTAACAGTCAAATCAGTCCCCTTCTTCTTGGACAAGGATGAAATTAGTCTGGCTCCGGCATTTCTCGCCATCTTGTGGCTCATGCCCTCTCTATCTCCCATGCCTACCAGAACGATATTACAACCAGGTGTCCATAAGGACATTCTAGTGCCTTTCTTACCTTCGAAACCACCAGAGCTGAGAACGTCTCTGACAAGTCCCCTCTGATTCCTATTTAGTCCCTTTAGAGAGTTATTGGGTGCTTTCTTGGTATCTTCGAAGACCGGTAAAATCAATTGTGCGCCTAATGTGTTAAATTCACTGTTGCTTATCTTCATAAATAGCCCGAACTGCCCGATTAGCATCTAGTTTACAAATAATTCTATGTGAAACTATAGGATTAGAGTCTAAATTAGTAGTCTTGAAACATAAATTATTGTTCAAATCTACCATTTCTGCCATTGATCGAAGCTAGCGTGAAGGCGACTAGGATAAGCAGTATCGAAGGAGTAGGAAGAAGGCCCGAGTCGCCACTACTCTCGAAGTCAACTACGCTATCGTTGATCGGGTTTCCTACCCACATCGAGGAATCCACCACTCTCTTCTGGTAGTAGAGAGTCCAAATTCCCTCGCTTGAAATCGGAGCTCCCGTAAAGTCGAGAGTCGTGATGGTGCTATTAGTGGCATTGACTGCAAAGCCGAATTCAGGGGTGGAGAAATTGAAGTCTGAACCAAACTGTATCTGTGGCATCCCTCCCTTTTGGGCCAGTCCTGTTATTTCGACTGGTTCATTCGACCCAGGGAGCCAAATCTCTGTCGAATCCACCCCCTCCATGTATAGTAGCGTGGCATTTGACGTACTCGAATGGCCTAGATTAGAAACGCTGAGATGTACTTTTCCGTCCTCTACCTTCAAGGAATCGGCAACAAGACGAGCTCTCCAGTACCATACATTCTCTATGAGATAATGCATCACATCGAGCTCCTCTCCCAATCTTTCTGATAGGGCCTCTACTGTCCCCAGTAGGAACTGCTCGTCATCAGTCTCGAAGGTGAACGTGGGATAGCCCATCACACCGTAGCCGTAATCTCGGCTGGTTCCACAGTTCGGGTAGAGGCCTTGGTTGGCGTTGCGAATAGGGATGTCAGAAATGTTAGAATTTACCTCATCTCTAATATGGTGGTACATTTCCCAGTCAGAGGGTTGCTCTGGCCACTTCCCCCAAGGATAGAGCATGATCCAGACTCCCGTATGCATGGTAATATACAGGTCAGCATGAGGCACAACGTCATTCATGTATATGGAATTCGCAAGAGTCTCCGATTCACTGAATGCAGAACTCCCGGGTTGTGTCGTAGGACAGGTGTTCCAGTAGTGATCATAGTTCCTGTTCAGGTCCACTTGGTTGACATTCCATCTTGTGTCGAAGTCATTACCATCTGCATTTAGCATGATTAGGATATGTAATTCAGTCGTCGCCAATAAATCGATAATCTCTTGATCCCCATTTCCCCAGCCTTCGATGTAGTACTCAGCAACTAGGAAGGCGAGTTCCGTTCCCAGATGCTCATTGCCATGGTGGCCACCATCGATGTACACTACTTCTTTGCGTATTACTAATGGCCCTTCTCTGCCTTCTCCTCCATAGTAGGAGTGTTCACACCCATCAAAGTCCCAATCAAGTGAACAAGATTCATCGGTGATTTGTAGCATCCAAATTTCTCTCCCTAATTCAGTCTGCCCTATGCTAGAGAGATTGATGATTTCCGGGTAGTCATCTTCCCATGCATTGATGTCCAAGGTCAGAGTTGCGTAGGAATGGTACCAGTGCTCTTGGACGATATCTGGCTGACTTATCTGAGCAGAAACCATCGGAGATGCAGAGGCCACCATCAATGACGACAGAACCAACGCAGTCAACCATTGACGCATACCATACTGAGGCAGTACTAAGATACAATCATTCTCCTGTTTCGCTCAGGAATCCCGCAATATGGCATGAAATTATCTTAGTCGCAATCAGTGCAGCATTGAATTCGGTGAGAGGGCCCTCCTTCCCAGGAGCTATCTCGTTCACATCCGCACCCAGGACCTTGACGCCAGTAGCAGAAAAAACATTCTCAATGACTTCGATCGCCGCCCAATGAGAAAGGCCCCCAGGGACCGGTGTGCCTGTTGAGGGTACCAACTTCCCATCAAGGCCGTCTATGTCGAAGGTGATCCAGACGGGTCCTTCAATTTCAGAAATACTCTCGAGCATACCTTCCCAACCTTCCCCTCTCCCCATGTCTCCCAGTATGTCTCTGGCATACCATGTCTCCACTCTTTCGTCTTCCATCGAGAATTCTGCCTCGGACTTAGAAAGGGCCCTAGTTCCTATCTGAATGACTCTACCAACACCAGCATCAAGGGACCTTCGGATGGCAGTTCCATGCGAGTATCTCTCTCCCTGTAGCTCATCTCTGAGATCTGCATGAGCGTCAATTTGAACCAATGTCAATCGAGTAAGATCGCCCTGTAGCTCTGGATGATCAGATAATGCTTCCATGATTGGAGGTAAGATGCCATGCTCGCCCCCTAGTATTAGAGGGAAAATTACCCCTACCCACTCTGAGAAGTATTCACGAATAGAGTCCAACTGACCCATTAGGGTTCCAGCTTCAGAACTCCATGGTTCTGCAGTATGGAATGAAAGCCCACAGGGAAGCTCTTCGGGAAGCATAGGGTCGTACAATTCGACTTGATAACTGGCATCTATACACGCCGAAGGGCCCTTCTCAGTGCCTTCTATCCAGCTGGTAGTCATCTCGAAAGGGATTGGGAGAATTACAACGTCCCACGGCCCCTCATCGCTCTCCTCGAGACCCAGGAAGCCAGCTCGCCCATCATTCTCCATGTATCTTCGTCTCTGTGATGTAGAATAATGACTTCGCATACATAATCACTTGATTTTGAAGTGTTAAGAGAGACCGTTGAAATAGAGCGCCCTCCCCTGTATGCATGTCTGGAGGCGACGCGATGGGCTTGACACTAGCACAACTTACTTCTGCAATCAGAAGCAAGGTAGACTCCGATATGGAAGTAGTCGTCGCAGAGTCAATCGCCGAGCACGCCCTGGGCTTCTTCGGCTTCTCAAACAGGATTATCGACAATGCCCTGGAGCCCACTGACAGAAATCTGTTCTACCAGCTCCAAGACTATGACCTCCTGACAACAGAGTCGGAGGAAACAACTCTCTGGGATGGAAGGGAGTGGAGGATCCACTATTGGAAGTTCAAAGCCAATGCAGAGGAGTTCGCTAGAGCGGCCGCTGAAGCGGCACTATTGAATCAGAAGGATAAGGATCCTTACTCAGATGTTTATGATGATGTTCCAGTTTCTCTCTGGAAGGAAAGATCAGGCGAAGATGATGACTACGAAGAGCCTCTATTCTGATACTTCAGAGCGGCGACATGATGTAGACTGGCTCAGAGTAATCCTATTTGGCCTGCTGATTTGGTTTCATTTCGTAGTCTTTTATCCTTACCAGCCCGAAGGGCTATTCGCTATTCCATATTACTTCATAGTATCAGTAATGCATCAATGGAGGCTAGCAGCCCTGTTTGTGATTTCGGGCATGGGGACGGCCTTCGCCCTCAGGAGGAGGACATGGCAACAATATGTCAGTGAGAGGGGAACTAGGCTTGGAATCCCCCTTCTTTTCACAGTGTATATCCTCTTTTTCGGAATTTTTGAGTTTACCAAGAAAACCACCCTATTGTTCACAATTTTTCCAGGTAGTGAGGATATGCCTTATGGCCATCTCTGGTTTGTCTATAACCTACTCGTTTACTCAATTATTCTCACGCCATTCTTCTTTCATGTGAAGGCGAATCCAGAGGGATTCATCATGCGGTTAGTCCGATCCATCATGAATGTCAGGGCAGGTCTTGGAATTCTAATTCTACCTCCAATAATCCTATCACTAAATGCTATTTTGTTCAAGCCATGGGAATTTGGCGAGGTAGGGATGTGGTGGGAATTTCCTCGCTACATGCTATACTTCCTATTCGGCTTCCTCATGATTTCTGTGAGGGATGAGTACTTTGCAGCATTAGACAAGATAAGGATTCCATTAACTATCCTCACACCTATTCTAGCAGTATTATGGTTCATTATGAGCTTGACAAGCGGAGTTCCCAATGTGATGGAAGGAGGTTGGGTGGATGAAGGATATCGGCCATTCTCAGTTACAGCTACTATGGCCTCAATTCTACAGTCATTCCATGCATGGTCCTGGTGTTTACTCATTTTCACGTGGTCCTCAAAGCTACTTAATGAGCCTAACAAATATCTGGCCTACCTGAACGAGTCTGTATATCCAACTTATATCGTTCATTTGCACATTACCTTCCCTATGATAGCAATCCTATCCATACTGGGAATTGGATTCTTTCCTGCAATGATATTCGCTACTCCGATACTTATTATCGCCGTATTGGCCTGCTTCGAGATAGTCAGACGGGCATCATTATTCAGGCCTGTTTTCGGCATTAAGGGAGGGCAGGAAGAGGTAAACCTACTTTTTCCCTTCAATTCAACGAAAGAAAGACCATTGTCTGTTATATTCACCTTGATGTC
The DNA here is from genome assembly GCA_002506825.1 of Euryarchaeota archaeon UBA103. Classification (GTDB taxonomy): domain Archaea; phylum Thermoplasmatota; class Poseidoniia; order Poseidoniales; family Thalassarchaeaceae; genus MGIIb-O5. Next base: position 32,120 of record DAYH01000008.1, read on the forward strand.
TCACGGCATGGCATTAGGAATGGTTATTGTACTAATGCTATCGCTAGCACTAATGGGTGGTTGATTTGGCTAGGGAGGAGTTAAAGATAAAATTCGCAATTCTATTGACATCGATATTGTTGCTCAGCATACCCACAAGTATGGTTTCTGGTCAGTCTTCAGTCACCAATGAATGTGATATTTTGGTTGATTGGGACTCTCAAGTCAACTGGCTAGAAGAGCCGAACGAGGAAGGACAATTTTTCTCAGAAGAGCATATCCACAGGTATCGAGTCGTCTTCAATCCGCCATTTTCTCCAGGTACATCACCAAGTGGCATTTCTATCAGCGCGCGCCACTTAGGCATGACAGGGGTCGAATATCCACTAAATATCTCACATATTAGCGCTGGAGGAGAGGTAGACATAGAACTAGAATCACAACCAGATTTTGGCGACGAGATTTTTGTTAACTTCTCCAGTTTAGAGTCATCGTGCACTAGGTCGGTGACGGTTACCAATTGGAACCAACCAATCAAAGACCATGAAATCACAAGAGAGACTGTCTGGTCACTAGAAGGAGAAGATACTGGCAATCAGAATATCGATTTTATCGGAAGAGGCTGGCAAAAGAGAGAAGGGAATACCCTGGAATCTAACGAACTTGGAAACGGCTCTCTTCAGATGAATACAATGAACGGATCAAATGGGATTATTCTGGATCTCTCTCTGGATAGAGTATGGTTGAACGAATCATATGAGGGGGATGAGCTTCTATCTCAAGATTTTGAGATGCTAGGTAATGGCACAATGATACTAAGGGAGGGTTATTCAGAAGAAGGCTATGAAGAAGGTTTCACAGCAGAAATTTCAGTTAGTGAGGCCGCAGTAAATCGCTCATGGCAAAATGGCGAGCTTTCTGAGAGGATTATAATCGAGGGCAATGGATGGCTATCTTTCAATGGTGGGGATAACAATAGTTCAGGTGGTGGCTTTGGAGAAATTCATACCTTCTACTTCGAATCCTTCGATGAAGATGGACAGAGAAGAGTTCAGAATTTTCAGTTAGAGGCCAATGCATCAATGAGGATATCGGGGGCATCAGACTTTTTCTCATTCGAGCTTGATGATTTGATAATCAGAGAGAGATGGTCTGACGATACTCGTGAGGAACAGTTCTTCAGAGCATTCGGAGGGGGCGAATTCGCGTTCCAGATTGACGATGAGCAGTTCAGTATAGATGTGAATGGGTCCATTCCAATGATCCATCTAGAATCCACAGGAGGCGAGACAGTTTCGGATACGATAATCGTGGACGGCACCTATGACGGCGATGCAGAGGGTAGTTTTGGATTCGTCAGGCAGATAGTAGACTCAGGAATACAGGAGAATTCAGAGGGCGTAAGATATGAGGTCGACAAGATTCAAAATGAATTCTGGTTCAATGTCTCAGCAACTCCCTTTGGACCTATCTCTCAAGAATTTGGGGCTGAGCATAATCTGACGTATGAATTCACAGTACCTCAGGAGGACTGGCAGAATAGGACTGTCAGATTACAGTACATAGAGGATAATGGTTCTGTCTCGGATGAATATCCTCCAGAATCGCCAATAGTAGAACAGCCATCAAGACCGGAAGCTAGCCCTCTGATTTCCAATCAGATCTCAAGAGAGAGTGGAAAATCTCCTCAGAAAGTGGTGCCGGGAGATAGATTTGTTCTTTTTGGTAATCCATCTAACACTCTTGAAGTAACAATTAGCTCAATCGTTGACAAAGAGATGGACGGTCACATCGTAGAAGCTGCAGAATGGACTGGAGAATTTGACTTTGAGGAAACCATGGCCTCAGGATTTTTTGTTAACGAAGGCCCTCTATCAGGACTTTTATATGAGGTTTCAAGATGGATAATATTGGAATCAGGAGACGAAAACCAATCAAATGATATTTCCTTCCAGGAATATCAGAAGGTAGATAGAATTCTCTATCCCTCAATAATTACCGCCGATGAGAATACCCCCCCTTCCCTAGAATCTGTTAGATTCCGAGAGGGATTTCTACATACAGAGGGAGGGGAATCACATATTGAAGTGACGGTTAATGACATGGATACCGATGTTATATCCGTCATCGTAGATCTTTCTTCTCTTGGAATGGGACTTATCGAGCTTTCAGATAGTGGCATGAAAGGAGATCTAACCATTCACGATGATGTTTGGACATCTCTAGTCATTCACAATGGACTAGAGTTTGGAGATTTCAATATCCCCATTACAATCGTAGATTACTGGGTCGAAATAAGTGAAATAGCAGAAATTAGTGTTGCAAATCTCCCTCCTAGGGTGACTTCGGTTTCATTCTCCCAGTCATCAGCAATCAGGGGCGAGGCCATAGGAATTTCAGTCGATTGTGTAGACGGCCATGGGGTGTCTCAAGTCATTGTAGATCTACTGAGCTCTGGAGGCGATCTATATCCCCTTGACTTCTCAGAGTCTTCAGGAATGTGGTCTGGACAATTCTTGGTCCCTATCACAATAGCACCCGGTGAGAGGGGCATTCCTCTGAGAATATCAGATTTACAAGGGGCGGAAATAATCACTAATGGCCCAAAATTGACTTCGCTATTGAGGATTGATAACGAACATCCCACAGTTTCATCCTTGGAGGTATGGAGAGATGGGTCCCCTCAGTCTTCTATTTCTGATCAGGGGCAAGTAATTCATCCAGTAATGGTTTCCAGTAATGGTGGTCAAATTACTCATCACATAGAGGCTGCGATTTCTGATTATGACGGAGTATCGTCAGTCCAAGCGAAGATAGGAAGGCTTGCTGAGATTGGAAAATCTGAGGAATGGCTACTAATGGTAGATGACGGAACTTCGGGGGACCGGTTAGCAGGAGACGGTATCTATTCACTGGAGTTCATAGTTAGATCGACCATACCTGAGGGAGACCTAGAAATAAAAATAAGAGCCACAGATATTTACCTTTCTAGCACCCCGCCAGAAGATCAGGGACACGTGTTCTCAGTCTACTCATCTGACTGTTGCTCTGGCGACTCTAGCTGGATTTCCAAAAACATGTCTTCAATCATTCTAGTAACTTCCTTTTCTCTCTTGCTCCTCGGCATGGTAGCAATAATTTTACAGATTAGAAAGTCAGATTTCGACTAATTCAGATAAAATGGTACGAGTGCCGGGATTTGAACCCGGGTTCCGGCGTTGGCAACGCCGGGTGATAACCACTACACTACACTCGTGTGAATGTGGGGAAAGCAGAGTCGCTTTTCTAAGCGTCGGTCTCTTTTAGAATCAAATCACTCATCAAATCAATTATCGAATCTCGTGTCGATCTGTATATTTCTATCGGCTTTCCATGGGGGTCATCTAGCCCCCAGTCATAGTCAATAGGAAGATTGGGACACTGTACTCCACAGCCCATACTAACTATCTTATCATAGCCGTCGGTTACAATATCATCTATCGATTTAGGGAAAAGTCCCGATGACTCAATACCCTTCTCTTCCAGTACTCTGATAGCATTTGCATTAACCTCCCTCCCAGGGTGCGTTCCAGCAGAATTGGCAGAGTGTCCAAGACTCTTGCATATTGCCTCAGCCATTTGACTTCTGCAAGTATTGCCAACACAGACGAATAGCACCTTCACAGAATTTCTGAATGAATAGAACTAAATCAAATCTTTCCCAATAGCAATCAAAAAAAATATCACACTAGAATAGCATTGAAGTATGCCCGCGCTTGCCAAGTATCATGGCAGATTCGCCCGTGTCACATCATAATCCCGATTCTCAAGCAGAAGAGGAAGCCAACTCAAATCAGAGAGCTCAGATGGAGCAGGCCTATCAACAGATGCAAAGAAAAATGAGAATGTCAAAAATGAGTGAGGGAATTCGCCATAAAATCATGGTTCTATCTGGAAAGGGAGGTGTTGGAAAGACCACCGTGGCCACTGGAATCGCTCTCTCACTAGCTCGAATGGGAAAGAAAGTTGGACTAATGGACATAGATATTACAGGTCCTAATGTGCCCAAGATGCTAGGTATTGAGGGAACCGAGCTTCACATAGAAGATGGTCAGATATTCCCCGCAATTGGGCCCCATGGAATAAAGGTCATTTCAATGGCATTCCTGATTGAAGATCCGGATAAGCCTGTAATCTGGAGAGGACCAATAAAACTCGGCGCTATCCAGCAGTTTATCGGAGATGTGGCGTGGGGGGAACTCGATACTCTCGTGATAGATTTCCCTCCTGGAACTGGTGACGAACCACTCACAGTAAGCCAGACTCTCCCAAATTTGGATGGAGTAGTTATTGTAACTACTCCTCAGGAGGTCGCACTTTTGGACAGTAGAAAATCAATCAACTTTGCCAAGACAATATCAGTTCCCGTCCTTGGGGTGGTCGAGAATATGAGTGGATACACTCTTTCAGGAACCGCGGAAGCTGGTAGTAAGTTCTCTATGATTGGTCCAAAGGGAGTCCCCATCGATATTACTGCTTCACCTCAGGGAAAATGGTCTGTAACCTTAGATCTGTTCAAATCAGGAGGGGGGGAGGACTCAGCTCACGAGCTGGAAGTGCCCTTCCTAGGGCGACTGCCCTTCGACCCAGGAGTAGTAAGAGGGGGAGATGACGGAGTTCATAGGATCGTAGCAGAACCGGAAGGAGAAACTGCATTATCGTTCAGCAAGGTCGTTGAAGAGATACTCTCATCATTGGAGAAGGGCGATATTCACCAAGTGAAGATCACCTAGAATAGTAATATTAAGGGTCGAATTCATGTCAAACATACTCCTCGGCAGGTAATGAAATGGCCGTAGGAAGCGGGATTTACATTACCTGGATTACAGGTGCTATCCTCATCAGCGTAGCAATGATGCCGATTTTCAAGCCCCCCTATGCTAAAGTCAGGATCGAGGGTTTCATAGATATGTTCAGGAGATACTGGGCACATATGATTGTGGTTTTCTCAGTATATCTATGGAAGGATATTTTGGATGGCTTGGATAGAATTTTGATGGCTAACACACAACTAGACATGACCCCTTACGTTTACGCTATCGAAGGAGACATAGTACTGTGGGTACAAGAGGGCTTCAGGAATGATTTCTTGGATGTGGCACTAACTCACTTCTATGTCATGGGATTCATGACAGCGACTTTCGCTTCCTTCGTATATCCAATATACTTCGATGATCGCCATATGGCAGATCGGGTCTCTCTTTCGATGTTCTGGGTCTACATCCTAGCAATTCCATTCTATCTATTCTTCAATGTAAGAGTTACTGGGGATTACATCCCTCTTATGGAAACTGTAGCCTATGACTTAACTCCTGAAATTCACAATTGGTTCACTCGTATAGATCCGTTTACCAATGGAATGCCTAGTCTGCACATCGGTCTTCCATTTGCCATATGGCTAACTATGACGAGATGGGACGAAGATGGAAGATGGTTAAATTTTCGAAGATTCCTTGTGGCTTTCCTAGCTTTGACAGCCTTCTCCATTGTCTACCTGGGTATTCATTGGGCCATAGACATACTTGGGGGGATGATCGTTGCAATTGCAGCTGTTTCAGTCACTGAGAGGACTCACAAGGCGATATGGACGATCGCCGATGAAAGGCTATTCACAAGGAAGCTTGCTAGGCTTATTGATAACCCAAAAGATTTCTTTACGGGCGCTAGGAATTATATCAGACAGAGGTTTTCTCCCCTAAAGGAACCGGGAAGTAAGCAAACCAGCGTCTTCATAGCCGCTTTACTTCTTTCTACTGGTTTCGTACTTCTTTGGGATGCGACACACCAAGATTTTCCCGTAGAAGGAGTCGAATGGCCAACTTCTGCCGCTGGATCTGACGATTGGCTGATAGGAATAGAAGTCGATCCTCAAATGGATGGAATAAATGATGTTCAGATAACTGCATTGAATACTAGTTTAGAGGAAAGGAAAGGGGAATTAATATCCGGCCCTAATTGGTTGGAAGAGCCGAGTATATCTATCTCAGGATCGTATCTTTTGCTAAATAATCAGACCCGAGTAGATCTCTATGATCTGGAATCCCCGGAGAATCCATATATGCCAATATTCTCTAAGAATGTTGATTTTGAGATTGAGATTTCTGATATCGGATATGATGGAAATGGCAATCCCCTCATAGTGATGTTGACCGAAGACAGTATTCTGAAGATGAACTCAGAACAAGAAATCTTAGATCTAGAGGGCATACCCAATGAGGTAGAAACGTTAGAGGTATCCGGAAACTCTGTAGCATGGTCAATATACGACGATTCATTAGGTCCGACAGTGTATATTTCATCACTTACTGAAGCCAGCTCTACTACGGCAATCTACCTAGACGTAATTGCCGACGAAGCACAGGATGAATTTTTATCTGAACAGTCTGGAGTGGAAATAAATTACTCAAAATCCAATATTGTAGATATTGCAATTGATGGCCAATCAGTTGTGGCTGTAGTGGACGTAGGGCCAATAAATAGAACAGTCTTTACAGATGCATTTTCCGGCATGCAGACCATGATATCTACTCCGATATGGGAATCGTCCTCCCCTAGTATAGGAAATGGAAATGTCGCCTTTCTCCAAATCCCTAGATTTCAACCAGGGGCATCCAATCCCGAGGAATCTGAGACAAATCAAGTCTTCATCTATCAAATAGAATCAAATCAGACTGAACAACTGACATTCGATGAGGATGAAAGCCATTCTAGCCCACAGGCTCTTTTGGGTGGTGTTGGATGGATTGAAACCGGAAATAATGGCGAAGCAGAGTTGAAATGGTATAATCTTGAGGAAACCTTTGAACCATATTCCTCTGTAATTTTACAGACATCAGTAGTATTGTTGATCCCATTAGTATTCACATGGGCAAGACAGAAACAGTCTGAAAGATGACTCTTCTATTCAGCGAGCCTAAACATTTCATCAAGTGATTTCTTCGCGCCATCGATAATATTTTCATCAATCTCAATTATTTGATCTGGCTCAGGGGCCCTGAGTGCCTGTAGAATATCCTCTAATTGAGTCCTTTTCATGTGCCTGCACATTACACAGGCACCTAGGAGATTTATTTCGTACTCGCTCTCTGCGAGTACTCTCTCAGCTGTCCCGCATTCAGTTATTAGCATGATATCAGGACTCCCCTCCGAGGCTAATCGCATAGCTTCCTTCATCAAAAGCTCACTACTTCCGACAAAATCGCTCTCTTCCAAAACCCCTGCATCACATTCCGGATGTGCAAGAACTTGAAGATCGATTCCAATAGAACTCATTCTTTCTCTCCATGAAATTACCTTTTCTCCTGTGAACTCGGCATGAACCTCACATTCCCCATCGAAAATAATCACTTCTTTCCTACCTTCAAGGTGTTTTTGGATGTGTTTTCCCATGAACCTATCCGGAACAAAAATTACCTTATCTCCAGGAAGCCTCTCGCATATTTTCAGATAGTTGCTGCTAGTCACGCAAACATCGCATTCCGCCTTAACCGAGGCTGTAGTATTGATGTAGCATGCTACAGGAACGCCCGGGTATTTTTCCTTTAATTTGATCACGTCGTCTGCATTAATCCCATCACTCAAAGAGCAACCAGCATCAGGAGATGGATGTAAAACGATTTTGTGAGGACTGACAATCTTTGCAGTCTCAGCCATGAATCTTACACTAGAGAAGAGAATGGTCCCCTGGGGGGCATCCCGTGCCGCTTTAGATAAAGTGTAACTGTCTGATACAGAATCAGCAACACCGTAGACTATGTCTGGAGTTTGATATGAATGAGCTATCAGAAAAACATCTTTCTGCTTCTTTAAGTGGTTTATTTCTAATGTCAATGGCGAAATCGATCTACAGATTCTCATATCCCATCGAGAGCTCTGACCTATTGCTTCAAACAGTCTTTTTGCCTCGTATTCAATCTCTTCATCGGAGAATAACTTCGGCATTACTAACCCTCT
>DAYH01000008.1:40495-42656 GCA_002506825.1 Euryarchaeota archaeon UBA103
ATGGCCGGCCCATGCTTCCAGTATTGGAAAGAGTCTGAAATGATTCATATCGGGGCCGAGGCGAGGGTAAGTTCGGGTTTATGGCTAGGTATCCCAGCAGTACTCAAGTCACGTAGGAGAAGAGGCTACAGGCATCTGGAATTGGACGCTAGGCTGACGAAGAGTAGAATTTCCGTGGAAGCTAAGGTACTTTCCAGATTACAGATAACGGAATTTTCCGCACCCAGGCTCCTCCAGATAAATCATGAGGAGGGGTGGATGGTACTTTCTAAACTCGGAGGAAACCCAATCTATGAATCATTAGTTGAAGGCCCAACAGGAGAAGATTACATGTTCAAAATAGGTGCAAAAATTAGAGAACTCCATGAACTTGGCTTCTCACATGGGGATTTAACAACTCATAACATAATGATTGATGACTCAGGAAACATATCATTACTCGATTTCGGACTATCTAGGATTTCTGCAGAACTGGAGCACATGGGACAGGATCTGCAAGTATTGAATGAATGTCTATCAGCCAGTCATTCCGAGCTCGAAAAAGCTATGGATGAAGTACTAATTGGGTACAGTGAATCATCATCAACTGAATCTACTAATAGTCCCGAGTCAGTAATCTCTAGGTTCAATCAAATCAGGAACAGGGTCAGATATATGGGGTAGTCTAATGAGAATAATCTTCGCAACAGGAAACTCAAAAAAATTAGAGGAGGCTAGAGAGTATCTCGAGCCACTCGGGCACAATGTTGAGCTTCTCACTATCGATGGACAACCTCCGGATTTTATTGAACCACAGTCATCAGAACTGATGGAAGTAGCTATTTCAAAATCTGAGCAGGCCATTAGTATGTTATCAGAATCAGAACTTTCGAACTGTGCAATTCTAGTCGAGGATTCTGGACTATTCATTGACTCATTGAATGGTTTTCCAGGTGTTTACTCATCATATGTTTACAAGACAATTGGACTTAACGGAATTCTAAAACTAATGAGCGAAGAAAGATCCAGACACGGTGAGTACAGGGCGGTGACTGTTCTGGTGATGAATGGTACTCGAATAGTGAAGACTGGGGTCTGCAGAGGCAAGATAGGTGAAGATATATTCGGAGAAGGTGGTTTCGGCTATGATCCAATCTTTTTTCCAGAAGGGGCAAATGGACTGTCCTTCGGGCAAATGAGTAAATCACAAAAATCAACATTCTCGCATAGAGGGAAATCGTTGAAGGCGCTGTCTGAGGCCATCACTCCCCCGTCAATGTGAAGTCATACCCCCTCCTGTCAGGGCTGGGAGTGGCATGGTTTCTCTGACAAGACTGATCAATTGGACTGCCCTAATTCTAGGCACAGTACTATTTTTGGTTTTCCAAGGGGAGGTCGATTTAACTCAGAGAATAGCTGGAGGTACTGTACTTCTGGCTCTAGCTTCACTTCTGATTTTTACCGGCCGTGAGAAGATGGTTATTCCCAATCGAGAAAAATCTGAATCAATAGACTCTTCTCTGGAGCCCGAGATGAATCTGTCAGAGGATGAATCAATAGAGGTCTTCGAAGTAGAAGACTCTGAAATGAGGAGATCACGAGGAAGGCCATCTACCTCCCCAATGATGCCATTGCCTCCATTACCTGTAATGATTCCACCTCCTTCACTTCCTGCCGTCACGACTTCCCAAGGAAACTCCCAATCATCAAATGACAAGGAAGTCAAAATTGACTCTCCTACCTTGCCAGAGGGTGCTAATATAGCTATGAAATATGTTGCTAAGGGAGATGCAGTTTCCGATGAAGAAGAAGAAATCGAAGGATTCATCGCCCAGAGGAGAGAGAAAAGAGAGAAGATGCTCTCAGATATAGAGCGAAGAAGAAGGATGAAACTCGCCGAAAGGAAGGCATCCATGGCCAGGAAGTGGTCTGAGGCAGAGGATGGCGAGGATCTAGCATCATTGCTCAGAGACGGAGAACATGATATTCAGGTCTTCGAAGAACCCGAAAATCCAGATACTGGAAAGCCTCTGGGAATAACCTACTTCAGAATAGACTCAAACAGAGTTTTGATGATCAGGTCACCATTGGAGATTCCTCAAAAGGTAGGGCAACCAACAGCTGATGGGCCATTCCAAGAAGTGATTCAGACACCCCCTCTCTCTGGTATGCCGCCGCTCCC
>DAYH01000008.1:43022-74095 GCA_002506825.1 Euryarchaeota archaeon UBA103
CCCCCTGTCAATTCAGATGGCAGTCAATGATACGTTGAAACCACATCCATGTCTGCGATAAACATGGAAGAAGACGTATTGATAGTTACGGATATTGAGATTGATGGCTCAAGCCCTCCCGGGGGAGTGGTATCTGTATGGACCCTTAACAGGCCCGAGAAACTCAATGCACTAAACGAAAAAATACATCTCTCAATAAAAAAACAATGCAAAAGGGCAGATTCGGACGATAGAGTGAGATGTGTGGTAATCAGAGGGGCACCTCCATCTGAGCCACCCGAGGGAAAGAGGAAGAAACCCCACTCATTCGCCGCTGGTGCAGATATCTCGGAATTTTCAGGCAAGAACTCGGATGATGTAAGGCCATTTTTTGAAGATAATGCTTGGGAAGCGATTTGGAACCTGTCCAAGCCGACAATAGCCATGGTCGACGGTTTCGCCCTAGGAGGAGGGACCGAACTCGCTCTATCATGCGATATTAGAATAGCCTCAGAAAGGTCAATTTTCGGCCAGCCTGAGATAAATCTGGGACTAATTCCAGGAGGTGGGGGGACACAGAGACTTTCCAGACTTGTTGGATATGGAAAGGCCATGGAGATTGTTTTAGCGGGAGAGATGATAAATGCAAAAGAGGCTCTCGAAATTGGGCTGGTGAATAAAGTGGTAAAGCCAGAGGAACTTGAAGAGTCGACAATGGATTTAGCAAACATTATCGCAAAGAAATCTCCCTACACAACCAAAGTTGCCAAGAGGGCGATTCGCGCTTCACTGGAACTGCCATTCAGCGAGGGAGTATTGACTGAAAGATCAGAGTTCGTCGCTCTGTTCGATACGGAAGACAAGGAAATTGGAGTTCAAGCATTCCTCGAACGCAAGGATGCTGAATGGGTAGGAAATTAATCCAACTAGGGACTATCTTTGGATGGCCTTGACTTCGAGGAACTCTTCTAGGCCGTGGGAACCAAGCTCCCTCCCATTGCCTGAGAGCTTGTAACCGCCGAATGGGGCACTGATGTTGAAGGCACCTCCATTGATGCTGACTTGCCCGGTCCTCATCGCCATGGCAACACGCATAGCCCGCGCATCGTCTCCCGACCAAACACCTCCAGATAGGCCATACTCAGAGTCATTCGCCATCATTATTGCCTCCTCTTCTGTCTCATAGGTGCTTATGGAAAGTACAGGTCCGAAAATCTCCTCTCTAAAGATAGTCATTTCCGAGGTAACATCAGCGAAAACAGTCGGCTTTACAAAGAAACCCTTCGAGATTCCATCTGGTGATCCAAGCCCTCCTGAAATTATAGTCGCCCCTTCAGTAATACCTTTGGAAATGTATCCAGCGACAGATTCTCGCTGGCTTTCAGAAACCATCGGTCCGCACTTAATCGACTCATTCATAGGGTCTCCAACGGTGTATCTCTCCATTGTGGAAGCAATTACCTCGATAATCTCATCACGATGACTAGACGGAATGAGAAGACGGCTTAGTGACGAACACTCCTGCCCAGAATTATTGAAACAAGAATAAACTGACATTTTAGCGGCCTTGACGATGTCTGCATCATCGAGGATAATATTCGCACTCTTTCCACCGAGCTCTAATGTCACTCTCTTCACTGTTTCTGATGCCGCCTTAGATACGCTGACTCCCGCGGCCGTGGAACCAGTAAAGCTCACCATATCTACGTCAGGATGGGAAGAGATAGACTCTCCAATTTCCCTACCATGTCCAGAAACTAGGTTGAATACTCCTGCAGGAACTCCGCATTCATGAATGATATCAGCAAGAATAAATGCGTTCAGAGGGGCTTCCTTGGATGGTTTCAGAATCATCGTACAGCCAGAAGCTAGCGCAGGTGCAACCTTCCCGATTATCTGATGAAGTGGAAAATTCCATGGCGTAATCATTCCGACCACTCCAATCGGCTCCTTGACGATCAATGAATTTCTTACTTCCTCCTCCCATTCAAACGAGTCAAGAATCTTGGCATACGACCTAGCAACTACCCTAGGGGTCCCGACCATGGCCATTTTTGAATAATTGATTGGGGTGCCAACTTCGGAAGTAATAACCTCTGCAATCTCGTCACCCCTTTCCGAGATAGCGGCAGATATGGCATTTAGATAGCCCTGCCTCACTTCTATGCTAGATTTAGACCATGATGAGAAGGCAGACCTCGCAGCAGTAATTGCATCATTTATGTCACTCTTTGAGCCAACAGGTACGGTGCCTATTATTTCCTCTGTAGCTGGATTAATGACCTCAATTTTTTCTTCCCCACTGGCAGGAACCCACTTCCCGCCGATGTATATGGCGTCTCGTGTAATCATGTACATCCCAGTGAGGTCAGACTTATCACCTTCATGGAGTTCAATAATGAGGCCCCTCTTCGATAATCATGTCGTCCACCCTCGAGCGTCAAGATGGAGGAGTTGCAATCCTAACTATGTCATTGGAAGCTTCTAGAAATACTTTCAATCCAGAAAATTTCCAGCCATTGGTTAGACAAATAGAATCTCTAATGGAAGACCCCTCATGTAGGGCAGTTATCCTTACGGGTTCTGGTAGGTTCTTTAGTGCTGGAGGCCCTATTGATGAATTTGCGGAAGCAATAGATGATGGAACCATAGGGAAAATGGTTAGTGAAATGACAAACTCCCTCCATTCCCTGATTCTAAAAATCAGAGCTAGTGAGACAGTTTTCATTGCCGCTATTAATGGTGCGGCGGCTGGTGGTGGTCTTGGACTAGCTCTCTCCGCAGACTATAGGATATGCTCAGAACAAGCAAAAATAGCAGCCGCTTTCTTCGGATTAGGTGCATCTCCAGATGGAGGGACCACATGGTTGCTACCAAGGCTGGTGGGGAGCCAAATAAGTAAGAAATTCTTCTTCAATAATGAGGTGTGGACAGCTAAAGAAGCTCTTGAATTTGGGGCTGTTGATGAGGTAACCTCTTCTGAAGGGCTATTGGAGTGTTCGATAAAGACTGCAAAGGATTGGGGAAAGTGGTCCAAAAATAGTCGTAGATCGACAAAGCAACTCCTTGACGCTTCCACATCCACATTCTTCGAGACCCAATTGGAATTTGAGAGAGCCTTGATGGTATCCTCTTCCCAGTCGCCAGATTTCGCAGAGGGAGTCTCAGCCTTCATCGAAAAAAGAGATCCCAAATTCTCTGAGGAATAGAATATGAACAGACGCTTGGTAATCATGAGACATGCCCATAGTAGCAAGGATGATCCTCATCTGGTTGACCATGACAGGCCTTTGGATGAAAGGGGACTCAGAGATTCACCAAGTGTAGCCAAAGAAATCCTAAAGAGGGGTTGGAAGCCAAATCATATCTTTGTTAGCAGCTCTTTGAGAACAATCCAGACATTGGAAAACCTAGGTCCCGAACTTTCAGTGATCCCAAAATCCATTGAAGAGAGACTTTATCTTTCCTCCTTAGAGACTCTTCTTTCAATAGTGGAAAGTATCCCGGGAAATACTACTCAAATGATAATCAGCCATAACCCCGGATGTGAGATGCTTCTTGAGAAACTCTCAGGCGAACTAGAAATTATGCCAACTGCATCAGTCGCTCTGATGATGGAGAGGAATGGAAAATGGAATCTGTTAGATTTGATTAGGCCAAATAACCTAGGATAAAGCCGCTTCAAAGAAACTAACTAGTTTCATCTTATATTCATCAGAGTCTCCCCAAATAGCATCTACATGTCCTCTATCTTCAACATACCAAGAGTCTACGTTTCCCCCATTCTCAAGCATTCTTGTCTCAAATCTCTCCGCATGAACGATTGACACTCTCGGGTCGTCCTTTCCATGTGTCAAGAATACCTCTCTATCTCCAGCAGTATCGGCGGCCTCCATGGGCGAGCGTTCATCCAGACCAACTCCAGCTAGCCATCCCCCAACTCTTACCGCTGGTCCTGCAAAAATAGTTGGAAAACCCAACCTTCCTAATTCGTTGTTAACCAATAACGGGAAGTCCAAGACTGCACTGTCAAGCCACATTGCGCCTATTCCCGGCTCTTCAGCGAAGGCTATTGCGGCCCCGCCTCCAGCAGATATGGCAGTCATGCCAACTTCTCCCGGTTGGTATCCCTTATTTTCAATCAACCAGTCATATGCGCCTAACAGATCCTTATACTCGATTTGTCCAACGGCAAAATAATCCCCAACAACATCACTCTCTCCGTAATTCCTCAGATCGAAGGAAAGGGTATTGATGCCCCCTTCGGAAAAGTAAGCCTGCATAAGTAACATCTCTGGTTTACACTTTCCATTCATTGGCATCCCGTGTGTGAGAATCACCACGGGGGCATTAGGATCGACTTCTACATACCAACCACGAAGCGTAATGTCTGCGTCCCCTCTTGGGGTGAATGAAACATCCTCATAAGAAGACATTTGATATGAGGAAACATCAAAATTCCTGCGTATATCTACACGCTCTTCTGCATCTGGCCAAGGTTCAAAACTTTCCCAATCATCATCTGCATCCCAGTTTGAAGGAGTATTTTCTGACCACATCCCACAACCAGGATTAATCGCCAATGATTGTGATGCAATCACATACCCGATGCCAACGTATCCAGAACCAATTACCATCAATACCACAGTTGAAAGAGATAACAGTTTTTTCCTTCCGTCTAATGATTTCCAATATTCCTTAATCGACGCCATATATGTGAACGACACACTGTCATTCATGAGCATTGCCATCCTAATTGGGCAATTGTACCGATGAGCACTTCAACACAAGTCCACGCGCAGTCTCGTGGCAAGGGAGCTAATACGACTCGATGATGTCCATCGGGCCTTCGGGCCACTCACTGTTCTAGAGGGAATCAACCTTAGGATAGATGAAGGCGATCGAATCGGTGTAGTGGGACATAATGGCGCCGGGAAGACAACTCTTCTCAGAACAATTAGTAATCAAGATCAGGATCTAGGGGATGTTACTTACGCCGCCGGTCTGAGGCTAGCGTTCCTTACTCAGATAAGAGATATCGTCGAGGAAGCAACTTTAGGTGAGGAACTAAACAGGAGAGGAAGACAGTTTCAAGAATTGGAAGATGAGATTTCCAAGATCGAGGAAATGATGGCCGATCCTGGATTCTACGATCGAGACTGGCAACCAGCCATGGATAGGTATCAAGAACTCCAGAGTCTGATGGCAAGATCTGGTGGAGGAGATGTTGCCGGTCACGCACAGGAGATTCTGAAGGCATTAGATCTCGCACACCATCCAATGGACATGCCTCTCTCTTCATTATCAGGCGGAGAGAGGGCCAAGGTAGCACTGGCTAGGCAGTTGGTAGGATTGAGGGAGATAGACGTCTTCTTCCTAGACGAGCCCACCAATCACCTAGATTTCCACACCCTCGATTGGTTGGAGAAATTCTTGAACACATTCGATGGCGCATTGGTGATAGTTAGCCACGACAGATACTTTTTGGATCGTGTATGCAATAATATTGTTGAGATCCAAGATGCTCATCTAAAGGGATACAGTGGAAATTATACGTCTTTTCTACATCAGAAAGAGCTATTTTTGCAGACATTACAAGATAGAATTGAAAAAGCTCAGAAAGAAATTAAGAGACTTTTAGGAGCTATGCAATCAATGAAGAGGGCAAATAAGTATGATAAATCAGTATCTCAAAAACACGTAATGATCAATCGTTCTCAGAGAGAGTTAAAGTGGCTCAAGTCACTAAAGCCTCGCCAGAGACAGAATCTTAAGTTCAATCTAAAATCAATTGAGAAGAGTAGCCTCGAGGTTCTAGATTTTCATAATGCCAAGCTTATATTCGATGGTCTAAAAAGACCGATTATTAATGGACTTGAAGTGGGCGTTAGGAGAGGTCAGAAAATAGGAGTAGTTGGCCCAAACGGAGCTGGAAAAACCACTTTATTGAGACTGATAACCGGAGAGGTCAAACTCGACTCCGGTAAAATCGACATTAGGCCTGGGGTACAGATAGGATACTTCCACCAAGACCATAGGTCCCTGAATTTCGATATTAACCCTGTAGAGCAAGTCAGGGCTCTAAGACCTAGGATGGACTATGGTGAAATCAGATCTCTCCTGGGGAGATTTCAGTTCACCAAGGATATGGTTACTGTTCCCCTGGGCAAACTTAGCGGAGGCGAGAGGGCGAGAATTGCATTACTAGAATTACTACTGGGAGAGAATAACATGTTACTCCTGGATGAACCTACTAATCATCTAGATACGGATGCCAAGGAGGCTCTTGAGGAAGCCCTTGGAGATTATGAGGGAGCCATCATTACAGTTAGCCACGACAGATACTTCTTGGACAAGATTTGTGACACAATATGGGAGTTACCAGGAGATGGGAGCCTCTGGGTGTGGCCAGGAAATTACTCTGATTATATCCGCAGGAAGACACAGCAAGAGAATGTAGAGCCGTAAATTGGTCAGATTGATTGTTTCATCAGAATCTTACTAACTCAACTGTCCATACTAAATAGGGTACCTACGCGGGGGCGTCTTGTAGGGTTTCAAATGGTTCGATTCTCAGACTTAGGAATCGAGCCAACTTTGGTTAGCTGTCTCGCCGACCAAGGAATCACTGAGCCCTTCGAAGTCCAGATTGAAGCTATCCCCAGTGCAATGGAAGGAAGGGATATTTGTTGCAGGGCCCCAACAGGCTCCGGAAAGACTCTAGCATTTGGACTTCCATTAATTTCCCGAACCGTTCCTGCGAAACCAAAGAAGCCCACTGCACTAATCCTCACTCCCACTAGGGAGTTGGCCGAACAGATCAGGAATGTCTTAGATCCACTAGCTTGGGACTCAAGGATGAAAGTACTCTCGGTATACGGTGGAACATCATACGGAAAGCAACTTAGAGGTTTGGAGAAGGGAGTGGAAATCCTAGTCGCTTGCCCGGGGCGACTCCTAGATTTGCTAAAGAGAAAGGCACTATCACTGGAAGATGTCGGCATAGTAGTTCTCGATGAAGCTGATCGAATGGCGGATATGGGATTCATGGAACCAGTCTGCAGAATTATTGATAAGTGTACCAGTGAACCTCAAATGATACTTTTCAGCGCTACTCTTGATCGTGACGTTTCCAAGCTAGTAAAGTCATATCAGAACGATCCGGTAAGAATTGAGGTGGGGCCCAAGGAAATCAGTATGGATAGTATGGAACACCTCTTCTGGAATATCAAGCCACAAAAGAAGACAGAGGTTGCTGTGAAATCAGTGAGAAGGGCAGGTAGGAGCATCATATTCTGTAGAACTAGGGCAGGAGTAGACAGATTGAGTGACGAGATGCAATTAGACAGTGTCCCTCTTTCCTCACTACACGGAGGTTTGAACCAAAGGCAGAGGGACCGAGCAATGAGGAAGTTCAGTAGTGGCAGAAGTATGGTACTTGTAGCCACAGATGTCGCGGCAAGAGGCATCGATGTCGAGGGCATAAACTGTGTAATTCACTACGATCCTCCTGACGATTCTAAGGCATACAAGCATAGGAGTGGTAGAACTGCTCGAGCAGGAAATAGCGGAGTCGTGATCTCCTTTGTCAAGAGGAACGAGCAAAGAAGTTACAATAGAATTCAGAGAGAAGTAGGAATAAGAAAAAGATTCACCGATCCAAGGCCCGAGGATTTGAAAAAGAATGAATTCAACCTAGTTCCCTCAAGTGAAAAGAAGGAAGGACACTCAAGTAGGAAGAAAAAACGCAGTAGAAGAGGACGTTCCAGAAACTCAAAAAGAAATAGCTTCAGCAAAGGTTCTGATGATAACCGTGTCAAGAATTATCGAGATAAGAGGAACCGAAGACAGAATAGGAAGTCAGGGAAGAAGAAGGCAGATGCCAGGTCCTAGTTCCCAAACCGAGTCGCTAAACTACCCATCACGACTCCCGGACAACAAGCGGACATGGTCTAGTGGTTATGACAGCAGGTTCCCAACCTGCTAACCCGGGTTCAACTCCCGGTGTTCGCACCATCATTCGACTCTGAATTACGTAGTCTCACCACTCCCACAATGAGTGATATAATACATGCTAAAGCGGCTATATTTGCTACAATTATAGATATCGAACCTACTAAAATTCCATATATCAGCCAAAGAACCAAGGCCGTAGATACAAGGAAGAAGGTCGGTAGTGATATCCCCTCATGCAAACCCTCTATCCAAACCTCTCTAATTTGAGGTATCCATGCAATTACGCCTAGGGAGCCGGCGACAATACCTATCCCCTCAATGAAAATCTCCTGCACGGTACCAGCTCACAGATCTTCTCTCTCTGATTTTCCTTCTTCAGACCAGTCGTAAATACCACGACCAGTCTTCTTCCCCAATTCTCCAGATTCTACCAGTCTGTCTAGCAGGGGGTGAGGGAGATAGGAAGAGTCACTGAACGACTCTGCAAGATTATTCAAAATATCTCTACGTACGTCTAGGCCCACTAAGTCAGATAGCTCTAGAGGTCCCATCGGGTGCCTATAACCCAGCTTCATAGCTGTGTCAATGTCACTGGCACTAGCCACTCCCTCTGCCAACATTCTAATTGCCTCATTGCCCAAAACCACGCCAAGCCTACTAGTTGCAAATCCAGGTATGTCCCCGACAACAATAGTAGTTTTTCCCATTTCTTCACCAATCTCAATAACTTCTCTCACGATGTCGTCAGAAGCTAGATCATGTTTGATCACTTCTAATAGCTTCATTATTGGAACCGGATTGAAAAAATGCATTCCAACCAACCTCTCCGGAGTTTTTACTGCAGATGCAATTTCAGAGATTCTCAATCCAGAGGTATTAGTGGCCAAAATTGCATTTTCCGGTGCAAGCTCCTCTATTTTTCTGAATATCGATCTTTTCAGATCAATTTTCTCTGGGATCGCCTCGATTACTATATCAACTCCCGATAAGGCCCCCTCAAGGTCATTGTAGGCAACTAATTTATTTGACCAATTTTTGACTTCTTCTTCGGTATTCTTGCCTCTTGAGATGCCATTTCTCCAAAACTCACCAATTGAAAACATACCTTTCTCGAGGGAATCTGGAAATGCATCATACAACCTGGTTTCCCAACCAGTCTGGGCACAAACCTGAGCGATACCTGAACCCATTGTTCCGGCTCCAATCACAGCTACGCTACGCACACTCACGCTACCTCGAAGACAGTTCAAGAAATAAGACGTACTCAAGCTTCACGGCCATAAGCGGCCAGAGCTGACTGAAACAACCTCTGCCGCGGAACGTCATGTTCAAGGAAGCAAGTAAACGGGGCCACATCCTTTAGTAGCTCAATGGCAGACACATATGCCCCGTAGATGAAAGGATCCGCCTCTTCAGTGGCGGGAATCATTATTCCAAGCCTTTCTAGCCCCTTCCTAGTATCTTCGTCCCAAATAGAGTAGGTGTGGTGTGTGAAGTGAAGGTAAGCAGAGAGCCTCCTGATATCGGACTTGGGCTTTTCAGTTAGACTTTCAAGTAGCAAGGTATCTGGGTATCTGATTGCATAGAGGGAGAGCATTACTTCTCTCTGTGTTTCTTCCCTCCACTGTCTCTTTGGGAGTCCCATCCAGTCATCTATTTGATCGAGCATCCCAGCAGTGTATGGGCGTTTCACCGTATACAGAAGATTCTCATAGGTATCTGCGGATTCTTCATCTGAATGGTGGTGTTTGTAGAAATAATCGGTAAGGTGCTCGAAGAAGTGAGCACACTTCTCTTTGTCAAAAACGGTCAATGAGTGAAATTGCATTAATCCACCTCCACTAGCCTTTCCACTCTCTGTACTGAATCCACTCTTTCTTCATGTAATCGTTGATTAGCTTATGTTCATCTTCATCAGTTGGAATTACAGTCTCCAGGTAAGCCTCATACTCACTGTCGCTCCCTTCGAAAACTTCCCCGTGAACAGTGAACTTCTCTCCCGCATACTTGCCGATACCTCTCTTGAACTTATCAGATGGGAGATAAAGCTCTGGCTCCCCTTCCTTCCGAGACTTACTGATTCTGACCATTTCCCTCCTCAGTTCCTCAAAGTATAGGTCTCTGCTAGCCTCATTCAAGTGCGCCCTGTCTGCGTCGATATCGGACTCTCGCTCGTCATATCTTCCTTTGACGCCATAGACGTAAGCCCACTGAGCACTGGTCGAGTCATCGGTTCCAAATAGATCGAGTCCCGTACTGACCCACTTGTTGATGTATTTCTGTAGCATGGAGATTGGAATGACGCCCTGCTTGACAATTCTTCGCAGTCCGTTTGCACCTGTGCCCAAGTGGAAGGACTCCTCTTTCAGCATCGGTCCCATACTTGCTGCGAGTGGTTTGAATGATGATGTACTCAGCATCTTAAGCTGGTACTTTCCATCTCTGTCTATGAAGTGAGTGAAGCAGAAGAAATCAAGCCAGTGGTCAATAGGCTCGTTGAATGAACCTAGAATTCTGGTTCCCTCTTGGGCATTCCTCTCCAAAAGCTTGGACGCCTCTCTAACGCCTTGCTCTCCGAAAAATGTGCACAATAGATATGCCATCTGCCAGCCATGCCTTTGTTCTTCACACATTATCCTAAGTGCAGACTTTCTATCATATTCCGTGGGTGCTGAAGCTAGTAAGTGGTTCTGTTGCTCCACACTTGCAAACTCTGTATCTCCCTGAACGCTTACCATGTTGATGATTGCATCCATAATGTTCTGCTGAGGAATCTGCATCCTACGCTCCCACTTTGGCATTCCTTGGAAATCTCCGAACTCTATCTCGCTACCCGCAGTATCCCAATCAAATTTGATATCAAACCTGTAATCTCCGAGCCATGATGGATCGAAACCAATTCTCGTCTGCCACTCACTGAAGTCATTAATCCAAGACTCAAAGTTTTGACTGTAACTCTCTACTATCTCAGTATCTGCCATAACCCTCGCTTGAATAACAGGTATATCAAACGACGTATCATAGATTCGACAAATTTATGATCAGTTCCCTTCAAATCTCGGGGTCTTAGTCTCTACATATGCCTTGATTCCTGCTTTGGCATCGTTGGATTGGAATAAATCAGATTGCAACTCCCTCTCCAAGGCCAAGTGATACTCCAGGGGAATCTCTAGGCCACTTTGGACACTTCTCTTGATATTGCCAATGGCCTTTGCCGCGGCGAAGGGCAGAGTAAATCTTCCTGCGTAGTCTAGAATATCCTGGTGAAACTCTTCAAGTGACATTGAGTCATATATATCGTGAACGAGATCCATTTCTCTCGATTCCTCAAAGGAGAATTTTCTCCCTGTCACCATTATCTCCATGGCTTTTGCCTTGCCGACAAGTCTGGATAAACGAGCAGTCCCTCCAGTACCTGCAAGGACGCCAAGTGCCACTTCAGGAAGTCCGACTTGGAAATTTCCCTTTCTAGCAACTCTGATATCCGCAGCCATAGCTATTTCCAAGCCTCCTCCAACGGTATGCCCATTCAAAGCGGCTATGACAAGCTTGGGAGTTTGCTCCAAACGAGAAAGAGTCTCATTAGCATGAAGGCAGAAGAAATACTTGTACCTCGGAGTCAGTTTGTTTAGGTACTTGATACTGGCACCAGCGGAGAAGAATTTCTCACCATATCCAGTGATTAGAATAACAGATACATCATCATCAAATCTCGCACTTAGTATCGCATCATCAATATCGTGCCACATCTCTCTAGTGTATGTATTTACAGGAGTTTTTCCCTCAGTGAGCGGCTCACCAGCAGAGTCCGAGCATAGTTCGATTATCGCTATGCCGTTCTCTGTTACTCCATAGTTTACCAAGTTGTTCTTCATCGGCTGAAGTTCGGGCCATGACGTCATGACCTTTCCACAAGGGAGGGCCATATCAATCAAACGGAAAGCACCGGGGAGTCAAGTATCACTATCTGGGAAGGATACGGAACCCCCTGTTTTCTTAACTTCCTTCCACTGCTCTCCAATTTTAAGAGCCTCCTCACTCTGCTCCCAAGAATCCCTTCTAAGCGATCTACGGAAGGGCATCCTAGTCACCGTCCTCCCATCATTCATCTTCTTTCTCCTGAGCATGGCTAATTTTGCAATGGGCCACATCATCTTTCTGATTATCCCAGGAGTGTAAACCCAGCGCATAAATTCCAATCCATCGCCCTTCTTCTTTTGATCTCTCATCCAATATCGTGCAACCATCTTGAATCCTCTATCTCCAATCCTGTTCATAAGGAATCGATTTGTAGCACTGACCTTAATCAGCGGTACTAAGCGTTTCCTAATTTCTTCTTCGTAGTCACACTCGCCAAGTATTGATTTGGCCGCCAAAGACCCACTAGTTATGGCATATCTCATCCCAAAACCCCACATGAAATCTTGAAGTCCACCAGCTTCCCCTACGTAGAATCTCCCATCATGTAGGTATCTATCAGGAATAGAAAAATCCCCTTTGCCGCCGACTCTCTTGATTGGCTTTCGATTCAACTCGTAATGCTTCTCATACCAGGCTATGGTTTCATTCAGATATCTACCGCTCTTTTTCTGTTTTCTCCAAAGACAGGTACAGATGAGTCCAACTCCATCGATTATTATCAGGTATGAATAAGCACCAGGGGCCAATTTATCATTTAATTGGAATGATACATGATTCGGATGATCCGTATGAAAAACTTCTCCAAAAGCTATCGCACTAGACTCCTTAGGTCCCGCTGCAATAATTTGGCAATCCTGCGGGTCTCTTCTGGAGTTGTAGTGTATTTTTGCTCCGGCGGCAATTGCCATTCTCTTGAAGCCCTGATCTATGCAATGCTCATCAGTACCTCTCTCGACTACCCTGAATGCAATACCTTCAGTTCTAGGTTGGGTGATCACATCGTCTGGATGGATTAGATCTACGACGCCGAACGCATCGGATTTGAAAGATTCAGGATCAAGGCCCCATTCACGCATGTCTTCGAAGAAGTCATCCCCGGTCGTCCAATTTTCAAGTCCTTGGAAATCTCCATCGAACCTCGCGCCACTATCGCCTCTAATTTCGTGAACATGGACTTCAATACCCGCATTGGCCAGTATGGTAGCCGCCGACAGTCCAGACAGGCCGGCTCCGAGAATGTGTACGGGCCCTCTTTCCACGAATAACCGACTTATGTCATACGCTTCAACAGTTGGGTCTCTTCCGGCTAATTCAAGTCGAGTAAGGGGATGCGCAACTATGTCAGTACATATCTCAGTTGAGGCAGAAGTCCTCAATCCAGACTCTCTAAGAAAGATTCTGGAAACAGAAGGATGTGGAAGTATTGTCTCATTTATCGGAATTACTAGGGAGTCTGAGGGAAATTCTATGGTGGAGAGATTAGAATTCGATCATTGGGACAAAGAGCTACCTATCGCCCTGGAAAAAATTGGACGTAATGCTGTGTCAGAGTTTGAAATTAACTCCGTCGTAATAGCGCACAGGACAGGAGTAGTTTTGCCATCTGAACCTATTGTCTGCATACATGTTGCCTCTCCTCATAGAGTAGCAGGATTTGCAGCTTGTTCTTGGATAATGGATGAATTAAAGTCGCAGGCACCTCTTTGGAAGAAAGAAGTCACAACAGAGGGCGAGTCTTGGAAATCTGGCTTAGGATGAAATAATCCTTCCATTCAATCGGATCGCTATCCAGATTACCTATTAGTAAAACCCCCCTCCCATTAGTCAGTAAGATGGATGGAAAAAGAGTTGGTATTGTAGATATTGGTTCCAAGAGAGTGGTATTCAGGAAAGCCGAGGCTACGGGAATACTGAAGCTATCCAAGGAAAGTCTGAGTATCGTCTCCGACGGGAAGTCAATCAAAGGAGATGTCAGGGAGGCATCCACTGTAGCCGCCATTCAAGCTGTCAAAGAAACCCCTCGGACCATCCCTCACTGTCATTCTGTTCCAGTAGAGGGGTGCTCGGTTGATTGGACGATAGAACCCATTGGTTTGAGATGCACCGTCACAGTAAGTACTCACTGGACCACAGGCGTCGAGATGGAGGCTCTATGCGGAGTAAGCGCTGGTCTGCTATGCGCTTTCGATATGCTCAAATCCACCGAGAAAGACTCAAACGGACAATATCTCGACACATGTATTGAAGGAATCAGAGTTTTAGAAAAGAAGAAGGGGCAGCCGCACAATTGAATGACCAGTTACCCTTCGCACGTACATGGCGACATCGGATCTGGCGAATTTCTTCCTCCA
Source organism: Euryarchaeota archaeon UBA103 (assembly GCA_002506825.1). GTDB lineage: Archaea > Thermoplasmatota > Poseidoniia > Poseidoniales > Thalassarchaeaceae > MGIIb-O5. Next base: position 57,230 of record DAYH01000008.1, read on the forward strand.
AGCCACTGAGGCGGCGGCAGTAGCCGCATCTCCCTGGAGGGGAAAAGGAGACGGTAAGGCGGCTGATGGAGCCGCCGTTGAGGCAATGAGGGCCGTCTTTGATACCGTGCCATTCGATGGCAGGGTGGCCATAGGAGAAGGAGAGAGAGACGATGCCCCCATGCTTTGGATTGGTGAGCCACTTGGATCGATGCAAGGAGTCCCCGGAGCTCCGAGCATAGATATTGCGGTAGATCCACTGGAATGTACAAATCATGTAGCAAATGATCTTCCTAATGCAGTGGCGGTCTTAGCGGCCGCACCAAAGGGATCACTTTTACACGCTCCAGACTGCTATATGAACAAAATTGCAGGACCGAAGGAATTACTCGGAGAATTAAGCCTCGACGCAGAGACTTCCTACAATCTAGAGTCGGCATGTGAGGTACTGGGAAAGGCTCCTAAGGAACTCAATGTGGTGGTAATGGATCGCCCCAGACATGATGTCCTAATCAGAGAGATCAATGATTTTGGTGCCAACGTGATAAGGATTGGAGATGGAGATGTATCCGCGGCACTAAATGCAGCAGATCCAGGTTCCGATATTGACATGCTAATGGGAATAGGGGCGGCCCCGGAGGGCGTCATTACCGCAACAGCTCTCAGAGGCCTAGGCGCTCCCTTTCAGGGAAGATTGGTTTTCAAGAATGACGGCCATAGAGAGAGAGCCGAAAGAATGATCGAAGGAGATATCGAGAGACTGTGGGACAGGGATGATCTATGCTCTTCAGATGACTCCATATTCATTAGCTCTGGAGTTTGTGATGGAAGAACCAAGGGAGTTGAATTCCATAAGGACGGAAAGGCAACGGTACATTCAGAAATTATTGACGTATCTTCTGGAATTCACAAATTTGTCTCATCCACTAGAAAATTCTAGCTCTTCTAAACAAATCCTTTCAACGATGGATTAATTTCTCATAACTCACTCGTAGCAATCGGTGGTGGATATGGATAAGCAACTTCTTGAGAAGACAGCAAGGGAATTGGTAGCGTCCGGGAAGGGAATTCTGGCAGCAGATGAAAGTAATGGAACAATGTCCAGCAGATTGGAGGCAGTGGGTATCGAACCATCCCCCGAGACTCGAAGAAAGTACAGGGCTAACATATTTGCAACAGATGGATATGAGTCCGCTATTAGCGGAGTCATTCTCTTTGATGAAACAATCCGTCAGGTCATGGATGATGGGACCCCTATTCCAGAGTATCTAGCTAGCAGAGGAGTCCACCCGGGAATCAAGGTTGACACTGGGGCCAAAGATCTAGCTAATCACTCAGGTGAGAAAATCACAGAGGGACTAGATGGACTCAGGGATCGATGTGCCGAGTATTTCTCTATGGGAGCGCGGTTCGCCAAATGGCGCGCAGTCATTAAGATTGGAGAAAACATGCCTAGTTCAGCCAATATCTCTACCAATGCCCATGCCTTAGCCCGATACGCATCAATTTGCCAAGAGCAAGGATTAGTTCCCATAATTGAGCCAGAGGTCCTCATGGAAGGAAATCATAACGCAGAGAAATGCTACCAGGTTACTTCTGAAATCCTTTCTCAGACATTCAAAGATTGCCTAAATCAAGGAGTCCATCTCCCAGGGGCCCTACTCAAGCCAAACATGATAATGGCCGGAAAGGAATCAGAGGAACAGATTTCCAGGGAAGAGGTAGCCAATCTTACTGTGGATTGTCTTTCCAATAATGTTCCCGGGGAAGTTGAGGGAATTGTTTTCCTGTCAGGGGGTCAATCTGACGAAGATGCCACCGCTCATCTTAATTTGATGAATTCAATGGATATTGAACATCCATGGCAATTGTCTTACTCATATGGAAGGGCTCTGCTTGCACACGCTTTGCAGACTTGGGCGAACGACTCCAAGGTAGAAAGTCAGAATGCCTTCGCCCACCGAGCCGCAATGAATAGTCTCGCTCGTAGTGGCAACTGGTCCACTGATTTAGAAATGTAAATTTAGTGTTAGTAACCTATTAGAAGATTTTAGAGATCTTCTGATTCTAAGAAGGGAGAATCAGTTCTCTCCCTCAAGAACTCCGGGCCTTAGTTGCCAGACACATATTTCATACCGTCCAGATAGGGCACCGCCTCTCTTGGTGGTTGCAACCTTCATGATATCTTTATCCTTGGAGAGAACATTTCCAAGTTGTTGGGGAGTGGTACCATGCCTCATTGTTGTATTCACATGTTCCAGTATTTCAGTAGTATTCGCCTCGCCTCTCGAGTGCAGGAATTTCTTGATTTTTTGCCTAAGTCTTGTAGTTCTCATTTTTTTACTCCTCCTTAATGGGCTTTTCACGCTCGTGATGAGCTACCCACTCTTCAGTTGCCCATTCTGACAGTGGGTATTCGCGACCAGAAATGCCGCTTCTCCTAATTGTGCCGATCCTGACTATCGAGCTGTCAGATTCTAGTACGCCCGAGATATCGTTGTGTATATTTCCGAACTCTGACTTTCCTTCCAACCAATTAGCTATTTCAGCCGTATTCCTAGGCCTCTTAGAAACGAACTTCCTGATCATTTTTCGGATATTATCCGATGTCATATCTTCCCGTCTCTCCTGATTACCGGTCCCCGTTACTTACCCGATGTACACAGGATAGCAGACACTGATATAACCGTTCTGTACGATTTAGCCAACTTTAGTTACCTATCATCACAGTAAATGGCATAATTACGATGTAAGAATTCAGTGTTGAAATGGAACCTACCCTTTCTCCAGTAGAAATATGTAATAAAATGTAACTATTCAGATGATTTTATTACAAATAACTAATGTGGAATGATTCAATGGTGGTAAATCATGTCGAATGATTCCGAATTCTTCGTGAATACCGACGAAACAATATCGCCCTCAAAAATCAGAAGTAGGAACAAGAGACGAATCCTCGGGTTCCTGGCAGAGGGGCGATCTACTGTTAGTGAGATCGCTAGTGCAACTGGAATCAGGGTTCCTCACGCTTCTGCAGAGATTAGGAGGCTGAGGAACGCTACACTGGTAGACAGTGATATGCCTGCTGGAAGCAGAGGGGCGAAACTACATCTCACTGAGTCTGGATGGTTAGCAATAAAGTCAGATGAATTGGCATTGGCCTCAGAGGCAATCCCGATCTCGAGAGAACATGGGGATTATTGCATACTTTTTCGCGATGGTCCAAATCTTCTATTGGGCTTGTTGGTACAACCTTCTTCGCCCCTCATACCAATTCCTGACAGGCCCCCTCCCGAAATAGAAATGAAACAATTCTCCAGTGGAACTGAGGGGGTTCCTTGGAGCTGGGCGGTGCTGAAGGAAAGATCGCCGAGATGGATCGACCTGTCATCCAATGAATATAGGGCATCTCCTCCAGTATATGACAAGGAGAAAATTGAAACATTTACAGAGAGTGAATCCGTCATTGGCATAGTTAGGGCCAAGTTGTTGGACGAGGAACGACCAATCGCTATAGCACCTGGAAAATGGTTCTCAGGCCCGATTCACAGGCCAAAGCCTCCACTCCCGGAAGCATCTATGCATAGGGGTCAATGGGTTCTTGCAAGATGCCACGAAATGGCTCCAGATATCAGACCCGCCTCTCCTATAGTAGCAGTAGCGTCTGAAAGGCTTCCAAGGTCCATGCTCCTCAAGGCATCTAGAAATGGCTCATTGATCATTGCTGATCTCAGTGGGTTCGAGTCAGAAGGCGATAAATACCCCATTGAATCTCTTGAACACTGGGTTTCTGTAGCTCATCCTCGTCTCTCTGAATCGGAGAGATCGAGGAGGTGCCAAGCATTGAAAGATAGAGTATTGGGAACTAGAAGAGTCAGAACCGAGGACTCAACATGGAGGAGATTTAGGCAAGACTGGGGCAAATCAGAGTTCTCATCATCAGAAATCATACCCAGACTTCTGGACACCAGGGGGCTCGGAAAGGCAGCTTCAGAATCACTGACTAGATGGGCGATTTCGACAGAAGTGGTTCCTCCCTTGGTCATTGATATTCCAAAAGATACTTCTAAGGATTTACTAAATTTGGTGTCCTCTAGTAAAAATTTAAGGATGGCATTAGTGGAAAAAAGACTCCAACTCTTCTCGAATCTAGATACTCTGACAATCGATCCTCTGAGGCCACTTCCTTGGATGAGCCTCAGAACCATTGGGGGCAAGGATATGCCAGTAAGAATCGTAGATCCAGTGCTTCATTCCCCAGATCCTCACGATATCTCACTCACAGGGGAAAAGAATGATCACATTATGAGCAAACTCAAGAGCTCAGTCTCTACCATTGAAGATCAGGAATATATGTCAATAATCAAGTCTGCAATATCTCAATATCCCGAGGGAAATGAGGACTGGGCAAATAGGATGGAAGCTAGATATCCAATCGCATCATGGATCGCATCAACCCCTCGTTCTAGATGGCCTCGGTGGCAGAGATTGAGCTCTAGAATTGATCCCGAGTGGCTTTCAATACTAGATTTTGATTTCCTTCCTTTGGAGGGGCTATCTGAAGTCGCAGACGTAGCGCCACAGTCTGTCTTGGATGTATTCTCCACAGAGTTTACCAGACTACTTCGTTCTGATCATAACTCTGCACTCAGATCGAGGCCCACGATAGACTCAATGAATGCCACAAGAGGCTCATCTTGGGTCGCATCACAATTATTGGCGAATTCAGCTTGGTTACCCGAATCGCTACATGCAGATTTACTAGACTGGGCATTAGAAGTATGGCTAGCTAACCCCCCGACTCGCTCCGTCAAGACTCTGCAAGGATTGTTATGGTTAATTTCTTCAGATGATAATTTTAGAGAAGAGAGAACTAGAGAAATATTGGAAAAAATACTTTCTAGGGCAGACGAACTACCATTTGGCCATGATATCAGAACGTGGTCCACACTAAACCTGCTAATCGTCAGAAAGGAGGAGCCCACCATTGAAAATGTAGAGCAGATAATCAACACTCTGCCGCTAGAATGGTGGGCGCATATCTCTTCTGATTTACTGGAATGGGCACTCCAAGAGGATAAGGTATTTTCTTGGCTAATTGAAAGGAACATTTCATGGCCAGCCGCAATCTTGAGGCCCGTTGGCACAAAAAGTGAATTCCCCTTCAAAAGTGACTTGCAATATGATGGATGCGGACCTAAAATTAGAGGTCTTTTGTCTCGTAGATTCAGAGTAAAGGAAGAGATTCCCGAAGAGGCCGAGTCTCTCATAGATCTTCTCGAGTCTCTGGATGCAATTAATGAGAATAGGCCTCCAAGAATTGGGAAAACACATCCTTTGGTCGGGTGGCTGGGACAACCCGTTTACAAATGGCCTAATTTCACTATTAGTTCAATAATTAGAGGTGACAAGAATGTAGTTGAAAGACTACTCCTGAAGTCATCAGGATTCCATGAGGGCTTGCTATCAAAAGCTACATTCGAATAGGATTTGCCAACCGTGGGGTTCATTTCCTACACTGGGTGCGGACAAACGCCCAACGGCAACACCATGTTGACAAAACCCCCTCGCCGGAGGTTGAGGATGAAACATGGTACCACGTATGGGTAGCCATCTGTCGAAGACCAGTGGGATCGTCTATGACGAAATGAACACTGGCGCAAATCAGGTGGCCGGACCGTGTTAGGTCCCCTGAGGACCCATCGGGGATGAATCAAGGGACTACCCCACTGTCCGACAGACGTCCCGGGGTGGGTCAGGCGCCCGAGCCCAGCTGTGAAGGCCGCCGTTACGCCCCGGGGCACACATTCTTCCAAAGCCCTCAAGACTTCTCCCTCTAGCAGGGTGCCGATGAAGCCCCTGGGTTTAGTGGGAGGGACCTTCGACAGATTCCACGTAGGGCATCAAAAATTACTGGAAATCGGACTCAATGAATGCCATATGTTAGAGATATGGATGACAAGTGATATCTTGGCAAAAAGAAAGGACAAGAGAATAGGGCTATGGGACGATAGAAAGGAACTGATTATGAGTTCACTACCTCCTAACCTACGAGATAGAGTTTCATTCCACGTTCTTGAAGATGAATATGGTCCCGCACCTTCGCATGAAGCCGCAGAAGTAATTATTTGTACACGTGAAACAATGTCGAACTGTGATGAAATAAATAAAATCCGGGCTCAGAATAAATTGAACAATCTCCATACAATAATTGTCGACCCCATACTAGATGGAAATGGGGGAGTCGTTTCTAGTACAAATATCAGAATGGGACTCACAGATAGGGATGGCAGGCCTTGGTTAAATGAGGAAATTGGGAAATCTACTATGTCGCTTAATTCAGCGGTAGAGGCGAAGCTGAAGACTCCCTTTGGACTTCTAGTTGAGGGGGATGAGAATCAACCAGAAAATGCGATGATGGATGTTTTAGAAAGAATCTCCGGTGAACCAGGTCCGATAATAGCAGTAGGGGATGTTACAGTAAAAACTCTTCAAGACCTAAACAAACCAGCGGATATAGCGATTATCGATGGAATGACAAAGCGTGAGAAGTGGGATCAAGCTTCAGAAATAGATCACAATCTCTACGATCATGTGTTAAAGTGCCGAAATCCAGCGGGCTCTATCACTCCAGAATTATACCATTGCTGTTTTCAAGCGATGATGAATTTTGGATATAACGAGGATGAAGAGACCTCAAGATCGACTCTCATTATTGTAGAGGGAGAGGAAGATCTAGCACCTTTGATATTACATCCACTAGCTCCGCTAGGAACAGTAATTCTCTATGGTCAACCAGGCAAGGGGGTAGTAATCAGACTAACTGATTTGGACTCAAAGTCTAGATGTAGGAATCTGCTAGATTCTATGGATACAAACTCAGATTAAATTCTAATTCGCAGACTCTTCTAAAAGTCCCATCCCCACTCCGAAAGATACCAGAACAGCTGCAACTGAATAGACTCCGGGATCTACCCAAGTATTCTCGACTACACTCCATACAAGATAGAATAACACACCAAGGGCAATCAACCAGCTAGAAATCAGCTTATTGGACCCTCCTTCGGAAGAAAGCAGGCCCCCAATAATACAGCTCGGCAAATTTCTCAGCCAGCCACTAAATCCAGACTCATGAATATTATTCATCCCCCTGGCTCCCAATCCGATGATAGCCAAGCCAACAAGGCCAAACATGCCATCATCTATCACGAAAGCCATATCGGTAGTTGATGAATCCCTGACTCCTGTAAAGAAGTCAATCCACAAGACCTTCCTTCCTTCTGAGTACGCACCTATTGAGACATTAACCACGGTGAGGAAAACAATCCATGATCCCAGTAGCGTCAATGCAGCAGACGCGGTCTTACTGGGACGCGTCAAAGAATCCATCCATTCCGAGTCAGCCATGGTTCAACGCCCCGGGGACTTAGGACTTCTGTATAATCATTGTCTGAGTGATGAAAAATCATAATCTGCTCTGAAGAGCGTATTTTTCTTCAGATGCCTGAGCAATCAATGGCTCAGATTTACTCAATGTATGTATCACATCTATTCCACTAGGTACCGCGGAGTTGACTTGCTTACTCCTGCCTCCCCTGCCCTTGCTAACATTTCTCGCCATTATCATTCCGAGCGTATCTAGCTCATTAAGTAGAGAAGAAATACGTCTTGCTGTTAATGGCTCAACACCTATTTTCAGGCATGCGTCAGAATAGGTCCTGTAAACTTCTCCAGTGCTAATATTCCTAAGGCCGTTTTCCTCATTCAGTTTGATAGAGAATAGCACCAGTTTCTGATGCAGGGGGAGGGTCTTGAGAACGGGTGTTACTTGATCGTATTCAAGTTGACTCTGTGCAAGCCTTACATGCGAAGGAGAGACCAAATCATGACCCTGTTGCTCTGCCTTTTGTACAGAAATTCTGAGAAGATCTAACGCCCTCCTGGCATCTCCGTGTTCTTGTGCTGCTAATGCAGAGCAGAGCTCAATAACTCCGCCATCCAAAGAATTATCCCTGAGTCCCGCAATTATCCTCTCTTCCAGTATGTCCTGAATCTGGATTGCCCCATAAGGATGGAAAACCAAGTCTTCTTGACTCAATCTGGAACTTACTCTCGGATCAAGATGCTGTGTGAAGTGTAAGTCATTACTGATTCCAATGATACAACATCTTGATGACTTAAGAATCGTATTCAAGTTCGTAAGATTATACAGTATGCCATCTCCAGCTCTAGCCACTAGGTTATCTATTTCATCAAGAACGATAATGTGGACACCACCTTCCCTGTCCATCCTTGAAACTAGAGTATCCAATACTCTATCCGTTGGCCACCCTGTGAATGGAATTGGCGAGTCTCCCCTTCTGGAAAGATGCGAGGCGATGTTCTGAACCACTCTGTACTTAGTGTCTATATTTCGACAATTTATCTCATAACTGAAGACTGGCTCACCCATTTCCAACCCCTTGTCAAGTAGCTGGGACAGAACGTACCTAGTGACTACAGTCTTACCAGAACCAGGTACTCCGTATAGGAGCATATTTGAGGGAATGTGCCCATTCAATGCGTCTACTAGATTCCTAACAAGAGAGTCCACTTCATTGCCTCTGTGAGGGAGGCTATCGGGTTCAAAGGCATGATCAAACATCTTCCTGTCTATGAATAGACTCTCTTGACCAAGAATCTTTTCGAAAATGTTTCCTTCCATTTCTTAACACTCCAAGTCGTCCCACTTCCACACCTTTCCCACTCCCCATCAGAGTAGTCGATTAGCAAACGTGGAGTTAGAGCGAGTAAGCTCCAGATAATAAGACTCTCTGTAGAAATTAGGTTTATGTCAGGTTTATCGTACTAAGTGAAATAGAAGTTTACTTTCTACACCATACTCATTTTAATGTAAATAATTATCTAGCAGTACAACGAAAATATTTATTTTTACTAGATGTAGTTATTACACTTAGAATGAAATAACAATCATAAAGTAATATTATCAGTGTTGAATTATCATACATCTCAAATCTATAATAACGTTGGCTCTAGATTATGACAATCAAGCTTGACCGATCATGAAAATATTTCTCATAGTTATATGCTAGTTATTTTTTTTAGTTTTTTCTTATAATCTCAAATGACCCTTCTTCATCGATAATCAAGCTATCTCCATCTTCCAACTGACAGATAGTATCGGGAAGATTCGGAATCTCAAACCCTTCCTTAAATCCCTTTCCAGAAGAGTAATTGTGTGTAACTAAAATCTTAGCATGAGGATTTCTGTAGGCCAATTCTACTACGTCCGAAGGACGGTGGTGATGAGGGAACTCACCAATATCTGGCATTCCCATCTCTACGATAATTACATCCGCTCTCCCTGCCCGATTATCAATTTCATCACAGGGCCCAGAATCACCACAGTGGAGTAGGCGAAAGTTAGATTCATGCACGAGTTCGTAGCCATGGGGATCGGTTTCAGGATTGTGAAGAACTGGAAACCTGTAGAATTTCCAACCAGTATCGCCAATCACTTCATGCTCTGATTCATGCCAGTCTATCATTTGATCCAAAGCCTCCAGACTTCCGGGGAACCCCAATCTGCATAAGCTTCCAAGAGTATTTCTTCCCCCTGGCCTTAGGTAAACATCCAAACCTACTTTTGCATCCCTGTTTGAAATATACTTCCTATCGAGCATCAAGAATGGAAATCCAAAATTATGATCCCCATGCCAATGAGTGAATAAAATATGCTCTATATCATCTCCTGAAAAACCAGATCTTCTTAGTTGGGTAAGTAGTGTAGGCGGAGTGTCGATTAGTATCGATCCATCTATTATGGCTAGTGCGTGCATCCTGCCATGGGGCGAGAAAGCATTCCCAGTTCCCAGGAAATCAACTCTTGGCACGGCATTGCGAGAGTGGTCCATGACTTGACCCCATCGCCTTTTTTGCACTTTGTAGAGATCTAGCATTACATTTATTCATAAACGAGCATTATCCCGACAGAGATGAGGGATATGGTGTCCGAACCCCGTTCTATTCTCATTCTGTATGGTTCTCAATCTGGAAATTCAGAAGAGCTCGCCGAACAGGCGGGCAAAGACTGTGCGAACCATGGCCTAAATCCCTCTGTAAAATCCATGGATGAAATTCAAATTAATGATTTGACTAACCAGAAGAGAATCTTAGTCTACTGCAGCACTTGGGGGGACGGAGAGCAACCTGACAACGCCGAAGATCTTTGGGAGGCCGCAAACGCGGGATCCATAACAGATCTCAATGGCTTGAATTTCTCTGTCCTAGCTTTGGGGGACACATCTTACGATTTGTTCTGTGAATCGGGAAAGGAGTGGGATGCGTGGTTTGAGACGATGGGGGCTAAAAGAGTCCATCAGAGAGTCGATTGTGACGTTGACTACGAGGGCCCAGCAGCAGAGTGGACTGCCGCCGTTCTACCGTTAATGGCTGCAATCGAAGATGATCCAATGGATGTAGATAATGATTCTTCATCGACTTCTGTTACTTCTGTAGAAGAAACATCAGGTGTAGAAGCTCCAAAGAAATCAGATAAATCGCAGTGGAATGCCAAGAATCCATACTCTACCAATATTTCAGAAAACTACGTTCTAAATGGAGAGGGCTCTGGTAAGGAGACTAGGCACATTGTCTTCCAATTAGGGGACTCAGGACTCAATTACAAGGCAGGGGACGCTCTGGGGGTTGTTCCACGCGGCCCCCCAGAAGTAGTTCAAGAGATTCTTTCAATGACTTCCCTCACTGGTGAAGAAACCGTTGAAACACACGCTGGTGAATTTAGTCTAAGGGATGCCTTGATCGACAAGTATGAGATCCACAGGGTATCCAAGAAATGGATCGAGTCCCTCGGCCCCAGGGTAGTATCATCTTCTTCCAGTATAGATATCAAGATAGTCAGTAGGAAAAGGTCCTCCTCTCGGGATGGGACTGTACTGATGGACTGGTCTGGTTCCGGGGATGATGGTGATGTCCCTGAACAATATGTGGAAATCGGAATGCCATCTAATCCATCAGAGAATCTCTGGAATGAGTTGACATCAGACCCCAAAGCAATGGAAGACTACATGTGGTCACGAGACTATGTAGACGCCCTCTCAGACTTTGGCCATATTGGGTTCACAGCACAACAACTTGTGGAAGGGATGGATCGCCTCAAGCCAAGATTATACTCCATAGCCAGTAGCCCAGATCATGAGCCAGGAACTGTACATCTCACGGTGGGAATAGTCAGATATAACCATCATGACAGGGATAAAACTGGACTCTGTACGGGATTCTTAGCAGACAGGTGCGAAGTCAACCAGACAGAGATTGGAGTGTTCATGTCTCCAACAAGATCTTTCGTACTCCCAGAAGTTGGATCAGCAGATGCGATTATGGTAGGTCCGGGTACAGGAATAGCCCCATTCAGAGCGTTCCTCCAGCAGAGGGATATCAATGGCGATACAGGTAGGAACTGGTTGTTCTTTGGCGACTGGACTGAAGAGGGCGAGTACTACTATCGTGATGAGATGGAATCTTGGAAAGAGAGAGGAGTACTAGATAAGCATGATTTAGCATGGTCTAGACAAGGCTCTGAGAAAGTGTATGTTCAGCACCTAATGAAGAAAAATGGTGAGGAAATATGGAACTGGATAGACGGAGGAGGATATTTCTATGTCTGCGGAGACAAGAATTACATGGCCAAGGATGTACACTCTACACTAATAGAAATCTGTTCCGAGCATGGTGGAATGTCCCCGGACGAAGCAAAAGAATTTGTAGAAACCACATTGATGAAAACTCAGAAGCGATATCTTAGAGATGTTTACTGAGGGTATGGAAACTAGCACAATCTTCCGATTCAATGATAGGGCAACCGTTACAGCGTTGTCTCGATGTTCAGGAGGGTACTCATCGCAAACAGAGGTGAAATCGCCCTCAGAATTCTACGCTCATTGCGTACCATGGGTATCGAAGTTGTTACAATACATGGAAAGGAAGACAGACTGTCTCTGCCTGTCAGACTTGCCGATGAGTCTGTTTACATTCCTCGTTCTGACCCATTAGCTTCGTACTTGGATATAGAAGCCATAGTGCAGGCCGCGAAGGAAGTAGGAGCAGACGCCGTACACCCCGGATACGGGTTCCTGGCTGAGAACCCAATCTTTGCTGAAAGATTGGAAGAGGAGGGGATCACATTCATCGGCCCTAGTCCTAACGTTCTGAGACTCCTTGGAGACAAAATAGCAGCTAGGGAGGCTATGGTCAAGTCTGGTATTCCCGTTGCGTTGGGTTCAGATGGCCCGGTTTCAGATCCAGAGGAGGCCGCAATTCAAGCAGCCGAAATAGGGTATCCGGTGATAATCAAGGCCGCCGCTGGAGGAGGGGGCATTGGAATGCAAGTAGTAGAGTCTCCCGGTGATTTCGATAAGGCTTTGAGAATTTGTCAAGGAAGGGCGCTTTCTGCGTTTGGTGATGACAGAGTATTTCTCGAGAAGTTCATTCAAGGCGCACAACACATTGAATTCCAAGTCATAGGTGACGGAGACAAGGCAATCCATCTCGGCGAGAGATTTTGCTCAATACAGAGAAGACATCAGAAAATTCTAGAAGAAGGGCCATGGCTGTCCGATGAAGTAAGAGAAGAGATTGGTTCGAAAGTTGTCGCGGGTGCAGAGGCAGTCGGATACAAGGGACTAGCTACATTCGAGTTCCTCAGGGATTCAAATGGAGATTTTTACTTCCTTGAAGTTAATCCTAGGGTCCAAGTCGAGCATACAGTAACTGAAATGATAACCGGATATGACTTGGTTTCAATCGGAATAAGGGTGGCAGCGGGCGAGGGTATCAACATTAACCAGAGTGATGTAAAGATTAGGGGGCATGCTATCCAGACAAGAATTAATGCCGAGAACCCATTGACTCTAACGCCCTCTCCCGGGAGACTCTGGGAGTGCCACTGGCCTAGTGGTCCCGGGGTGAGAGTTGACTCTCACGCTCACACCGGATATGATATGCCAGCCTCATTCGACTCTTTATTGGCTAAGATAATTGTCTGGTCACCAACCAGGCCAGATGCAATTTCTAGAATGAAGGCCGCGTTAAACGAAACAATGTTGCTTGGTGTCGATACACTAATTCCACTCCATCAAGCTATTCTAAAAAATCAGGATTTTCTCTCAGGAGACATCACAATCCGATTTCTTGAAGAACATCCCGAGCTATTGAATGGTGAATGATGATGGAGATGGTAATAGTTGGTACGATATCGTATGATGATATCGAGACTCCTTCAGAGAAAGCCAGTGCCGTTCTTGGGGGATCTGCCACTCATTCAGGATTAGCTTCCTCATTCCATCTCAGGCCCCCGCCGGGGAACCCTCCTAGAATAGGGATTGTCAGTGCAGTTGGAGAAGACTTCTCTACTTATCACCAGATGGTAATGGAAGATGCTGGAATGAATCTTGCAGGAGTAGCCCTGAGGGAAGGAGAAACATCCACCAGGGCAGTTAGATTTGCTGAATCTATGGACGGATCAGAAGTTACAAACACTGAGTTGAATGTCCTCAAGGAGTTCTCTCCGGTTCTGCCTAAGGCGTGGTCGGGACCAGATGTGCTTCTGTGTGCCAACTCCGATCCTAGGATCCAGATAGAAGTCTTGGAACAATGTCCGGATGCGAAAATAAATGCTCTAGATACCAGCAAGATATGGATAGAGAGGGAATTTGAAGCACTTTCCAGGGCAATGAGGATGGTAGATGTCGTCGTAATAGAGGAGGAAGATGCCAAGGCTATTTCTAGGGAGAAAGTTCTGACCCAATCAATATCATCAATCATTTCAGGAGAGGCTCTTCATGGGGGGGCCCCCGCCGGCCCAGGGCCGAGAAGCATCATCGTCAAGAGAGGCAGTAGTGGAATTCTTGCTCATCTCCCATGTGGCACAATAGCACTTCCTTCTTACCCAACTGAAAATCCAATTGACCCTACAGGGCGTGGAGATACTTTCGTAGGTGCACTTTTCTCTTCATTAATAGGTCATGAGGCATCTCTAAATGATGCAGAAGTGATGAGGAAGGCCATGGTTCACGCTACAGTAACATCTTCCTATTGCGTAGAGGGGATAGGAACCAAGGGAATCAGATCATTAGGCAGGGGGAAATATCATGCCAGAGCTGATAGATATAGAAGAATAGTTGGAATATGACTATTCCAATCTTCGAACGCCCGGGATGTGATGCTTCTCTCCCTTAGAAGGTGCCTTTCTTAATTGTGAAAATTTCAGGCCGTCCGAAGGTAAAGTAATCTGTTTGGCTACCCTCCTCTTCCCTGATAACACACTATTCACAACAGAATCTAATGCATCCTTAGCAGAAACAGGATTATGTTCTGATGGTGGTACAGGTCTGCTAGCAATATCTGCCTGGTGATCTTGATCACTCCTGAGTCTGATATGTTGAGAGGTTTGGAATCTAGAATTATTTCGATCAAGAGTTCCATCTGTATCTCCGTATTGAGAAGCGTAACTGGACCCCCTCTTTTGTCCCAGCTTACTCTTTGGCCTGAGTAAAGACTCTATCCAACTGGGTTTTCTTCTGTTTCTTACTACAACATCATTATTGAAACGACCATCGTTCATTGATGCAACTAGACTTGAAACTCCGGGGTAGTCATTTAGGTCATTGGACTCATTTTCTCCAATAGTAAGATATTTTCTTGAATCGGCCTGCTTAGCTCTTGCTTGTCTCACGATTCCAGGCACACACTCTTCTCTGACGGCCTCTTCAGTGGGAGTGGGCAATAGCGAATCACGATAATCAGATCTTGGAAATCCGTTTTGAGTATGTGCCCTCCTAATCATCTGCGAGCTAGAGGGGGGTCTTTGGATAGTTTTGGGGGTGGATTCCACATCGAATGAATTCTCGAATCCAAATACTGGCATAGTTTCCTGGTCTTCCACATTGTCAGAATCAAACATCCCCCCGAAACCGAAAATATCTGTTGTCTCAGAAGGGTCATGGCCATTTCTACTTGCAATCTCGGGAACGGGCTCCTTCTCCCTATACCATGATGGCGCCTCTTCTCTACCCCAAGCTCTCTCATATGCGGAAATGCTATTGTCTGATGGACTAATTGTAGAGACTTCTGATGAAACTCCATTCATCCCGACTCCAGCAAGAGGCTCATCTTCCATGAAACCAAATCCGCCAAACCCAAAATCAGAAGGATCTGGAATGTTGGATATCTCTTCTTCCTTGATGTGAGAATCTTCATCCAAACCAGTCGTGGCATTACTCAAATCAATATTTGGAGGAGAGGGCGGCCAAGGCAGTGCCTTCATTGCAGGCATTCCACTGGCATCCTGAAATGCTGGGAATATTGGTACCTCATTCTCAATCTTCTCCAGTCCGGAACGAGCTTCCTCAATGCTCGCTCCCCTTCTCAGCCTATCTGTCATGAGACATAGGCGCATCAGAGACCCCTCCCTTCCACCTACCATATGCCTGCCCTTGTCTTCATCCTCGATTACAAGTACTGAACTTCTCAGTCTGAAGTAGGATAGAGATACAAGAATTCCTGCGACTGATACCGCCCAACCCAGAGGGGGGATCAATATCGAGTATCCAATAGCCGCAGTAATTCCGCCTATGACCGGGGTGCCACTCGGAAGTATTGGGATATTCATATGCCTCATCTTGGAGATCGATCCAAGATCTATTCGAAGTCCTTGTCCAATTCTATTCTCAATAGTCAGCTGACGCCGATTAAGAATCCCTACGAAACTACCTCTCATCCCGACCAAACTAAGGCTGCCGATTAACTCGGACTCACCTTCGGCTCGGTCAGGCTTATGCCCGACTGAGTACATCCCAATATGCGAGCGTCGGATTTGTGGTATAAGCTCTCGGGGAAATGCATCGAAAAATATGTTGCTTACAGCACCATTACGATCAAGCCGAATCTATGTCCATAATTGTTCCAATTATCCTCATTGGAACCGCATCTAGCTGAACCAGAATAATAACTCCCGTACCATCCTTCCTAACGACCAGTGGACTTTCCCAGTCTATGGTTATCAACCCCTCACCTATCGAAACTACTCTTCCTACCTTAAATTGCATATTAGTGGAAGCATGTACAATATCGCCTACTACGAGACTTTTCCTTTGAAAAGGAGCCTTTCGCAGCCTAGATGTAGATGAACCTATTTCTACCAAAGAATCTGAGTCCTTGTGGACAATCACTGACCCCTTTCCAATGTCATCTTCAGCTACTCCTCTGAGCGCAACTCCCACTCTATCACCAGAGCTGGCCTCGTCAACATCATCATCCATTACTTGGAGGCTCCTGACAACCCCAGATTTTCTCCCAGGTATGATTTCAATCTGATCATGTTTTCTTATCTTACCTGATTGAACATATCCTATCCCAACTACGCCTATGCCCTGTACATTGAACTTCTGATCTAGAGGTACGACCAACTCATTGCTATTTTCATCGGATTCCCCAAGAGAAAACAACTCCTCTCTAATCTCATGTGCCTCGGGAACATCCTTCATAATCTTCCAGTTAAGCTTAGCTTGTTCGAAAAGAATACTCACTTGGTCTGGGTCGACCCATCCTCCGGAATCAGGATTGATTATTGCAATTCCTGACTCAATTTCTGAGCATTTCATGGCCACCAATACTTCTCCAAGCGATGCATCTATTTTTTTCACTTCTACAAATCCAACTCTAGAAACATTCAGCACAGAAAGTAGTGGTCTGATACTTTCTGGGTGCTTCAACGGTCTCAGAAGAGAAAGAATCCTGACCTTCTCATCTCTGGTTTCTTTGAATACGTAGGATACGATATCTCTAGAATCTCCCTTTTTGGCCAAATTT
>DAYH01000008.1:74495-84820 GCA_002506825.1 Euryarchaeota archaeon UBA103
CGCATTGCATCGCGAGCCGTCTTTGCATCGTCCCAAAGACCAATTTCTTCCTCAGTGGAAGGTGTTAATTGAGGTACTGAAATAGGATTCATCTCATCATCAATCGCCACCATGAAGAAGTATCCAGAACAAATCAGTTCTGGTTCCCAATCAGATCTTGTCATCCTACAAGACCTAACTAGTACCCCTACAGTTCGGGGGGAGGTCCAAACCACTTTCCCAATGGTCCTAATTATATCTCCCTGGTATGCCGGTCTCTCAAATTTCAGAGCATCAACAGATACTGTGACAAACTCTTCATGTGCGAACTTACTAGCCGCAAGTCCTGCAGCTCTATCCATAATGGACATCAAATGACCTCCAAACAACGTATTCAGAGCGTTTGTATCGCCTGGAAACACCTCATCCAAGAGTATAACCGGTTCAGTAGATCGTGGTTCCCCCATGTCCCTCAAATTAATCCCGTGGCTTGCCCCCCTTCAATACTACACTAGAAAATTGCAAAAAATATACAATTCAACCGCTTAGTTGAACAGAAAAACCTCCTCGCACAGGTATGGCTGACACCCAACTAGTGTGGAGAGAGGTAGTCATCGAAGATCCCGATGGAGGGGAGATTGTCCTGTGGCCACATCTTCCTTGTGTTTTGATGCCCAAAGAAATCAGGTCTAGGAAAATCTGGGATGGACTGGCCCTCCTCCTCTCAACTAACGATTTTATGTCTATGAAGGACGATGACGATAATGAGAGGGTAAGTCCCGGGGCAAACGTTGAGGCGGCAATATCATCAGGAACACAGTTTGGTAAATTATTGAAGGACCTCAGGGAATTGGAAATCGACGGACCACATGTCCCAGATCCAGAGCCCATGCGACTCGTCACACATGCACAGAATGCTAGAGGAGGTCTACCGATTTTTCTAATCGAGCCCGATATTAGCGATGAGAAGTGGGTAGATTGGCTCTCAAGAAGTGCGGATATGCAGGTTAGAATATCATCACTGATGTCAAGACTTACCTCAAATAGAAGATGGAAGAGAGACTCTGCAAAAGCAGTCTCAAGAATTCAGCATGACAGAGTCATCGATACTGAGATGGGGGCCGCATCAGCTACCTGCTTTTCATGGAGCGAAGAAGAAGAGAGGGTGATTGGTAGTGACCTATCCGAAGAGAGGGACATTAGGTTCGCTTCTAGGATAAGAGGGGCATTGGCTGACTTGAGGAACAGCAGCGTTGATGTTGATGGAACTGCACAGCCTTTACTGATGGTACCCGTGCATCAGGCGAGACTGTCCTCGATAGAGGAATCAATTTTAGCCTGGCCAGAACCAGAAACAATCAGGAGCGTGGAATAATGGCAGTCTCTCCCAATTTCAATATCGAAACTCAGACTTTCAGATTCACGCCTTCAGTCCCCATAGATCATGGAGAGGCAATAACGCTAACTTCAGGTACCAAGGCAGGAGACTACGTCGTAGTTTCACATGAAGAGCCGAGAGCCACATATGTAATCGAGCCGAATGGTTCTATCCTAGTACACGGACTATCCAGAAGTGAGGTTGCAGAGCTAGCAGTACAGGAACTCCTGCTAAATCTCGGCCTCCCTCTTGAAGGACTGTCCATGGATTCAGGAGAAATCATAGTAAGCTTCTCCTTGGGGAAGAATGTTCTACTAGAAACGGCCGACAAGAGATTTGCAGATATCGAGATGGATACGCGAATTGACGCAATAAGGATTTCAGCGACACTACACAAAGCCACAATTATCCTCTATGATAACGGCAAGGGAGTAGTTTTGGGACAGTCATCAAGAAAGGTGTCCGAGATGGCTGTAAGGCACTGGGCCGATAAGCTGGACAACGAAGAAGCATTGACGTGAGATAATGCTGGTCAACGAGAAATGGGAAGGGCCCATTGTTGACCAGCACATGCATCTAGACAAAGCCAATAGATTTCTAAGCGCAGCAGAAGAATTCTCAAGAAGCGGAGGTACGGGAATCTTTCTGGTCCACAAACCGTCCTTCTCAACCAAACTTCCAAAAAATATTGGGGACTATAGGGAAGCATATCAAGAAACAGTGCGAATGGCATCCATAGTCAGGAAAAAAATAGGGCTCGATGTTCAGGTAGTCTTGGGACCACATCCCGTTACTTGGGATATCCAAGCTAATGCAATCGGAGTCGATGAGTCAACTGAATTGCACATTTCGGCTGTCGGACTCGCCTTAGATATGATAGAGGAAGGAGATGCGATTTGTCTAGGAGAGGTTGGAAGGCCGCACTACAAGGTTTCAGATGACAGGTGGGAAAGGGCGAATGATATGCTACTCGAGATCATGGGGATGGCTTCATCGTCAGATAGTCCCATCCAGTTACATGTTGAAGATAATGGGCATCAGACTTGTATGGAACTAGCTGATATGTGCGATAAGGCAGGATTACCAAGGAGAAGAGCTGTCAGACATTTTGCATCTTCTGATATCAGCGATAAAAACACGTCAGGACTCCCTGTGACGATAAGTATGGGGAAGGGAAGCATCGAAGGAATATGCTCGACTATGGAGCTAAGCAAGTCAAATTGGGGCATGGAGACGGATTTTCTCGACGATCCGAAAAGACCCGGGGCAGTCCTCGGCCCGAAGACTATTCCCAAGAGGACCAATCAGTTATGCCAGGCGCTCAAGTCACTCGAATGGGAAGACGAGAAGATAGAGCAATGCATCCTTAACATTCATGAGAAATGGATTTCATCCACTTACTTCTAGTCGAAAATAGTCTTTGGAGTGAAAGTAAAGATCGCTCCAACAATAAAAATAAATACAGAAGTAGCAAAAAATCCAACCTCAGAAAGTCCAACATCAAATCCCATTTCATCAATCCCCATTCTCCAAACGGGACTGTTAACAGGCATGAACAATATCATTGAGGCTATGCCTATTCGCTGCCTTAGAAGCACGTGCTACCGAGCACGCCATTACTTTTCAAGTACGAAGTAAGAACTTCTCCCTGACCGAATCGGTTTAGAGACAATGTATGCTCGCCAAGTCCGCGCGCCTGTAGTGAAGGGGTTATCACAAGAGGTTTCCAACCTCTTGTCCCGGGTTCAAATCCCGGCGGGCGCACCACTCTGAACTCCTCAGTGAAGCATTCAAACGCATCGGGCATTCCCCAGCCTCATGGCCTCGCCAAGTGCAACCTCCTCGACAGATTCTCTTCGGGGCTCTGCAATCAGTAAGGACCAGTCCGATACTACCGACGAAAGACAGCTAGTGGGGAGGAAAATTTGGAGGATTTTCCCTTATGTGAAGAGATACTGGAGAAGGGCTCTAGGCGGGATTGCGGCTAATGGGGGTGCTCGTGCATTCGATCTTATTCCCTTTATCGCGATTGGAATGGCAGCAGATTACTATCGCGATGGAACTTTCACCGATGGTAGGATCAAATCATTTGTAACCTCTGACTCAATACCCAGCATTGGCGAGATTTCTTCCGAAGAAATTGGTTTTGGCTTTCTTATTCTAGTTTGCTTCACCTTCTTAGCGATCTTCCAAGGCATAAGCAATCAACTCTGGCAGTCAACGGCGTACAAGGCCCAGCATGACATCAGAATGGACGCCACTAAGTCGCTAATGGCTATGGAAGCATCTTACTTCGAAACAAGACAGACTGGGAATCTAATGGCGGTACTTTCTGCCGATGTGGCACAGCTGGAGGATATAATTTCTGACTCTAGTACTAGCATAATTAGAATTGCTATCACATTCACCACAGCCTTCGGAATTATGTTCTGGATGTCCCCCACATTGGCATTGATTCTCTTCATGCCACTGGTCTTGGTAGTTCCAATGGTAGTATGGTTTTCGACTAGAGTCCAGAGGAGGTACAGGAAGCAGAGGGAAAGTACGGGGGGAATCGTAGCAATTCTTGAAAATGTTCTTTCCGGAATCACGGTTGTGCAAGCTTACAACGCCACGGGATTCGAGCAGTCAAGAATTGGCTCACAGAGTGGCGATTATAGAGATCAGGCCATTCACGCCGCTAGTCTCAGGAATCGATTCATCCCGGGCATCTATGTTGTAGCAGGACTATCATTTGGACTCCTAGTCTCGGCAGGAGGATGGGTCATGCAGTCTGGACAGATAACAGTGGGACAGTTCGTAACTTTCCTACTTATTTCTACACGAATGACCATGCCCATGTTCATTCTAGGCATGTTACTAAATCAGTTACAGAAGGGAGAGGCGGCTTCAAAGAGAGTTTTTGCAATAGTCGATCTAGAGCCATCCATCTTTGACAGGGACGGGGCCAAGTGGCTAGATGAGCCGATCAGGTCAATCTCCTTCGAGAGTGTTTCCTTTGCCTACCCTTCCTCGGAATCCAATGTGCTCAGTGGAATTGATATCAATGTATCATCAGGGGAATTCCTGGGGGTCATGGGACACACTGGAGCAGGAAAGAGCACTATCCTCAAACTTATCGAGAGATTCTACGAGCCCCAATCGGGAAAGGTCCTCATCAATGATATGGATATCAATGAATTCTCTATTGAATCCATTAGGGCAAGAATAGGCTTCGTTTCACAGGACCCCTTCCTTTTCTATGGGACAATAAAAGACAATGTTTCCTATGCCCGAGAAGCCTCTGATGAGGAGATATACAGGGCTTTGGATATGGCAGGAGCATCCGAATTCGTCGCAGATCTTCCCGACGGATTGAATAGCATGGTCGGAGACAGAGGAGTGATGCTATCGGGAGGACAGAGAGCTAGAATTAGCCTATCACGAGCCCTTCTAAACGATCCTGATTTGTTGATATTGGACGAGGCTAGTGCGGCCTTAGATGCCGAGACAGAGAAGAGAATCCAGCAATCACTCTTCGACGGCTCAAACGGAGGTAAGAAGAGATTGACAATTGCAGTCGCCCATCGTCTCGCGACCATAAGAAATGCTGATGAGATAATTGCAATGGTCGACGGCGCCATAGTGGAGAGAGGAAAGCATGAGGAGCTCGTTGCCAACGATAACGTATATGCATCACAGTGGTCTATCCAGACAGGGGAGCTAGACTCATAGGTGAGGAATTGGATACTATCGAATGGATAACGGTAGGCCCCGGGTCAACTTACATTGGTTCGAATAATCGTGCAATTATCCTAGGTTCCCCGGGACCGAGGCACGAGGTTTCGATACAATACCCCTATGAGATATCAAAGGAAGCCCTATCATTACCAGAAGTGTTGAAACTATCCGATTCAACAGGTCTATCCATATCCTCAGAGTCAGAGTGGCAATTAGCATATGACAGGGGCCTCATCACGGAAGGAACAGGTATAGAGGTCCTTCAGGATCGTATCTCATCATCATACTGGGGAAAGGTTTGCGACGGCAGGCCATTCCTAGCCGACGGTCCTAACTTAGAGATATGCAGACAATGGGTCCGAAGTAAAGCGACCCCCAAGTATCTGCCATCCGATGCCAAGGTCCCAAAGCTGGCAAGACTGGTCAGAAGGGATATCAGAGATCCCAATCCAATGGCTCCAAGACTCCCCAAAAATCCTCCGAGAAGAAGAATAATCTTCGAGGAAGTATCTATTATTATTCTACTAGGCATCATCCCCTCATTCGTTTGGGCCCATTTCAATGCTAGTCCGGGATATATCGAGACGGGCTGGCCAGGTCTGATTCTCGGGGGAGTCATACTTGGGTTGCTTTCCGGTTTGTTCTGGAGGCCCAAACAGCAAACATGGTGGGCAGAAGGTTCCAAGATGTTCCCACGAAGGTGAATCAGTTGAATCAGCAGAACTCTAAGGAAATATGGAGATATATTCAGCAGGCTGGTGATAGGCTAGTTGGGAAACTACCACCCTCCCGTCACCACCCCAAGGGAAGGAATCCGTATGCTCATGTGGCCATATGTATCAAGGGAAAGTTCGGGCAATCATACAAGGAAATCCCTGATGAGAAAATCAAGGAGGTCATTGATTACATTGACTACTTAGTGGAGAATCCCAATTAGCTTCGTGAGCGATCGTCTATCTGTAGTCCAGGGTTGCCAGACATTATCCTCCAACGTCCTCTGAGTACCCCAATTCCATAATTCCAATGAAGGCTAAAAGCGACAATAGGAGATAAGAAAACTGTCAAAAAATCCTTGTTTGGAGATGATCCCTTCATAGATCCATACCAAGCTATTACATTGTAAAGTCCAGCTAAAGTTGGCAGTAAGTGGACACCTGCCCTAGGGAGTCCCAGGGGAACAGCAGACAGGCTGATATCCCAGAATTCAGGCCATGCGATTCCACCATTCGCGAGTCCCCAGAAAAAGAAAGCAAAAGCGGTTATCACAATAGGGGGGAAGAACGATACCATGGTATGTGTGAATTCATGTAGCTCAGGATGTTTCTTGCTAGCAAGAGTCCTTACCAGCCCATAGTTCCCAATTTGCTTCTTAACCCTCGATAGGTTACGCCTCCGATGCCAAATTATTGCAGTACGATCAGTCCAAAGTTTGTACCCCGAATCTCTGATTCGATGATCCAAAAGTACGTCTTCCGCGCCAATCGCTCCTCTGTCGAAGCCACCCACTTCATTCAAGACCGACCTTCGATATGCTGAGTTTACCCCTGGCAGCTGTCGCACTTCTTCCAAATCAGAGTCGCCCACTTTACCATAATTTGTTCCTGCGGTGAAGATGGTACTGCAGAATGTTACATCAATTACCCGTTGCCACAATGTCGACTCTCCAGCAGGGGCAAAGTTCGGACCCCCTACTCCAGATACCTCATCCCTATCGAACCATCTAACCAGATTGGCTACCCAATCATTTGGTACGATTACATCATCATCTGTGAAGAATACAAATTCAGAATCAGTCTCTTCTAATGCTACATTGCACGCATCAGCTCTAGTTCTGGAGCCTCTGTCGTCAATAAATCGAACTCCTTTCGAATCTGAGATTTCCTTACCAGGGTCACTCTCTGGGCCTACTATCACAATTTCTAGATCGTTGTATGTCTGCTTCAGTAGTCCATCAATGGCTATTCCAAGCTCTAATGAATTCCCCACGGACGGGATTATGACGCAAACTGAACCGTCCATGGCATGCGGTAGGACTACTTGTATTCAAATCAGTGCCAAAAAATCAAGGATCATTGGTCACTCTCGGAGCTAGGAAATAAGTCCAACTCGCTCCTCCGTCATTACTGTTCCACGACATCCTCAATGGGAACTTCTCCTGAAATTCTACAACTACCTGTTCAGTGAGTCCACCTGCTAGCTTCCTAGTAAGAGGGTCTAGGAATTGTAGAGAGTATGTTGAACTAGTCGGGGCAGGGGAGCTCAATTCACTAAGCTCTCCCGATTCAAAAGAAACAGTGACGCTCTCTCCCGCCTCTTGATCGGCAGAGATAGTCATTTTTGTGCTGTCAAGGCTCAGGTTAACCAGCTCATTTACCATCTTGGCGGCGCGGAGGGCTCTAGACAGCTTGTCAGAACCTATTGTGGCACTATTGTTGAATTTCAGTTCGGGGGTCTTCGGCTGTGTCATGGTGCCTACATCTAGTCCCCTGAGAATCCTATGGACCTCTCCAACTCTGACATTAATGGCCCCCACTGCATCATCATAGTCTATCTCGACTAAATCCCCCGGCCCAGCCAAACTTAGTAGATCCCTCATCTTACTGAGTTCTATTCCTATCTCGACAGGCTCGACTTCATAGGTTTCGAAGCATTCATCTGCAATGGTTGCAGAAAGGAGGGCCACATGTGAACCATCGACCACGATTGTGTGCAGGCCCTTCTCCCCCCATACCAGCTTTGCCTCCTCTGCCAAGACAGAAAGTAGGTCGATAATTTCCCTCATTAATTGGGTGTTCGCAGTCACTCTTAGCATCTTATCAGCATGAGTCACACAGGTGGGGGTCTTTCATCCTTCGGAAACGGCCCATAGGGCCGCTTACTGATACTCTCTGAATTTTTTACCGCAGTTTTTGCATGTGCAAATCTTAGTTTCAGGCTCATCAGAACTCCTAGTCTGCATCAGAATGACGAAAATTTCGTTCTTATCGCACTTTGGGCACCTAATATCCCCCACTCTCAGGACCCCTTTCCCTCCCTCATCTTCGACAACCTCAGTCAAATGCTTGAGATTCTTCGCCTCGCCAGAAGATCTGGCCTTGCTCAGATCTATTGTCTCGCCAGTCATGGGATCTGTAAATTCGGCACCTTTCCCGTCCTTTCCCGTAAGTGGGCCCTCATAACCACACGTGTAATTAGTACACCTAATATTGCCATTAGGCTCCATGAACCCAAGTGTACCACATTCTGGACAAAACATCTCTCCTACTCCTGCCAGTATCGTACAGACATGGCAGTGCTGTGCCAACAGACTATTCAACTATTCTACCAAAGGGGCATAAACTACCCTCAAGAGATTAGTTCTAGAGTAGTTCGATAACCAGCCCACGCCAGTCCTATACTTCCTAGGATAGTAATCAAGGCATACATAATCGCGGTGGAATGCGACTCTTCTGAAAACTCGATATAATCCATGGCGAACGCCGACATTGTTGTGAATGATCCTAGGACACCAGTCCCAAGGATTGCTACGGTCCCTTCGCTCAACGCGGCACCAGCCGCGATGGCCCCGAAAATTGAACCCAATAAGAGAGAGCCAAGAAGATTCACCCCTACTGTTGCATATGGTTCCGAGCCCGGTTCGAACGAACTCTGTATTGAATATCTCAGCGAGGCACCTATTGCGCCCCCTATTGCGACCAATGCCAAGAGTCTAATGTCCATGTAACCACATAGGGGTAGGACGTTTGACTTCTTCTGAGGGGCCGCCATCCGGACCGTTGAAGCGTGAAGACCCAATGCGACAACCATGGAGATATGGTACGACTGGAGACTATCCAGGGTAGTCGATGTCGAGGGGAATGTCCTTGACCAAGTAAACTGGACCTTCTCAGATTCAGTGAATGCCCTAGTCGAAAGGCTTTCTGAACTCCAATCGGGAAGACTTAGCCCAGAGGCCAGAGTCCTTGCCAATAGGTTCCCAGAAGCAGTAACTAATCCCCTCGGCGCACTGTCGGACGAGTCATGGCCGGAACTTAGCAATGAGGAGTCTTTGATGCTATCCAAGGCATCCATATCTCTCGCCAAGAGAGGAGTCGCCGCTTCTGCTTCTGACCCCGATCGAAGACTGGATATGCTGTCATCCTCATCCATTGAACTGAGGGCATCTTGGACAACCCAAGAGTCGAGATCAGTTGAGTGGGCGGGCCTTTTCCTTCCAGACTTGGACTTGGATGCCAGAAGGGCGGACATTCCCCCCTGTGTCGCCAAGTCAAAGGATATCAAGCATCTCGCCACCGAACTTGGAGTCTCTATTCCAGACCATCTGCCATCGGAATTAGAGTGGTCGGCAATGAACTCACAAGCAAGGGGAGTGGTCTCTCTGTCGGAGAGGCTACTTCTCAACGAGAAAGCCACCAAGGAGCTCGCATTCACTTACGTTCCCTCGCTATCCTCCCTAATCGGACCATTGGGAGCAGCTAGGATGGTCGTTTTGGCAGGAGGGAGGGAAAGACTGGCTAGGATGCCCAGCGGAAGCTTGCAGGTACTGGGTGCGTCGGGGGCAATGGCGGCTCACAGAAGGGGCGCCCCCCCTCCAAAGCACTCACCAGTCCTGTTCTCAATGCCCCTGGTTAGTAGATCTCCAAGATGGGTGCGAGGCAAGATAGCCCGCTTCCTAGCTGGGAAGTGCTCAATAGCGGTGAGAGTGGATCATTTTGGAGGTCAGAGTTGGGATGATGAGAAAATCAAGAAAATCCACAGAGAGGCCGAGTCCATCAGAGACAGATTTCCGAGACCACCAAAGAGAGGTTAACCCATGCCAAGGAAGCCGGTTTCTCTTGGTTGGGGGGTCAGGAAAGAGGGAAGGTCCCTCTGGTCTCGAAATGCGAATAAAGGAAAATCTGTAATCGGGGAGAGAAGAAAGAGGGACGGGAAGATCGAGTGGAGGAAATGGGACCCATACAGATCAAAGGTAGCCGCGGCACTACTGGCAACGAAAGGAGAGCCCTCAGAAATCCTGCCTGAGCCCGGCTCAGTAGCGCTTTACCTCGGTGCATCATCAGGAACCACGGTGAGTCATATTCACGATCATCTATGTGGGGCGGGGAATCACCATGACGGGCAATTAATCGCTGTAGAAATTTCGCCCAGAATGATGAGGGACCTCCAATCATTAGCAGAACAGAGAATGGGATTGATTCCCATTCTTGCTGACGCGAGGAATGTCAATGCATACGCCACAACAATGAGA
>DAYH01000013.1 GCA_002506825.1 Euryarchaeota archaeon UBA103
TGCTTTGTGGTTGAGGCGTATCAGGTGCCTGATCGGAAGGGCCCTTTAGTACGAGAGGAACGAGGGCTCGGAGCCACTAGTTTACCAGTTGTCTGACAAGGCAATGCTGGGTAGCCACGCTCCATGCGGATAAGAGCTGAAAGCATCTAAGCTCGAAGTCGCCCGAAAGACGAGGCACCTCAGGGGACTCGTAAAAGACGAGATTGATAGACAGCGGGTGTAAGCACCGAGGTTTCGACCGAGGTGTTCAGCCCAGCTGCACTAATCCCCCGAGCATCAAGAATTCACATATTGAGCCCTGTGTGGGCCTCTGTTCAATCAAGCATATCAATTCACCATTCGAAAGAAAGTTGTGCACGGCCACAGCGGAGGGGTAATACCCGGTCCCATATCGAACCCGGAAGTCAAGACCTCCTGCGTCGATTCCTGTACTGTGGTGCGAGAGCCCACGGGAACGATCGTCGCTGTGCCTTCTTTCTTTCTAGAATACTGGAAACAGTGTTTTATCCCCGCAAAAAAATTATTCATTTAGCCCCTATGAGGAAAAATATGGAGTGGTAGATTGGGAATTTCTACTGGCGATATTTTGGGCCACAGCCAAGTGGGCGTTTACCTTTCTGTGATCGGTGACGTGCTATTCCTTCCAAGGTCACTAGACTCATTGGCAGTGGAAGAAATTGAAAGTGCGTTTGATATCGAAGCATATCCATTCATGGTAGGGGGCTCATCTTTGATAGGCAGTCTACTGAAGGGAAATAGTAAGGGTATTGCAGTTGCTGATATCGCAACTGAAGAAGATCTCGATGAGCTAACAAGCTTCGGGGATGTTGTAGTGATGCAAAGCGGTGTCAACGCCGCGGGAAATCTAGTTGAGTGCAACGAAATCGGTGCGGTTGTAAGTCCTGTAGTTCCACCAGGTCAAAATGGTGTTGAAATGATTGGCGAGGTGTTGGGTGTAAATGCTGTAAGAAGTAAAGTAGCTGGACACGATACAGTTGGAAGTATGCTAGTGGCCAATTCCAAAGGTGCACTAGCCCATCCAGATATCACAACCGACGAGGCGAAGCTGATTGAGAGCACACTGGGAGTTCCAGTTATGGTGGGGACGGTAAGTTTTGGGTCTCCATTCATAGGGGCCGGTTGCGCAGCCAGTGACTCTCATGCGATGGTTGGGACTGGATCAACAGGGCCTGAATTGAATAGGATAGAAGACGCTCTTGGACTTATATGATTAGATAGCCGTTGGAGCGACATGATCATCGCCCTTTTCATCAGTTTTTCTGACCCTGTTCCAAACCGACTTCATCAATTCATCATGATGCTTTTCACAATAAGTGAATCTCTGGTAAGCTTCCCTAAATGAGTATGCTTTATTCCCCGTGGCAACAAGGAATCCTTTAGGTGATAAGCGACTAACCACACTCCCTTCCAAGGAACATAGAGGGTAGTCGCATTTATCCATAGTTAGTCCCGTAGGCAATCGCTATTGAAATCTCTCTATTGTCACTCATTTGGAGGAGGCTCAATAACCAATAGGGGAGAGTTAGCCTCAATACTATCGCCGGGCTTACAATTCAACTCGATTATTTTCCCAGATATGGGGGCCTGAATTTCATTTTGCATCTTCATGGCTTCTAAAATCATTATCACATCCCCTTCAGAAACGAAATCTTCTTGCTTTACCGAAATGGATATAATTTTTCCAGGAATTGATGATGAGACTACTCCCGATCTTCTGGTTTTCCTAGCAGACTTCTTTTTCCTCGGAGAAGACGCCCCCTCTTTGCCGCCCTCAACTTTGATGGAGAATATTTTTCCTTCAACTTCGACCTTCCAATAATCTCCCTCTTTATCCATGGAAACCTCAAACTCTTCTCCATCGATATTTACCCTCCTTTTCCCATCCATTAAATCACCTAGATGAACTCCTTTTTGATTTAGCCCTGAATAGGTTTCTCCTCCCTATAATCACTCTCCGATGATCTCTTACCCATTCTTTCCCTCTATCTCTCTGTAAAGATGGTTGGAGAAATTCCCCCTCTCCTCCTTCTTCTAAAATCACAGCAACCATGGCGGCTACCTTTAATTTCAGTAATCTACTTTCATCCAAAAATAATCACCTCACAATGGTATATTGCCATGTTTTCTAGCCGGCCTGACCTCTTCTTTCTCAAGTAGGGCACCAAGTGCTTTAGCCATGACGATCCTAGTCTCACTTGGTTGAATAACATCGTCTAAATATCCCAGAGAAGCTGCACGATACGGATTTGCAAACGTATCTTCATAGTCACCCACAAGCCTCTCTCGCTCCTGTTCAGGATTACCTGAAGAGGCAATCCTCCTCCTGTGTATAATTTGTACTGCCCCTTCAGCCCCCATTACTGCCAATTGTGCAGAAGGCCACGCGACATTATAATCTCCTCTGATGTGTTTCGATGACATAACATCGTAAGCACCTCCGTATGCCTTCCTAGTAATTACAGTCAATTTGGGCACTGTAGCTTCGGCATACGCATAAAGTAACTTAGCCCCATGTCTGATAATCCCCCCCCATTCTTGACTAGCACCTGGAAGAAACCCTGGAACATCTACGAACGTCAGAAGTGGAATATTGAAAGAATCACAGAATCTGACAAATCTAGCCGCTTTTACGGACGCGTCGATATCCAAGCATCCTGCCAGAAAATTAGGTTGATTAGCTACTACTCCAATGGTATGCCCACCCAATCTTGCGAATCCAACTACAATGTTCATTGCAAACTCCGACTGAACTTCTAGGAAAGCCCCGTCATCCACTGTCTCCTCTATGGCCATTACAATGTCATACGGTTCTTTGGGATTATCGGGAACTAGGTCCTGTAATGGTAAACAAACTCTGTCTATTGGGTCCCTAGTTGGCAGAATAGCGGCTTTCTGCAGGTTATTCGAAGGGAGCATACTGACTAACTCTCTTGTCAATTCTAAGGCCTCTTCATCATCGGTTGCTGTGAAATGAGTCACGCCGGACTTTGTTGCGTGAGTGGTAGATCCGCCCAAGTCCTCAAAAGAAACCTCTTCATTAGTTACAGTCTTGATTACTTCTGGACCAGTGATAAACATATGAGACGTCCCGTCTACCATAATGACAAAATCAGTAATGGCCGGAGAATAGACAGCTCCTCCCGCACATGGCCCCATAATCACAGAAATTTGAGGAATCACACCACTCGCTCGCACGTTTCTGAAGAATATTTCGGCATATGAACCAAGACTGGCCACACCCTCTTGGATTCTCGCCCCTCCACTATCATTTAGCCCAATCACCGGCGAACCAGTCTTCAATGCCATATCTAGAATCTTACAGATCTTCAATCCGTGCATTTCTCCTAGTGAGCCCCCATATACTGTGAAATCCTGAGCAAAACAGTACACTGTCTTCCCACCTATGGTGCCGTGGCCACATACTACGCCATCTCCGGGGATTACGTTTCTGTCCATATCAAAGTCTCTACACCTATGCTCGACCAATGGATCAACTTCCATGAATGACCCCTCGTCCAAGAGGAGATCTAGCCTCTCTCGAGCTGTTAATTTTCCCTTAGAGTGCTGTGCAGAAACCCTTGCCTGGCCCCCTCCAGCAACGGCTTGCGCCTTACGGCGACGAAGCTCATCAACACGTGCGTCATCTACGCTCATGTGCTTCCATATGCCGGGACGTCAATATGCCTTACTAATGAAAACGTGTAAAATCCGGTCTGCGGTTGCTTCAAGGAGGGTCACCGTTTCGCATATGTCGTACTATGAAGATAGTAATGGCCAAACCGGGCCTCGACGGCCACGATAGAGGTGCAAAAGTCATCGCTAGGTCACTTAGGGATGGCGGTCATGAGGTCGTATACACTGGCCTCAGAAGGACTCCCGAGGAAATCTCAAGAATTGTAATGGACGAGGATGCAAAAGCCCTAGGCCTCTCTACTTTATCTGGGGCCCATGACGTATTAGTACCAAGAATCTGCGAACTGCTAAGGGAGACTGGAATGGGCCATGTAATGGTTTTCTTAGGCGGAATTATACCAGAAAGAGATCATGAAAGTATGTTATCTAATGGCGTCAGAGCAATATTTGGGCCCGGCTCAAGGACCGATGAAATCTTATTATTTTTGGATGAGGCCAGTTCTAGAGTTGATTCAGGAGCCCCGATAGGCGTTGTCGGTGAAGATGGGTGGCATTGGAATTGATAGACCAAGAAGTACTATTGCGATCAGCATTCAATGGCAATAGAAGAGAACTCTCAAGGCTACTGACTCACTTGGAAAAAGGCATGAAACTCAATCTTCCTGAGAATGCCCCTCCAAGAAAATCTACTGTATTAGGAATTACGGGACCTCCAGGCGTAGGCAAGTCAACGCTGATTGGTAGAATAATTAATTACTGGAAAGAAAGGAATCAGAATGTAGCGGTTTTAGCTATCGATCCATCGTCTCCCCGATCGGGTGGAGCATTATTGGGAGATAGGGTTAGAATGGATTCTGCCGACTCAGGAGACCTAGTTTTTGTCAGATCACTTTCTACAGGGGGCCATCCAGGAGGAATTTCCTCATCACTGATTTCAATGATAGACTTGCTATCATACTGTGGCTGGGAAAATATTGTCATAGAAACCGTCGGATCCGGGCAATCTGAAATAAAAATCGTAGCCTTCGCAGATAAGATTCTTCTTGTTGACGGCCCGGACAGAGGGGACATCATCCAAGCCGAAAAGGCAGGGATAATCGAATTAGCAGATATTGTCGTAATTAACAAATCAGACCTCCCCGGTTCAACTAATGCCGCGGAGTCAATACGTTCATCTCTCTCATTCGGAGATGTAAAATCATCTCCTGAGGTAATTCTTGTCTCCGCGCAGAAAAATGAGGGAATAGAAGAAATGATGAATTTAGTTGAGAATTGCCACACTCCTGATTGGAGAGAGAGAATAAAACTCAAAGAGAGGCTGATTTCATTATGGGATTCTCGCTTGCTCTCCTCTCCTGAATTTAATCGTATCATAGGCGACCTACAAACCGGAAGTATTTCACTTGATGATGCTTTGGATGAATTAGCTAGGTGAATGAATGAACGAACCCCTCCAACCATTCGATACGGACCATGTCGAGCATTCCGTCGGCGGTTTTGCCGGACACGCACTTAGAAGAGCGACTCATATTGTAATGGCATTTATTCCACTGATATACTACACCAGGGGCGACTTGATATCTGACAAGTTGGGAATGAATCCAGATCAATTAGTTAGTACGATAATAATCGCACTCATATTCATAGAAGCGTTGAGAATAAAGATGGGCATAGTAGTATTGGGACAACGTGAATATGAGGCCAAACAGATTTCAGCGCTTGCATGGGGGGGTTTTGCTGTAGCACTGACTCTCTTAATTGTCCCGGACAATGGCAAAACAGGTCTCGAATCTGGCCTATATGGTATCCCCCTGGTTTTTGGATTGACATTTGTAGATCCAATTATGGGAGAAATAAAGAGAAAGAAGCAGGATCTAAAATTAGCAATATGGGCGGGGTTGGCAGTCTCTTTTGCTGTATGGATTGGATGTCACTTCTGGATTGGAACGCCTCTGGTAATATCAATACTATTGGCTCCTCTTACTGTTTTAGGCGAAGTGCCTTCTCTGAAGTACATAGACGACAACGCTACTATGGTTCTGATCCCTCTAGCGGCCCTGATGATATTGCTGCCTTTGATTTGATTAAAGGCTGCGGACGCGTTATATTTACATTCAAATCTATCTTGGGTTATTCATGGTCGAGCCAAACGATGGTGAATTGAAGCAGTCTACTTATCTCATGGTTTGGGCTATCGCATCTCTGGCATCTCTGGCAATTTTTATTATTTATTTCTGAGTAGCGAGAAAACCCTCTTGTTCAAGCATCATCCGCTTTCCTTCGATTCCTCCATTGCCAGAGTATCCCCCTATTCTTCCATCTGAACGTATTACCCTGTGGCACGGGACTGCTGGGGAATATGGATTCGCAGCACAGGCATTCGCAACAGCTCTAGATGAGTTCGGTTTACCTATGGCTACAGCAATCTGCTTGTATGTTCTTATCTCTCCTTCAGGAATAGAAAGTAATTCCATCCAGACTAATTTCTGAAAGGAAGTCCCTTCCATTTTCATTGATCTTCCTCTTCGATTCCCGATGGACGATATCCCTCATCCATTCCTACTATCTCGTAGTTTGACGGGAACAGAGCTATCGCAACGCCTCCGACCATACAACCAAGCCCAAGTAGGAATTGCCCCGTTATCATCATCTCAAGGGCAATTGCAACTAATACTAACCCCCCAATGTTGGATACCCAAACTAGATTTTTGAATGTGGATAACGAGACTCCCGTGGTTCTTTCAGTCCTTTTGGGCCCAAACTCCGCACCAAATCTAATAGGGTCTTCATCACTCAAATTATCACCTATCTATCATCACAATTGCATCAGTGGGACAAGCAAGGACACATAATTGACATCCAGTACATGGGTCTCTAAGTATCTTGGCTTTCCGATTCACCTCTATATTGAGAATAGGACTAGCTAGAGGGGTATTATACAGCTCGATTGCATCATCATCACATACGATAGTGCATTGATCGCATCCAATACACTGCTCTTCTTTGACCCATGCTACAGCGTCTTCGCCACCCTTTAACTTGGCTTGATCTTCAGATCTTCTGGCATCTAGGAGAATCTTAATCCTGCGTTGCTCAGATTTCCTCCGCGCTTCGAGATCTCGAATGCCAGTCACAAAAATCCCTCTCTGCCCCTTCTTCTCAATGCTACGGTCAAAACATCACTAATTTAACCATGTTTCATCAGCGTCTACCATGAAAGTCGATGAAGTACCCTGGCTATATGATCCCCTTTGTTGGATAGGTTTGACTCAGGGTACTTTAATTTGGTTGGTAATGACAATTCACATATCTCCTGAAATAGCATGGATATCATTCGCCTGCGGCGGATTGATAGGATTCTTCATTTGGCTAACAGCTCTTGGTTACGGTAAGTCACAAGTAGCAAAATTCACTTTGTATGGAATAGCTCTGAATGCTTTACTGGCTATATTCTCTGGATGGTTAGCCTTTGGTTAGGGCTTACTGATTCTTACCTGCTTCTACTTGTCTGGCTAGGAAGCTAACGACGTCTAATATTTCAAAGTCATGCCGAGGATCCCCTTCGAATTTGAGACATTCGAAGTGAGAAACACATTTCGGACAGGAGGTTAGCATGATATCGGCCCCCGTCGCATTAACTTCTTCGAACCTCTGAACTCTCAATGCCCGGCTGTTCTCATTACAGCTCATCATACTGGAAACACCACAACAAAGGGCGTCCTCACCATGATGTTCCATCTCCACTAGGTTCACCCCTTCGACACTCGATATTAGGTCCCTAGGCTGGTCATAGATATTCATCTGCCTGCCTAGCCTACAAGGATCGTGAAAAGTGACTGTAACGTCATCATCCGATTGCAGATTCATGTCAAACCCATTTTCAACTAGGAATTCTGTAGTGTGCATGACCTTCATGTCTTCTAATTCATAGTCTAGTGCGAATGTCCTAAAGCATTCAGCGCAAGAGGTTACTAGCGTATCAATCCCACTTTCTCCAAGCTTCTTCTGATTGTATGCCTTAAGCTTCTCGAAGACCTCTGTCATTCCTTGCCATTTCTGATCGTGGCCACAGCATTTCAAGAAGTCCCGGCCAAGGTAAGTGACGTCTTCTCCCATTTCTTCAAACAGTGTGAATGCGGATGTAGTCGCATCGCCTAGGTTCATCGATCCTTCATTCACATGACTGAAAATCATCTCTTGATCTAGGTAGTCCACACATCCAGGATAATATCCGATGTTTGAATCGATTGGATACTCATCAATTGACATGAAGTATTCATCTGCATCTTCCTCTGCCTCGGCAGCTAGTACTGCCTGTAGCACAGTATGGGGTATTTCAGTCGCTGGAGGGCCACCAACTATCATATTCCTCCTAATGTCGACATAGGAGTCGTAGTCTACTAATTGTGGACAGGCATTAGTACATGCAGAGCATGTTAGGCACGAATACAATGGTACGCCATCGTCCTCATTGTTCCATGTATTGTAGATAATATTCAGCTTATCTCCGGAGTTGAACAGTCTTACTGGACAAGCATCATCGCACAGATCACACCCATAGCACTTGTTCATCTCATATTCGTAACCTCTTGCCATGCTCCTCATTAGCATGAATACCAATGCCCCAACACCCAGACAAGGTACGAATAAAGAATAAATTAATTTCGCATCAAGACTCTTGGGGTTCTTTTCGAATGTTGGATTCTCCATGTACATGGCTGACATAGTTTCCAAATCCAATGCTGACTCGGACCTAACTAATGCCGTACCATCGTCATTCAATAGCAGTGGTTGGTAAGCGACAACAGATAAGCTGGTAATTACTTCAACGGACTCATTGATGCCCTGCGATGTAGTCATGTATGAAACGCTGTAAGTACTTCCAGCATCCAGATATATGCTTTCTGAAACACAACCATCAGTGGACCAAACTTCCTCTCCCGAGGAGTCAGTTAGGACTAACGTTTGAGAATGAACGCCGGCTCCTCTAACAGTGGTCCTGAAAAGACAACCAATATCAGCAGGGACTTCTGAAACTCCGAGATCTTCTACTTCGAATGTCATACTTGTCTGATACGTTACTTCAGTTCCATCCACAGGTCCGAAATATGACGTTTCATCTTCAGCCGAGTTTCTCCCCGTCGCACTGTCTGCGTGCCCGTTATCGCCTGCAAAATCTATAATTTTGAATTTAGTAGGTTGGAAAATTCCCCAGTTCGACCAATGTGAGGCAGCAATAACACACCAATCTGAGGGATCTTCTTCTACCGATAATCCGCTCCATGCTGCCAGAGATGAGCTTTCCTCATAAGGTATGCAATCATCTTCCCACTCAGCCCAAACATTCCCTTCTTCTACATGCACGAGTGTATCGGAAGGTTGAGCTCTGAGTGCGTCAAGATCTTCAATATCATCCATAGCGCCGAGACCTCCATAGTCCCAGAAACCATTCTCATAAACCGGCCATGTAACGACAGAGATTAGTACGGCCGCGATTAATGAGCCAACAGCAACTTGGCGGCCGATCTTCGGTGTTACTCTCGAACCCACGGAATTAAGGAGAAATTTCCTAGTGGGGAAATATATTACTGCAAACAAGAAAATTCCAGTAAGTATCCAGGGGACGGCATTGAAGACTTCAGCGGTCCAAGGAGCCTGTCTACCGCACATGAGTTCAGAATGCGATCCAGTGAAGCAATAGTCGCTACGATCCTTGGCATATAGGTCCAGGAAGATATTGATTGAGAAGACAGATATGAACCAGACATGTGCTAAATAAACAGCTCCCGCGGTTGCAAACCAAGGATCCTCGACCCCCCTCTTTTCTCTTCCAGGTAGGAACGGAGGAAGAGCTAGTATCCCAACAGGCAATCCAGTAATTGCAGCCCCCCACCATGCGGCATTCCAATCAATCACAGGAGAACCGAAGAACTCTCCGATAGGCCCAGCAGGTATCACGAATTGGGGAAGATACTCCCCCCATCTTAGGTATCCATAAGAGAATAGAACATACCAATCAGGGAAAACGAATCCAGCTTGAGCAAAGGGGTCGGCCGCACTATGGAGGGGAGGGGGTATGAGCCATGAGTAGAATGCAATTGTCATAACTATGGACGCAAAAATTATTGTATCTCGAAGGACTTCTGTAGGCCAGAATGGATGTCCAGTAAATGTTCTCCTCCTTTCAGTGTCAGCTTCTAAGAGCTTATTCCTCTCGCTGATATATGTGTCAGCGATTCTTCCAAATCTATCCATCATTCCCATAATATCAACCTCAATGCGGCTCCGCTATTCCCTGGGCCCAAACGATGAACAAATGAGCAAGAATGAGTGCAGTAACTACTACGGGCAAAATGAAGACATGAAGGAAATACATTCTGGTAACTGTCTGTCCTGAGATTGTGGTCCCAGCGAACATAGCGGTTGCAACCCAACCTCCAATTAGAGGGGTGCTATTTGCCATGTTGATTCCAATAGTTGCAGCGCCGAATGCTAGGCTATCCCATGGGAGGAGGTACCCTGAATAGCCAAAGAAAATTGTGAAGAACATC
>DAYH01000014.1 GCA_002506825.1 Euryarchaeota archaeon UBA103
AAGCGGAGTTGCCTGCTGACCTTCTCGTTTAGGCTAACTTTGGGAGGCCTACCAGTTTTCAAATCGGCGACTATCCATCCTATCGACTTGCCGTTTTCATCAATATCGGCAACAAGTAAATCTAGCCTTCCCATTAACCTACCACATTCTGAAACCAGCGTTCCTTCGTTTGCAAGAACGATGGACTGGACCTGTGCCCACATTTCTATTGTCACCTCAGAAAGAGATACTTTCTCTATTCCTGATTTGGAGAATAATATGTTCAGAGCACCTACAAGTCCATCATGGGCCTTCGTGATAATCTCATCTTTCCATCTAGGATGCCTTGGCGTCTCCATGAAAATATCTTTCTCAATCTGCCAGTGCCTATCTAGAATCGCTTTCGCAGTGGGCGGGAGCCAGCCGATTTCATCTGATTCTCTTCCCTCAATATCTAGGTTACACAGATCCTCTACCGAGTTGTGCACAGCTGTGCCCATGGATGCTGGCATACTCGCCTTACGAGGAAGCCTCTGTCTGGAAAGCCAGTATTTCCGGGGGCAGTCCTCGTATCTGCTCCAAGAAGATGGAGATAGTTGATGAGCTACAAATCCTTCATCCATGTCATCCCCCCGTGTGTCTTGCCCATGACACCGTACGGGCTAACTGTTAGAAGCACTTGCATTAATCGGGCGTCATGAGCGAGAGACCCCTGATAGATATTGAAGATGGAACGGAGTTCGACGAGGCCTTGGTAATCAGTTGTTTTCCGTCGGAGGGTTTTGTGAGTAGCATTGTCGCACATTTCCTAGTAGACAAGCTTGGTTTAGAGCTAGTTGGAGGTATACGGCATTCTGGCCTTCCTCCGGTTTGCCTTGTCCAAGACGGTAGTCCTCTTCCTCCCATTAGACTCTACAGTGGCGTCCCCATTTGTAATGTCGATAAGTGCGATAAGGTGGTTCTCATCGCCTCAGAGATTCAGATTTCTCCTGAATTGAAATTGCCGATTACCAGTGAAGTCCTAGACTGGATGGCGAACTCTGGTGCTGGTATGTCGATAATGATTGATTCTTATGCCCATGGAGAGGGGCAGAAGCACTCGATATTCGATGAGGATAAGAGCCCGGATACCGTAGTAGGCATAGGTTCGACAGAGAAATCTAGAGAAATGCTGGAGGAAATTGGGGCCACACTCCTGAAGCAGGGAGTCGTAGGTGGAATGACTGGAGTTATGCTTGGAGAGAGCCGGAGGAGGAAGATGGATTCCCTAGCCATAATCGCAGAGTCAGGAGGAGAGTTCAGCGGAGGAGGGATCCCTGATGCGAGAGCCGCCGCTCGGATTATCGAGTGTCTAGACGGCCTACTCCCTGCAGTGAAGCTCGACCCTGATCCTCTATTGGAGGAGGCCCAGAGGATTGAAGGGCAGATAAGGGAAATGATGGCCTTGCATCTAAACTCTGAGTCAGATGTGGTCAGTGCCCCTAGTACAATGTATGGTTAGTCAGAACTCCCCTAGAGTTGATTGCCGCTCCGAGGGGATTTCACTTAGTATTCCCCCGCCCAACAACTCATCAAGTTGGTTTTCTCCGATAATCTTGACACCTAGCCGTGTCGCCTTCTCCATCTTGGAACCAGAAGATTCGCCAGAAACTAGGAAATCGAGATTTCCTGATACTGAAGAGACCACCTTCCCTCCCTGTGCCTTGATTGAGAGAGCTATCTCTTTCCTTGGCCTGCTCAGGGTTCCTGTAATACAGAAGGTCTCCCCTCTCAGAGCTCCTTGTAAAACCGTCTTGTTTTCCTCAATTATTTCGATCTGCGAATACAGATCGATTATCGCTTCTTTTCTGTTCGATATCCCGTCCAGGAGAAGATTTGCTACTACTTCTCCGATTCTGTCTATTTTGACGAGTCTTTGAACTGCTTCTTCTCTGGCCGATAGCATATCTATTAGCTCGTCTACTGTATCCACCTCTGAGCAGATCAGTGTTGCTATCTCTGGGCCTATCCTGGGCAATCCCAGCGCAGAAATAAATGTGCTAAGTGTCATTGACTTACTATTCTCCAACTCCATGAGTAGGTTATTTGCTGACTTCTCAGCCATCCTATCCAAAGAAAGTAAGTCCCTCTTCCTTCCATCGAGCCTGTAGAGGTCAGCTATACTGGAGACTAGTCCAGAAGAGCAGAGTTGCTCTGCAAGCTTTTCCCCTATTCCATCCAGTTCGAGTTTTCTGCACCAGTATAGGATGGTACGCTCCAATCTAGCTGGGCAATCTAAATTATTGCACTTTAGGAAGGCCCCCTCTTCGATCAATCTGGTTTCACAACGGGGGCATTGGGTTGGGATGATGATTTCAGAGGCTTCAGGTAGCTTCTGGCAGAATGGTGAACCATCTGAATGGGCCCTCCCTTCGATGTCCTCATTAGTCGCTCTGCCCAATACTTGTATTATCTTGGGTATTACGTCTCCTCTCCTTACTACCCTCACCCTATCCCCGATCGACATACCCAATCTCTCTACCTCCCCCTTGTTGTGCAGGGTGGTATTCTCGACCGTCACTCCGGATACTATTACTGGAGCTATTCTTGAGACTGGAGTAACATTTCCTGTTCTCCCAGTCTGCCAATCCACTCCCATCAGTACGGATGTCGCCTCTTGAGGGGGGAACTTCCATGCCAAGGCCCAGCGGGGGTGATGTGCGGTCATCCCCAGGAGTTCCCTCTTGTCCAGTCGATCGAGTTTGATTACAACACCGTCTATCTCCCATGGCTCCGAATATCTGCTCTCAGTCCACCTCTTGGTGATTTCAATAATCTCATTTGATGTGTCCATATCTTCGGAGCCTGAAACTATCTCATTTCCAGCAACCTGTATTCCCATTGAGGATAGCCATGAAATAGCTTCTGAATCGTACTTGAATCCGGGTTGATCGGGACTATCGGGGTGTTTGGAATCACCCGAAGGAAACTCAACCCCATATGCGAAGAAAGCTAGGTCCTCCGCACGTCCCTTTCCTGCATCGATACTCTTCTGTCTGAGAGAGCCAGCGGCTAGGTTTCTAGGATTGGGTGCTATATCTGAGTATTTTTCTTCAAATGTCTTCAGTGGCATCACTACCTCTCCTCTAATATGACAATCTCCAGGCCAAGAAAGCTTGTCTGGAATATTTGGGATTCTCCTGACGTTTGCCGTTACGTCTTCTCCTCTGGTTCCATTTCCCCTAGTAGCGGCCCTCACCAGCCTACCTCTCCTATACTCTAGAGAAAGAGCGGAGCCATCTAGCTTCGGCTGACAAACGAACCTCCTTCCCTTGGCTGTAGTCTGTGAAACGAAATGAAGGACTTGATCTTCGGTGTTGGCTTTGTCCAGACTCCTCATGGGAAATTCATGCTCTATCTTTACTGATCCTGGAGAGGGGTCTGATCCGACTCTGGAGAGTTGAGGGTGATCTGGTTCCAGTGACTCTAGCTCATCCCTCAAAGAGTCGAACTCGGAATCACTGATCTCAGGGGAAGCCTCATTGTAATACAAGTTTGAGTGGTATGAAAGAAGCTCTGCGAGAGAGTTGATTTTGAGGATTTTTGCCCTCTCATCATTGGCATCTTCTACCATGCTCTACGAGAGAGGGAGGGTGCCTTCAACTTACGTCTTAGTTGTACTAAAACATACCTAAAATATACTCCGTAGTGGTTGGTGGTGGGCCTGCCAGGATTTGAACCTGGGTCGCGCGACCCCCAGCCGCGAAGTATAGGCCAAGCTAACCTACAGGCCCCTTTGTGGGATTTGTTCGTGAGAGCATCATTTCAAAGCTCTGTCGCTACAATCAATTCTCTCGGGGAACGCTGAACGGAGCAACCTCATCTATGAGTTCGACATGTGACAGGAACATCCTCCTGCAACAGTATCTTTCGAGGCCTGCGTTGTCCATAGCCTTCTGAGGGTCTTCCCCTGAGTCGACTGCCTTTCTATAATCTGCATATGCGTGGGCAATTACCTTGCCACAGCTCCAACATCTGACTGGAATAATCACTCTTTTCACCTACCTGTAAGACTTCTGCCACTTCTTCCTAGCACCGCGTCCCATTTGGTGCTTGGGTTCCTTACGCCTTGGATCGTTCACTAGAAGGCTTCTATCAAATCTTAGATATTCATCTCTAAGTTCCTCATCATCTCCCTCTGCTCCACCGTTCCATTTGACTAATCCACGAGCTATTGCGGTACGTATGGCATCTACTTGACCCATCTGGCCTCCGCCAACTACGTCAACATTCACATCTACGTCACCCAGTCTATTCATCGCCTCTGCGATCTGGACGGGTTCTAGTGCCTTTCTCTGTGCTAGGCTTGGACCCATGATATGGATGGGTTCGCCATTGACTCTGACTCTTCCCTGGCCCTTTCTGACTGTAGCTCTGGCTACTGCCGTCTTCCTCTTTCCACTGGTATTGACTGAAACTTTCTTGCTCTTCTTCCTAGCCATACTATTCAGCACTCCATCTTGTTGAGTCGATTCCTAGGGCCTCGCTGATATCTCCGAGTCTGACGAACTTTAGCGGAAGGGGCCTCTCAATGTTTGAGGTGTCTCCCCAGTGGTGTCCGTCAGGTAGCTCTTCGCCACTGAGGTTGGAGGGAGTTCCGATCATTACTCTCAGGTCCCTGAGAGAGTTCCTGCCGCTGCTATTCTTTTGGTACGGAAGCATTCCTCTGACTGTTCTCTTGAAGATCTGATCTGGCATCCTTGGATAGAATGGTCCCTTCCGAGCATGGTTGAGCTCGTACTTTGCTCTGTACTTCCCGAAAACTCTCTTCTTTGGCCCTGAGACTATTGCCTTCTCGGCATTTAGGATGATTACTCTCTGCTGGTTTCCACTCTTCCTAGCGGTTAGCATCTGAGAAGCGACGTGACTAGCCAGCCTTCCTAGGATTTTGTCACTAGCGTCGTAAACTAGGGTTTGTTGTTCATCCAAGGATTCTCACCCCCTTTCCATCAGGATTCTCCTTCATCAGTTCCCTGATTGTAAGTACGCGTCCTCCTGCGCCTTCGATCTTGGTCCTAGCTCCGGAGCTGACACTGTAGGCGGCGACGCTGGGCTTTCCCTCGACATCACCACTGCCAAGAAGCTTCCCTGGGACGAGGACCATGTCCTCGGTGGAAGCATGCCTTGACAGGCGGCTCAGGTTTGGTTCTGCCCAATTGCTACGACTCGCTTCGAGTCTTAGCGCCACGTCTCGCCATAGTGCCGAACCGGTGGACCTGCTCTGCTCCTTCAAATCGCCGATAAGGGCGATAAGGGATTGGTTGGTCTTTCTGTTCTTCTTACTCATATGACTCCCTCGACGTTTCTTGGGTAGGCGGGCCACCTGAGGCCTTGTTATGAATGCTACGGGGCCCTTGAGAGAGTCGTTTCTCCCTCAAAGGGCCCTGTTAGCAATCAAATCCTGAATCCTGAGTCGGGATCGTCCTCATCTACGCCTGCTAGCCTCACTTGACCTTCTGAGTCAACGAATTCCCCGGCACGGGTTACAGACCCATACATTGACGACTCGTTTTCTGAGGTTCTCATCAACACGCTGTCTCCTAAGGATACCGTCATGTGATTGATTATCGACTGGAGTGTTGAGATTGCGCGGTCTCTCTGTTCGGCGCCTATTTCGTGGTTGGAGTATCTTGCTTCCTCGAATATAGCGAAGAACTCGTCTAGAGCTTCGGGTGGTGCGATTCCTCCGAGCATGGAGTTAAGTGCGTCCTCGAACTCTCTGGTTGTCTCATACACCTTCTTCATGGCCCCTCTCTTCCTGAAGAACCTAACCAAATCCTTGTAGCAGTTGAAGATCGTCTGGATGAAGTCGTTTGAAGCCTTCAGAGACATCAAAGAGTCAGTTAGAATACCTCGAATGATCTCTATTCTTCTACGCTCTGCATAATTCCTGTACATTATGGCCCCAATCAATAGTGCAAAGGAGAGTGCAATGAGCAGTACCACTGTAACTTGAGCGGTGAAGAAGCTGGTTTGACCCTCTGGTTGTGTCGTATCCATACGAATCAGAGGCGTGTTTTCCAAATCCTCTCCTTGGTAGAATGAGGATTCTTGGAAGTGGACAGTTACTCTCCATTGTCCGTCTACAGCACATGGCCATGGGTTTCCAAATGTATCCAATTGTCCGCATTCCCCAGAGAAGGGGACGTCCTCTCCCAAGTACGTAAAGTTGAATTCTGCCTCTCCCTGCTCGTTGGTAACGTCATACTGAGGAGGGATATTGACCCATCCAGAACCATTCCAATATTGGATTTTGAAGAGTACCGTCTCACCGGCTACTGCAACGTCTAGTCTGTCCCTCAAGATAGCTACGGAACCTGTGATATCGTCCCCGGGTTTGTATCCAACCGGATCAGACCAGTGGTTCTTCAGTAGGATATCTACCCTACTTCTGACAAGAACTTCCATGTCCATGAATGAGCTGTTGACCACGGGAGTAGTTTCTGCCCTGCACCCTCCTGGGAGCTCTCTATCCGGTTCGTATGCAACTCTTAATGTCCGGAAGCCCTCCAATGACTCGCCATCGGGTTCTATTCCTCTTCTACTGGGGTTATCATCGGGATCTCCTGAGAACCACTTCACCCAACCAGTACCATCTTCGGTGATCATCGTCCCAATTGGCCGAGTATTGGCCTCTGGATTTATGTAAATATTCAGGCACTTTCCTCCTATTGGATTGCCGTTGACCTGTGTCAAGAGCGCCTCGACGTGGAATGATTCCTTCAAGTACACAACAGGGAACTCAGAACCATTTTGGAAGGTATATGTATCTACATCGGACCTAAATGGCCCAACTTCCATAATCTGCATGGTGGAGTTAGAGAATACCGGGAATATCCTTGTGGATGAGGAGTTGCTGTATCGGTATCTATCATTGTTCTCATATGAGTTGAATTGGATGTTAACCCTTGCCTGTCCGGCGGTAACTCCCGATAATGGACATACAATTTCGAAGAATCCATCTGCATCGGTGGTTCCTGGGAGACAGGAAACTACTCCTAGGGAGGCATCGACCATCTCATAGGTTATCCTAATTGCTCTGTTCGATAGGTTCGATCCCAGTTCGTCCGTCAGCTGCCCTGTAACTATCATCGGCTTT
Source organism: Euryarchaeota archaeon UBA103 (assembly GCA_002506825.1). GTDB lineage: Archaea > Thermoplasmatota > Poseidoniia > Poseidoniales > Thalassarchaeaceae > MGIIb-O5. The sequence continues at coordinate 7,118 of DAYH01000014.1, forward strand.
TCTATCGCCTGACCAGTAGTGGGGTCAATTTCAGAAGTGTACACTATTTGGTCGTCCACTGAAAGCTGGGTTCTACCTATCAGACTGAACCCATCGACTTGGAATTGCATTACTTTCCTGTAATGGTCGCTATTGATGACCAAAGCACATGGATCCCATGCTCCAGAGGTCTCAAGAGCGTCTGCATCCAGTGGCTCACAACCCTCATGAGGAAGGTTTTCTGCGAATCTCAATATCACATTGACGGGCCCGAATCCATCGGGGAGGAAAGAGTTGGGATCATCCTTCAGAAGTTGTGGATTTAGCAGTAGTTCGTGATGAATTGAGCCTGCGTTCGGACAGAGAGTCTCGATAATCTGGCGATGAGTTCTATCTTCGAAGTCGGTTCCTTCCATAATCAGAAGTACCTCTCCTCCATTCTCCAGACAGCCATCCAGCGCCTCTCCGAGGTCTTTGTCGACGGCGGTCCTGTTATCGTCTGTTACTTGGCCAGAGAATTCCCAGATATCGCCTGCCTGAAGTAGATTTGGAGTGGTACTTTGTACACTCAGGTATGTCCTAGAGACTACCCACAGGCTAGTATCGGAGGAGCTCCCCTGCCTGAAGGGATCTCCAGGATAGGTTACTCCTAGCGTGAAGTTTCCTAGCTCATGGAATTCGTCTATTGTTAGATTGACCTTTAGTACACCGTTGTTATCAGTGATTGCGACCCCTGCGGAGTTATCTGCAGACCAGGTATAGTTCACTGGAGCGTCTCTAACTGGCTGGAATGCGTTGTCTATTAGTCTGGCTTCTAGAGTTACGTTCTGGCCGCGATAAAGTCGCGGGATGGAGCTGAACTGGAAGTCCGTTGTACCGATAACTGATACATTCACATATGCACCGGTTGGAGCTAGTACTGAGGTTTGATTTCCAGTGAAGTAATAATTTGAGTTTGTGAAGTCGGCCCTGATTCCGAATACGCCCGCAGAGTATTGGGAATACCATGTCCAGTTGTAATCGAATTGCGCTACCCCGTCCACCATATCGGGGACCCTTGCGAAACCTGTTTCTGTAGAACCTGCAAATACACCATTTCCGTCTACGTCTACCTGTAGTGCCATTGGGTCATGAGGCCATGGAACCATCGTACGGTTCCACACCGATCCTACTACCCTGAGAGACTCGCCAGTAAACATCTCCGGAACTATCTCACATCTAACGTCGCTGTCTGGATCTAGTGGATCGACTGGCCCGCATGGTGGTACATTGAAATCTCCTCCGTTCTGCATGGCTATGAACCAATGAGTTCCATTTGACGATAGGAACGGCCTCAATCTTGATGCTTCTCCCTCCAAGGACTGAGGATTTCCATCCCAGAGTATCGGGTACGCCTTTCCTAGACTTACGTCTTGATAGTCAAGGTTAGCATTGACCAGTGATGGAGAGTGGAACAACGCCCTCCAAGCTCCAAAAGTAGAACCTGTGAATTGGGTTGCATCCCAGAAATATACTGGTCTAATTGAAGGAGTTATTATGTCGGCCTCAACATACATCCTGTGCATCGACCTGATGTTGAATGAGTCAGACTCGTCGCCTTCAAGATAAGGCCATGGGAGCTCAGAGCCGAGATCCGGCCTAGAGTATGCAGTGAAGGTGTAATCCCCAATAGGGAGACTGGTCGAAGTGTAGTTGTACCTGCCGACAACGTTGTGGGTTTTCGAGAAATCGTCCCAGACTATCTCCTCATACCCACCTGGAACGGCCCCTGGGCCATTATCCATCGTAGAGTTCCATTGGACCTGCTTCCAAATTCCCTGACTGCCGGAGTCTTGGACGAATGTAAGAGATATCCAACCACCCTCATCCGCTCTGTATCCATATCCGTAACCGTCGAAGACGGTGGGATTGGTTGTGTTCCCAAACGGACCTCCTGAAACATTGAATGAAACTGGAGCATAAGATAGTCTGTTGTCGAAAATACCCCTATCCCAGTCTGCCGCATAATGGACCTTGTAGTCAACGAAGAGAGGTTGTTCGTCGCTTCTGAAGTAAGTCCATGCGACGTAGTCAACAGTGGTGTTCGCTCTGACTTCTACTGGAACAGGTTCTGTTGTAGCCCCATCATGAACAAACATCTCCGTGACTTCGGCAAATATATTGTAAGTGGAGGACGGGCCAACTTGTAGATCCTCTGGGAAAAGATACTGGCCGACTTCGAATTCACCGTTTTCATCGGTAAGTACGTCGATGGTTTCCAGCGCTAAAGTGCCGTTTGACGCCCATTCGATTATTACCTGGACAGGAATATTTGGAGCTCTTGTGAAAACTCCCTGCTCAGGATCTAGCCAATCTACACTACCGTTAAACTTGGCGGGGAAGAAGGCATCAAGCCATAGAACTGGCTCTGAAGAGAGGGTGATTCTAGTTGGTATCTTATCATCCTCATCTGGTATCCCGTCGTTGTCTTGGTCCCAGTCAGATGATCCGTTCCATCCTTCTTCGAGATGGTCCCAGTCAACGTCTGTTCTGTTATCTGCATCGTCGTCATTATCGATGGCATCGGGTCCCGTGCTAGGGTCTGTAGGGTTAGCTATTCCAGAACCATTACCGAAGTCGTCATGGTCCCATGGATTGGTGGACTCGGAGCCATAACGTGTAGGCCATAGCATAACTTCGTCTTCGTCCTTCATCCCATCAGCATCGTCGTCATCATCGATATCATCCCTTAGACCGTCATTGTCATGGTCCCAGGGGGTAATGAAAGGAGTGGCCCCAGACTGCTCTATCACATTTACAATTCCATCGCCGTCCCAATCATTGTCTGCCCAGTTTGGAATGCCATCATTGTCATGGTCCCATGGACTCTGCTCCTCACCGGTAAAGCAGCCTTGGAGTGTTTCCTGGACGGCATCTGAGACCCCGTTGTTGTCATCGTCGGGGTCCTCTCCATCCGGAACCCCATCATTGTCATTGTCAACGTCATAGTATCTAGGAGAGAGTAGTCCTTGACCTAGTAGCCCCTTATCCCAGACGGCCTGGTACCAACCGTCATCGTCCGGATCCGTATCCGTACCGTCATCGTCTTCGTCTTCACAATTGGTTCCTATGAAGAAAGAGCCTGGTGGTTCAGTATTGGCATCGTCATCTAAATCATCGTTTGAGTCTATGTCGAGGTAGTCCCACACCCCGTCGTTATCATCATCTATGTCCCAGTGATCATATACTCCGTCAAAATCATCATCTAGATCGGCTGTGTCATTGAACATACATTGAGGCTCCATGTTTCCTGCAACAGGAGCACCGCAATCGTCGTCTGGATCTACGTCGTTGTTCAGAAGATCTGCGACTTCATCTGGGAACATATTGGCATTGGAATCTGCTCCCCATTGGAAGAGGCCCCTATTTACTCCGACATATGCAATCCACAAATCTCTGTTGTCCTTTATGTCAACATAGGAAACGGCTGAGCTTGGCCCTATGTCCTGATTACCGTTGAAATCGAACCAGAAGCAATTCTTGTTACACGTCCACTGACCATTGGAATTACTGCCATTGTAGGATCCTTCGTCCCATTGAGGGTCGGGCCTTGTTGAGTAGGGAAGTGTGTAGATATCCATACCCTGTCCTGATTCCTCAAGGATGGGCCACCCATAGAGCCACGCCAGTTCCACCCCACACGCTACTGGTCGGAATGCTATCTGGAAGAACATGTAGAAAATTGAGAGATCGCACTCTCCATCATTAAGAGAGCCACCGAATGCTGGATCATTTACATCTAGTCTACCATCGGATCCTTCGTCTTGATCCCACCAATCTGGCATTCCATCAGCATCCATATCAACATCGATTCCGTTGATCAAGGAGTCCCCGTCCATGTCGATGTCGAAGTAATTGTTACCGTTCCAGGGGCTCCACTTCATCATGACGTGCCAGTACATCTCAGGAACAACGCCGTTTGAGTCCATTGTAGTGAGGCCCGTAGCGGGGTCTGTTGATTCCTGATAACCGTTGTATGGAAGAATAAAATCATGATTTTCAGCAAAGAAGGGGCTAAAATGCCAGAATTGATCCCATCTGAGTGGTTGAAGGAACGTGTATGTTGTCCCATCGTCGCTCCCGTCAATAACATCGCCGTCTTGATGGGAGTATGAATTGTCGAACTGATCTGTAGAATCGCTATCAACCACTCCACAGTTACCATCGTCTGGATCATAGAGATCCGAGATTCCATCGTTATCATCGTCCCAGTCTATGTCGTTGGAGAGGCCGTCACCATCGATATCCGTATCGATATCATTCGCTCCATCGTCTCTGAACATTGATCCGTTCAGGTTATGGAGGTCTGCGTCATCGTCGAGATCGCAGTTCTCGTCTATATCCAACCAATCCAAGACACCGTCGTTATCATCATCTACATCTTCCCAGTTGTTGAATCCGTCCCCATCCCAGTCATTATTTCCTGTGTATGATTTTCTTTCTGTCGTACACCTTGGATCAGGATTGACGGGGTTTGGATTTTCCAAGCTGGGACAGTCCCAGGATGCAACATCTTCACTGGTGGCGTTCATGAAAGGATCTAGCTCGTTAACAATTCCATCGTTATCCAGATCGTAAGGTAGGTCGCTGGAATCGGTCGCTGGGTTGCCAAGTAGGTTATCTGCAGGCACTGCACCACCTACAGATGTATCCTTCCAATCCCAGACTAAATCATAGTCAGAGTCTATTGGCCTCCAAAGATCATCATCAAGATCCCTGTCATAATCCAACTCACAGTCGATTCCGGGGACACCGATTGGCTGGGAGTTCGGTAAGTCTCCGTTGCCATCTGAATTGGTATCCACTTGCATACATGAATCTGGAATACCGTCGTTATCATCGTCGACGTCCCACATATCTAGGAGCCCGTCATTATCATCGTCTGTATCAGCAGAGTCTGGGGAGCCATCATTGTCGTTGTCTGGATCCACGAAGTTTGGTATGCCATCTCCATCCAAATCTCCATCTATCACTTGGGTGAATGTTTGACTTCTAGGGTGCCAAACCGTTCTTTCCTTTGTGACAAAATTGAATTTGTCGGTTCCATAAATATCCTCATCCAAGTTGAATGCATCTGGTAAAGTCTGACTGGTCTCGGCGCCAACGGTAACTCTGCCCTCATACTGAGAAAGACCGGTCGAGGGGTCAGAGAAATCCCAACTACCTTGGGATGAAAATGTGAATGTGAATGTATCGCCAGGACTTATGGAGCCACTATCGAATGAGCCATCGGAGGCGGTAACATTGTGGGGCCCTGAATCATCATTGGTCCAAACTACTGTATCTCCGTCTTCTATCGTAACTCTGTCTGGCACCAATCCGTTCTCCCCGATAGAAATGAATATTGTCTCGGTTTCTCCCCATTCTGATGCAGAGACCCATAGAGAGGCTGTTGAGGTGATATTTGTCGTTATCGATGAATCCCAAGGATGGGTGTCCCAGAGATCTTCCACTCCATCACCATCATCGTCTTCGTCAAAGTAGTCCTGAACTCCATCAGAGTCAAAATCGCATGGCCAGACGAACTGGTCTATCCTACCGTCATTGTCGTCGTCCTCATCAAAAGAGTCGGCGCCCGACCCATCTGTATCATCATCGGTGATGCCGTCATTATCATGATCTAGTGGATTCTGGTCAACTCTGTATCCTACACCTACGGGAGTTCCTGTCCATGGGTGTACTGTTGTTGGTTCCACATATCTGTCCATTGATACGTTTCTTGGATCTGCGCCTTGACTGTAGTCGATAGGTCCCTCTAAAATTCCATCATTATCATCGTCCCAGTCGAACTCATCTAGTTCTCCATCGTTATCGTGATCGAATGGATGGGTTCCAAAACATCCGTCAAACATCTCAATCAGATCGTTTATTCCATCGTTGTCATCATCCAGGTCGCTCAAATCGCCAATACCGTCGTTGTCGTGATCCTCAGCATCGGTCTCTTCTAGGAAGAAGGAGTATTCTGGTTGCATCATCAATGCAGAAGGATCTGAAACCTTGCCATAGTAAGACATCTGATCATGGAAAGAAGGATCGGTGAATGCTGGATGGTTGAAAAATTGCTGATGAGCTTGTGTTGGTTGTGATATTTCATTAGATGGCCATTGGGCCTGTCCGCTCTGCTGGAAGGGCTCTCTGTCTGAGGATTCCCCTCGGATTGAAGACTTCTCGTCATAGGTCTCAAAATCTTGGAAAGAGTACATTTGCGTACTGAATAGCATTATTCCTACCAACATAACTGCAGTGAGTGCTTTGCGGTTGTTATGACTTAACTTTCCTATAACTTTCTCAACAGACATGCTAACACCAGTAATGTAGTTAGGAGCTGTTTGACTTATGAAGAGATACCCCTGATTTTGAAATATAGTATCAATGGGGCCTTGGAGTATCAGTCGTGACAAGCTTGGGTTGAAATCTATCAGTGTCTTCGGGACATCATGACAAACATGCGATGGATGCTTGCCTCGAAGATCCACAGAGCTACTGTAACCGAAGCGGATTTGGACTATATTGGTTCAATAACCATTGACAGGGATTTGATGGATGCCGCTGGTTTGGTGGAGTGGGAGGGAGTACATGTTCTGGACATAACTAATGGAAACCGGTTAGAGACCTATGTGATTGAGGGAGCGCGTGGGTCGGGGGAGATATGCATTAATGGCGCCGCTGCTCATTTAGTTAATCCGGGTGACTTGGTAATTATCTTGGCTTACTCGGGAGTTGATGAGAGTAAGATAGGTGATCACTCTCCAAAAGTGGTGCATGTAGACGAGAAGAATCATCCGATTCATATTCTGTGATATGATGAGCCCTTGTTTATCTCCGAGGCCCTATACAGTTGCTCGAACAGAACAGCTGAAGCCATTTCATGAGTAAGTGTCATTTTTGATATTGAAATCAAATTATGCCTGTGCTTAAATTCCTCACTGAATCCGTCGACTGGGCCTATGGCGAACATTAGGCTATCACCGGATATGGAAGCCTCAGAAAGGAGTCTTGCCAATTGCAAGCTAGTATACTGCTTACCAGACTCATCTAGTAACATCAAGTTGCCACTCTTGGATTCTATCCTTTCTTCATATTCAGAGGGGCTGACCTTGTCCGGATGGATCTCAATAGCTATTCCGGATGATGAGATTCTCTTTCCATAGCTGTCTATCAGGTCCTTTGTTCCCAGTCCTTTAGGACGGCCATGGAGATGCACGGAAACGCGTCCCATGATTCGAGGGAGGGGGAGGGGGACTTTTGATATTCGCAATAATGAATAGAGGTGGCCCCTTGGAAATGCTGAGAACTATGAGATGGTGGCCCTTTGGAAAATGGAATAGGGCGAAGGTGGATGATTCCCCCCATGTAAAGGGAACTAGAATGTGGCTCCAAGAGCTAAGATCGATCTGTGAGAAAAATTACCAGAATCCTTCTGCTGGACAGGCACTTGTTAGAGAAATGCAAGTAGAGTGGACTGATGCCAATAGAAGAGGGGATCTTGATGATATGCTTCTACAGGGATTGGATAGGAGGGCATTCAGGCTACTGAGGGCGAGCGGTGAAGAGTGGATTGGATGGCTCGATAATGAAAGGTTCTGGGAGCCTGGATGGAAGGGTGGATTCGAAACTGAGTGATTATTATGTGGTTCTGGATAGTAGTTTTCACAGTTGTAGGAATCGCATGCCTGTGGTATAGCAGACACCAGCCCTTTCCAGAGATTAGTGGAAGATTCTCGGCATTACTGATGTCCGTATCCATTCTTCTGTGGCTATCCAGTACGGCGCCCAGATCAACCACAGAAGAAGTCCCGGCAATTGTAGCGGCTGTCATTGGGGGCCTAGGAGTAGTATTCGGAGTCAGGCACATGACTGTGACCCATCGGGATGTGATTGTGGCTCCCTTCGGAGGGATACTCCTCTGTATAGGTTCAATTAGCCTGCTTTCGGATAGATGGGGCGATTATAATCAGGCTGAACAGCTGATTTCTTTCGCTCTGGCTTCGGTACTTGTGACTCTAGAGATATATCTGGCATTCAGGGGGCTCGTAATAGGAGTTCAGGGGATTTCTTGGTCCAAATCTGGTCTCAGGCAGGTAAGACGGGGCTTACT
>DAYH01000015.1:0-202 GCA_002506825.1 Euryarchaeota archaeon UBA103
AGAAGGAGTTCGTGGAGAGGGAGGGAAGCTTCTCAATAATGAAGGAGACAGGTTCATGTTCAATTATGTGCCAGAAATGTATGCTGAAGAGTTTGCAGATACGATCGAGGAAGCTGAAGCTTGGGTTAATGAAGTCATAACTGGAAAACTTGCTACCAAGAGGAGGCCCCCTGAGCTTCTTACTAGAGATGTGGTGGCTAAG
>DAYH01000015.1:600-43106 GCA_002506825.1 Euryarchaeota archaeon UBA103
ATCAAGAAGAAGCTTCCTGGGATGTATCATCAGTTCAAGGAATTGGCAGCAGTTGACATCACTAAAGAGGCGATGGAAGTAGGGCCTACTGCTCACTACGTGATGGGTGGAGTGAAGGTTAATTTTGATACTCAAGAAACCTGTATTGAGGGGCTTTTTGCCGCGGGAGAGGCGGCAACCGGACTTCATGGGGCTAATCGACTTGGGGGCAACTCCCTTTCAGATTTGATTGTCTTTGGGAAGATTGCTGGGGAGCATGCGGCTTCTTCCGCTAAAGAAATTGAGCAGTTCAAGGAAATTCCTGAATCTGAAATCAAAGAAATAATCAAAGATACCCTTGCTCCTCTGAGTAGGGACGAGGGAGAGAATCCTGCTGCGGTGGTATCAGATTTGAGGAAGATGATGCAAGATAAGGTCGGAATAATTAGAACAAAATCTCTACTTGAAGAAGCACTGACTGATCTTGATAATTTGGAAGATCGATCTAGGGTTGTTTTCGGAGGAAGTGGCAAGACCTACAACCCTGGATGGCATCAATCTCTTGAAATCGGAGCCATGATAGACGTGAGTAGGATGTGTACTCTAGCTGCCCTTAGAAGAGAAGAGAGCAGGGGTGGGCACACAAGAGAAGATTTCCCTGTTCCTGATCACTCGCACTGGGGAAAGGTGAATAGCGTTATTTCAATGAATGATGTGGGAGAAATGGAGATTGGTTTCGTTACATATCCTCCTATTCCTTCTGATCTGAAGGAATTATTAGATTCAGAAGATTTGCAGGAGGAGGAGTGATTTTGGGGGCTGTAACATTCAGTGTATTCAGAGGAGTGCCGGACCAAGATGGCGATCCTTTTGGAAAGATGGTTGATTATACCATCGAATTGGACGAAGGAATGGTGGTTCTAGACGCAATTCATTCCATACAAGCTGAGTTTGCTCCAGATCTGGCTTGCAGGTGGAACTGTAAGGCTGGTAAGTGTGGTTCTTGCAGTGCCGAAGTAAATGGAAAGTCCAGACTAATGTGTATGACTAGAATGGATGAGATTCTGGAAGAGACTCCAGAAGGAGGGGCGGTTGTAATCAAGCCAATGCAAACATTTCCACTAGTTAGGGACCTAGTTACCGATACCTCTTGGGCGTATAAGACAGATAGGAGGATTTCTCCACTGAGTGGGCCGGAAGATACCGATTGGGTATTCTCCCAGCAAGAAGCGGATAGGGTGCAGGAGTTTCGCTCTTGTATCGAATGTATGTTGTGCGTGAACACTTGTCATGTTATGAGGGAGCATCAGAAATTCGATGAGTTCGCCGGACCTAGGTTCTTCGTCAGACTAGCTAGTTTAGAGATGCATCCTTTGGATGAGAAGAGCAGGATTCCAGAAATTAAGGATGACTTTGGAATAGGTTATTGCAATATTACAAAATGCTGTACTGAAGTGTGTCCAGCAGGCATTAACATAACTGATAACGCAATTATACCACTAAAAGAAAGGGTGGTCACCGAGTTCTACGATCCAATCGCAATGATTGGCAAAAAGCTTGGCCTCAGGAGCTAGGCAACTGGGACAATATTGTGTTGGGTCTTATTCTGTGTAACCTTTTCAAGCCTAAAGACGCTTGATGCCGGTCTTCTTTACGTTAGCCTTCCAGATTTTATCTGGAAGGTAAGCTGGACCGCCTGCGCCTTTGGACTCAAGAGTTCTCCAGCCTTCGAAGCAGTGCACTCTGTTGGTGCCTCGCTCTCTCAAATCGATGTTTGTGTGACCTCTTCGGGCCGCCTTTAGTGCGGCTCCTCTTGGTTGACTGTTAACAAACACCTGGCTTGTGTCCTCTCCATTTTCCATTAGTACGAAGTACTTCTTTCCTGACATTTTCAGCATACCTCCATTCGCTTGGTAAATTACAGAGATAATGAAGTTATTGGGTAAAAAAAGAGCTACTGAGCCTCATTGGGAGGTTTTTCGCAATAACGAGAGTTACATTTCTGCACAGGCGAGAGTCTTGGTATTAGCCACGCCGGGTATTGCCCTGATAGATTCTACAACATGACGAGCAATCTCGCCCATGTTGGAAGCCTCTATTTTCACAATTAGATCATAGTCTCCAAAAAGCATACTTGCGTCAGTCACGCAATCTAAGGACAGGGCGACTTTGTGGACATCTGACTCACTACCTGGCTCAACATTGACCAACACATATCCGGCGGACATACCTCCTCTAGTGGGCATTGTCGAATGAATGCATCGATTCAAAGCTCGATTATTGTCGATGGTTACTTATCAGATGACCCTCCTTGTCATAATATGGCGGAGACAATAATAGTGAGGGAGTGCCGCCATGGACAGGTAAGAGTCCAATTTGGAAATATCATTAGAGTAGAAGGAGATGTGATGGTTATTCCAGCTAATAATAGGTTGGCAGGCAGGGAAGGTCTTGATGAAAAGATGCAGTTGGCCGCCGGAGAGGAGTTGCGTGCGAGATGTACGGAGATTGCTGTAGAGAGAAGGAAAGAGGGGAAGCAACCCTGTGGAGTTGGTGAAGCAGTTACTACTCCAGGTTTCAACTTGCCAGCGGAACATCTAGTTCATGTTGTAGGGCCCGACTGTCGAAGGCCAAATCAAGATAACTTCAGGAGAGAGCTACTGGCTAATTCTTATAATGCGATGTTTGAAGAGATTTCTAAGATTAAGTCTCGTGAGACATTAGTTACACCACCCCTTGGAATGGACGTTTTCGCATATCCTCACAGAGAAGGGGCTCGTATGACTATGGAAATAATCCTTGATTGGATGGATAGAGAAGAGGATCCGGGGGTTCGTATGGTTCTGATTGTAACTGATGAAGTGAATTTTCTAAATAACATGAAGACGGTTTATCGGGAGAGCGAAGACCAATTTCCCGGCGTAGATAGAACCAGAGATTTCCGAAAGGGCAAGATACAGTAGTGAGAGACCAATGTCCTCATTAACCCTGAGAATACGATAGTTGCATGGGCAGCATAGGGAGTGTGTACGAGAGAGAGCTGCGCTCTGTCCTGGCTGGAGAGCTAAAAGGAGTTAGGGCGGTAACAAAATCATGTTCTGAGGTAGAGAGATCTCAAGCTATGAAAGTAACAAATAGGCCATTCTTAGTAGTCAGAGCTCCAGGCAGTGGATCAGAGGGCACAGGAGACTTACTTGCTCTGAGAGGTGATATTTGCTTCCCCATTGAGGTGAAATCATCAAAGTCTAAGAAACTGTATCTTTCAGGGAGGACTTTCCTTCAATTAGAATCTCTGAAAGAAATTGGAGAAAGGTGTGGGCTTCTTCCACTTTATGCCTATAGGCTCAAGGGAGTAAGGGGCGATAGCTGGAGGATAATGAAAGTCGAGGTAGATGGGCTGAGCGGTAAGCTTCGTCATCTATCCCGTAGCATTCCTTCACTTCCACTTACTAGAAATGGCAAGGAGTTCCTAGATTGGGACCGAGGCATGCCTCTGCACAGATTCCTGTCCCTGGTATGCAAATCCGATGGTGCGAAAGTGACCGCAGAAGGCTTTCCTAATAGGCCAATGAATCCAGATTTCGAAACTATAATTTCTAGCTAGTGACCGGCAAAATCCCTTTCAATTTTTGATAATGAGTCATTCAATTTCTCTAGTTCATTACTCAGCTCGTCTAGATTTGCCTGAGATAATATTCTTTTGATACTGTCTCTTTCTCTTCTGAGCGAGTCTATTTCCCTAGAGTGTTTACGAGGAGGTGGATCTCCATCTAAACTGTCTGACACACACATGCGTAAAGATAGTCATTAATGTGGTTTTTTACAGGACGCAAGTTGAATAGGAGGGGACTATTGTCGAGTATATGGGTGGAGAAGCGGGGAGTAAAATCCCGGTCTATCCGATATTGATTCTTTCGATTCTTTTAGTTTATGGAATACTACCCCTGTGGGCCATTATTGCTTTGTCTGGATGGTATTTATTCGTACTTTATCTGGAAGATTATGGCTACCTAGATAGGTGGAATTTTGAAAGAGTTCTTGGGATTGTTTTGATGATAAGAACCTCGCGAGGAAGGGGTTTTCTGGAATATATCTCAAAAAATAGAAGGTTTTGGCGTCTTTTTGGTGAGTTTTCTATTTGGTTGTGTTTCTTAGTAATGTTCGCTGTGGTTTTCTTGATGGTCTTTGCGTTTGTGTCATCGATGAATTCTCCTCCTCAAGGCTCCTTACCGGCTACGGATATCCTCTTCATCCCTGGAGTAACTAGTTTTGTTCCATTCTGGTGGCCTGCACTGGCCCTTGTGTTTACACTACTAATCCATGAATATAGCCATGGAATTCAGGCAAGAGCACATGGGATGGAAGTGAAAAGCTTCGGACTACTAGTAGCTGGCCCTATTCCAGTTGGCGCCTTCGCTGAACCTGAACATATGGACATGATGATGGCTCCAAGAAGGGAGAGGTTGCGTCTATTCGCCGCGGGACCAGCAATAAATCTAGTTGCAACATTCATTTTTCTAATAGTATTAGGATTCGTATCAAGCGGCTTCATAGCATCCAATCCTGGGATACATGCTATCGCAATTATCGACGAGGGGGGAGCTGATGAAGCGGGAATTATGCCATATGATATTATCACGCATGTAGATGGTGTCGAAGTCCCAGATTACGGATCTTTCTCTGAACAAATGGATTCTCTGGGGGCAGGTGAAATCATTATTTTCACGGTTATCCCATATTCTGCAGATGAGGGGGAATGGGGCATTAGTTCCGATGTTCCGGTAACATTGGGGGATAAACGGCAGTACTACCTAGATCAATGCGATGGAGAAGTGGAATGTTTGTCAGAGACCAATGAGTTACTAGATTCCTATGGAATTGAAGAAGGCGAGGCTTTTCTAGGTGTTAGTTATCCAAGGTCTGGGACCTTCCAAACGGAACAATTCTCCATCATTTTCGATGACAGATATTCTAGTCTGGAAAAGATTGCCATAGTCACAATAACCCCTCTTTCAATGCTTGGAACACCTATGTCTTATGATGGGCAAACTATGAATATTCACGAGAGGATGATGCTTGAAGTGGATGATGATTTCGTCCTATCTTCATTAGGAACGGAGGGAGTTCTGGCTCTTTTCGACTTTATTTTCTGGCTTATTTGGGTTAATTTCCTACTGGGATTCCTAAATCTACTACCAATAATTCCCTTTGATGGGGGGCACATGGTAAAGGATGGTACACACTCCATTCTGTCCATGTTCATGAAAGATAGTAATCCACTAAGAGTAGAGAGACTAGCAGGATCAATTAGTGGAATCACCACGATTGTGATGCTTGTTGTGGTAGTGATTCCAATTCTAATGCTTGTAGTATGATTATTCCTCTTCCGTCGATTTATTGGTTTGAAATGCTTCAACGACACTAGGGGCTATTAAAATTGAAGCGATAACGAGTCCTAGCATTGTCCAGGTCCTATCGGTAACGTAGGAAGCAGAAGGAGGAGGTGAGAAGAATAACTTGGCCGCACCAATCCAAGGTATCTCAGTTGAAGCGATTCCAATTATCCACTCATCCTTGACAGCGGTAACCGGGTTATTGTTCTCATCAAGCAGTCCATTCCTACCGTCCTGCCCCGTTGCAGATAATTGATCGATTCTGCATCCGTTACTATCCTCATTATCGCCAGTAGTCAGGTATCCTTCATGTGCTGGGACCCAGTTTTCTATTCTGAGGTCGTAGTCGTTACCATGATATGATTCACACGCATATTCAAGAGTCCAGTTGATGCTTTGCACACCTAACAATGTAGTCCCTGGTACATCCCATCCTCCAGATTCGTTCTCAATAGCCTTCAATAACGCCCTGTGGATAACGGGAGTATCTGTACCTCCATTCTTCTTGAATACAATGACATCCCCCCCCATCCCATGTGACTCATAACCAAAATTATCATTCAGTGGGTCTGTAGCCTCAACAAATGTGACTACATCCTTTCTTTCAGGATTAATAACTAGCACAAGATCTCCTGGATCTATTACGCCTATTTGTCCCTCATCATCATGCATCATTGAGCCAGACTCTACTACAACCATTGGAGGGAAGGTCCCGGTTGAGAGGAACATCGATCCGAGTAATAGTACGACTAGCCCTATTGCCAGAAAGATTTCTCTGACTAATGCATTGGACATGTCACTCATCCTCATGATAATTCTTGAGTGGTCTTGTAAAGTTCAATAATATGGAGAAGAAGGCGATTAGTAGCAAGCTCACAGAATCTAAATGTGGAGGGGAGAAAGAGGTGTTTTCCATAGAGAGGAGGTATGCTGAAAGATCTATGGTTTTGTGATTTATACCACCTATTCCCATAGATAAACCGAAGATCGAATTGAGAGATAGCAGGGCAACGGCAGATGCACATAAAACGATGATCATTCTATTGATTTTCTTAGTCTTAAGAGAGGGCAATCCGGGAAGTCGATCAGATAGTCGTGAGTTCTCTGTTCCCCACCACTCATACTCAATTTTCTCTTTTCTTGGTTGGACTTCCTCGTTACGGTCTTTGAGCGGTGACGAAGAGTCAACCTTGAATCTCTTTCCTCCTCTGATTTGGAAATTATCGTAAAGACCCATCAGCCTTGATTGATATTTAGGCCCCAATATTTCGGCCGCTTCTTCTCCTTCCTTCCTCCTTCTGATTATCTCAGTTCTTGCATCCAGTGCGAGGATATCTTCCAAGATATTTCTCTGTGACCAATAGAAGCTGAACTCTGGGACAGCATAGATGGAGGTTACTGAGCCAAGAGCTAAACAGAGCCAGCTGAATGGTAGCATGAATTCTTGATGTTCTGGATCGGACGCACCTCCGAGTATGAAAATGAATATGAAGCCCCACAAGACAGATGCGGTGGAGAGAATTGTTACATACGTCACTATCTGAAATTGACTATCTTTCTTCGATTCCCACCACCTGTTGAAGAAACCCTTCCTACTCCTTCCGCTAGCCATTGAAGTATTCGACTTAGCACATACGATTAGTTACTTCCCATATGCGTTCATCTAATTTCAGTATCTTTCTCCGATTGGTTCATGAGAAGACCGTGTCATGGACGTTTGATGAAAAGACACGTCGTACCAGTGATAGCTGTCATTTTTATTCTCACTTCTGGATGTATGTCAAGCCCTCCTGACCTAGATGGGGATGGCATATCAGACAGTGAAGATTTGGATATTGACGGAGATGGATGGGGCAATAACATTGAGCTTAATTGTAGTACAGATCCCCTCATATCGATTAGTGTTCCATCGGATATAGATGGAGACTTGGTTTGTGATTTTCTTGATAGCGACGACGATGGTGACCTTTGGGGAGATTTCACAGAGTTAGATTGCTCCACTGATCCTCTTGACAATAGCTCAGTTCCTGCGGATTATGATGGAGATATGATTTGTGATTCACTGGATAAGGATGCTGATGGAGATGGCCTCCCCAACGATTGGGAGCAATCCAGGGGTTTCGATCACCTGGATAGGGACGACTACATCTCATGTCACGGAAAGGCTGAGTATTGTCTCAGAACATATGACGATTTCACTTTTGCAGAGGCACATAATGCCTATTCGACCCCAGAAGACGGGGTCCTGGCTGGAATAAACCATCTAACCGGGTTACAAAGTCAGTGGGAAGGAGGAATAAGATCATTTATGTTAGATCCTCATCACCAAATGGGATCTCAAAATGAAAAGGAAGATGTGGTATTCTGTCACAGTTCAGGAGGGGGGGTTATACACCCCTGCTTGTTTGGTAGTGTTGATGCTTTTTCGTGGCTCAGAACTCTTAATTCCCTTCATAATAACAGTAGTGGCGATGTCGTAAGCTTTCTTTTCGAAAACCAGATTCCGGGGGATCATCTAGAATATCTGTTAAATGTTACTGGTATTCTGGAAAAGGCCTACGTGCATGAATTAGGAGATCCATGGCCGTCGATTGGAGATTTGTCCCTCTCTGGAAAAAATATGGTTGTATTTATTCAATATGAATACCAAGAGAATTATACCGAGTTGATGTCAGCGTGGAGGCATACTTGGGATACCCCATATGGAGAATCTAACCAAGCTGAGATGACTTGTAACCTAGGCAGAGGTGATTCTAGTCAGCCTGTTTGGCATATGAATAATTGGTTGAGTACTTTCGGTTTATCTGACGCTACAAAGGCAGAAGAAGTTAATGAATACAGTACACTGTTGAATAGAGCGCTATTATGCTGGGAGCAAGTTGGAGACAGACCAACCTTCATAGGGGTAGATTATTGGGAGCAGGGCGAGGTTACGAATGTTACTAAGACTCTCAATGACATGGCACACTGGTCTGATGATATTCCTCCACATCCATGAATAATTCATGGGCATTTATTGATAATTACGGAGTTACCAGTATGGATTTTCTTCATCCCAAGGTAAGGGACCTCATAGATAGTAGGAATTGGACCCTTTCTTCGATTCAGAGACTATCCATGAAGGATCTGGTTTCGGGCCATGATAGAGTTTTGGTTTCTCCGACAGGGAGTGGTAAGACAGAGGCGGCAATACTGCCTCTGGCTTCAAGATTCATGAACGAGGGGTGGGAGGGACTCTCAATACTCTACATAACACCACTAAGGGCACTGAACAGGGATATCGATAGAAGACTCGGAGAAATGCTTGAACCTCTAGGCATTAGTGTGGGCCTAAGACATGGCGACACGTCACAAAAGGAGAGGACCAAACAGTCCAAGAATCCCCCAAATCTACTCATTACCACTCCTGAGACAGCACAGATAATGCTACTCGGAAGCAGATTGAGAAGGCATCTCTCTGGGTTGAATGCAGTGATATTGGACGAAGTACACGATCTGGCTTCTTCTGAAAGAGGTGCCCAACTACTAGTCGGTCTTGAGAGAATAGCTGAGTACTGTCCAGATAGCTTCCAAAGAATTGGCTTATCAGCTACGGTTGGAAATCCAAATGAGACTGCAAAATGGCTTTCGAAAGACGCGATTCCCATAATTGGACCCTCTCCGAGATCTACCCAGGTAGTGGTCCATAGAGAGGCCCCCACTCCATCTGACGAGGCGGAGTCTGTAGTTTGGGCTAGTTCTCCTCACTCTGTAGCGGCGCATAGGAGGCTTGCAAAATCGCTATCTGAGGAATATCCTGCACTAGTATTCGTAAATTCGCGTAATGCTGCGGAATCTGTTTCTCAAAGATTACGTAGCTTGAATGAGAATATTTTGCTGGGAGTACATCATGGAAGTCTAGCTGCTGAAACTAGGAAAAAAATGGAGGATGGCCTAAGAAATGGCGAGTTGAATGCAATAGTCTGCACCAGCAGTCTTGAGCTTGGCATTGATATTGGATCGATAAAAAGAGTACATCAAATTCAGAGTCCGAGAGCTGTAGATAGATTGCTTCAGAGGATGGGGAGGGCTGAGCATGTCATTGGAGGAACTGGTAGAGGTGAGCTTTTGGCATGGGAGACAGATGAGGTTGCAGAGGGCGCCGTAATCGCTAGGAGGGCGATGGCCGGGGAGCTTGAAGGGGTTGAATGGAGAAATAATCCTGGAATAGTTGCTGCTAATCAATTCCTACAGATGTCAATAGAAAGAGGTGTTGTACCTGTTGACTTAGCTACGAAGATAGTAGGAAGATGCTCGATTTTCAAGGATTGGGATAGGGAGAACAGTGTCTCTCTTCTAAGGGTACTCAGTGACAGATGGATGTTAAACTTCGTAGATAATCCTCTTGATTCTGACGTGACATCTTGGCCGAGAAAACTTTGGTTTGAATTGTCAGAAAGAACCGACGGAGACGCACCATCAGAGAGGCCATCTTGGGAAATTGAACATTCTGATATCGATAAGATTAGATGGAGGAATCAATTAATCAAAGGACTTCCAGATATTCTGAAAAATGGCTGGTTCTCACCTTCAGGAAGACTTGGGAGGAATAGGGTTGATCATATTTCCATGATTCCAGATGAGTTATCATACAGAGTAAGAGACGCGGTTGGGAGAGGTGTGCTGGGTTCTGTTGATGAAGCGTTTGTTCTTTCATTGGGAGGTGAGGAAGACGGGGGCAAGAGGAAGAGTAGAACATTCGTTATGGCAGGAAGAACATGGCAGATTGTAGATGCTGATCCTGATCAGGAAGAGATCCTGGTAATTCCAATAAAGGATTCCGGAGAGGTTCCCGTCTGGTCGGGAGAACTGCCTCCCGTACCAATGGAAGTAGCCAAGGAGGTTGGAGTGCTTAGGAGATCTATCGCAGTCGCCATTGGTGCCATGGAGGATGATGTAAGAGATTTGGAAGATTATCCTCTTTCGGATGATGCCCTTAATCATCTAATTAGTACTGTGACTGAGCACTATGATTCATCGGGAGTGATCCCTGATGACAGGACTGTAACGGTCTCAGAGAGTGATGGTGCTGTGATTGTTAACACCTGTAGAGGTTCTAGAGTAAATGAGACTCTAGGACACTTCTTACAAGCAATGGGATCACTAAAAGATGGTAAAATGGGGAGATCAACAATAGACCCCTACAGAGTCTCTCTACAAGTTCCTTCACTGAATCCCAGTGATGTGGTTAAACTCCTTTTGGAGACTCCTCCTTCTTCCGTTCCGTCCATAATGTGGATGACTATACCCAATGGGAGAGCGATAAGGTGGAGAGTAGTTCAGGTGGCTAGAAAAATGGGCATTCTAGAGAAAGGAACTGATCCAAGGAAAGTAAATCTCGAGGGTTTGATGCAAAGATACAGAGGGACTCCGGTTATCGAAGAATCTCTTGAGAAGCTATTTCATGAAAGAATGGACATAGAAGGAACTCAAGATCTTCTCAGGGAAATTTCAAATGGGGACGTTCGTGTATTTCATACTCCACCGGGTAGACTGGGTAGATCACCCAGAGCGGAAATGGACTTGCTCCTCCCAGCATGGAGCGATATTGAGATTAGAGAGAGGTTGGAAACTAGGCTACTCAATGAAAGAGCGGTACTTATCTGTCTAAACTGTCATGGAAAAAAGAGAAGGAGAGTGGAAAGAATAGTTGTTGTGGAGCCATGTTCGACCTGTGGGGGGACGATGCTAGCGTGCGCTCAAGAGAGGATGGAGAAATCATTGATGGATAGGATTGAGAGCACTGATCAAAAAATTTCGGGCAAGGTACAGAGGAACGCTGAGCTTGTTAGGACCCATGGTCATGATGCCATATTGTGCCTAATGGGGAGAGGAATTGGAGAAGAGACGGCTACCAGAATCCTGAGAGGACCTGAGGGAGATAGGATTAGATTACTCCGAGCAATTCACAATGCAGAGTTGCAATATGCCAGAACCCGTCCCTTCTGGCGCTAGAAACCACTATCTCTGGTATGCCTTCGCAGACACGTGCTTGTGGGTCTGACTGGGCGTAATGCCTCGGGAAAAACAACAGTGGTAAGCTGGTTTTCCTCCAAGGGAGTCAGGACTACTTCATGCTCGGATTCAATAAGGTCTTGGCTGATCGAGCAAGGTATTCCAGAGAGCAGGGATTCTTTGATCGAGGGAGGGAGGGAACTACGACGAAAGGGTGGTGCAGGTATACTTGCTGAAATGCTCCTTGAGGCCCTAGATGGAGAGGATGCTGTCATTGATTCCATTAGAACCCCCGGAGAGGTCGAAGTATTGCGGAATAGGAGTGATTTTATTCTGATTGAGATAAAGGCAGGGGTAGACTCAAGATGGAGTAGGTCACAGAGTCGAGGGAGGACTGGGGACCCTACTAAAAAGGAGACTTTTCTAGCTCAAGAGAAATCTGAAGAAGTTGCCCAAGATGATGCTGGACAGGCGCTTAACGCTACAGCTGAGATGGCAGACTTGGTAATATTAAACAACGGTGGGCTGGATGAATTATACTCTGATTTGGATGAGTTATGGATCAGACTAACTAAACCTGTCTGACAGTTATCTGAGCCTCGGACATCATTGACATCGCTATCGAGAAGTCTTCTTCCCATCTTTCCGGTATTTCCAGGCTCTTCGGGAAAACAACCTCATTTATCCCTGCCTGAATTAACGATCTAGTACATCTCGAGCAGGGTGGCCATGTTACGTAAGCAGTATTTCCCTTGAGAGACACACCGACCCTCGCGGCATGCATTATGGCATTCTCTTCAGCATGGCAAATCAGTGGATACTTCTGAGAACGATCTGAAAGTCTGGTTTCGTCGTCCTCTATTCCTCTTGGGAATCCATTGAATCCTGTAGACCTGATCTCCCTATCGTCACCGACAACTACACACCCTACCTTAGTGGAAGGATCTTTGCTCCATAGTGAAATATGCTTTGCCAGCTCTATGAATCTCTTATCCCACTTGTCTCCCATGTTATCACCACTATCTCCCACCGGGTGGGTCGTTATCTCGATTCTCCTCTTTTCGATCTTCATCATACCCCTCCCATATCTCTGGATTATTGTAGCAATCAGGATCATCCTCATCGGACTGTCCTCCATTATCATTGTCAATTCCATCACCACAGTTTCCTGATGAGCCGGTAGCCGAACCTAGGATATTCTCTCCAGCGTCTGTAGTAAGAAGAGCCATCAGAACTCCAGATAATACGATTACCAAAGCGATTAGAATTACCTTTGAAGCTGTATCTTTGGACTCTACAACCACCTTAATCTCAGGCCTAGGTTCACTCTTCTCGGACATATGATGGGTTACGAGGCGAGGTCATCGTACTTGGCTTCTTAGTGAATAGTCATTATTTCCATTGCATCGAGACCCTTGTCAGAAATGACCTGTGAGATAATTTCACCAATTAGATATATACTTCCAATTATCAATAAATTTCCACTTCCGTTCTGTGCTATCTTGACACTCTCTTCCAAGGCTTCATACGTGTCTTCTATTGATTTGGAGAATGTAATCTCTGGATAAAATGAGTGTAGCGCTTCCCTGAGTGAACTCGCCTTAACTGAGGGCTTTCTTCCAGAGTTAATCTCTGTGAATACAATCTTTGGGCTTAGCTCCCTCTCCCTAAGGGCATCTGCGAGAGATTTGATTGAGGCTTGGATTTCTTCCTTCTCTATCATCCCAATCAGTATTACTTCAACGTCCGCGGTTTCTTTGATGTCGTTTCCAATACTCTCGGGGTTGTGTGCCGCGCTGAATTTCAGATCGACTCCTTCGAACCACGAGATACCGAAGTTTGGAGATCTACCTGGCCAAACGCATCGAAGAGGTTTTTCTGTCCAACCGAAGTTGTCTGCAACTAGTGATGTAATTTTCGAATATGCTTCCCACTTGGTCTGTTTTTTATCCAAAATGACCCAACTCAGATCATTTCCTGCCCTTTCCATAATTATTCTTTGAACATCTCTATCCTGTGGCTTGATTGCGATAAGTGGCCTTCCATGACGATGAATGGCTACTTTCTCTGATGCTATTTCTCCAATTGTCTGGCCTAGATATTCTGAGTGATCCATTGAGATTGTAGTCAAAATAGCTAAATCAGCATCTACTAGTATGGTTGCATCCAATCTCCCTCCCATTCCTGTTTCTATTATGGCTCTTTGAATACCGCATTCTCTAAAGGCAACCATAGAAGCTAGAAATGTGGTTTCAAAGTATGTGGGCGAGCATTCTGGATACTTTTCCGAAGCAATACGAACTTGTCTTATGGCCTCATCGAATCGGACTGGATCGATAGGCCTCCCATCGATCCTAATTCTTTCCTCTGGAAAAACTAGATGAGGAGAGGTGAACAATCCGGTCTTTACCCCATTCGCTGATGACATGGAAGATAGCTGCGCACATAGTGAGCCCTTTCCATTGGTTCCAGCAACATGTATAGAGGGAAATGAGTTCTGTGGATTCTCTAGCCTGGACAGGATCTCCTTACAGTTCTCCAATCCCAATTTGACTCCTAAATCAACTCTCTGATCTAGCCATTTACGACTTCGCATGGGACTTTCCTGCACCAATAGACGGTGGGCGCGTGCGGGTCAAGGTGATATGGCCCTTGAAGTTCGTGTATAACATGTCAGAGGGGCGCGCCGCCGGCGTACTAGTTGCAATGAGAGACCAATGGGCCTCCATGACCGGGATGGCATTCATGTTTGTATCCACCATTCTAATCGGACTTAGTGTCCAACCGATATACAACATACCCGAGGCCAGAGCCTTTGGAGAAGAGGGGGCATCTAAGGGTGCCTTTGTAGCTCTGGAGCTATTAATGATAGGTATTTTCACTATAGTAATCATATGGTTGGCTAGAAGAGGACTTGAGTTCTTCATCAAGGCGATCGTGCTTTTCGCACTTTGGATGAGTCTTTTTTACGCCCTTCAGCCCTATGTTGCTCTGATGCTATACTTCCTAGATTTGGATACATTAGCTAATGTAGCCATACTCTCGGTGGCAATCAGCATTGGTTCAATTTACCTACTACACAGATTTCCTGAGTGGTATGTCGTGAATGGGGTTGGGATAATGGTGGGGGCCGGTGTAATCACACTAATCGGAGTTTCATTCGTTCCAGTCTTGATTATTGGGTTCATGATCGCGGCGGCAATATATGACTACTGGGCCGTAAACGGAAGCAAACATATGCTAGAATTAGCTGATACCATGATAGGTCTGAAGCTACCTGTCCTACTTGTTGCTCCGAAAAATGCCAATTACTCGTTCATCGATGAGGATGATAGCGTGATGATGGACAAAGAAATTGAGTCCAGCAGTATGGACTGGGAAGACCCTGTTCCTCACATAAAAAATGAGGGAGGAGATACCAAGGGAAGAGATGCTCTCTTTATGGGACTAGGGGATGTCATCTTCCCAGGAATGTTGGTTATCTCCTCGGTCTCCTTCTTGCCACAAACTGGAGGAGAGGTGACCTACTTCAGTGCTTTTGGAGTTATGTATGCTGACTCGTTGACTGTTGCCATGGGTACCCTATTGGGAGGTCTTGTGGGTTATTTCGCCCTAATGACTCAAGTGGCGAGAGGGAAGCCTCAGGCAGGCCTTCCACTGTTGAACGGAGGCTCTATTTTGGGCTATCTTATCTCTGGATACTTCGCACTCGGAATGAGTAATCTTTGGCAGGACATCACATTCTTCTGATGTTTTCTCCCGATTCCTTGAAAGTCAATAGGCCTGTCCTAGACCTGATTACAGTGCTGGACATTGCCATGTTTCGTGAGAATGCCGACACTATTAGGGCAGATCATGATAGAAGGGGCATCTCTCATGATTCAATAGATGAAATCATCAGATTGGATGAAGAATGGCGGAAGGCTCAGTACGATACCGATCAGATAAGGAGGCAGAGGAATACGGCGGCGAAGGGGATTGCCGAGGCGAAGAAGGCAGGAGATAGCTCTCGTGCCGAGGAGATATTGTCAGAGGTCGCAGACCTAGGAAAGAGAATCACAGAACTGGGAGCTCTGGCTGATGAGTGTCTGAAAAAGAGAGATGAGCTCAGGATGAGGGTTCCAAATGTTCTACATCCAGATGTACCGGTGGGAGAAGATGATCAGAAGAATACCCTCCACAGTCTTCATGGATCTAAGAATGAGCTCAAATTTGAGGCTAGAAACCATAACCAGCTCATTGAGATGAATGGATGGGTGGATCAATCAAGAGGAGCTAAGGTAGCTGGAAGTAGGTTCTACTTCATGCAGGGAGACCTAGCTAGGATGGAGATGGCTCTCCAGCAGTACTCAGCTGACTTTCTAATAAGCAGGGGATATACATTGGTACAGCCCCCACTAATGATGAATAGGGAAGCTTACGAAGGGGTAACTGACTTGTCTGATTTTGAGACGGTTATGTATGGAATAGAACCTGATAACTACTACCTCATTGCTACAAGCGAGCACCCACTAACTGCAATGAGGATGGATGAGATTATCGAGCCTTCTGAGTTGCCTGTGAAGCTTGTGGGAGTCTCTCCCTGCTTCCGGAGGGAAGTAGGCGCTCATGGGCTTTCTGACAGAGGAATCTGGAGAGTTCACCAGTTCACCAAGATCGAGCAGATAGTGATATGTCATCCTGACGAATCATGGGGTCATCATGAGGACCTCCTAGAGAATGCTGTCAATCTATGGGACAGCCTAGGCCTCCATTATCGAGTAGTGAACATATGTACTGGAGATATGGGCACAGTAGCCGCGAAGAAATACGACTTAGAGGCATGGTTACCTGGGGCCGGTTCGTATAAGGAAGTGGTCTCTTGCTCTAATTGCACTGACTATCAAGCAAATAGACTCAGAATTAGATATAGGACTAAGGAAGGCAATGAAGCGGTCCATACCCTCAATTCCACAGCAGTAGCGACTAGCAGGGCGCTTGTAGCAATAATGGAGCAAAACCAATTGGAGGATGGACGGGTTTCTGTCCCTGAGGCCCTTAGGCCTTACATGGGTGGCCAAGAGATACTCGAAAAACTCAGTGGCCTCTGACTCGATTCGAGAAATTGACTCTATTTTCCTGATTATAATATAATAATAATTTCACTTTTCCTAATTATTAGTATGTTTTAAAATGCTATTAATTTGCGCGATGGCATGCCCGGACGTCAAGAGGACATCAATGAAGCATCAGAAACAGTTTCAGCAGATGGTTCTGAGCAATACGATGTAATTGTAGTAGGTGCCGGTGCAGCGGGAATTGGAGTAGGAATAGCAATTGCACATGTGGGTATTGAGAACTTCCTAATCGTAGATCGCGAAACTGTTGGATCTTCCTTTTCCTCTTGGCCTGATGAGACACGATTCATTACGCCATCGTTTCCAAGTAACTCGATAGGAATGTTAGATTTGAACTCGATAGCAATTGGCATATCACCAGCATTTAGCATGAAGGTTGAACATCCGACTGGGAAAGAATACGCTGAACATTTACAAGATATCTCTGATTTCTTCGAACTCCCAATCCGGGAAAAAACAGATGTTAGGAACATTGAGAAGAATGATGGATTATTCCACCTAGAAACCCAAGAAGGAACTTTACTGGCGAAAAACGTCATATGGGCCGCAGGCGAATATCAATACCCACTATTGGATGGATTTGTAGGAAGTGAGCTTTGCCGGCACACTTCAACGGTTCCCAGTTACGGCGGTCTAGACGGGGAAGACTTCCTAATAGTGGGTGGTTATGAGAGTGGTATTGATGCCGCTGTACACCTCTCAAATAGAGATAAGAAAGTCCGATTATTTGATTTGAACGCTCCTTGGTTGGAGGAAACGTCGGACCCTAGTGTTGCTCTTTCTACCTTTTCTTTTGAGCGTATGAACAATCCTAAGTTTGAAGAACACACTAAACTTTTTGCCAATACGCCAGTGGAATCTGTTTCTGTTGAAGACGGGGTTTATGTGCTTAAGACTCAGGATGGTCAAACATTCAGCTCGACCAATCAGCCCCTACTGGCTGGTGGATTCTCGGGGAGTCACAAATTTGTCTCCCATCTATTCGATGAGAGAGATGACGGTTTTCCCGAACTCAATGAGAGCGACGAGTCGACAATAGTTCCTGGCATGTTTCTCTGTGGGCCCTCAGTCCGTCATGATGGCCATATCTTTTGTTTCATCTTCAAGTATCGTCAACGATTTGCCATTGTGGCACAGGCGATCGCATCTTCTCTTGACATCCCTACTGATGAATTTGTTGAGGCTTACAGAAGCTGGGGAATGTATCTGGATGATCTGTCGTGCTGTGGTCAGGAGTGCCTTACATGTTAGCACAGGAAATAGAGGTTCAAGAAACCAAAGAATTGGTAACGAATCATAAACAGACTCGTCTAGGGAAAATGATGAGCTTCGAATGGATTGGCCAAACGCTCGCTAGCTTTTTTTGGATAATAAGTGTGTTTGCCTATGGGGGTCCGGAAGGGCTCGGAGATTGGTTGCAACTGATGGCCGCGTCTTCTTGGATGCTGTCAAATATCGCTTCAGTGTTGACAATAGTACAAGATACAACGTAACTAAATTAGATTAAGACCTGAGTGAGATTGAAATCTCAATCCATTTGGAAGTAGGCGTATTGCTACCCTCTGCAGTACTCTCTAGAGGAACTAGGACGTTGGCCTCTGGGAAGTATGAGCACAGGTTACCCCTGGGAATATCGTATGGAACCACCTTCCACCTCTCTGAGAGTATCGTCCTCTCTCCCCAATGGCTTGTCAGATCTACCTCTTGACCGGGGGATGCTCCGATTTCAAGCATGTCATTCTTGTTCATCATCACCACCCTCCTGGCATTGTATATGCCCCTATATCTGTCATCCATTCCGTAAATCGTAGTGTTATACTGATCATGGCTTCGTACTGTCATCATAATGAATCTCTCATCATGGATTTTTCTATCTGGAAGATCGTGACAGAAGAATTGTGCCTTTCCTGAAGGAGTATTCCAAGTTGGTCCATCCCTAGGACCATTAGGAAGGTAGAAACCACCTCTCGAACGAACCCTAGAGTTATAGTTCTCAAATCCCGGGATGCATCTGGATATCAGGTATCTTGTATTCTCATGTTCATGATACGCTTTCCAGTCGAGAGGTCCGTTTGGAAAGAGCTCTTCGCCGATTCTACAAATTATCTCAGGCTCTGATAGGAGGGCATCAGAAGCTGGTTCCAGCGAGCCCTTACTAGAGTGTACTAGTCCCATTGAGTTCTCAACTGTGACGAATCCTCTAGGGTCTCTCTCAGTCCTCCCTAGGCAAGGAAGTATCAGGGCCTCCTTTCCTGTAACTAGGTGTGAACGATTCATCTTGGTTGATATCTGTACTGTAAGGCCGATGTTTCTGATAGCCTCGGCAACTCTCTCGGTATCTGACATAGCTGAGATTAGATTACCGCCTAGTGCCATATAGACCCCTATTTCTCCCTTCAATGAAGCTTGAATAAACTCGACAACGTCATACCCCCTCTTCCTTGGCATGGTGATTCCAGTCTCTCTCTCACATGAAGAGAGGAACTCTTCGCTCGGGTGGTGATTGATTCCAACGGTACGATCTCCCTGTACATTGGAGTGCCCCCTAACCGGGCAAGCACCGGCGCCTGGTTTACCAAAGTGACCTCCAACTAACAGAAGATTGGCGACTTCCTGTATGACAGCAACGCTATTCTCATGCTGTGTTAGGCCCATAGCCCAGCAAACAATCATTCGCTTTGAGTTGGCAATGGCCTTACCGACTCTCTCTATACTCTCACGAGGGATTCCTGATTGGATCTCTATTTCCTCCCAGCTAGCTGAATTGATGTGTTTCTGCCACTGTTCAAATCCAGATGTATTGGAAGATATGAATTCAGAGTCTATCGACTCTTCGGAGAGCACTACCTTAGAGAATCCCTGTAGCAATGCCGCATCGCCGCCTATTCTTACTGGTAGGTGCTCGTCCGCAATCTGGACGCCTCGGCCGAGCAGGTGCAGAGGATTCTGGGGGTGCTTGAATCTCTTCATTGCGGTCTCCTCCAATGGATTAATGCTCACTACTGATCCTCCATTCTCCCTACATCCAGCTAAAGCCGTCAGCATCCTAGGATGATTCGTACCAGGATTCTGACCTATAA
This sequence comes from Euryarchaeota archaeon UBA103, assembly GCA_002506825.1. Taxonomy (GTDB): domain Archaea; phylum Thermoplasmatota; class Poseidoniia; order Poseidoniales; family Thalassarchaeaceae; genus MGIIb-O5. The sequence goes on from DAYH01000015.1 coordinate 20,164, forward strand.
CTAGGATCAGATCGGCGTTATCGAAACAAGAGAGCTTGACAGTTCCTTTTCCAATTCCGATTGAGTTGGACAGTGCGACGCCACTAGACTCATGACACATGTTACTACAATCGGGCAGGTTGTTGGTTCCTATCTGTCTGGCTAGTGTCCCCCAAAGAAACGCCGCCTCATTGGAGGCTCGGCCACTCGTGTAAAATACCACTTCATCGGGACTATTAGTATTCCTTACTCCTGATGAGATAATCTCAAATGCTTCATTCCAATCGATTTTCTCGTAATAATCAGAGTCTTCTCTCAAGTACATTGGATGGGTTATTCTACCCATCTTGTCTAGTTCCATATCAGTTAGCTTTGATAGCTCTGTGACTGAATATTCCATTAGGTCATCGGGGGTTACTCTCTTGTTGGTAGCCTCTGTAGCAAATGCCTTTGCTCCATTTTCACAGAACTCGAAAGTGCTCCTATGATTATCTGGATCGGGCCATGCACAGCCGGGACAGTCATATCCGTCAAATCTGTTAACTGACAGCATTGTCTGAAGGGTTTTCTTCAGCCCCGCCTCTCCCAGACCTATGGAGAATGACTTCTGAACGCCGACTATTCCTGCCGCTGTATTCTTTGGCTTTCCAATTCTGAGCCTCTCCTCAACTATAGGAGGTAAGGCACTAGAGTCACGAGGCACGACAGTTCGTGATTGTGATAGTTCAAATCGCTTGGCATCAACTATGACTAATGTTGACCTTTTCAGGCTCCTTGCCCAAGTTTCGTCTAACTAGTAGTAATGCGACCAGGATTGTGAATAAAATTGCTAGAATTGGGAATAATAGAGCGATTAACGCGAGAGCTACGCTAGCTATATTCTCACCAGTGGCAACTACTGGGTTCGCCACTCCTAGGGTGAATGTAGAGCTGATTCCCCTAGCAGCAACAGTTGCGGTCTGGATAGTGGCTGACATTCCCCCTCCAGCTACTATGGCTATGGCCCATTGTATGATTGGATCGCTCCCCTCTAAGGAAATTGCAGTCATTCCTATGCCTGCAATAACTGCTGCTGGTGTAGCTAAAGTATCAAGCAGGTTATCAATCAGAGGAACGTAATATGCTGCGAATTCGGCCATCATTGCTATTCCTAGAATGATTATTGCCGGTGTTGATGTGAAAAACTCGAACTGTGTACCTATTAGTTCGATATCCACTAAACCTGATCTAACAGACAGGGACATTAGAAAAGGGGGCAGAAAAACACGAAAACCAGATGCTGCGGCTAGGCTCACGCCCATGAATGCCGCAATAGCCATAGTGAAGCCCTCCATGTTACTCGGAATGATTGGTCTGATATTAACCCGGTCTAATCAATCGCCTAATTCTACTAAAACAGATCCCATATCAACTCTGTCTCCCTGATTGAAATTGATGGATATTACCTCTCCAGCCTTCGGAGCTAAAATCCTATGCTCCATCTTCATCGCTTCCATAGTCATCAGAGGTTGTCCCTCACGTACTCTTTGACCTACTGTGACCATTACATCCAATACTGTCCCGGGCATTGGGGCTGAAAGTCCTCCTTCTGCCTTACTCAATGATTTTGCACCTTTTTCCAACTCTGAAATTATGTAAATCTCCCCGTCTAGATGTATCCACCATTTATCCCCCACCTTTGAAACGTGAGCGAATCTAGGATTGCCATCTATCTCTACTGAAATCCTAGATTTATGATCTAATTTTGAAATCCTTATTTTTGGAGGTTCTCCTTTTTGCCCATTGATCTTGAGAGAAGATACAGTGATCAACCCCTCTTTTTCAGTGAGATCAACGGAGAATATATCTTCTAAATCTGATACTTTCCACTCCATTAAATCACCTACGGGAATCTCCTAGAGAGTGTTCTAAAGGGATCGTGAGGGTGTCCAGAGTGATCATCTGAATTACTCGAGTTTACGATCGATGATGATTTTCCGACACCTAGCCTCTTGGCCGCAGATGCGATAGCCACCAATACTGAAGGGTCTGGTTTTTCGCTGATGAACTCCGAAATCGGGGTATTGTCTAGGAAGTCTGTCGTTATACTACCAGACGTGAAAGCTGGATGAGTGAGGGCGTTTCTCAAGAAGCCGATATTAGTAGTCACCCCTAGGGCTATGAATGATGATAGAGCAAGCTCCAATCTCCTAATGGCTGCCATCCTACTTGGTGCGTGGACGATCAGCTTGGCCAGCATTGGATCGAAGTTCACAGTTACCTCGTCTCCTTCCTTAACTCCCGAGTCGACTCTTATTCCAGGTCCAGAAGGAGGTTTCCACAATGCCAATTTACCGATGGCGGGAAGGAAACCTATTTTTGCATCTTCAGCGTATATTCTTGCTTCGATTGAATGGCCAGAGATACTCACTGAGTCTTGTGAAATTCCAAGGGGAAGTCCTGAGGCTATCTCGAGTTGCTTCTGAACCAGATCTACTCCGGTGATCATCTCGGTGACCGGATGTTCGACCTGCAACCTAGTATTCATCTCCAAGAAGTAAAAATCTCCATTGGAGGAGAGGAGGAGCTCTACAGTGCCCGCTCCAACGTAGTCCACGGCTTTGGCGGCGAGAACAGCCGTGTTACCCATTGATTTTCTGAGTTCGCCCGAAACAGCCGAGGATGGTGCCTCTTCGATTACCTTCTGATGCCTTCTCTGTAGTGAGCAATCTCTCTCATTCAGATGTATACAATTACCATATTTATCCGCTAGAATCTGAATCTCAATATGTCTGGCACCGGTGAGGAGCCTCTCAACATACACCGTTCCATCTCCGAATGCCGCGGATGCCTCTCTAGCAGCGGCCTCATACTCAGTTCTGAGCATCTTTGGCTCTCTGACTATCCTCATGCCCTTACCTCCGCCACCAGCACTGGCCTTCAGAAGCAATGGGTATCCAACCCTAGCGGCCACTGATGCTAGTGTTCCAAGATGATCACTATCATCGGGAATCGCTACCTCATCACCAGGAATTACCGGTACTCCTGATTCTATCATCCTAGATCTTGCTGAAATCTTATCTCCCATTGTATCTATGGCTTCAGGAGAAGGGCCAATCCATATGATTCCAGATTTATCTACTGCATCGGCAAAGTCTGCTCTTTCCGACAGAAAGCCATAACCAGGATGTATCGCCTGCGCTCCAGAAGACTTGGCGGCCTGAATTATGGCTTCTGAATTGAGGTAATTCTCTGACAGACTATCCCCTGGCAAGTATACTGCATGATCCGCCATCTCAGTATGTAGTGAGTGTTTGTCTGGATTAGAATAAATTGCGACTGCTGTCAAACCAGCTTCTTGGACAGCTTTGATAATTCTGACTGCTATCTCTCCTCTATTGGCCACTAACACCGTATCAAATGGAGTAGGCGCTTCCTTCATCCATTCGGGTATCATGACAAGTCCTCTTTGATTTATTCAGTGGACCAGTCGGGTGATCTTCTTTCTAAAAATGCAGAAAGTCCCTCTTGTCCCTCTCTTGACCCTCTCATCTCACTAGTCTTCTCCAATGTCCATAGCCTCAGATCTTCATCAGAACCAGTCCATCTGTCGAGTTCTAGTGTCAGTTTCTTTGATTCATATACTGCCACCGGACCTGTTGTAAGAACGGTGTCTATTACTCTGGAGGAGGCTTTCTCGAATTCTTCCTTATCCTTTACAATATCATCTATCCAGCCAATTCTTAGAGCCTCTTCTGCATCTACTCTACTTGCTAGCATGGAAAGTCTTCTGAATTGTGCACTTCCAATTTTCCGATATACGTAAGGGCCAATCACTGCCGGCAGGATACCTAACTTTCCTTCTGATAGCGCTATTCTTGTTCTGGGCTCTGCAATGACATGGTCAACACATGAAACGATTCCGGCTCCACCCCCTAGTGCTACCCCTTGGACACATGATAACGTGAAGCATGGGTGGGCCCATAGGGAGTTGAATAACGAGTCGAGTCTCATAGAGTCTTTTCTGTTTTCTTCAGGGCTGGCGGCTCCTGCGTCCCTCATCATATTCACATCTGCACCGGCGCAGAAGTGCTTGCCCTGAGAGTTCAGTACTATCACTCTGAGGAAGGGTAACCCGTCCTCGTCATGGATTGAGTTATTCTGACCAGCGGATCTTTCTGATGTCCATTTTAGAAGTTCTACTAATTCACTAATCAGTTGTACGTTGAGGGCATTGAATACCTCACTTCTTGTCATTGTTATTCGTGCTATCGGACCCTGGATGGAAACATCGCAGAGTTCTGTGGTCGGTACTTCATCACTCATTGAAAATTGCATTATTTCACATCCTGAATACTCCATAGCTATTTTCTGGGAGTTCTGAATTTAGAGATGATGAGATGCAAAGCCCTAGAATATCCCTAGTATCTCTTGGATCTATGACTCCATCATCCCAGAGCCTTGCGGTAGAGTAGTAAGGATTACTCTCTCTCTCGTATTTCTCCCTAATAGCTTCTGGATCGGCATTTCCAACTGTGGAAAGAACACTGGCCGCCTGCTCCCCCCCCATCACAGAGATTCTGGCATTTGGCCACATGAAGAGGAATCGCGGATCGTATGCTCTCCCACACATGCCATAGTTTCCAGCGCCGTGTGATCCACCGATAATTACAGTGAACTTAGGCACTGGGACGCAAGATACAGCTGTCACTAGTTTTGCTCCATCCTTGGCGATTCCTCCTGCCTCTGCATCTCTTCCGACCATGAATCCCATGATATTCTGTAGGAATATTAGAGGAATTCCCCTCTGGCCGCAGAGCTCCACAAAATGGGCCCCTTTCAAAGAAGACTCAGAGAATAGTATTCCATTATTGGCTACGATACCTACTGGATAGCCGTGAATCCTGGCAAATCCGCAAACTAATGTCGTACCATATCTCTTTTTGAATTCGTGGAACCTGCTTCCATCAACCATCCTAGAAATCACTTCTCGGACATCATACGGAGTTCTATTGTCAGTAGGGATAATTCCCATCAATTCCTCTGGGTCATGATGGGGGTCTTCTGATTCTTTGGAATCTAACCTGACCTTCTGGCCGACATTAAGATTCTCAACTATATCTCTAGCAATCTGCAAGGCTTCCTTCTCGTCTTCTGCATAATGATCGGCCACTCCGGACTCCCTGGTGTGTAAATCGGCTCCACCCAAATCCTGGGAGCTAACCTCCTCCCCAGTTGCCGCCTTTACCAAAGGTGGCCCTGCTAGGAATATTGTCCCGTTGTCCTTGACAATTATCGATTCGTCGCTCATTGCGGGAATGTATGCACCGCCCGCTGTACAAGATCCGAGAACAGCGGCTACTTGTGGGATTCCTTTGCTTGATAGAATTGCTTGATTTCTAAAAATTCTACCAAAATGTCCCTTGTCCGGAAAGACTTGGTCTTGCAGAGGAAGGAATGCGCCCCCTGAATCGACCAGATATATGCATGGAAGATTGTTCGACTCAGCAATCTCTTGTGCCCTAACGTGTTTCTTTACAGTCATAGGATAGTATGATCCACCCTTTACTGTGGCATCATTGGCTACGAAGACACACTCTTTGCCATGAACCACGCCTATTCCAGTTACTATTCCAGCAGAGTGGGCTCTTCCATCATACATCTCGTAGGCAGCGAGTGTAGAGAGTTCTAGGAAAGGAGAGCCGGGGTCGCAAATATCAGAGATTCTATCTCTAGGCATGCCCTTTCCCCTCGATTCATGCCTCTCGACATATTTCCCTCCACCTCCTCCTCTAGCTGTTTCCAGCTTTTCACTGAGGTTTTCAATCAGAGATAGGTTATGCTCCTTTCTAGATAAGAAATCATCACTCGATTTGTCCACTCTGGTTGGCAGCCTGTCCATGTGAATCATATCCGTGATGATGTGCAAGTCTTCAATTGAATGGAGTGAATATCCCTGATTTCAAGGTTCACTGACCTATTACGAGTCTTCCGACACCTCTCAATCCTGGTGCCATCCCCACTACTAGAATCATGAGCCCGACAAGTAATCTAAGGTGCTGTTGCTTGTTCTCGAAGTTCGCGTAAGCGAAGAACCACCAGATAATAATCCCGAGTCCTGCCTTTACCATTGTAAATCCGAATGTATTGCCGAACTCCTCGATTATTCTTGCTGAAAGTAGGTGCTTTTCGTCGTATCCGAAATATTCTATCCCTATCCATGTTGCTAGACCATCCATGACTTGTCCCGATACAGAAAGAAATACTACTGGATATGCCAATACGGCCTTTTTCCGATTCTCTTCCATGAATGTCTTATCTACAGATACAAGATCTTCATAATCTGTCTCTGACATTCCTTCAGGGAGAATTCCAGCAACAAACCCTCTTTCAGAAAGTCTTCTTGATGATTCTATGCCAGTGGAAAACATCGCATAACATATTACTAGGGGTATTCCTATCACAATAACCAGTGGCCAAAGAGTTAGTTTATCCTCTGGAAGAGATGTTGCAAAGGATACCAATGCCCCGAAGAATACTAAGATTCCCCCACAGCCAACAAGGTAAACAGACTTCTGAATATATGAGAATTCGGAGGTTGATTCTCTGAAGAAGATGGGTATCAAGGTTGCTGAAATTCCTATTACAGCGAATATTGTCAAATCTAGGTTACTACCGATTTCACTAGAGGAAATGGAGTGACCAAAGATAAGGAATTGAACAAAGATAACTATCATACACAGTGATTCTAGAATCCTATCTTTCTCCGAATCACTGATCTTTGATCCGTAATTCCTCACATGATAGCCAATCGAACCAGCGATAATGACCCATAGTGCTGTTTGGAAATGTATACTTGGACTTACGAATAGAGGTGCCATGGACGAGTCAAACATATTGGCATCTTCAACAACTTCTCCGAGTGCGGCCCAGAATACGTAGGGCAGCAAGGCGAGGAGTGTAGCGTCACTGGGGTCTATCTCAAGAATCCTGAGCCATGCGCTGAGGGCGGCGACAAACAGAGCTAAGACGACCGCATAGGTGATTGTGTTTGTCACATTATATCCGGCATCGCCTCCTGATTCATCAAGCACGGGGTTGACGTAGTAATCAGTAATGAAATCTGTAAGGGGGTTTGAGATATCGAGAATATTCAGGAAAAGCGCTGAAAAAATCAGAGTTGTGATGGCAGTAAGGGCGTATATCGACCATCTTTCGTAGTCATAGAGACCATAATTGCCACCAGTCATACGCCTACGAGGAGGTTCATGACTTAGAAATGGCGGAAGAATTCACTCTTCTTCATAGATGATTTTCTCATCCTCTGCGAGTTCCAGCATCTCTTTCACTGCCTCTGGGTCTTCAGAATTTATCTGCGAGTCCTTTAGTCTCCTCTCTCTTCTCTTACGGGCGGCAGATAGACCGGGGACAAGTGAGTCGAAGGGGGATGATTCCGTACCCCTCTCCTCGTAGCTCTCCAAACTCCTCGACCTGATACGCTGTCTTTTCCTATCTTTCTCAAGACCATGCAATACGCTACCATGCTCTGCGCCTCTTAGAATAGACTCTATGGCCGGATTAGCAATTTCAAGGCCCATGTCGTCCCCGATAATTATCACTGAGGAGCCGTATATGGCTATCTCAGTACCTGAAAGCTCCTCTATCCTGCTCCTGATGAGTCCGTTCCTACCAATGAGTCTGCTTCTCATTCTCCTAATTTGGTTTGGCTGCCTCCCTACCCATTCTCTGATGTCATACATCTGAAGGTGTATTTCATCTTCTAGAAGCTGGACCGCTCTTTTAGGAGATAATCCCCTTCCAATAGCGAGAATAACATCTGGAGTTTTCATTCTGACGACTGGATCGACATCAGAATCTGCCCAATCTACGGAAACTTCCCCTGTTCTGGAGTCTACTTCCAACTTCGCCCCACAGGCTTCCTCAATCATCTTCCTAGTTGCTCCAGCCTTGCCGATTATGACCGCAATACGATCCTTAGGGATTCGGGCCACAGGCTCCATGGGCCAATCCACAGGGCCTCTCTCTTTAATCCCCGCCCGGAAGCGGTTGTAAGTCTGGTACGGGCTCTTCCAGAACTCTGAGCATACAATCAGCCAGCTCGACGTCATATCCTTGCTTACTAATCCAGTGAACCAGTCTGGATACGTCTCTGACTAGGAATTCCTCTGAATGTGGATGTTGATCTGTGACTCCTTGTCCGACATCAATGAACCATGGCTCACCTTCGTGCCATAGAATATTGTACTCACTGAGATCAGCGTGGACTAGACTCGCTTTCTGCCACGCGACTGCAACCATATCTAGCATTTCTGTGAAAGTCTCAAATTTTTCTTTTACCTCAATGTCGCGCAGACGCGGAGCGGCCCTCTCTGAACCTATGAGCTCCATAACTAGGACATTCTTGTGATAGGAAAGTGGAAGTGGGACCCTAATCCCATGTTTCCTCATTCTTCTGAGATTTCTGAATTCCTTCTTCACCCATATATTGACTAGTTCCCTATGTCTTCCAGAGAGGCCATTGAATCTCGGATCGCCGTCGATATACTTAGCTAGTCCCTTGAAAACAGCGTTTGTAGTATGAAATATCTTAACAGCGATTGGCCCGTTAGCTGATGTGGCATGAAATACATGGGCCTCCTTTCCTCTGGCGATTGGGTAGTCGATTGTCTCAATATTCCCCTTTTGCATCAGTTTGTGCACGGCTAGTAGTGTCGACTTATCAAAAACAGCATCAAATACCCTCTTATCGACCCATTCAAAGGGACCTTTGCCCATGACTCCTTGAAGTCCATCTTCTATTTCGTTGAATATTTTCTTGAATCTTGGCTCAGACATCCAGTCATGTTTTGTCTGGGATTTCATTATCGCATCTGGGTCTTCATCCCAGTGCTCATCAAAATCCATTTACTCACCCAAAGAAAGAGTCTATGTCATCCTCATCATTACTTGAAGAAGATGTTTTTTGGGGCTTCTCGACAGGTTCTTCTGTAGACTCTGATGATTCTTGGACTTCATCATCAACATTCTCGGAAAATTTTTCATCTTCCACATTTGTTCTTTCTCCTGAGAGTCCGAAGAGATCAACAATCTCAGGAAGCGCTCCCTTTCTTGAGAGGTATAGAGACTGAGTCTTCGTATACCTCATGCACACATTGGCCTTCTCATCCTGAAAGTCCCATGGCTGTATTACTATGAGGTCCCCTTCTCTGACCCATTGTCTCCTTCTCATCTTTCCAGGAATTCTAGAAATTCTACTAAGGCCGTCTTCGCAAACTGCCCTGATTCTCCTTCCTCCTAATATCTCGTCAGCAATGGCAAACATCTCATTCACTTTTCTGTTTGGGAGTGGGACTCTGATTCTATCCCCTGATCCTGACTCTAGCTGAGCTAGTCGCTCAAAATCGACCTTCTCCTCCCTACGTGCCACGTAACTCCGTCGAGAGTCACCTATGTGAAGTTGAGCATCATCACTGATACATGAATGAGCCTATAGCCGTGGAAACCATATCCAAAAGCCACTCACTTACTGGGCCAACCCCGCAGAGTACCGTTAGCAGTGCGCAGGCGAAAATAGCCATTCTTAGTGAGGGGGCTGCTTTGAGGGGTTTTTCCGTGGATGGTTCTTCAAAGAACATCACTAGTCCTATCCTGAGATAGTAGAACAGTGAGAGAGCGCTATTGAGAACAATTGCCGCTGCTAACCAGAATAATGGATCAACTGACTCCGCCCATGAGATTACGTCAGCGCTACTAGAAGATCCAGTAGAGGCAGAGGTCGAAACTATTCCATTAATCATCAGAAGTTTTGAGAGGAAGCCTGACAGGGGAGGAACTCCTGCAAGAGAAAGCACAAACAAGAACATTGATCCTGCAATCAGTGGGTCTCTACGTCCCAATCCATGAAGATGCTCTATTTCATGTCCCTTGCCTTCGGTTTCGAGTAGAGCAAGGACTAGGAAAGCGCCTAGCTTGAATAAGACTAGAACAAATAGGTGGAATGAGACCGCAGTGAGGATAATTGAGCTTTGGTCCGTACCAGATATTCCGCTTCCTACTACGGCGATTGCAGCCAACATGTAGCCAGCATGAGCTACGCTGGAGTATGCAAGTATTCTCTTTGGATTCACACTGGTTAGGGCTGCGAGATTTCCCCACGTCATGGTTACAATAGCGAAAATACTCAGTGTAATCATCCATATTGCTTCAGAGCCCTCTGGGACTGTAATCATTACCAGCACCCTGAACAATGCTAGGAATCCCATTGCTTTGGATGCCGTGGCCAGAAGACCCGATACGGGGGAAGCCGCTCCAGAGTATGCATCGGGAGCGGCTAGATGGAATGGGGCTGCACTAACCTTGAACCCGAATGCCACCAGCATCATACCGATACCAAAGGCGGCAAAGGGATCGACTCCATCCATCGAAAGCCAGTTTTGCCTCAATATATCGAGATCTAGGCTTCCGGACCATAGGTAAAGCAGGGACATGCCGTAAATCCCAATAGCAGAAGCGACTGATCCTACAATGAAGTATTTGGCACCCGCCTCTCCTCCAGTGGCGTCTTCCTTGTGGAAAGCAACAAGAACATATGTGGAGAGGGAAGCAAGTTCGATACAAACTATCAGCATGAATAGATTTGTTGCCATCGTCATCATGGTCATACCAAGGCCGACCATAATCAGGAGGATGTAGAAGTCTACTTGCCTCCTATTATCCATTAGGATGGAAATTTTTCTATCGAATACATTCTCTGAATCTGATTCTTTTGGAACTTGTGCATTTGTTTTAGCAGGTAGACGATGAGTGGTTGCGATACTGACTAGCAGAAGTGCACCTAGGAACATCGTTGAAAATAATCTACTGAAACCATCGACCATTAGAATGCCTCCAACCTCTCTCGGTGATTCTGATATGAGTAGTAGAGAGGACAGGAGGGCCAAGGAAAAAGTTAGATTGGAAATCCTGTTTGGCATTCTTGGATCATTGGTCATATCGAATCTTGAGCCACCTAGTAATACAGGGACTCTGATCGAAGTAAGCGGTAGTCTGAATTTTGCATCTCCTAGATTTGGCACCAATACTATGGCAATGAGCCCGAGAATCAATATCAGTTCTGGCATCATCGAAGACGCAGTATCGGAATCGAGGGAAAGCTGACCGATTGAGTTCAAGGCTTCACCCCCTCAGATTGCATAGCCTCTACCAAGGTTTCTATTAGGAACCCTGAGCTCCATTCTGACATCATGTCCCAGAAAAGGAATGGGAGTATTCCAAACAGGATGGTAAGTGCACCTAGAATGAACATTCCAGAATTCTCATGCCAGGAGATGTCCCTTGGTTCCTCGCCATGAAGAGTGTCTGGGAGTATTCCCTGATGAGGGTCATTAGACTCGAAAATAGTCTTCTGCATTGATGTGAGGTAGTATACTGCTGTGATGATAAGTGTCAGAGTTGGGAGTAGTACCAACCATCCGAAAGACATCCAGAAGGCGATTAGGATTGTTACCTCAGCCACGAAACCTGCTAGAAGAGGAAGTCCTAGGCTGGCCATCCACCCTAGCATCATATGCGCAGCGAGCCAAGGACTGTGGTGTGCTATTCCTCTCATGGAGCCTATTTCTAGAGTGTGATAATGGTGTTTGAAAGCACCAGCTACCGCGAAGAGCAAAGGGCTGATTATACCATGTGCGAACATCATGAATAGAGCGCCAGCAATACCCAGAGGTTGCATTGTGGCAATTCCTAGGAAAATTAGTCCCATGTGTGAGACCGAGGAGTAAGCCACCATTCTCTTCAGATTGGTCTGGCCCATGCAAACCCATGCCCCATAGACCAGGCTGGCCATTCCGAGGAAGATGAGTAGGGGGATGAATGCAACTGTGGAGTTGGGGAATGCAGAGACTGCTATCCTTAGGAATCCATATGCGCCCATCTTTAGCATGACTCCTGCTAGTAACATAGATCCAGCTGTAGGTGCTTGTACGTGAGCGTCCGGTAACCAAGTATGCACAGGGACGCTTGGCATCTTTGTAGCAAATCCTATCAGTAAGAGCAACCACACAAGATGCCTTAGTCCCTCACTAGGAATGTAATCTGATGAGGCAATCATAACCGACATATCGAATGTATGTCCAGTGATGGTACCTGAGGATGCGACATCTGGGGTGTAGAAATACATCACTAAAATTCCGATTAGCATTATTACGCTGGCAGTGAAAGTATAGATGAAGAACTTCATTGAAGCGTATTTTCTATCATCCCCGCCCCAGACCATGATTAGGAAGAACATAGGGACTAGAGTGAGTTCCCAGAAAGCGTAGAAAACGAACATATCAAGGGAGACGAAAACTCCGATTAGAGCCCCTTCCATCATCAATATTAGCGGATGGAAAAGGTGTCCTTTCTTAGCGTCCCACTCGACAAGCATTGAGATGGGTATCAACAGGGTAGTTAGCCAAATCATTGGGAATGAGAGGGCGTCTGCGCCTACCTTCCATTGTACTCCTATGGATGGTATTAGGGCAAAGGCATCGTTAGTTAGAGAGTACCCAGAGTTGTAGTCGGTCCAGTCGACATTTCCAATTTCTCCGAAGAATATCATGGTTGTGATAGCAAGCATTGCTAGAGCGACCCCCATGCTAATCGCTCGGGAGGCCCTAGCTAGCCCCTCCGCTGATCCAGATATCTTAGGTAGGATCAATAGAGCGAGACTGACTGCAAGTGGTACAATAGTGATTACAGTTAAAGGATCTGAAATCATTAGTTAAGCCCCCATAATAGTGCTATAATACTGAGCATGCCAATAGTGGCCATGAGAATGTAGTCTCGTGCACTTCCTGTAGTCAGGTTCCTTACTTGGAGGGACCCAATTACAGATTTTGACTCTACTTGCTTGATCATTCCGTCTATGACTTTCCTATCGAACCAAGCTGCAAACTCTGAGAATGGTATGACGGTTTTAGCCAATATTCCTTCATATAAATCGTCGAAATAAAGTCTATTTTGCAATGCTACTGATAACTCTGATTCTGCCAGAGAGGTGACATCTTGGCTTCCGAACTTGGAAGAGAGTGAAACTAACCAGGACACTAGGGGTGTCGCGGACTCGCCCTTTGCGAGATTTCCTCCGTGAATCCTAGCCGCGAATACTGGTCCAACTATGAACGATAGGAAGATTGTGATCCAACCAATTATCCTAAGATTCATCTTCTCAGGCAGGAAAGCATGCTCTAGCTCTCCGATGATGGATGAAATAAGGGTGCTCTCGTGGAGTTTTAGGTGACCAGAGTAGTCATATGCCGAAGAAAGATAATCAGTGGCCCCAAGCAATGCGAAGGCGAAACCCCCGAAAGCAGTAACTATAGTCAGCGTGACAAGTGGCATCTTTATCCAAGGGGTTTCTTCGTGAACATGATTTACTACTTCCGACTTTGGCTCCCCTGCGAATGTCATGAACCACATTCTTGACATGTAGAAACCTGTCATTCCCGCTGTGAGGAGAACAAGTATTGCAGGGCCGAACATAAGTGGCTCATGCTCTAAGGCTGCAAGCCATGTCTCGGCGATTATTCCTTCTTTAGACCAGAATCCACCTATCAGAGGAATTCCAATTATTGACATCGATCCGAACATCATTGCAGTAGCAGTGACAGGCATCTTGGACGCCAGTCCTCCCATGTTCCTCATATCTTGAGGGTCAAAGTGATGGTCATGATCCCCATGATGAAGGTGATCGTGTGCGTGGTGTACCTCATGTATGACGGAGCCGCTGGCCATGAAAAGCATCCCCTTGGCCATAGCGTGATTGAAGAGATGGAACATGGATGCCCCGAACACGACCACTGCAGCATGGTGTTCATCATTGTTGTAGAACCAAAGAGCCGAGCCAAGTCCAGTGAAGATGTAGGCCAGCTGGCTCATTGTTGAGTATGCCAGTACCTTCTTGATATCATTCTGAACGAAAGCGATAGCAGCGGCCATGAATGCTGTAATTCCACCGACATACGCTATAATCAGACCGAGTTCTTCCAGGCCCGCCACTCCGTGGTGGCCGACATCGACGAATGGTACCATCCTAGCGACTAAGTAGAGTCCTGCATTCACCATTGTAGCCGCGTGAATAAGAGCTGAAACTGGTGTTGGCCCTTCCATGGCATCTGGGAGCCATACATGGAGGGGGAACTGGGCCGATTTACCAACCGCTCCAATAAACATCATCAATAGAGCCCAGAAGAGCTTGTTCGAATCGACCATTCCATCTAAGGAGGGATCATGGAATATTACTGAGAATTCCAGTGAACCGTATATGTCGTACAGGATGAAGAGTCCTATCATAAGAAAAACATCGCCGACTCTTGTTGTCAGGAACGCTTTCTTGGAAGCATACGCGGCACTATCCTTCCAATAGTAAAAACCGATTAGGAGATACGAGCAAAGTCCCATAACTTCCCAGAAGATGAATAGCCAAAGGAAGTTGTCAGCTAGAACCATTCCAAACATGCCCAGGGCAAACAGAACGAATTCCCCATAGAACCTGTGATTCCTATCTTCATTAATTGGATCAGTGTTCATGTAGCCGAGGCTGAACCAGCAGATCAGGAAGCATAGGAAGGTAGCCACGAGGAGTATCATCAGAGTTATGGAATCTATCCAGACCCCCATTCCAAGTATCTTGGTTCCAGAAGTTAGTGTGTAGTCTGACTGCAAGAGGTCGAAAGATACCCACTCTAGCCATTGTATTATGCTCTGCTGATCGTAGAAGTTAGGCAGAGAGTCCACATAATCGTAGACTAGCCATAGAGAAGCGGAAAGTGATACTCCGAGTGCGCCCAAGGCTAGTATCCCCCCCTCCTTCAACTTAATTTTCCAATACTCTGTACCATTGTATATCTGACCTGCTATCAGTATTACAGGGAAGGTCATGAAAGGAACGGCGACTATCAGGATTGAAGCCTCATGGGATTCCCAATCTAACAAATACAGTACCGGAACCACTGCCAAGAATGGTATGATATAGGCCAGTAGGCCAGTTTCACTCTTGCTCTCTCCCATTTTTATCCCTCAGTTCCTCAATGTGGTTGCATCATCCAGAGAAATTGTCTGCTGTGTGCTGTAAAGTGATAGGAAAATTGCGAGGCCTATTGCTACCTCTGCGGCCGCGATTGCGATTGCGATTGCTGTGAAGACCCAACCGTCGACATCACCATAGTGCATAGTACCAGCCACAAAATTTAGGTTGGCAGCATTCAACATCACCTCTATACACATGAGGACCACTATTGCATTATTTCTAGTGAAGACGCCAATCAGACCGACACCAAATAGGATTACGCCTAATCCCGCTATCCAACTAGGGTCAATCATTGATCGTCCCCTCCCATATCCCATACTAGATTGACTAATCTCTCGTCTCTTACCAAATATGAGGATCCGATCATAGCCATAGAGAGAAGTGCTCCAAGAACCAAAGTGGCCACAGCCCACTCATTGAATAACGCGTCAGCTAAATCGAAGGTGGATGGTGGATTCTCATTTCCCCCCCATAGCGGTCCGTCCCACATAGGGTGAATCATGGTCTCCTTCAGTAGGACTAGAATGAATCCAACAGTCCCAACCCTAGCCAGAATAGAGAGGAATCTCATTCTATGTCACCTTCTTGGATCTGCCTTCTGGTCAGCATAACTCCGAATTGTACAACTAACATTACGGAGCCGAGGTAGACTAGAATCTGTACAGCGGCTAGCATCTCAGCGCTGGCCAATACGAATATTCCTGCTACGCCAAAGAAAGTGAGCATCAAGAAGAGTAGGGAGTGCGCGACTCTCTTGCCATATACGCATCCTATCGCGCCTCCGACCGTAGCTACAGCCAGAATGAGGAAGACTATTGCTTCGAAATCCACACTCATAGCTATCCCTCTGCAGCCGCCTTGGCGGCTTTACGTGCCAGCTTCGCCTTTTCCTTCTCGGCCCTCTTTGCTAGTTCCATATCCACTCTTTCTTTGTGTGTGGAAGGGAGTACCCTGGTTCGATCTGCGTCCATCCACAGGTCTTGCCTTGAGAAGCCTGACATTCCATCATACTCGTTTGTCATAAAGAAAGACTCGAAGGGACAAGATTCCATACAAAGTCCGCAGAACATGCATCTCCCAAGATCTATTCTTCCGGAGACAATATCCTTCTCGGCTGGCTTCAAATCTGAAGAGTCCAATGTTTCGATTCCAGAGCCGTCCATCCACCTTACTGTTGCTTTGTCCCCGGTGAGATCAATAATCTCAGCAAAATCATACTCATCGGGAGCGGCTTCGTGGGCTGTCATGAGATCGAAGTTCTCAGAACCTGAGTCATCCTTCGGCCTAGCTGCAAAGCCACCGGCTTCTAATTCACTGCCAAATCCGTGATACTCATCACCCTCTTCGGTCATATCGAGTACGTTTACCCTGATTTCTGAGGTCATGTGAAGACAGTCATTGGGGCAAGCTCTGACACAAGCCTTGCATGCTGTGCAGGTCTCCCAGATTACTCCAATCCTTCCATTGTAGTTTCCTGGAACGAATAGCCATGGCTCGAGATCTTCTAATCTCTCATATGGATACATCACAGTGACTGGTCTTTCCAAAAAAGGCATAATCTGACTTGTTTCCCTATCTGCGGCGAACTTCTGTCCAGAGCTTGGATGTTCTTCGCCCAATCTATTCTTAGTATTATTATCTATCATTATCGCTGATCTACCATGGTAGTCATTTCTTAGGAACCACAGGCGACCGACGAAAGGAAAGGTACGGAGTGCGGTTTTGAGGGTCATCCACATAGGCCTCATAACAAGATTCCTGAAATTCGGAGTGGCTCTTGGATGGCCAGTATTGTACTCATCAGGATATGCTGCTTTCATGTTATCACCTAATCCCTATGGCTCCCAGGATACGCCTTGACCACAGCTTGAGTGCTATATGGCCTACTCTTCAGTCTAGCCGCCTCTTCGTCTTCATCGAAGATGTATATCAGGAAAACGAGCAAGGAAACAGCTGTTACTACTGCAGGGATCCATAGATTCCAGTTACCACCCTCGTATAATTCGAGTCTCAGATAAGTGGCTATGACCAAGTTGACTAATGATAGCGGTAGAAGATATCTCCAGCCGAATTCGAGGATTTGATCAGTTCTGACTCTGTGAAGTGATGCCCTAATCCAGACGAATACCCCAAACAAGACCCATGCCTTGACAAGTACCCAAACTAGCCCTGGAATGACAGCGAAAATTGTTGTAAACAGCCCTCCCAATACAGGGAGGTCGGATAGGGTGTGCTGGAATGGAGCTTCCCATCCTCCCAAGAAGAAAAGAGCGAATAGGATACATGCCGCATATGACCTCATATATTCAGCTGAAAACATTAGACCCCAGCGAATTCCCCCATATTCAGTCCACCACCCCTCTACGAGTTCTGCCTCTGCCTCAGGCATGTCGAATGGGATTCTCTCAACTTCGGCAATCATAGTGATTAGAAAAAGAGCGGCGCCAAGGGGCATTAGGAAGAAGTTCCAAACATTTCCTTCGTCTTCCCCCATCTGGAAGTCTACAATCTCTATGATGTTCAGAGAGCCACTCAATACGGCTACCCCGAGGACCGTGATGAGAAGGGGGATCTCGTAGGCAGTGAGTTGGGCTGCAGACCTCATTCCCCCGATTAACGTGTACTTGTTGTTAGAAGCCCAGCCTGCGAAGAAGACCCCTAGTGGGGCTACTCCGAAGATTGCCATCATGAATAGTAGAGAGAGGTCGGGGTTAGCTGCGTAGATATGTGGCCCGAAGGGAACGAAGGCGAATACCATTACAGTAGTTGATACTATGATGACCGGGGCCACCTCAAAAACAACCTTATCAGCGTCTTTGGGTACCATGTGTTCCTTCGTTGCGAATTTGAAGAAGTCAGCGAAAGCTTGGAAGAATCCGGGGAGCAGAAACCAATACCCGTGGTAGCTTCTGTTATTCACTCTGGAAACTGTCTCTAACTCGTGGTCGTTGCCCCAAATTGAGTTTAGGGTGTTTACGACCCAGCCAATGGGAGTACCAATGCCGAATGGAAGTTGGTCCCACCACTCGCCAGCCGTAACTCCACTCTCCCCCACCCATAGGCTTCTTAGAGTCGTAGTAGCCCCTAGTCTATCCATTAGTCTACCAATGAATTTCCTCTCGATATATGGAATTGCAAGCATGGTCAGCATCAATGTGGTGAAGACCACAGTACACATTATTGATGCATGGAAGAATGCTTCGAGTGCGGGTTGAATCGAAGAAAAGCCTGCTTGAGGATTGACTGAACCTATTGGCCCTAGTCCGTATTCCTCATTCGGAAGTAGGTCATGGGTTTGATCCATTGACCATCCAACCATTGATTGGAGCCAACCAGTCAAGTCCAGCCAGTCACTACTTGCCATTGTATCACCTGTCTGTCTCCCCAATACATGGGTCAAAGGAACCCATTATTGCCGGAATATCTGCAACCTTGTATCCGATCATACACTTCGAAGCATATGGAATTGTGATAAACATTGGAGACCTTATCGACACCCTGTAGGGATTCTTACCTCGAGCTTCTCCACCGCCTGCGATGTAGAACATGGACTCTCCTCGACTATCCTCAAAGTGGTGGTAACCGCTTGTACCTTCGGGAGCTCTGCTGGGTGCCTTGGCGAGTAGCTTTGGATCTCCTGGCTCGTGATATGTATCTGACCCACCCGGCATCTTGTCCAGAGCCTGGAGAGTTAGAAGGGCGCTTATTCTCATCTCTTCGACTCTGACTCTGTATCTATCATAGCAGTCAGCCCCTTTTATCGAAGACCTTTCAACTGGAGGTTCCCAATCTAGTTCACTGTAGACAGAATATGGATGCGCCCATCTGACATCGTAATTCACTCCTGCGGCTCTCAGATTGGGTCCCGATACCCCGTGATTGACCATTTCTTCAGCCTTAGCATATCCAACTCCCTGAGTCCTAACTAGGAAAACCGTACTCTCGTCGTACAACGCCTCATACTCTTGTATTCTCTGTAGGAATAGCTCAAGCTTGGAACGTGCCCTCTGAGCGAATCCATGAGGTAGGTCTCTCTTTACTCCACCAATCCGAGGGAAATTGTAATGCATTCTTGATCCTCCCATTTCTTGTAGAAGATCCATCATCATCTCCCTCTCTCGGAGACACCAAACCAAGACAGATAGGTTTCCAGTATCAGGGCCATAGGCACCGAGCCACATCAGGTGAGAAGCTATTCTCTGGAGCTCTATTGCTATCAATCTGATGTATTCAGCCCTCTCCGGAACCTCGACACCTAGGAGATCTTCGGCGGCATAGATGTAGGAATGAGACCATGTGTTGGCACTAGCATAGCAGAGCCTGTCACAGTAAGTAGTGATCTGAGTGAAATCGCGAGACTCACAAATTTTTTCCACTCCTCTGTGTATGTACCCGAGATCGGGGACCGTGTCTACAACAGTTTCTCCGTCGACCTTTATCTTCAAGGTCCAGAGTCCATGTGTCATTGGGTGCTGAGGCCCCATAGAAATCCACATTTCTGCCATTTTTACACCTACTTTACCTTGCCAACATCATCAGGCTTTCGAGAGAAGCCCTGTGCGTCATCATACATCTCTTCGAATCCGTGATAACGGAGATTATGGTGCTTCTGAAGAGGATGGTATCCGGTTGGAGTCTCATGTGGCTGGAGTACTCTCCTCATCCCTTTATGTCCATCAAAGTCAATACCAACCAAATCCCATGTTTCTTTCTCATTCCAATCAGCGCCTACCCACAAATCTTGGATACTGGGAACTGCAGGAGTTCTAGTATCTGGAATTGCAATACTAACCTCTATCTCCAAGGGAATTAGTTTTCCTTTTACCGTTGTTGGATCTGTGATTATTGGCTGTTGAATTCCATCTATTTCAGGAGGGTTCTTGACTCCTGTTCTGAGGAAATGATATATCACCTCCCACTTCTTTTCCTCTGGCCCCTCTGGCCAGTGGATTCCGGTTATCATCGAGCAGTAGTCTACTTCGTGGGTATTGAGGAGCTTCTCGGCGAGACCTCTCCAGTTTTCCGGATCGCACTTAATAGAGACAGTCCAACGAGATTTTGTTCCACTTGATCTCTCGACTAGCTCTGCCTCAGAACCCTTGATTCTGCCAACAGCAGATATCATTTTCTCCGCTGCTGTCTTCTGGGTTGAAGATGGGACTACTCTGGACATAGTAATACCTCACAAATCTCCGGCTATCAGTGGCCTCTGCGTTGCTGGGCGATCACTACTTGGTTTCGCCCCAATACGGATAATTTTCTGCCTTAGCTTATCAAAACCGTCTATCAGTGCCTCTGGTCTTGGGGGACATCCTGGGATGTATACATCGACGGGTATTACGGTGTCGACGCCTTCCAGTATGTTGTACGATTGAAAGTAGGGGCCACCAGAGATTGCGCATTCACCCATTGCGATGCACCATTTGGGCTCTGGCATCTGTTCCCAAAGTCTGACTATTGGATCTGCAAACTTCTTACTAATTGGACCGTTAACTAGGAGGACGTCACACTGTCTAGGACTAGAACGGAAGAATACGCCGAATCTCTCAGCATCGAAACGACTTGCTCCTGCGGCGGCCATCTCTAATGCGCAACACTTGATTCCTAAGTGGAGTGGGAAGAGGGATTTTCTCTGTCCCCAATTGAATATTCTCCCAGCTAGTACTCCGATAATATCTTTGATTCTACTAGCCTTCAGGGCCTCATCCGTTATGTCGCCAACCGTATCTACAAGCATCCTACTATTGAAAACTGCATAATTCTGATCGTCATCCGCCATAGTCTAACCTCAGATGTATATTCTTCCTCTCTTCCTGAAAACATGCCAAACGCCGGCACTCATTAGGAAGATAAACACTGTAAGAGTAGCGAGAGAGCTATAGATTGATTCTGCTCCGTCTTGAATGACCAATATTCCGCCAAAAGCTAGGAACATGAAAGCGATATCGAAAACGAGGAAGATTATTGCATACCAATAGTACTGGAAATGGAAGTTTATGTGCGCGTCGCCGACTGGGTCTGAACCGCACTCGTAAGTGGACTCCCTCCTAACATACAGAGACTGGTCCGACTCATATCCTGGAAGTAACCATGAGCTCAGTTTGTTTGGATCATTACCGGTTTTTCTTGGCCTCAAGAAGCCTGAACCAATGAAGCTGATCACTGGAAATCCGATACCTACGAGGGCCATTACAGCAACAGCGAGATAGGCCTCTGGAACAGTAGACACGACTAACACCCACCGGTCCCGTAGGGACCGTTAACATGGGCCACCTGAAATTGGGCAATAAGCCTATCCGGTGTCGAGTCAGTGGAAGTGCTATGAGTCGTCTTGATCTAGTGCTTGTACAATTCTCTTATTTTCTGCTCTGGATCGCATGAAAAGAGCGATTACAAGTAAAGCACCTAGGCCCGTCAGACCGTACACTAGTAGGTCTTGAGTCGCCTGTGAAAGATTGAGGAAAGAATTGGAATTAACTGCTACCACAGTTAGTTCGATTGGTTGTCCAGCGACTGGAATGCCCTCTGGCTGAGCGATGACAGTGAATCTGTAAGTGTCATCATCAAGTAGTTCAGATGGGGGGGTCGCTCGAACCTGAATCTCTCTTGTTTCGCCGGGGGGAAGCTGGAATTCATCTTCTATGACATCGACGGTCCAACCTCTAAGGGATTCTCCTGAAATTATCTCCACATCTTCTACCACATTACCATTGTTGGTTACATACATTGTGAAGAATGCCTTATCTGGATAATTCACAGTCTTCTCGTCGTCTCCCTCGAGAGTGAAAGTGAGATCATGTATCGTCATGACCTGAATCATGACATCGACCGAAGTGGTCTGAGCGGCATTTCTCTCGGAGGCGGCTGATACTTTGATTATCCCCGATACTCCATTTGAGACTCCTTCCATAACTTCCATTTGCACTTCGACAAGGACTCGTCCTTCCTTTGAAATTTGGATTGAGTCATCTATCTCGACCCCATCAACAAATAAATTCCGGAAAACTGATGACTCTAGTCCTGTGATGGTTATTACCGCGGTATCTCCAGCAGGATAATCTCCCGTATTGTCAATCCAGAAGAATGTGGACAATGCCCCTCCAGGAGGGAGGGTTACGTCCATCTGACCCGGAATATCCCCGGGCGATTGGGGAGATACTGCCATTCCATAATTATAATTTGAAACTACGACTGACACCGTATGCTCAGAGGATTCGCTGGTCCCAAAAATAGCTATTCTGACCAGAACTCTTGCAGAGTCGGCATCTTCCTCGCCTTCAACTAAGACATCTAGATAGACTTGTGCCGACTGCCCCGGATCTAGTACAATTTGACTTATTGAGTTTCCATCAGAGTCAGAGAAGGACGATTCCCACATGGGGTTGCTACACCCAGTCTGATCACCGGGGTCGCAGGCTTGGAGTCTGAAGGTATCTTGGATGTTACCGGCGTTGGTAACGACAATTGGGAACTTCACAATCTGATCCGATCTACCAGTTTGTTGGTCCGATACCATAGATGTGGAGACCTCGTGCCTGGGTGCGACTGATATGGTTAGATCCTTTGAATCATACGGCGTCGACCCTCCTCCTCGTCCTACTGTGAATGAGATCACTGCGTCGGATTCCGCACTTGCATCCTCGGGAACGAAGACATCGACCCCAACAGTCTCTTTATTGTTCGAGGATTGAGAGCTCCCTAGGGTTACAGTGGATTGACTGAACGAGACTTGCCACCCGGGTGGGACGCCAGAAGTTCCTAATGCCATAGTTTCCTGTCCATTTCCTTGATTTGTGATCTGGATTGAGAGGGTTCCTGAGGTGCCTGGCTCAACATTGGAAAGTGTTGACTTGCTGAGTGACATTGAAGCTCCGAATTCTTGCCCTACGGTAAC
>DAYH01000019.1:0-38596 GCA_002506825.1 Euryarchaeota archaeon UBA103
AACAGAATCTGATTTTCCATTGCCGGAGCCGGACCCAGAGCCAGAGCCGGAGCCAGAGCCGGAGCCGGAGCCAGAGCCGGAGCCGGAGCCGGAGCCGGAGCCAGAGGGACATCAAGCCATTACGAATTGCCCAATATGCGGTACTGAGGCTCCTGTCGGATCTTCATCATGTGTAGTCTGTGGATATTCATTTATTTCTTAATCTAGTATTCTTTCAACCGAAGTGTTGATTGTTGTCTTGTTATGCGAAGTACATGGCCGAGGCTCCAAATCCAGCCGATGCTCAGGTTCAGGCATTGTCTGCTATGATGGGGCCGATGATGGTAATGATGGTTGTAATGGCATCAATGATGTTTTTCCCTTTTATTAGAATAGCGTTATCCGTCAGTGCGGGCTCAGTAATTGAGCCAACACTTCCTTTCCATAGTCAATACTTCGTACCAACAGTTTTTGTCGTAGGATCTAGTATAATGGTTGTTAATACCATTATCCGCTCATTTTTTGTCGATTCGCTGAAGCAGGCCCACAATGCTCATCGTGGTAAGCAGATAGGTAAGCAGCTCAGAGAGGCTAGGGCTGAAAGGGATACTAGCAGGATGAACAAGATGCAAGAGCTTCAACTTTCCCTAGGTCCGGAAAATATGGCAACTCAAGCTGAAATGTTCAGGCCCATGATGTTCACAATAGTCTTCATAATAGCGATATTCAGTTGGATGTCTCACTCCATAGAGACATTCAGAGTATCATATGTCAGCCTTCCGTGGGCCCCAACATGGAGCTTTTCCGAGAGGATATTCTGGATCATACCCGCATGGATAGCGTCTTACATCACAATGAGTGCCCCCCTTGGCAGGATAATTGATAGACATATCAAAATTATCAGATATAAGAGACATCCACTGGTACTAGCGGCAGAACCGATCCCAGAGCCCCTTCTGTATATGCTCGAGGAGCCAAAGAAGAAGTCAAAATCCTCGGCATCAAGAACTCGGCAATCTCAGAGAAGAAGGGCAGGTCCGAGAAAAACAGGTCAAAAAAAGGAGGAGAAAGATAAGGTTGGAGGGGGCAACACTCTTGCCGCCCCTCCGATGAAAGGCTCGACATGTCCATCCTGTGGGTCCGAATTCATCATGCGCGCATCGAACGGTAAGCTAAGGTGCGATGTCTGCAGGAATGAGTGGAGGTGATTCTCTGCCTAAATTAACTGTTAGTGGAAAGCCAGGTAGCGGTACATCGACATTAGTTGAGTTACTTTCCGAATATAGGGGATGGGACTCTGTTAACGGAGGTGAAATCTTCAGGAAGGAAGCACAAAGAAGAAAGTTAAGTGTTGAAGATTTCAGTAGTCTCTGTAAAGAGGACTTCGAAGTAGACAGATCTCTTGATGACACATTGAAAGAGCTGATTTCATCTGTAAGCGGGCCATCCATAGTAGAGAGTCGTTTGAGTGGTTGGTGGGCACATTTAGCTGAGATCGATTGTCTGAGGATTTGGGTCGAAGTCTCGGATGAAGAAAGGGCCCGTAGAATTCAATCTAGGGAGGGCGGAGACTATGAGGATGTTCTCAAATTATCTCAAAGAAGGAATTATGACGATATGGAGCGCTACCAAGAACTGTATGGTATCGACTTGGATGATATGTCCCCTTACAATATGATTATTGATGCAGACAGTTTAGACGCATTAGAGGTGTTGGAACTAGTCCAACGGGAATTGGGGGACTAAAGTTGGGAAATATGATTGTCTTACAGGAGTCAACAAGTACCGACTCCAAGTCTGGTGGGGATCCCTATGAAAGGGATATCACCGAACTTTTCCAATCTGGCGTAATTCTAGTCAATAAGCCAAGAGGGCCAACTAGTCACCAACTAGCCTCATGGGCAAGAAATCTACTTGGAATCAAGAAACTCGGCCATGGGGGGACACTAGATCCGTTTGCAACAGGAGTTCTAACTCTCCTCTGCGGTAGGGCCACTAGACTTACTGATATTGTCCTCTCAGGTGAAAAAAGATATGTTGGAGTCATGAGATTCTCTAAGGACGTCGACGTGGAAAAAGTTACCTCTTCGTTATCTTCCCTTGTTGGGAGATCTTACAATGTCCCCCCAAAAGAATCCGCAGTTAAAGTGAGGGTCAGGAGTAGGATTTTCAATTCCATTGAACTCTTAGATTTTGATCCCAAATCTAGGATTGTTGTGATTGAAATTGATTGTGAGGCCGGTACCTACATCCGCACATTGGCTAGAGACCTGGGACTGATGGTTGGTTCTAATTGTGAATTGATAGAGCTACATAGGACCAAAGCTGGAACCTTTGACTCTTCGATGGCATGCTCAATGCAACAGCTTACCGACGCCTTACACGTTTACAGGGAACACGGGGATGAGAGAGGATTGAGAAGGCTCATCTGCCCCATAGAAAGATTGCTAATTCATCTTCCTAGAATTGTCGTTAAAGACGGGGCCGCGGCCGCACTATCCCATGGGGCAACCCTTGCAAGACCTGGGGCTGTGAAGGTATCTGCAGGCGCTAAGGCCGGCTCAACAGTATTGATTGAGACGCTCAAAGGAGAAGCGGTATCTATCGCAGAGTTGACTGTAGATTCTGAGGCCTTTGTAGAGATAGATTCTGGCGAGATTGCAATCCCCATATCCGTTCTGATGAGTCCAGGAACTTATCCCCAAACTTGGTCAAAGTCAACTTAAGCAATTTCATGCTCTTCGTAAATCCACTCATCAGTCTCTAAGCGAATTATTAGCTTCATCATGATGCTCCCTCCATGCTAGTAGGAATTCTTGTTCGAAAACGTGGCATGTATAACCATTATCCGAAAATAACCGATTATCGGCCCTCAGTACTCTTTCTATTCAGACGATCAACTACTTTCCATTTTTCCTGAAAGGCTTCCTGACTCTTCCCGGGCCAATTTGAACAGCAGCCAGACAAATTATCATCACACCAAGGGCCAAGGCTGCTAACACAGCTTCATCATCCTCTCCGATTCCACCGTCCCCTTCCTCCGAAGATTCGCCGACTAGTACCTCTACTTCCTTGACATTGTTTCCTTCGTCAGTCTCAAGAATAGATCCGGAGTAATCAACTTCTATTCTCACAAACTGACTAGATGGTCCTTGGAAAACTGCATCGCATTGGATACTTTCAAGGCCCCCGGATGAAATATGCCCAATTGTCGAGGTCCCAACCAAGGCCCCATCGAGATAACATCTGACTTCAACGCCATTCGCATCTCCCATTCCTTGGTTACGGACATAAGCAACAATCCTTCCTACTTGGCCATCCACCATTTGAGAATCACCAGTAGCTGAATTTGATATCGATACACTCTCAACTAGAAGGTCGGATTTTGATGTGACGATAACATCAATAATCTGGGAATACTGACTATTCCCATCGTCTACAGTAATTTCTACCGGATGGACACCAGTCTCAACTGGAGTCAAACTTAGAATGCCATCAGAGAAAACCGCCCATGACCGACTACTCGTAACTATGGGATTTTCTGTATCCGGATCATATATCTGCAATTCTAGAGTCGCTGTGTCTCCAACCTCGACGTACATACTCATCGGTAAACCCTCAAAACTCGGAGGATCCTCAATTTCCGAAACAAAAACTCTGAATGAATCAACCCACTCATTTCCTCGCTGATCTTCTACAATTATCTGTATCAAAGACTCACCGTGTGATTCTGAAACCGGTTGTATGACTAATGAGCTACCTTCAGAATAGACACTAACAATGCCCTCATCAGAGCTAAGTCCACGTACAATCAAATCTTCATCAGATGTCAAATCATCCGTACATGTTACGCTTAGGGGAAGAAGAACTCCCCCTCCATCTTCAACGAGATTAATATCCTCCATCCCTATGCATTCCGGATCCCTATCCCACTCCAACAGGAACCCTCCTGAGATACTAACTGACTCAATATGGACAACTAAAGCTTCTGGAGATCCATCGGACGCCCATTGAAATCTCGATGCCACTCCAAACTCGACAGATTCCATTGAGCTCGGGAGTGCATAACCTATTGGCACCATTACGGTGAAATCTCCCAGATTTATGGGAATGGTATCTATGAGGTAATCTCCCATCGCGAATTTCAGAGAGCTTCCTGCTTGGGAGAGTCCCGAAATATTTCCACTCATCGACCCCTTGATTTCTAAGTGAGGGTCATTCACATCCACCCTTGCTCCTGAGACGCACCCATCATGGATCTCAATTCTGATATTTTGTGCAGAATCGCCAAAATCAAGTAAGTCGCCAGATAGCTTCTGGACATAGTCCCCATCAGCGTTATCAGGTAGCGTCCATATCGTATGGTTGCCAGTTCCATATACCTGGATCCTTCCTAGCTCTTGCATCGGAGGATTCTCAACATTGAATATCCATTCTCCAGATTCTATCCCATTTGGTGTGAGGCCACAGCTTTCAATTTCTAAGCCAGTAATTTCTCCTTCGTATGGGTTAATGTCGATTACAGGCATCCCATTTCCATTTAGTTGATGGGTTGCTTTTACATTTTCAAAGGAGTACCAAGGCTGAAGATACTTCGCCTTTATTCCTACAGCATCCACTCTAACCTCCGAATCATCACTTCCGCCCCCCTGTGAAACGTAGTCGATTGTGACATACGCACCTTCAATTAGCTCCCAATCCCATTGAGCATATTGATCCAAGGGGACGATTAATGGGTTATTCATCTTGAAAACCCCAGAAACTGTTCTGGAGTAGGTCTTAACCAACTTCTCACTACCTACTCCGCCAAGTATTATTCTAACAGTATCGGAATAGAGGATATCTGGTATTTCGAAGTGAATAACCAGGGAAACATTAGTCAAAATCATCGAGCTCATTCCTTCAAATTCAAATCCTTCTACAGTAATATTGGGGCCTCTCGACCAAGTATAGAATCCATCTGGAATTCCGGTGCTGTAATTTGATGAGGTAGGGCTCGATTCGGACCAGCCAATATATTCATCAAAATTCTCAGGTCTATCATGAGTAAACGACAGCTCTCCATCCGCTACAATACCCGTTGAGAACTGAGCAGGATTCTGACTAAAACCAGAAGTTGAGGAAATTGACCACATCGAGCTGTCCTCAAATGATCCTGCCCCGATAACTTCTACCTCTTCTGCAGTAATTACTGTGTCTCCACTGACAATACCAGGAATTTGGATGGAAATGAGCATTATGCACACCATTGAGATGCACCTTCCCAAGCTCCTCATATTTTCTCCACGAGAACCATAGTGCTTCAACCCGTTGGTCTATGGCGTCCTCGATGCATAACTGTTCATAAACAGGGCTACTCCCGACATTCACATACGGCTGTGATAGTGTAGCGGTTAGCACGGTGGGTTGTGGTCCCGCCGGCCCGGGTTCAAGTCCCGGTCACGGCCCCATTACTGGACTCAGCTGTCAAGCTCTCCCTTGGGAATATCATGCCCCATTTTATCTACTTTAATCGCCATATATTCTCTATTTTCATCCCCTATTCCGACTATAAGTGGCATTCTTTCGGACACATTCGTACCATTCAGTGATAATTGCTTCACTTTATCTGGATTATTTGTTAGCAAGCATACATTATCTATTCCAACCGCCCTAATTATATTCGAAGCGATTCCATAATCCCTAGCATCCGCAGGATGCCCAAGGAGGAGATTAGCCTCAACAGTGTCGGCCCCCTTGTCTTGGAGATTGTATGCTTGAATTTTGGCATGAAGTCCTATGCCACGTCCTTCCTGTCTCAGATATACTATGCATCCCCACCCTACATCCTGTATTTGCCTTATTGCGGCATTTAATTGCGGTCCACAGTCACACCTGAGGCTTCCGAAGGCATCACCTGTAAGGCACTCCGAATGAACTCTGACAAGCACCGGATTGGGACCATCCATTTCTCCTAAGGTCAACGCAACATGATCAAGGCCGCTAGTGGCATCATGAAATACCCTAATTCTGAAATTCCCGTGTTCGGTAGGTAACTTAGCATCTGCAGGAACCCCCTCCTTCTCCATTATGATAATTTTTTCTGAAGGCATTAAATTTCCTCCAGTACAGCTGAATTCCTGATTAGGAATGAGAACTCTCCAGATTCCTCTTCTACAGATAACAATGACACATTCAACCTCTTGCAAAGGAGAGGAATATCACGAAGGGTTTCGCGATCATCACATATCACTTCAATTATATCCCCCTCTGATAACTCAGACAGTGCTATTCTGGTCTCATTAATCGGAATCGGACAGAAGAATCCCAACAGATTCAAAATTTTTCGTTCTGATTCCACTAGACTCACACACTCACCACGAGGGAGTTCCGTTTGAATCCAACCCTCAAGAGTTTACTATTTCTGGATTAAGTGAAACCCCGTCCAGCTTCCTCTGCTTAACAACATCGATGACATAGGCAACCTTCTCGACATGAATCTCTACTATCATGTCTCGAGAATCCATGGATACCTCCCCAATTGCTATCTCTGGAATTCTTGCTTCCGAAACAATCCAATCCACTAGCTCTCTCCGGGTTTTTTCTGCACCGCCAAGACTCATTCTTACACTTACCATGCCAAATGCATCTGATACCTCTTCCCAGTCATCTCTCTTCGGTACAAAGTCCCTCTCACGTCCTTCCGGCAAGGCGGGTGGCTCAACAAATGGTATCGTCAATCCCCATGTCGAGCAAATTCGATCTATGGATTGCACCTCCTTTCCAGAAACGAAGCTCCAAGACTCTCCCTTTCTGCCCATTCTCCCAGTTCTCCCTATTCGGTGAACATAGACTTCTGTATCATCGGGAAGATCGTAATTAATTACATGAGTGATGCCATCGACATCTAAGCCTCTTGCGGCAACGTCAGTAGCAACAACAATTCTTTCAGTCCCGTCCCTAAATGAATTCAATATTTTTTCTCTCTTATTTTGTGGCATATCGCCATGTAGGCCAACTGATTTGAAACGAAACTTACCCAGTCTCTCTACAATCAAGTCTACCATTCTTTTAGTATTGGAGAATATCAGTATCTGCGAATCATCGCCGGCGCTCCCGATTATTCTTCCTAGGGCCCAGAGTTTATTCGCTCTTCCAATTCTAACTGCGTATTGATCAATTTCTGGAACCTCTACTTCTAGGTCCTCGCTCATAACATGAACTGGATTCTCTAGGAATTCCTCAGCCGCATCCAAAACTTCTTCGGGAAAAGTCGCACTGAATAGAAGAGTCTGACTTCTATTCACGGTTTTCTCAAAAATCCACAAGACATCGGGGAAGAATCCCATATCCAACATCCTATCGGCCTCGTCCAAACAGAAAAGAGAGACCGTCTCAAGATTAAGATGTCCTCTTTTCGACATGTCAATAACCCTTCCAGGAGTGCCCACTACGATGTCAGTTCCTTCTCCAAGCTTCTTAGCCTGCTTTTCTAAATCAGTGCCTCCGTATACTGTCTGAATGGCTAACCCCTTCTCTCCCTGTAAGATTGATAGCTCTTCAGAAACCTGTACAGCTAATTCCCTGGTCGGGCACAGTACAATTGCCTGAATCTTCCCAGAAACGTTACACTTCTCTAATATTGGTATTCCAAATGCAGCAGTTTTCCCAGAACCAGTTCTAGCCTGGCCTACAATATCTCTCCCCTTTCTGGCATGAGGAATAGACTCAATCTGTATTTCTGTAGGCTCGGTCCATCCCCTTTGCCTGATTGCATCAGATATAGGCCCCTCAAGGTCCCATTTATCGAAACCATTGGAAGAATTAGTCATGTAAACGCCTCAGAATCAGAAGTTCTCCGACTCTTTGATCTCGGCCTGGAGCTCTCCCATCCAGTACTTCTTGCAGTTCTCCTTGGTAAGGAACTGATCCTTACTGGAGAAGTTATGATTGTAGTGATTGTCTTGAACGGAAGTAAATTGTGATGGCTTTCTCTTGTGGAACTTCTGGAGGACGTGTTGCCGCATGTATTGCCTAAACTTTAGTGACTTTGAACGATTGTAACCTTTGGGGGTCATTCCATCCCATAGGCGTTCAAATCGCTCCGCCTTTTCATCGACATGCTCACTCATGTGCCACCCTCGCTTTCCGGCCGACTTAACTTGTCTTTATGATGTTCACCCTTCTTGATACTACTAGGTACCTTTAGGTCTGGTGTACTTCCCTCCTCATCAGGAACGTGTTCAAGAGGTGCCAGAAAACTATTTTTCTGCTCCTCTGTCCCCTCCATTTCTAGGTCAGTAGATAGGGATTCAAGCCTTTTTCTGAGATCCATTCTTGTTTCTTGCCGTAGTAGTTCTTTAGCCGTTTCTCTGAGTTCGGTTCCACTCAATATTATCGAGAGAAGGCCTATGCACGCCTTCCTCAATTCGTAGTCCCGATCTCTTGCTCCATCTATTACCATCCTCGACACTCTCGGACTTTCCATATTGAGCTTCTTTAGTGCGCCTATTGCTGACTTCCTGACAGAGGCATCATCGTCTGACATGGCCACTTCTACTAGAATGGCCGCAATCCTTGGTTCAGCACCAGCTAGTGCGTTAAGGGTCTTTGATGCCCTTCTCCTGACCTCAGCATCCTCATCTTCTAGACACCATCCTATCAAGTCCCATCCTTCTGCTCCGCCCTTGGTTGCCAGGACTCTTAGAATCGCCGCCGCCCGCCTCCTCAAATCAACATCTTCCTCACGAATCAACTCATCAATATGGAGACAACCCGTCTCTGCCCATCTTTGAGATGTCGATTTCAACGCAATGAAAGCACTTTTTCGATGTTTTTCCACTTCATGCCTGAGCTCTCTTCTGAGAATTTCTTCACATCCAGATGGAAATACAGGTGCCATCTTAATGAGAGAGGCCATGGCTTCTTCCCTGACTTCTTCGGAGTCATCCATCAGTCTATCGGAGAGGCACCTGATTAGACCCTCGTGTTTTCTCAAGGAGAACGAAGGCATGCTCTCAAGGGCTGTAGTTCGTATGGAATCTTGATCGTCATCAAGACAATCTAGGAGGATTCTATGTGCTGTCTCAATATCACTCTCAAAAACACGATTAAGTGCCCTAATCCCATCTTTTCTCCTCGCAAAACCGCCACCTGTCGCTCTCGGCAAATCAATAATTTCTAACTCTCCAGAAGCCAGTTTCATGATATCCGACTTTGGAACAACCTCCCATTTCCCAGACAAGGGAAGTAGTGCTCTGATGTCGGAGTCTTCCTTGACATTAGATTTCCTGAGCGCCTTACCCGTTCGCGGGTCTCTGGCAATGTATTCTCTAGCCATGCGTCTCAATCGCCGCAGTACGCCGCCCCTATTCA
Source organism: Euryarchaeota archaeon UBA103 (assembly GCA_002506825.1). GTDB lineage: Archaea > Thermoplasmatota > Poseidoniia > Poseidoniales > Thalassarchaeaceae > MGIIb-O5. Next base: position 9,334 of record DAYH01000019.1, read on the forward strand.
AGTGAGTGCTAACGTGTTTATTCTGCAAAATCCTATTCACTAATGCCCCAACAGTCCCTTTCATGGCGAGTAACGACGAGGAGATAAGGAGGATTATTCATGCGACATTTTCCAACTCCGGGGCCAGTTCTTTGCCCCTTGATGAGCTGATTAGGATATGGACTCTTGATATGCAGTGGATGGGCCCAGATGTGGCTTTGCAAATAATAGACTCATTATGTCAAACAGGATGGCTTCATAATTACCAGGGGGAACTCGCCCCAAATCCAAATATTGTGCCAATTCCTCCTTTATTTGGATGGAGGCCGATAATACGGAGCCTAATCAGCCCCCCTGCCCTAGACTCATATCCAGTTGAAGGAAAAACGGCAGATGTGCCTGACGAAGACAGCGGATCACAGATAGAGGTTGTCAGCAATCAGAAATATCCGCCCGATTGGGCGGAAGCAAGTATCAAGCCGATGATAGCCTGGATATCAGAGCAATCAGGACTATCGGGGAAAGAGGTAGTCAGGCGCGCGCAGAGAAAGAGGAGGGCACTAGGCCCCGTCACCCTTTGGATGGCACTATCTCTGGTCGCGAGAGAGCAGGGTTTGAACATGTCAAAAATCGCTGAATTGATAGGTGATCCAAATTAAGATCCATTAGATGTTCTGACTTCTGCAGCTAGCAGTACTGGTAGGACAATCAGGGATAGGATTAGTGAGAATGCAACGGCGATCGAACTAACAATGCCAAAGTCGCTGATTACTGGGATTGGAGACAACATAAGAACCAAGAATCCGCATATGGTGGTGCCAGCAGACATTAGTAGCGCCGTCCCAGTTGTTGCATACATCTCCTTCATTGAATCCCAAACTCCCATGCCCGAACTCCTGTTCTTCTCAAAGCGCCTCCAGACATGTATTGAGTAGTCTATTCCCAAGCCTATAGTCAGAGCTGTTATCATAATAGTTAGTACATTCCAATTAAGGCCTAGCATGGCCATTGAGCCAACTACCCACGCTCCAGCCAGGCCAACTGGGAGAATGACAACTAGGGATTGGCCGAGCCTCCTAGTAAGTAGGAACAGAACGAATATCGAAACTAGTAGGCTTATTGCTGTGGATTCAACTTGGGAAACGACCAGTCCGGATAGAATTCCATCAATCATCACCACGTCCCCGGAAGCGTAGGCCCTGCAATCAACAAGTCCGTCTCCATCTTCAATTAGCGAGGCTTGGTGCTTGAATACTTCAGAAACCCTTGCTGAGTCTTCACTAGTCTTAGCCACTACATCAATACTCATTTTCAGATATAGTATCCCTGAAGCATCATCGGTCAATGCAACATGATCAGATATTCTCTCGGACCAAGTATGCCCCCTCAGGGGGTCTCCTACAGATTCATTAGACATCAGTGATGAGATTGCAGAGGTCAAGTCCCCTTCAACGAAACCATCTGAAATGCCCAGCTCGCCATCATAGATTGCTAGATGGAAATCTTCGCCAAATGACTGATCACCATCTACTGCATCCCTCAATATTGGATACAAGCCGTCATATGATGGCCTATCAGATGAGGTACTAGTTGGATTAACCACCTCGGGAATGCCCGAAATCCTCGTATCTAAGAAGTCCATGGCCCTAAGAAGATCCGACTCTCCTGATATGGAATCATCCCCCTCTTTCGGCTCGATGAAAATATCAACAGTTTTCCATGCCGCAGCATCGTATGAATCATAGATGCCCTGTCTGACTTGCATTACTTCCATTTCATCTTCTGAAAGGAAATCCGTTAGCTCGAAGCTGGTATCCAACTCCATCACTGCTATTGATACAGAGCCAGTAGTTACTGCCGCTACAACTAGCATTACCCAAACTGCATTTTTTCTCTGGAACTCAGTAGTATGCGCAGCCAACTTATCAAACTGTAACCCTGCAGATGTACCATTCCCAATTCCCCTTTCAGCGACAACATGTACGGCCCCTACAGTTACAGTGCTAGCTAAGAAAGCAGAAATGACTCCCAGCGCCAAAGTCGCACCGAAGGTCCTCAGTGGAGGTAGTGGAGAAAATGAATTTGAAAGGAAAGCGAATACGGTGGTTACGACCGCTAGCATCAGAGCTACGCGTATCGTATCAAAAGACTCAACCCAAGCCTCAGCGGCGGAAGCCGAAGAACTTCTGGCCTTCTCATATCCTCTTTGAAGATGAATAGAGTAATCGATGCCCAATCCTAGTACCACAGGGGCAACGGCGACTTCTAAAATCGAGAATTTCATTCCCAGGAGGGTAATGGTTCCATACGTCCAAATCAAAGCCGCTGATAGGCTCAACAAAGGCGCGGCAACCATTATCACAGAACGAAAGGCCAAGGCTAGAACTGCTACTACTACTGCTATGGCTATAACAAACAACCAAATCATCTCATCCAGAGTTTTATCATTGATGTCACTGCTGATTAGATCATCTGAAATGACTCCGTATGAAAGCCCAATACTTCCCTCAGAGTTGAGATGGGATCTAATCTGCTGAGCCACTTCTTCCCTCCCGTCCCTGTCCAGATCCCCATTCAGCTCAATGACCCAAAGTGTACTCGAGGCAGTGGGGGTTGGGCTCCCACTACCATCCTCAAGCCACTCACAAACCTGCTCAAACTCAAAATCAGTATGGAGCATAGCGGATGCGGCGAAAGAAGCAGTTGCCAAGCCCCTCTCGTCCGTAGAAGCCTCGATGCAGTCCTCCTCTTCATCTAAGATAGAAGATAGGAGCTCTCCCCAGCCGTCGAATAGTGAAATCCTTGAATCGTCATCAGTTCTTTCATCGATAGTGCGCTGAATTGCATCCGCGGCATTGATATGTGACGAAATACTACCTTCTGGAACTATCGAATTAATGGTTTCCATATCTTCCAATAATCCTGATAATTGTTCGATTCTTAGTACATTACCGTCATCTTCAGATGATACGTGGACATATACCCGATGCCCGGAAGGAGGAATTCTCTCGTCTATCCTGTCTACAGCCTGCTCAGATGAACTATCGGGAGAGAATGACTCTAGGTCCGTAGTGAAAGCAGGAAGTGGAATAATCACACTCGCCATGAAAACAGTGAGTAGTATACTTACCATCAGAGAAGGTAGGGCCAATCTCTCAAAAGCCGACACAAGCCTGTCTTTGGCTTCTCGGTCCCCCATGAGTCCGGGCCAAACCGACTCACTGTTTAACTTAGGCTCACAGCAGGCCCCATAGGGGCCACTAACTTAGGAAAGCCCTCAAAAGGGAGTGTCCGGTCGGGCGGCTGTCCATGTCGATAAAAGTACTAATGAACGAGGGCCGAGAGCTCAGACTTAGGATTTCAGGCGAAACGCACACAACCCTGCAGCTTTTCAGATCAAGACTGAATGAGAGCCCAAGCGTGGAATATGCTAATTTCTTCCAGAAGCATCCAGATTTGGATGAACCTGAACTCTATGTCAGGGCAGTTAAGGGCAAGAAAGCTGAGAAGGTATTCAGAGATTTGTGTACTGGAATTTCCAAGGAATTCTCAGGTCTCAAGCTCTGAGGATGGTGAGTATGTGCCTCAGGACGGCATAGAGGAATCTCTAGGACTCGTCGGCTGGTCATTTACAGATGAGGGCGTAGGTGGCCTACTCAAGGTAAGAGTCGAAGATTTCAGAGTCGAGGAAGTTTCTAGAGTCCCTGCCTTGGACCCAAAGGGTAGATTCACTGTAGCTAGGGTTACTCTAACTAATTGGGAGACCAACAGATTCCTAAACAGGCTGTCCAAGCAGTGTGGGATAAGTAGGAATAGAATTTTCGCCTCGGGATTAAAAGATAAGAGGGCCGTTACTACCCAAATCCTAGTTATCGATGCAAATATCAAGAAAGTAGAGTCAGTCGAAATTCCCGATTGCGATTTAGAAATTCTAGGCAGGAGTCACCAGAAAGTAGGAATGAGTGACCACGACGGCAACAGGTTCACAATTACAGTCAGAGGGTGCTGTTTCCCGGATGGTAAGCCAATGGATGGAAAGGAAGCCCTCCTTAGGGTGACCAGAATTCGCGAAGGCCTTTCAGAGAGTTTGGGAGCCGATGTATTCCCTAATTGGATCGGTCCACAGAGATTTGGTGCGAACAGGCCTGTCACCCCGCTAGTCGGCATGGCGGTAATACAAGATGACTATGAGTCAGCGGTAGACCTGTATCTGGGAATGCCCGGTGGAAGGGCTAGTGAGGAGACACATAACTTCAGAAAAAAATGGAGGGAAACTAGAGATCCATCGTCCTGCCTAGAGATAATACCTGGGCACCTAGGCTATGAGAGGGAAATGCTTCGACACCTCGACAAAAAGCCCGAAGACTGGCTGGGCTCTTTCAAAACCCTGCCCAACTCCCTCCAACTCTTGATGATACACTCTTTACAGTCATTGGCATTTAATCACACACTTTCCAACAGAATTTCCTCTGGGATGAGCATAATCGACCCTGAGATAGGCGACATAGTCGCACCCACGAAGTCCAATGGTAGAATAGACGTCTCCAAGATGGCACTTGTCAGCAAGAGCAATATCAACAGATGTATCAGAAACTGTAGGCTCGGGAGGCTTTCAGTAACCGGTCCACTGCCCGGAAGAGATTCGACGCCCGCACTCGGAAAACCCGGCGAGGCAGAGTCGAAAGCGATTATTGACACCCAACTAGAATCACTGAATTGGAGAGTCAAGAGAATCCCTAGACTTTCCACTAGTGGCACTAGAAGGCCACTGGCAGTTCCATTTACGGATTTTTCAGTAGAGGAAGCGACTGACATTCCGGAGTCTTCAGAGAAGTCGAAGAGATGGGAGGAGAATCCATTGGATGGAGATAGATGGCATCCTGATGGAGCTTCATTAAGACTCTCTTTCACGCTTCCGCCAGGGACCTATGCTACAGTGCTGATGAGAGAATTCATGAGGTCCCCTCTAGATCACTTCTGATCAGAGTCTTCCCATTTCTAGAGTCTCAATCTGTCCCACTAGTGGGTCCGTGGCCCTTACCCGTGCTTCGAACTCGTCTACAGTTCCCTCTCCATCCTCAAGTACCGCCTGGACTTCTATGAACATCATTCCGAATGCCAAAGGCTTAATCTCGAATGTCTGGACTTCTTGGAGCTCCCCAATCCTGGAAGCTATTCCGTCATAGTCTGGCCTTCCTTCTTCTGGTTGATCCATAGTTACCTTGTATTTTACGACTACATGCCCCATATCAGTGCCTCCTAAGGTCCCTGAAAGCCGCACTCTGGACAGATGTAGGGAACTCCCTGTAGCCTGCATCTTCTGCTTCTCCCAATTGCATACCCGCACGTCGGGCAAGGGAATGACGTACTCTTAGCGTCAACCAAGGGCAATCCTGAAGCCGTACATGTGCTTGTCCGTGCTGACATTCTAGTTCCTCGACGAGGCGCCGAGCCACCTCTCCCTTTTAGCGTTGACCGAAAGTATGCATGTGCCTATGCAATCATTGAAATGGGGTTACTCCCGACTAGAGGTTGAGTGGTGCAATGACTGAGGAGGAGCTATCTTTGACTGGCCAGCAGAACGACCTATCTTCGTTTGTCTCTGATGAGGGGGGAATATGGAGTTTGAGACAGGTAGAGAAGATCAGAGGTTGGAACAATATTGAGTATGGTGCAGGCTTGTCAGGCAAGAACACGCCATCTACCGGACTCTCGATGAATAGGGCATATATCCCTCCCGGTGGAATAGCCAAAGCACACATTCATGTTGATTTTGACGTTATGATTTACCTGCTCAAGGGCGGCGTCAGGCACGAGTACGGCCCAGGATGCAGGAAATCAGTGGTCCACAGCGCAGGCGACATGTTCTACATCGAACCCGGCCTCCCTCACGAGGTGTTCAACACCTCTGACACAGAGTGGGTACATGCTATTGTTTCCCGATCGGACGCATCAGAGTGGCAGAACATCACTCCATATGACAGAGAATCCGAGTGAACCAGCTATCTTGGAAAGCTGCATTATCTACTCATTACGCGATTATCGGGCCAGGATTGTACCAGTGGTACCTCAATTCATCCCCACTCAATCCATCGTTTCCAACAAAGAAAACCTTCTCTCCTAAGGCAATTAGGTTCCGAGGGTCCGAACTTTGTGACCCTAACCAGGTATCTACGGCCAGTGTGATTCCACCTTCGAGAGTGAATGAGAATAGCTCTTTGCCTGCACCATTGCCATAATCATCATCGACGTAGTAAAGCGTGTCTCCGACCCGTGTAAGATTCAACGCAGTACTAGTATCGGTGAGAGGGGAACCGGAAATCCTGACAGTACCTGAATCCGAACCATTACTCTTCCAGACCTCGGTCCCCTGTGTTCCAAATGTTCCGGAAGGCATGCTGTAGGCGATGAAGTACAACTCGTCGTCAAACTCTACCATATTACTCACGCCTCCATCTGAAGATCCTGCGACGATGTCCTTAACCAACGAGGTTCCAGAATACGTGCCATTACTCTTCCATAGCTCATATCCGGTTATGCCATCATTAGCCGTGAAGAAGAGAGTATCTCCAACAGAAATCTTTTGTCCCGGCCAACTACTACTTCCATTAGCAGCTATATTGCTGACAATCATGGTACCTGAATTCGTCCCATCGCTCTTCCAAAGCTCCATACCGGATATTCCATCATCAGCAGTGAAGAATAATTCTCCACCCATGGATTCGAATAAGGATGGAGAACTATCGGCACTGCCGTAATTGATGTCCTTAACCAACTGCACCCCTCCTAAGGGAGAACTAGTGTCGATTACAAAAAGCTCCCTACCAACGTCCGTTAAGACCACTCCCATGTCAGCTTTGGCACTGAAATAGATACTATTTCCGGATCTGGTGAACTCACTCGGCTGACTACCCACCAAGTCAGCAGTAATACTTCCCCCGCCGGGGGTAGTTAGGTCCGTATCACCGTAAAAAAGATCTGCCAGCTGGTAAGTTCCAGACTCGGTGCCATCTGATATATGAGGCTCCTCGCCAGAACAGACTACGTTTTGGTAAGAGCACCTGAAAGCCGAAAAGTATGCTGTATCAAATCCCACTTCTGATGCTGGCATCACTGAAATCGAATTAACTCCGGAGTACGAAAATTCCGGATAATTGGAAAATATTTGTGGTTCGCAATCGAAAGTCTCAGAAATCTTGAGAGTCCCAGAATTACTCCCGTCACTAACGTACAATTCTCTGATCTCATCATTACCAACAGCCGCAGAGAAGAATATTTTCTCATCTCCTGCGACTATCTCTCCAAAGTTTGTACCCGGATTTTCATCAACTATCGAACCTCCAATGATGGCTTGTCTTGTCGGATTGAGATCGATAACCATGTTAGTGCCGCCCATTGTGCCATCTGATCTCCAGAGCTCATCTCCATGCACGCCATCATCAGCAATGAAATACAATGCTCCTCCCATTGTCACCATTTCTTTCTCCCATGAAGTATGCGTCGACACTGTGTTGATATCTTTCACAAGTCCACTATTGCCGGGGCATTCCCCTATGGTTGATACGATTTCACCCCCAGAGAGGATACCATCCCCTTGAATCCCTCCTGGAGAACCGTCATCAAAACCGATACTCAATTTATTCCCAGGATTAGACTCCGGACAACCTGCCACCGAATAATAGAGATGTGAAATCAACAGCTCTATTCTTTGTTCGGCACTATCCAGACTATCTGTCAATTGAGCAATTTCTACTTCTTTCTGAGATATTTGATCTAAAGCCTCATCCCTCTCATCTTCCAGGATTTCCATCATCTGACTTATATTTTGGATTTGTGACTCCAGACTGGATATGTAACTTGAATTCTGTGCGGTGGAATTTTCGAACTCTTCCATAAGTCGTCTATACAGATCGCTGAGATTAGAAATTTGTGACTCCTTCTGCATCACAGTCTCCGTCAGAGATCCTATTGTTTCGTTGGCCTCAGTTAGTGAAGACTCAATTTCAGATACAAGCGAGGAAGAGGAAGCTAGCAGATCCTCGAGAGAATTAATATCGTCTTCATGTTGCTGATTCACAACTGTGAGATTGTCTATCTGGGCTTGAAGGTCCGTCACGACCGACTCATTTTCACCGGATGAATTCCCTCCCAAACATCCCGACAATATAGAGATAGAAAACATTAGAGTGAGTACAATAGCAGTTCTTTTCATAGACTCGCGTTGGAGTATGGGATTAGATGCTTTCTGAGACTTCGCGCTCTAATCTTCTTCTCTCTTGGAGAGCCTTCGGAGGCCCACCAATGTCGGCAGGCCCTCTTCATGTTCATCCAGATCAGTCACAATCCCTATTTCAGATAGGTGATCAGATACTTGCTCCATAGCGGTTCTTCCCCCGGCCCTCCTTCTTGACCGGGGGAGCTTATTCCTGCAGATTAGATATGTCTCTGATGATGCATTCCTAGACGCGGTAGGCGCATATCTCTGAACATTAGAGAATCTATCCCTAGCGGCATCAACCAGTCCCTCTATGCCAGTTCCTTGGAATGTCTTGGTTACGAATGTTCCACCGGGTTGGAGAACTCCCATGGCCACATCAAGGACAGTGGTAGAGAGCTCAAGGGATATGGCTTGATCAGTATCATACCTACCAGTGAGACTTGGAGAGATATCGCTGACTACGACATTAAGCATCCTACCTTCCAAGAATTCTTCAACTTGCATAATCGTCGCCTCTTCCGTGGCGTCGCCAATGATCAGCTTAGCCCCTTCAACTGGAGAGGTGGCCAGTAAGTCAACTCCAACGACCAATCCGTTTTCTCCAACTTCCTCTACGGCTACCTGTGTCCATCCTCCTGGATGACAACCTATGTCAAGAACAGCGTCACCCTTCCTAATTACTGAGAACCTATCTTGAATTTGCTTGAGTTTGTAAGCAGAACGGGTCCTGTAGCCCTTTGATCGAGCCTCCCTCCTCCAGGGATCACGACGATTCTCCTGATACCATCGCTTGCTCATGCACGTTCCGCAGTGGTTTGAGTTATCAACTAAGGCATGTCTCAGGGCATTCAGAGCCCAATCTCGGATATGAGTGCCCGTGCCGTATGCCTAATCGCTTCTTCGGAGGCCAGATTTGGTTCGAAGCCAGTTTCGAGAAGACGGCTAACTTCAAGCGAGGTCTTGGGAACGTCCCCGGCCCATCCCCTATCTCCTCCAGTATACTCTATTGAGACGCCTTCTATGCCGCTCTCCTCCACGACAATCTCAGCTATCCTCCTCACAGAGCAGGTATCACCAGTGCCAAGGTTGTACAAATTCACCTTCTTGTCGCAGTGACTTATCAAGTGAACCATGGCCTTGACGCAATCCTCTGCAGACATGTACGATTTTTCCTGCATGCCATTACCTAGAACTTCCAATCTACCAGGGTCCCTCTTGAGCTTATGAATGAAGTCAAAAATTACTCCATGAGTGCCTCTAGGTCCAACGATATTAGCAAAACGATGGATCCATGCTTCAGCTCCAAATGTGCCTGCCCATGCAGTTATCAACGCCTCAGAGCCAAGCTTAGAAGCTCCATAAAGCGATATCGGCATTACAGGGCCATACGCCTCGGGAGTAGGCATTTGTTCGGCTTCCCCATAGATAGCAGAAGATGATGAGAAAGAGATTCTTGAAACCCCTTCCATACGCATAGCCTCCAGTACATTGTATGTAGCAAGAGTTCCCTGCTTGAGATCAGTATCTGTTACCTCGGTCCCAAGTCTGATATCAGGGTTCGCAGCCAGATGGTGAACCATGCCCACTCCCTTCATAGATTTCTTCACTGCTTCTAAATCCAGAAGGTCCGCTCGGTGTATTTCAACCATTCCAGAATCCTTGTGATGGAAAAGAAACTCTTCTCTACCACTCGAAAAATTATCAAAAACCCTAACTCTATGGCCATCGTTAACAAGTGCATCAACTAGATGCGATCCAATAAATCCAGCTCCCCCAGTAACCAAGTGCATGTACCTTGGAGGAAGCAGATAGACTTGAGGTCATCGGACGTAAGTTCTAGGACCATGAGCCAGACTCTTTCCTTTGCCTGAGGTAGAAAGCGCTTGCTACCATTCCAAGCAGTGCTATGTGAATAACAGTGCAATAAGGGCAGATGTGGGGGGCCCCATCAACCATCGTCAACTCGACCAGTACTAGCCAGAGAACAAATGGGACTCCGGCCAAGCTAACAAAATAAAGCAAATTCACGTAATTGGACGACCATTTGGCGTGCAAGTCCATTCTTATGGATAGTATTAGGAACCAGATTATTGCAAATGACCCAATGCCAATCAGTCCCCATGGGATCCCGAAAAGATTGTTCCACTGCGGGTCTCCAATCACTGACCCACATTGAACCAAGCCCTCAGTCGCACACATAGAGGAAGATCCGACCAGCATTGAATTATGTATTGACCATGTCCATCCAGAGCCCATTATCCCTACTGCCGAGAATCCCATAGAAGCATTTAGGATCCCTACTGTACCTTCTTCTCCCGGGGAATCCCTGGATTTCACAAGTAAGTAAGTAGACACCCCTATTCCTAGTAAGAAAATCATCAGTGGAGCGGTAATCACGGCCATTATTGTTCACCTACCAGCCTCTGCAAGGCTTCTGACAATTCCTCGCCATCTCCTCCTTGTCCCTGATGCTTATTCTTGTTCCAAGCCACAGTGCCGTCAGGTTCCAGAATAAAAGAAACAGGCGTCCCGGAAAGTCCCCACAGACTCATTATCGACATGGATCCATCATCGATGTAAGGCCAGTTGTTGGGCGTCCCCGGCCTGTCAATGCAATCGTCTCTGTCACTATTGCAGCCAAAATATGAGGTCTTGTCCCTGAATGCCTCAATCTCCCCCCTGGTGCTATCATGATCGGGTATGCCCAGCTCTGCAGCAATTGTGACGAAATTTACCCTATCAGACCACTGAGAGTGAAGCTGACTCATTTCATCGCCAGCGACCCAGCAATATGGGCAATCAGTGTCCATGAAGTATATCAGGAGCCATTTACTATCAGACGACCCGTTCCAGTCCCAGTCGAAATTATCTGAGAGCCTGTACTCGCTCCAGGATGCGCCATTGTAAGAATCAGCAACGAAATCAGGGGCTTGATTACCCTCCTCGGGACCAACCTGTGGTATCGGGGCAAGTATTACCGAAATTACCACTACGAGGCTTATTATGCCGGCAGTAACAAGTCCTGCCATAGTCCTAACATCTTCCTCTTTTCCCCTAGGTGAGGCCTTCGCCCTGCGTCTCGACATCAATACTCCGAGGCACTAATCGACTTTCAGCGATTCTATTGAATGTTCATTCGATAGTGCCTAATCATCACATTTTTGGACTTCTTTGAATTCAATGAATGCGAACGCTCATTTGGTTATTGTTATTGCCCAGTGCGTGGCTGAGGAAACCCCTGTCGACAGATTCTCCGTTTCTAGTGATGAATCGGTAGATGATGAGGCTGAGTTCTGGCAATCTTTCTTTGAAAAGATTCAACCCGCTAGGGAGGCATCGAATAGGATTAGAAAGACACTTTCTGAGGGTCCCGTTGGAAATGCATTTGATACGGCCGGGCAACTACTTGATGATGCTGCAAATATCTCGCACACAGCATACAGAAGACTGAATGAGCTTTCCTACTCCGCTATACTGAGGAGTCCCGGAATAGTTGTTGCCATCCTTCTGCTTCTGACGTCAGTAGTTGGAAAGTACGCCATGGACTTCCAGCAACAGATTAATGGGGATGTCGAGATTTATCTTCCAGAGGGGGCGGACTCTTCTGATTTACTTTCAGAGGTAAGGGAACAGTGGTCAACAGATATTGTAATAGTGTACATTCAAACAGATAATGCGATAAGCTCTATTTCCGATAGGGGAGACGACAATATTACTTCAGCGGAAGTCTTGATGCAGATGTCTTGGATCGAAGGGGACGACTCTTCTCCAGCGGGGACATACGCTAAAGGACTGGACTGGGATAAATCAGACAGGGGAGTTAATGATGGAGTAGTTTGGGTTCTCTCTCCGTCTCAGATTATTAAGGAAGCAAACTCCTCATCATGGAGATTTAACTGTGCCATGGAGAAGTATGGCCTTCCCATCAGCGACGGTGAGAACTGCGCTGTCGCAGGCTCCAATCCATATTATGGATACGAGATTCCTGATGAGCAAGACAGGATAGACCAGTATGTCGAAAATGCTGGCTCACTGATGGAATCTATGGTGAGGGACACAAATGGCGACGGCATATGGGACACAGGCGTCATAATAATGGGGATTTCATTCGATATGTCGACAACTGACATTCCTCCTCGTGACGATCCAAAGAATGGTTTAGTAAAGGATCACAAGGCATTCTTGGCCTTTGCAGAGGCGTATATTCATGGCATAGGGACGGATGGAAAGATACTCCCAGATTGTGACGATGACAGTAGCGGTGTCTGTGATGAGATAGAGGAGGCAAATTGCTACCTTTGCTACACTACTTACGATCTTACGTCTACTATGGGAATAGATCCGGATACCAATACTGTAGACTTAGGGAGGCTTGATGATATACCCGAGAGAAGGGCAGTAACTGTAACGGGACTGACTCCAGTTTTGCATGATGTTTCTGATGCTATTTACTTGGAGTTGGTAGAGACAATGCTCCCAGCGAGCCTAGCATTGGTGGCCCTAGCGATGCTAATACTTCACAGGAATCCGAAGGTCATCTTAATCTGTGGCACACCAATTGCTATGAGTCTGGCGATCACCTTTGGAGCAACAGTAATTTTGGATATCATGCTGACGCCAATGATAATTTCCGCCGGGCCTATTTTGATTGGTCTCGGCGTTGACTATGCACTCCATCTGACAAATAGAATCGAGGAAAATAGGCAAGAGATCATAGAAGAGAAACTTGAGGAGTCTTGGCAATTGAAGAGGGATGGACTAGAGCCGCTCTCCGTAGACCCATGGGACTCCCTCATCAGCCTAACCGCGACTGTCAGAGCCGCTATGACTACCGGACACGCGATTTTCCTATCCGCCTTGACTACAATATTGGGATTCCATGTCCTAACTTGGGACTCTCTGGTCCCCATACAGCCGATGAGAACCGTTGGAACTACCTTGTTACTGGGAATTTCTGTAACCTTCATTCTTTCGATGATCATGGTTCCCGCATTGATTCAGCTATTGAGATACAGGAAGTCACCAAACAATCTGGAGATGTCTACTAATCAGACGTTGTACGTCTCCATATCTCTCGGTGTTCTGGCAGCATTCGCATTGTCATACTCTGAAGCAATGTCGCCCGCTAATGCTCTGATAATGGCGTCAATGCTGTCGCTAACCATCGCACTCGGGCTACTAGATAGCGTATGGGACGCCATAGGTAAGATTCCTGTCAGGGCCACCATAGCGGTAATGCTGGTAGCAATAATCACTACCGCATGTGGCGTACTAATTCTGGAAGAGGAATTAGGAAAGGACATCACTGGATCATCAGACGAGGTTCCGCCTGGTTTGGAGTCTTATGAGGCCCTGAGGGAGTACAGCTACGAATTCGGAGGAGGGCAGACAAATCTGTTCATTATCGATGCTACCGACAGGGGGGCTACCAACCAGACCGCACCAATAAGGGACATCCCCGTGTTAGATGCTATTGACGAAATGCAGGCCAAGGTGGACAATGTGGAATTCACCGATACCACTAGTATCGTTGACATTCTGAAGGCCATACACCTACAGGATGATATTACTGGTCAGCAAGCCTTCGATCGCTCACTTTGGGACATACTCCATTCTCCCTGTTGGGATGACCCCCTCCAACTCGAATGCATAACAAGCGGCGATTTGGCATTCACTACAGTGTCTTCGAGGGAAGACATGGTCAACGTCGTCTTCGATACACTGAGTCCCGAAATAAGGTCAATGCTGATGAATGCCGACCAAGGCTCTGGTGAGACAAAGACTCTCGTCTACGCATGGCAACCTTACATCAATATCCAGGACGCTACAGGCCTGAGGGATACAATTGACGAATTTTTATCAGAGGGCGGTTGCGATGACGCCACAACATGCTACTCCACGTCTCTTGCAGAAGAGGGCGTAACGAACTCCAAACTAACGGGGGGCCTTCCAATTTCTATCGATATCAATTCAGGAATTCACAAGGCACAGAGTGAAACAACAGTCTGGACAATGATAATACTACTTTTCACAATGGCTGTACTATTCAGATCACCTAGACTGGCAATATTCACAATGACTGCAGTGGCTGTCGTAGTTCTTTGGCAGCCTCTCCTTATGAGAGGAGGGGCAGTCAACGTAAACGTATTCACGGCGATGATTGGGACAATAGTGTTTGGAATAGGGGTGGATGACTCCATACATATCATTGACAGAATTAGGGATGAGGGAGAGACCCCGGCAGGAGTAGTTAGATCCGTAGTTACCACTGGTAGGACAATTTTTGAGACCACTGCCACGACCTGTGCGGGACTATCCGCTGGCCTGTTCGTGGCCATACCCGGTTTGCAGAACTTCTTCCTTCTAATGATGGCACTCATTGCTCTCGCACTACTGACTAGCGCTATCCTTCTACCTACGATAATAGTGGTCTACAATGAATTCAAGTCCAGAATTACCCTTAATGGTCCATGGCTAGATTATGATGAGGGCGGGACAATTTCAGAATCCTCTGTCCTCAAGGCGATTGTAGAAGTATCCGAAAATAGCTAAAGCTGGTCATTTAGTGAGGGTGCAGGGAATAAGCCCCTTTCTGTTCACCTTACGGCTGGTCGCATTCAACTTTGCATCCTACCCGGCCCTGTCGATGCATTACGGGCCTGCTTGGACTTGCTCCAGCGGGGTTGCTCGTTCCAGCTACCTGCGGGAAACCTCCTCCTTTCGGATTCACCGTGCTCCCGAGGCAGTTCGTTTCTGTTGCAGAGCCGACCCTCCCGGATCCCCGACTTGCGTCGGGCCACTCGCATCATGGAGAGGGGACTTTCCTCAGTGTCGTACACTGTCAGCGACCCTCCTGCTCCCTCAAGCATCCCGAGAAGTCAATGCCAATGAACCCAACGGTCCATTCAATTACTTCCATTATGGGAAATAATCATCTGCGAACTTGCACACACGGCCCCATGAGCGACGTCGAGACACTGAAGAGAGAAGCAGGAATCGCAGCATGCCGCTATGTAAAAAGTGGGATGAATGTTGGACTTGGCACTGGCTCAACAGTCAAGTATACAATAATCGAAATCGGTAGGAGGGTATCTGAAGAAGGACTTGAGATAATTGGGGTCCCTACCAGTGAGGCCACTAGGGAACTGGCAGAAAGTCTAGGGATACCGCTAATGGAAATTTCAGATGCCAAGTCATTAGACATCACAATCGATGGTGCGGATGAGTTTGACAGCCATTTCTCTCTGATCAAGGGAGGAGGAGGGGCCCTTACAAGGGAGAAGATTGTGGCTAATCTATCAAAATCAATGATTGTCGTAGCAGACGAGAGTAAAAGGGTAGATATCCTAGGAAAATTCAATCTGCCCGTTGAAGTCAGTCCAGAAAAATTCTCCACTGTGATCGAAGAGATATCTTCCATTTGTCCTGGAAAAGTCTTTTTGAGAAGAACCATGACAAACACCGAAGGCGAAGAAAATATCTACATCACGGATAATGATGGCTATATCTTGGATTGCGAGTTTGGGCCTACAATTGCCAATCCAGTAGAAATGGAACGTATGATATCTGGAATCGATGGAGTAGTTGATGTCGGTCTCTTCGTAGGGATATGCGATGCGGTCTTCGTCGCTTCACCATCTGGAGTCGATATTATGGTCAATCCCAAAGGCAGGCTCTGTTAATTCACCCGAGGCCATTAAATCGGAATAGCCATTCGGAAGGCCGGGTCTGTAGCTTAGTCAGGTAGAGCACCCGGCTCTTAACCGGGCGGTCGCGGGTTCGAACCCCGTCAGACCCGCCAACCAGTGCTTGCGAGGCAACCATATACCTCGGGCCCTCTGAGGCACTCGGGGGAGCCCATGACTAAGGAGTTCTGGATAGGCGATGTTCTGTCAGGGAAATATGATAGCTCTGAAGTAGAGCTATGCGGATGGGTCCATAGAACTAGGGGCTCGAAGAAAATTAGATTCTTAGTGCTCAGAGATTCGACCGGTACTCTTCAGTGTGTCATAAAGAGAGAAATCGTAGGCGATGAGTGCTTTGAATCACTTTCCAATGCACTGATAGAATCAAGTATACGGGTAAAGGGAATAGTCAAAAATACAGATAGGGAACACGGCCATGAACTGGTTGTTGAATCAGGAATAGTGATTGGTCATGTCAATCCTGAAAACCCCTTTCCAATAACAGAATCTGCCATGTCAGAGGCGGACGGCGGAGAGACAGAGTTCCTACTTGACAACAGGCATCTTTACTTGAGGACAGGCAGAATGACGAAGATGCTGAAAATAAGATCTACAGTGTTTGGCGCCGTTCACTCATATTTCAGAGATCGTGAGTTCATAGAGTATCAGGCTCCAAACTTCGTAGCGGGAGCAGTGGAGGGCGGAAGTACTCTGTTCGAAGTACCATACTTTGGAAAGAAGGCCTACCTTACTCAATCATGGCAGCTTTATGCTGAGGCCGCCATGCCAGCTTTGGAGAGGCTCTACACCATCGCTCCCTCATTCAGGGCGGAAAAAAGCAGAACTAGACGCCATCTGACAGAATTCTGGCATGCTGAGATGGAAATAGCATGGGGGGGAAATGTAGAGGTAATGAATCACGGAGAGGCCCTAGTTAGAAGTATTGCAGGCACTCTCTTAGAGGAGAGGGAAGGCGAGTTAATCGAACTAGGAAGGGATATAGGGCTGATTCAGAACTACGCTGACTCCAAGTATCCCAGGATGAGGTATGACGAGGCCATTGAAGCTCTACAACAAAAGGGCGTGAGCGTAGAGTGGGGTCAGGACCTTGATTACAGCAAGGAAAAAGTTCTAACACAAGATTTTGATGTTCCACATTTCCTGACTCACTATCCACGTATTGCCAAGCCTTTCTACCACAGGCCAGATCCAGATGATCCGAAGTACGTTCTCTGTCATGATCTGCTAGCCCCAGAGGGATATGGGGAGATAATCGGAGGAGGCGAGAGGACTTGGTCAGAATCTGAGATTCTTGAGAGAATAGACGAGGAGGGAACTCCCAGGGAGCCCTACGAATTCTACATAGATGTGAGGAGATACGGAGGGGTTCCACATGGCGGATTTGGAATGGGCATAGACAGGGTATGCGCATGGCTATCGGGAGCGGACCATATCAGGGAGACAATACCATTCCCAAGAGACAGTAGACGCGTCACACCATAGGCATGCCACCCGAATCACTCTTACGCCCTAGCCATCTGGGATATTCATGACGGATGACTGGAGGACTCTTGACATCGCTAATCCAACAGATGAACACTCTATGCTCAGAGAGATGGTGCGAGGTTTTGTCTCAGAGGAAGTCGAGCCACAAGCACTAGAATTCAACAGGGATGAGAAATTCAATACAAATCTATTCAGAACCCTCGGACACTCAGGACTTCTGGGCATTTCTGTTCCTTCAGAGTACGGAGGAGGGGGGATGGATGCCACAGCAGTCGCAATCATCAATGAAGAGCTCTCATACTCGGACCCAGCTTTCTGTCTTGCATATCTGGCTCATGACCAGCTAATGGTCAACAACCTGGCTCAGAACGGAAGCCATGAACAGAAGACTAGGATACTTCCCAAAGTATGCAGTGGGGAGTGGATAGGGTGTATGGCAATGAGCGAACCGGATCATGGCACAGACGTCATGGGGATGGAGACGCATGCAATCCTGGGAGATGACGGAAACTGGGTTATCAACGGCAGGAAGATGTGGATAACAAACGGGGCAATTGATGATTCTGGTACCCCTGCCGATATAGTCTGGCTTTATGCAAGAACTGGGACCGACTCCAAGGGCAGGGCGGAGATTACTACATTTCTAGTTGAGAATGGGATGGACGGATACTCTGTGGGTCAGAAAATTGTTGATAAGCTGGGAATGAGGGCTAGTAACACAGCTGAGCTTGTTTTCGAGGATTGCATTGTCCCTCCAGAAAATGTCGTGGGCTCACCCGGAGAGTCAATGTCTCACATGATGAGGAATCTGGAGTTGGAGAGACTGGGTCTCGCCGCAATGGCGCTGGGAATCTCAAGGAGATGCCTGTCGGTAATGAACGACTATGCTAGCGAAAGGAAGGCATTCGGCAGAAGCATACGTGAATTCGGACAGATTCAGAGGCACATAGGGGAGTCATGGGCAGAATACAGGGCTATGAGATCGTATGTCTACGACACTGCGAGGCAAATCGATCTATCCAAATCAGGAAATAGGCTCGACTCTGACGGAGTAAAGCTCTTTGGAACCACTATTTCGAAGCATATTGCCGATAGGGCGATTCAAGTTCTGGGAGGTTATGGGTATGTTGGAGAATACATCGTCGAGAGGCTATGGAGGGATGCAAAGCTCCTGGAGATAGGCGGTGGGACTTTAGAAGGGCATCAGAAGAATATCGCGAGAGACCTGAAAACAAGCCCTGAGGCAATTGAGAGATAATTGGTAGTCCCGCCCGGATTCGAACCAGGGTCCCCAGGACCAAAACCTGAGATGATGGACCACTACACTACGGGACTCCGTGCTCTGGCATGAGATATCTGCTTTGGACTTGACGGGCGAGAATCTAGAAGGCGAGAGGCCGACAGGATGAAAGAAGCATCTACGTACGATACACTGTATGGCTCGGAATCAGGCATTGGCACTAGTGCTTCTCATGATTCTACAAACCGTCTCTGCAACTGTAGGCGATTCGGGAAACGAAGAAACCCCGAAAACTAATGATCATCCAGATCACCATCAACAAGATCCCAATCTCCAGGGTTTGGAATCTAGCCCATGGTTCGACCCGGCGCTTCTAGAAGGGGGTGATTCAGTGGATGGCAAGACTAGAGTGACCGTAATCACCAATTCTCTTCAGAATCTGGAGTTCTGGCAGATTGAAAACGGTGCTCTTGAGGAGCAGGCTGAACCAGGTCCAGGCGAGTCTCTAGTGCAACAGGAGACCTCCGATGGAAAGATAGATCACAGGACATTCTGGGTAGACTCAGATCTTGTTCAAAAAATTCCCGGCGTCCGAGGGGTAATCGCAGTCATCGATGCCCAGAGAGCTCCAGAGCCATATTCCATAGAGCCTTTCGATAAGCCCGATTTTCTTCCGGCCACAGTGACTACTGGTGAGCTACATGGCGTCACTGACGCATGGGGCAGTGGCTACACGGGCGAGGGACTCGTAGTCGCTGTGGCCGATACGGGGGTAGACTTCGCACATCCAGACTTGAATGGGACACAGGCTAGGGTGACATTCCATGATTCTCCATACTTTGGATGGCCGCTAATGTTAGATCATAGTAGTATGTACAATTGGATGGTGCACGGTGAGGCATATCCAGAAAGGTCTTCTTGGTATGCAGACACTTCAATAATAGACGTAGATAATAATTCTGATGGCCTTCTGGATGATTCTGGATTGAATATCACGGGCGTCAACATGTCAATATCGGGAGATTACCACATAGGCGAGCATCCAGACTCAACACTAAGGTCTAGACAGGGTGGAGATGTCCCCATACTGGTTGTTGATGATCAGGAATACGGACATTACAAGACTGTTTATGCGGATCTAGACAGAGACGGGGAGTTCGGTGATGAGGTTCCGATGAGGCCAGGAGAGGAGACCTCAGGATTGGATACCAATGGGGATGGCCTTTGGGATGTATCTGGAGGACTGGTTTACTGGGTTTCAGATGGGGCATTGGGTGTCCCATATGGTGATACATATGCCGCTAGACATGGCTATTCAGACAGGATAGCAGGACCTGGTAATCTTACTCTTTTCATGCTGGAATCAGGCAATCATGGAACTCTTTGCGCCAGTGCGATTGCAGCTCAAGGTGTGGTTAGTGATGGCAAGGTACTAGGTATGGCGCCCAACGCCACTATCTCATCAATAGGTAACCATTACTCAGGAGGGCACTCCCTTGATGCTTGGAGGTTCATAGCCGAGGGATACGATGGTCATGTGGATACTCCAGATCAGCCAAATATCGGCTCCTTCTCATTCGGTTACTCATCGGTAGACGAAGCAGGGGCAGATGCCTACTCACTATACCTCGACTGGCTAACTAGATTCTACAACGAGAATACATCATATGCTGTAGCAATAGGCAACGGCGGACATGGATTTGGAACTACCAAGTCTCCCGGTGCCTCTAACGGAGTATTCTCGGTGGGGGCATTCAGTAGCCGTTCCAGTGGGACATGGGGCCAAATTGCCCCATGGTCCAACAGAGGACCGAACGCCCTCGGTAGGATGGATCCTGATGTCGTTGCAGTCGGATGGTCAGCAACTGGCGACATCCCACTGAACTCCAGAGATGATGCGAACTCTGCTTGGAGAAGCTGGGGGGGAACAAGCCTAGCGACTCCGGTAGCCGCCGGCCTAATGGCTCTGGTCGCCGAGGCTTGGATGCATAATTTGGGAGACTATCCAGATTCACAAGAGTTCAGGGATCTGGTGATGTCTACTTCAGATGATAGGGGGTATGAGCCATTCACACAAGGAGGAGGGTGGTTCAACGTCTCTAAGGCCACTAAGACTTTGGATGGTGAGAATGGTACTTGGTGGGCAACACCTTCGCATTGGAACAGCGGTACCTTCCAGGGCCAACACAGAGATGCGAATCTGAATCTACTGAGGCCAGGGGAGGTCCAGACAACGGAGTTGGAGTTCACAAACCCAGGGGAATCTGCAATAAGCCTACAGTTATCCCCTACCTCATTCTCTCCACTTTCTCATGAGGTCAGAGTCTGGAACAGCACCGGCAATGGAACAGAAGACGGCGAGAACTCCTCCTGGGATGGGCACCAAAGTAGTAGGCCGGATCTACTAATTCCGCTACATCTGAGAAACGACTCAAACATTCAGCTAAATCCAGAAACAAGACAATTCAGGGCTCGAGCCACTATCGATTATTCGCACTTCGACAACAATCAAGACCGAGATTCCGAAGAGAGAGTATTCTTGGAGATAATGAAGTGGGAAGATGAAGATCAAGATGGAATCTACGTACTGGATTTGGATAACGACTCCATGGTAGACTCGGAGGACTGGACCGAAGAAGATGAACTCAAGGAAGTCACATATTGGCGATCCGATGGGCCAAATGCCGAGGTTCGCATGGGAAATCCATTCGAGGATTCGGGAGATGGCTTGATGTTAGCGGTATGGAATTACAACGGCCAGCTTTCAGATGAACCAGTCAGAATAGAAATCGATTGGACAACATTCGGATCAGATTCAGATGAATGGATATCCGTGCCCTCCGAAATCATACTGCCGCCCAACGAATCTAGTGTAGTCCCAATGACAATCACAGTTCCAGTAGATGCAAACCCCGGCCTACACCAGCACGGATTACTGATTTCATCTAACGACCTACATCCCAATGGGGCCCCTGCCCAGTCTAGCAATGATCGACATTGGACTCTTCCAGTTGTTACAAATGTCCCATGGGTAGGGCCTTTCTCTCTAAATGCCAGGCCATTGGACGGCAATGTCACCAATCAGACCCTTTACTCCGAAGAATGGATTTCAGGAGCCACTAGATGGGATTGGAGAGCCGAGAGCGGTGATTGGAGGTTTTTATCCATTGAATGGCCAGAGGAATGGGCCACAGGGGGAACGGCAGTAATCGAGGTAGACTGGGATGATAACCCCTACACAGACATAGACGTAATGTGGCTATCCGAGACCACCCATGGTTATTCCAGCGAGAACTCTACTCCATATGGCAACTCGACATTTTTCATTGAAGAGCGTTCCACAAATAATTACGCTGGTTCTGGGTCCCACAATTGGGGGACATTCACGGGTGATTCTAGAGAAGTCTTTGCAGTCCCTGTGACGCGAGGAGTGCACCAACTGGCGCTCCATACCGCCCTACATGGCGTCAACTCAAATGATAATCCTCTGAACATCTCGGTCGGATACATCGCCGCAGAGCAGTCAGGCTTCGAGAGAGTGGTAACTGATTGGAATGAAGCCAGCGGCGTGGAAGCAGTCCATCTGGTCTCTACGGTCCCGCTTCCAATCGAATCTGTGAACTCATTCGGCTGGTCTCAGCCAATCAATCTCTACAACGAGTCAGTCTCCCAAGACACCCGTGGGGACAAAATGACCGCTTCATGGTGGAAAAATATCACTATCAACAACTCAGAGTCCATCTCCATTGAAATCGATGCTGAGGGCCATCATTCGGATTCAGACATAGATTTGTATCTATTCAGGGACTCAGATGGAGATGGCGATTTCAGCAGCGGAGAGGAGATTGAAAAATCAACATCGGGAGATTCTTCAGAGAAGGTAGAGGTCAGTAGCCCCGAAGACGGCCTGTATGGAATCGCCGTACATGGATACGATGTACCGGGAGACTCGATCAATTTCCGGATATCCATAGACGAGGTGGGCGGGAGTGAACTTAGGGTGACCAATCAGATGCCTCTTAGCGATAATGAGATATCATCAATATGGCCAAATGGCTCTGTGGCTCTGGCGGGAGAAAGCCCATCAGCCGCCATCCAAGTAAGCCTCGAGTTCGACAGGCCCGATTATGCCGGTACATGGCAAGGTTTCGTAGATGTGGAGCTAGTTGGGGGAATTGAAATCAGACTACCCTACACTTACGAGCTTGTAGAACTAGATCCTGAGGTAAAATTCGTCGAGCCAGAGAATATGTCACATCACAACCAACCCACTCCTGTACTAATCCATGCGATAGACAGAGGAATAGGTTTCAGGCTGGATCAGGTTAACTTGTCATCAACCGACAATCAAACGGAAGTTCCAGATGCCGACTCAGTACAAGCTATCGATACCCTTGGCAACCATCACAATCTGACTACACTATGGAATCACGGCAATCACTCTTCAGTACCAGAAAATCTAACCTTCAGGGAGATTTGGATCAACTCAACCCTTCCAGAGATAGAGAAATGGCATGACTATACAATAACAGTTACAGACATCTCCGGACTATACGCCCAAGACTTCCTATCCGTATCCTATGACGTCACTTCTCCTGAAGTCTCGATTAGTAATATTCCGTTGATAACCCAAAATCCCGTTCTCACGTATCAGATATGGACTGAACCAGGGGCGACCCTTACTCACTCTGGAACCGTAGTAGAACTAGATGATCAGGGCATGGCCGAGCACTCATTCCTCCTCGATAAAGCGGAGATAGGATTTGACGAATCATCAAACTCTTCATACTACTTCATTAATGGCTCCAGTGTTTTCGTAATCTCAGTCTATGACGAAGCTGGAAACTCCGTTACTAGGGAATTCCAGGTTATTTTCGATCCGGATCCTCCGTCTAACTCGGAGTTCCTCTTGATGAATGATCAGGATGGAAACCATTACACCACCGAAGACGCAAGGTCACCGGTAAACCTAACAAGCGGTACTCTGCAGGTACATATTCCCTCGGATACCAAGAGCTGGTGCCTCTCAGTACACTCTGATATCGGTGATTATTTTACAGAGGAATGCAGTGAAGGCATCAGCATGCCAGCATCGTTCAACTCATCTGTGGGGCATCCAGAACCACATGAGCAAGGTGGCGACCAGGAGTACTACAGTGCCGTTCTTCCTCTATCGACTATCGGGATGCCCGATGGCGACTACACAATACTGCTTGAGCTGACAGATTGGGCTAACTCGACCGCTTCTGATACTTGGCCGATTTCAATAGACAAGTCGGTACCCTCGGTCCAATGGGCCACGTCCCCCTCCTACAATAATTCGTTATTTGATCACAGGCAAGAGATTTCATGGTCTTCTTCTGAGCCGGTAACATACGAATTCACAATGGACGGTAAACAAATGATGCAAGGATTGGGAGAATCGGGAATGTGGCCTTTCCAGCTTTCTGAAACCGGTATTCACGAACTATGCTTCTATGCCGTCGACGAAACTCAAAATAGGACAAATAGTAACTATTTCAGCGAATGCAGAACTATGGAATTGAACTCAACAATTTATGACACACTCGTGATAGCAAACTGGAATGGTGGAACCGTCTCTTCCGAGGAAGTCACTGCAAAGGTCCAGCTTGGTCCGGACCAGACAATTAGATGGTCCGAGGAGAGATCAGATGGATTCAATTTGGTAATTCCGTCATCAGTAATGGGGGATGTCACATTCGATCTGAGAGAAGGTGAGAACAAATTTATCCTAGAAGTCGACTCACTAAACGAGACCGATATATACCATCTGTCTGTTGTTCGAGATACTATTCCCCCTGCCGTAAGCATTGAGGAGCGGACCAATAGAACATCTGCCCTATCCAAAACCAGAATAATCCAAGGAATTTGTGAGGGGGGTGCCAACGTACTAGTCTGGAGTGATGTTGACTCCATTGCCCTTATTTGCCCCTCATCTGGAATGTTCTCTGTCGAGATCGATATAGTCGACACGCCGGGGGAGCATGACGTCCATGCCATCTCCTCGGACTATGCGAATAACGAAGCGAGTTCAATGACTACAGTTCTCAAGCAGGATTGGCCTGAATGGGCCATAGATGATGCTAAGAATATGGGCCCTATGCTGGGCTGGTTTTCTTTGACCGGATTAATTTTGGCAGTATGCGTGCTCCTCATGACCAGACGAATGCTTGCCAAGAAAGTGGGCACATCAGAGGTTGAAGAAGATCCGGCCTTGGAAATGTATCAGAGGTTATGATCCACCCATCCTCTAGTACGACAATCACTCTGTAGTCCAACTAGACAAGTATAATCGTAGACCCCCACTCAGAGTATACATGCAGATAGGAAGCTTAGCAGTTCTCGGCGCCGGCCAGATGGGCGCTGGAATCACTCAAGTAGCCGCCTGTGCCGGTTACCCGGTGACAATGATAGATATTCAACAGAAATTTGTCGATAGGGGCATAAAAACCATTGAAAAATCCCTATCTAAACTAGTCTCCAAAGGGAGAATGACCCAGGAGGAGTCGGATTCAGCAATGGCACTAGTGTCCACCTCCTTGTCGAGGGAGGATGCCGCACATGCCGACCTAGTAATAGAGGCAATACCGGAGGTTCCAGAACTAAAGTTTTCAGCTTTCAAGGAGCTAGACTCAATCTGTAAAGAATCTGCAATTCTAGCTTCGAACACATCCAGTATCTCGATAAACGAAATCGCAGATTCCACGAACCGGCCAGACCGGGTGATAGGCATGCATTTCATGAACCCAGTTCCAGTAATGAAGCTCGTCGAGATAATCAATGGGAGGCAAACAGACCCTGATGTCACCTCGGCCATCATGATTGCCTCGGAGAGAATGGGAAAGAAACCTCTCCAGTGTAATGATTCTCCAGGTTTCATTAGCAATAGGATACTGTGCCCAATGCTGAACGAGGCAATCCTCGCATTCGAAGAGGGCGTCGCGGAGCCCGAAGCGATCGATGGCATCATGAAACTTGGAATGAACCACCCAATCGGTCCACTAGCACTCACAGATTTGATAGGATTAGATACTGTACTCCATATAATGAATGTCCTCCATGAGGGGCTAAAAGACGACAAGTACTCCCCAGCTCCACTACTGATTAGCATGGTTTCCGATGGAAAGCTAGGTAGGAAATCTGGTGAAGGATTCTACAAATACTGAAAAATCGAATAAATCAACAAAATTAATTTCACCTACGATTTAATACTCCCTGCCTCCACGAGCCCCCATGAACGCCACGGAAAAAAAGCCCCGATCTCATTCTAGGCAGGCTTCTTCAGCCTTGATTTGCTCCATTTTACTAATTTCAATACTCTCAGGGGCCGCACTGGCAGACAACGATGCAGGCTCAGGTTCGGACGCTGGTAACTCAATGTCCAACGCTACCTATCTATCTTCAAACAACTCCTCAGCAATCTACTATGGCAACCTTACACAAGGAAATGACACAGACGATTACTATGCAATCAATATGTCATCCGGCACCGGGCTAGCTGTAACCATAAATATACCATCAAACAGCGATTTCGATCTCGTGCTCCGAACATCGGGCGGTGCCCAAATTGACGCTAGTACTAACGGGACAGGGCAATCCGACCATGTCACCTCCAACGGAACAAACGTAGGGGGCACTACCGTTTATATCTGGGTGGACCAGTACATTGGATCCGGGCAATATACGATGCAGGTCTGGATATTCTCAGTTGGCAATGGGTCTGGCGGGGGAGGTGGAGTCGGAAATGATGCAGGAAGTGGACAGGATGCCGGGGGTTCGATGTCCAACGCGCTTTCTTTGTCCACCTTTCACCAACATAACTGGACAAACAACTCGACATCCTTCCAAGGAAACCTCTCGACATCGAATGACGATGATTGGTACTCAATTTACGTGCCATCCGGATATGGAATTTACATCGAGATGTTTCACAACACCAATGCAGACTTCGATATGTGGCTCTACGACTCAAATGGAACCCAGATTGATGTCGCATTCACAGGAAACATTCCAGAGACCGTAGGAAGTAATGGTACTGATGTGGGGTCATCAACTGTATATTTGGAAATCAAAGACTGGCCGACATCTCCGTCTTACGGATCTTACAATGTTACGCTGAGCCTATTCTCAATAATTGGCAATCCTGCATATAACCAGAATGACGGTGGCTCGGGTGGTGATGCAGGTGACGATGTCCTCAATGCTACAAACCTCTCAATTCCACAGTCGATCAATAGCTCCACATCATTTTCTGGATGGAAATCATCAAGCGATGACAGCAATGACTACTACGTTTTCTCAGTCCCTAATGATCATGGAGTCGAGATTAATATGAGCTCAACCAATGTCACCGGCTACTTGGTACTTTACTGGGAGTCAAATCTTACACTGATAGACTCGTCACTCAATAACAACGGTGCCGAATACGTGACTTCCGATGGACCAGAGGTTAGTGGATTGAGTGTCCTGATGAGGGCTATGGCAATATCTGGTGATGGATACTACAACTTTACAGTGACAACTTTCTACCTAGATACTGACAATGATGGATGGCAGGACGATACTGAAGTCCAGTGTGGGACAGACCCGCAGGACTACAACTCCACTCCTTCAGATTTTGACGGCGATGGCATCTGTGATACAATGGACCCAGATGACGACAATGACGGGACTCCAGATTCCGATGATGCATTCCCCCAAGATTCCAGTGAGACAACAGACACCGATCAAGATGGATTGGGCAACAATGCCGATTATGACGATGACGGGGACGGTTGGAACGATACCTTAGAGGCTAACTGCAATACAGACCCCCTCGATTACAACAGCCAGCCCATAGACACAGATAGCGACTCCGTCTGTAATGCTCTGGATGGCGATGACGATGATGACGGCTACTCAGATGAAAATGATGAATTCCCTCTAGACGATACTGAGTGGATTGACACCGACAACGACGGTCTCGGAGATAATATAGACGAGAATGACGATGCAGACGGATTCTCGGATGCCGATGAGATACTTTGCGGCTCAAACCCTCTTTCATACAGCTCAGTGCCCCCTGACTCTGACTCCGATGGGATTTGTGACATCATGGATGATGATGACGATGACGACGGATATCCAGACAGCATAGATCAATTCCCAAATAATCCTCAGGAGTGGATAGATACCGATTC
This sequence comes from Euryarchaeota archaeon UBA103, assembly GCA_002506825.1. Classification (GTDB taxonomy): domain Archaea; phylum Thermoplasmatota; class Poseidoniia; order Poseidoniales; family Thalassarchaeaceae; genus MGIIb-O5. The sequence continues at coordinate 37,162 of DAYH01000019.1, forward strand.
CGACGGACAGGGCGATAACTCTGACTTCGATGATGACAACGATGGCGTAATTGACGAATACGACGCATTTGACACCGATCCCGGCGAGCAGTATGACCTAGATGGGGACGGATTAGGGGATAACGCCGATACAGACGACGATGCAGACGGATGGTCAGATTCAGACGAGATTACCTGCCAATCTGATTCACAGGACTCAGCAAGTACTCCCTATGACTGGGACTCCGATCAAGTCTGTGATATCATGGATGAGGATGATGATGGCGATGGATACCCAGATACGACTGACTCTTTCCAGTTCGACGCGAACGAGTGGACGGACACAGACTTCGACGGGATTGGGAACAACGAGGACACGGATGACGATGGCGACTCATGGGAGGACGCAATTGAGCCCAACTGCGGAGCAGATCCTCTCGACGTCACATCAACCCCAGCAGACTCAGATTCCGATGGAACATGTGACTATCTGGATCCAGACGACGACAATGATTCGGTAATGGACGCAGATGACGATTTCCCAGAGGATCCAAACGAATCGAAAGACACTGACGGTGATGGAACAGGAAACAATGCCGACAATGATGATGATGGCGACGGATGGGCCGACTCCACGGAGTCACTGTGCAACACTTCCCCCCTGTCGGATCAGTCGGTCCCAGAAGATACTGATATGGATGGAACTTGCGATATGCTTGACATGGACGATGATAACGATGGGGTCCCAGATAGCGGGGACGAGTTTCCCAAGGATGCCGAGGAGTGGGAGGACCTCAACAATGACGGCCTAGGCGACAATGGGAATCCACTTTCTCTAACTGATAAGATGAAGCTGAGTCCAGGGATATCTGCTCTAGCAATATTGGCAATAATGTCCCTCGCTGGGGCTATGATATACTCTACTGCATTCTCTGGAAAGGGCTATCCTCCACTCTCGAGACTCATCTCTAGGAGGGAGAACTCAGTACAAGATGCCGAGAACCCCCCTTCTCAGACTGAAAGTACCCCTACTCCAGTACCTCCCGGCTTGGCCGATGTATCAGAAAATGAACAAAACTATGCTAAGTCATGGGAGGATCTACCACCAGGTGGCCAGTATACGGGGACTAATCCAATGAGGTACGAAGGGAACGAATGTGGAATCTGGGAGCAAAGGGTTGACGAGAGTTGGATAAGGAAGTGAGTTATTTTTTCCAAAATATCGATACATCTCCCATGCCCAATGGAATTAAATGCCCTGAGGCCACAAACACACCCTTAAAGGGTGATGATTCAATATATTCTCAAAGAGGAGCATCTAACGGTATTGTTATATCACTCATATCTTCTCATTAACGCCAGTGACGCCCATGCGAAGCGAAGTAGCCCGTTCGATTGCCCTAGTAATGCTAATGATTGTCTCGGTACAAATGCCGATGTTTGATAACGCGGAAGA
>DAYH01000019.1:38904-43390 GCA_002506825.1 Euryarchaeota archaeon UBA103
CGCGGAAGAGCCCGTGGAATTGAAAGAAGAGCCAGCCATAGATATGGTAGCTCAAAACCCCTGTCAGGGCTATGACGCCTGTTTAGGTCTCGACGCTGGCGGCTACAACAGTAGGAACACCATGTGCGTCGGGTCCTCGACCGCGGGGTCGTGCCCCGTCGCCAATCTGAGCACATACATTGATTACGGATCGGGCCCAACTACCACCACGTTCTACGGCTTCATGGATGGTTTCAGCAGCGCAGGCTTACTAGATGACGATGACGTGTACACAATGTGGGTTCCGTGGGGCTACGGAGTCAACGTCACTCTTTCATGGAACTCCTCAGTTGGGATGATGTCAGGGGCCATAGGGTCGACTGGAATGTCTGCCGCCAGTACATACCAGTCTCTCGGTGCTACAGTTTACGATTACAAGTCTTCATACTCCTACCCGGGAGGATTCACCATGTCCACTATTGGCAACGCCGTTAGTGGAAGTCTACTAGACATATATCTCGACTGTGCCGGAAACTACTGTAAGACCTCGTCAGGCTACACTAGTGACTACAGGATGGACATTGAGACATGGCCATCAGACGGAGGAAACTATGGCGACTCCACTACCCAGTTCGGAACCGGTACCTCGGCTTGGGACGATGGACGCACCTATGTGGGAATGTGCGCACAATACGGTGGAAGCTACTGTCAAGTCAACCCAGGGACCAACGACGGCAACGACCAAGGAACCAAGACCATCGCATCCGGAGAGTCAATCGCTCTATTCTTCAATCACGATAACTATGCAAACAGCGAGTCCTCGATTACAGTGACCTGCACTTCAGGTGCATCATACTCAGCGGCAAGATTCAGCGGTACCGTTGGATCGTCTGACGGCAGTGGGATACAAGCGGCAGTCTTCACCGGGCCCGATACCTGCACAGGCTCGACTACAGACTCGCTAGGCGATGGCGGATACGAGATCTACTGGGCAGGACTGACGCCTGCTGTCAGCGGCCTACTATCAACCACACTTGCCAACCCATCGGTTTCAACATATGGCGTAGTAGGGACCTCTGATGCTTACGACGTATATGCGGTAGCAATACCCGATGGCTCGTACGCAAACATTTCTCTCACATGGAACGAAAATGCGGATTTGGACCTCAGAGTCTATACCGATAGCGGCCTGACATCTCTACTAGGAAGCTCAGCAGGATCCAGTAACCCCGAACTAGTTGATCTAGGATCCACAACGGATACCACGGTATACGCCAAGGTGAGCTACTTCGGAGCCTTCAGCACGGATCCAGCAGCTGGCTACCAACTTACACTAAACCTACTGCCTGCAGTATTCCCTCCATGCTGGTTCCAGGATGACGGAGTACTTTCCAGCTCTGGAGTCTACGACGGCTCAGGAGCAGGAGATGCGGCAGATACATGGAACTCCAACCCAATGGATATGTCCGCAACCTCCAGCTTCGGAGGCATGCTCTGTGATGACTTCGATGAAGAGGACTGGTACACAATTACCGTACCTGCCTACCACGGTGCCTACGTCAAGCTGACATGGGATCAGACAGTATACACGGATGACCTCAGACTGTGGCTCTATGTCGACAGGGGCTATTCCTCCCCCTCCAGTGTATCATCTGCAACATCGACAGGAATGGATGGAGCAGCGGTTGCAACTACAAACGAGTCATACCTATGGACAGGGACCTTCTATGGCCTTTGGGGTACTCCCACCGATCTTCTGATCAATGTCGATACGACCAGTCTCGCCGCTGATTTCGAGTTCAACTACACTGTCGAGTACTCGACTTACAACCAGTCGGGCGACTACTGGAGCGGTCCATGGGATGATGCTGGTTCGGGAACGGACGCTGGAAACAGCTCTAGCTACATCACGAGCCCTGTCCAGCTGGTATCTATGAACAACACATACACCGGCTATGGGCACGACGACCTAGACATGTACGATCAGTACCAGATATTCGTGCCACCCAGTTACACCATGAGGGTGCAGTTGGACGCACCAGAAGGAAATGATGTGGACCTCTACGTCAAGACCGCCGCTTCAGCAACCTCATACATGTCCACATTAGAGTCCTCTACTCTATACGGTGACAAGGACATATGGATCATGCCTGGCAATGGCGATCAGAACATGTACATCATCGTCACGACCGAAGTTGGAGGGGGATCTTACGATTTGATCATCACCATGGTCACCGATGACAACGACCCAGATCCATCCAACGACTGCGGCATCGGAATGGATGCCAGTGACACTATGTTCCCCGGCACATGGGACGAAATGACATGGCTCAACGGCTCTACTCAGATAGATGCCAATGGCGATGCTGACGACACAGGTGGTTCTTGTACCGCCTGGATGGACAGGGAATGGGACAATTCGGATCACTATGCTGTACTGGTTCCAGCAGGAAAGTACATGGTTTTCAACGTAACATGGACTCCACAGACTACCAGTGCTACGTCAACAGCCCTCAGGAATATGGATGTAACCATCTTCACTTTCGCAGGCCCACCTGCCACTAGCCTGACATATGTTTCTCAGCAGGACTCAAGCAGCGGTTGGTCTAACGGTACGTCTGGCCTCTGGGTCACTAATGGCGGATGGCTGTACATCGCGATAGGCGCAGGAAGCACATTCAGTGGCTTCGAAATGCTAGACTACACAATGAACATCGAATACAGGCCACTAAGCGAGTTGAGGGGGGGTATCCAGGATGATGCCAACTCCAGCTACGATGCCGGTGCACTATCGGCCGATGCGATTCATGTGAACAACTACGTCAACATGACGACGAACTCCACATCCGGCCAGCCAGAGCTGACATGGAGTGGGTGGAACGATCCACACGCGGATACAACGGACAAGTACACTTTCGATGTTCCAGCCAATCACGGCTACTCTGTATGCGTCGAACACGACGATCGCCAATACCCACAGGGCTTCGGATCGATCGGAGGCGCTACAGTAATACTGGATCTATATGGGTCACCATCCTCGCCATTGCCTGCAAACACGCTGGTCTACTACGGTCTGAACCCGATGTGTTGGACAACAAACAACACTGGCGACTACTATGGGGATGAGGTAAACGAGATAGGAGTCAGGAACTGGTATGCCGCCTACTACGCTATCTCTGATGGAACCAACTACAACGTTACAGTACAGTTCTTCACATTGGACACAGATGGTGACGGATGGTATGACACCATGGAAACCGCCTGTGGGACCGACCCACTGAATGCTACCAGCGTCCCAGGCGATATCGACGGAGATGGCATCTGTGATGCATTGGATAGCGACACAGATGGTGACGGGATCATAGACTCCCAAGATGCATTCCCAGATGATGCCAGCGAGTCAACTGACTTGGACGGCGATGGAATGGGGGACAATACTGATATGGACAGGGACGGCGACATGTGGAACAACACAGACGAAACCGCATGTATGACCGATCCAGATGATGATACGTCAACGCCCATGGACAATGATAATGACACAATATGCGACTATCTAGACGCCGATGACGACAATGACGGATATGACGACCTAAGCGATGAGTTCCCAATGGACTCAGCTGAATGGGCGGATAACGACAACGACAAGATCGGTGACAACGCGGACACTGATGATGACAACGACGGATACGATGACGAAACAGAGATCGGATGCGCATCAGACCCACTTGACCTGTCGTCCATACCGACCGATCAGGACCTTGATGGCACATGCGATTCGCAGGATACTGATATGGATGGGGACGGCTACGACAACGATGTCGATGCCTTCCCATACAACCCCACAGAGTGGATTGACACAGATGGAGACGGATTCGGGGACAACATCGACACTGACGATGACAATGACATCGTACTCGACGTCGATGATGTATTCCCACTAGACTCCACAGAGTGGGTCGATACAGACGCCGATGGCGTCGGCGACAACGCGGACTTGAATGACGATGGAGATGCGTGGACAGATGCTGAGGAGTTCTCATGCGGGTCTGACTCCATGGACTCCTCATCCGTGCCCGATGACTATGACGGAGATGGAATCTGCGACAAGGTCGATACCGACGACGATGGTGACGGGACTCCTGACATGTCCGATGCATTCCCATACGACGCCATGGAGTTCGCCGACTTCGACGGCGATGGACTGGGGGACTTCTCAGATACTGACGACGACGGAGACGGATGGATGGACATAGAGGAGCCAAACTGTGGGACTGATCCCATGGACNNCGATGGCGTCGGCGACAACGCGGATCTCAATGACGATGGAGATGCATGGACAGATGCCGAGGAGTTCTCATGCGGGTCTGACCCAATGGATCCCTCGTCCGTGCCTGACGACTATGACGGAGACGGTATCTGCGACAAGGTCGATACCGATGACGATGGTGACGGAACCCCTGACATGTCCGATGCATTCCCGTACGACGCCATGGAGTTCGCCGAC
>DAYH01000019.1:43556-44272 GCA_002506825.1 Euryarchaeota archaeon UBA103
GATGACAATGACGGCGTAATAGACCTTGACGATGTCTTCCCAATGAACCCAGACGAGTCCAAAGACCTCGATGGTGATGGAGTCGGTGACAACTCTGATACCGACGACGACGGCGATGGGTGGCTCGATATTACCGAGGACCTATGCCTCAGAGGAGTCGATGGAATCATCGGTACCGCTGATGACGGATTCGGTAACTCATACAACGCCAACGAGATGCCAATCGATAACGAGACCATCGATGCCGGTTTGGATGGAGAGTACGGCACAGCTGATGACGTCATTCAGGGAGATGGAATATGCAACTCCCTAGATCCCGATGACGATAACGACGGCGTGCCCGATGCAGCTGTATACACCCTAGACTCCAACGGCGTCTGCACGACATGTGAGGACTGGGAGGACCACTTCCAGTGGGATCCGTCCGAGCAGTTCGATGCCAACGGTGATGGGGCAGGCGATAACGGAGCAGCGCCTTCGTTCCTCGACAACGTTCAAGCCGATACCCTGCCGTTCGCTGGAGCTGGAATAGGGATTGTCGCAATGCTCTACCTCGTGTCCAGGCAACTGGGTGGCAAGGATGAGGATGGAGAGTACGAAGAGTACGACGAGACCGAGCAGTTCGAAGACGACGAGGACATCGAAGAACTAGCCGATATCCTCGACGAAGACGAGGCCTGAACGGGTCAGACATAACCGGGCGCCGGGCCTTCGGG
>DAYH01000017.1:0-12105 GCA_002506825.1 Euryarchaeota archaeon UBA103
GTGATTGCCGAGCTTCCTGCTCCGACAGCGCTGAGAGGATCATCCACTACTGCGAATACTGCCATCATCACCGTGAGTCCAGCGATTATGCTGATGCTGTTGTTGGCCAGGCACATGGTAGCCGCGTTGAGAGTGGTGTCCTCGTCCTTCCTCATGTAGACTGAGTAGGTAATCGCCATACCCATCCCAGCGGAGCAGGACCATGCTGACTGGGATAGCCCACTGATCCAAGTCTCCGGTTGCATCAGGTACTCGGGCTGGATGCTGAACATGTAGACGAACCCATCTAGGGTTCCGTCGTTCAGATCCATCACGAAAGCCAGGAATAGTGCTGAGAATAGCAGGATGAACAGCGAGACCATCAGAATCACGTTCACCTTCTCTATTGCCTTGGCCCCCCTCCATATCGCGGCCATTGTGATCACTACTGCTATTGCCTGGAAGAAGATGACATCCGAGGGGGACTCCAAGAATGAGTTCCATACCTCAGTCGTGTCTACCTCGCTTCCGAGGCCGCCCCTAACCGCGGTCTGGAAGTAGTTCAGGCACCATCCTGTGACGACTGCGTAGTAGAATCCTATTGCTGTTGATATCCATGCGGTCCAGAGACCCATCCATGCCATGTTCTTGCCTCCGAAAATTCGGAATGTGCCCACCGTCCCGGTTCTGCTCCTCTTTCCGAGGGCGAACTCAGCGATGATTAGCGGGACTGACCATATGAAGAGGAATATCAGCCATGGGACTAGGAATGAGCCACCGCCGTTTGCACCCACCATACGGGGGAATCTCCAGATGTTCCCCGTTCCTATGGCGGCTCCAATGGTGGCGAAGATTAGCCCTAGTCTGCCGCTGAACTCGTCTGATGTCGATTCTGACTCGGAGCTCATTCTCCATCACCGTCAAATTCGGATGCCATATCCTCGGGAAGTCCGATAACTCCCCTCTCGTCATCGAACATCGCCCTCAGGGTTAGTCCGAGTCCTCCCCAGACGAAGCTAGCGATCACCATGAACATCATGAGTGAGAGTACGCTTGATCCGAATGAGGCGCGATAGGGTATTGCCAGCTCGTAGTAGTTGCCCCCATCCTCGAGAGTGGGGTAGGAGAAGGGGAATGCACCGTTGGTGGTTCCAAGCATCGCCTTGTACTGTATCTTGCCAACTGAGGTGTCTGGAAGGGGGATCTCGGAGTGTAGTACGGTCCCATTGGATCCATCTAGGAGTATACATCCTGTTGACTCCTCTTCACCGGGCTCTGAGAATGCGGACATCTTCCATGGAACATCGACCCACTCGGTGGGGCCGAAGTCGTCCTGTTGCCTGTTTGGTTGTACAAGCCTCCACATGAGATGCGTCATGTTAATGTCAATCGAGTAAGGGAAGGACTCGTCTAGGCAGAGTGAGATTGGAATGTCTCCGTTGCCTACCTCTACCTCTGATGGCTCTTGGAGCCATTGACTGACTGTTGTGTTCTCTATCCCGACAATGGCACGATACCTGGGGTCATCCGCCATCTCAACCATGTAGAATGGGACACCAAGGTTCCTGACCGCGATGTGTGCGATGTCATCAGGGTGCTGGTGAAACGCTGTTCCTATCTCCATTGTGTAGCAGTACGAGTTGTGAACGCCATAGTGCCAGTCGCAGAAGTCGCCAGTGGTGGGATAGAGGTCGGAAGACTGCATGGGGGCATAGTCTGTCATCTCGCCCATCTTGACGCCGTGGTATACTAGGAACTCGTCATCTGGGGAATAACACCCGGTGCAATGTCCCCATGGCCATAGGACCAGTTCTGAGAATGAGTGCCAGCTCAGTGTGGCTTTGAACTCCGAGAATCCGTCGTTGTTGTCGTCATTCATCTCGGTCATGTCTTGGATGAACTTTGTCTCGGGCTCGCTGTTACCTCCCAGCCAGTCCTCGTCAATCAGGCCATCTGCGTCATCGTCATTTCCATCTACATGGTCCTCGTTGAGGCGGTTGTCTCCGTCTTGGTCGACTGTATCCACGGGGCCGTTGTAAACGTCGTTATTCGCTCCGGCATCACCTGCGTAGCACATCCCTGGGAAGAGCGGTCCTGTAGCGCCCAAAGGAGCACCCCACTCGTACTGGAAGTTACGATTCAAATCTACGCCATCACAACTGGGATCGGGTTCCTCGTCGACGTCTGGAATTGGAGTGACTCCTGTGACTGTGTTGTCCCTCAGGTTCTTCCTCCATCCGGATGTTGGACAATTCTCCCATGCGGTCGGACCACAGTATACCTCTCTGTCATACCTGTTGCCATCCACGTTTAGCATGGGAATCAGATACATCTCTCTGGTGTTCACCATATCGGTGATGAACTGCTCTGAGAAGTCCTCGTCTACACCCAGGTCGCCAGGGCCGCATGGATTTCCGTCTCCGTTGCTATCTTGGAAGGAGGCGTTTAGCATCAAGCAGTCGCCATCATTATCGATTCCGTCCCAACCGTCCTCGTCTACCAGTCCATCACCGTCATTATCGACTCCGGCCATCCCGTAGTAGTATGCGATTGTCTCTAGGAAGAGCATTGGTACCTCGTAGGACATCCACTCCCTGGCATGGAAATTGCCTGCTAGCATGATATCTGGCCTGTCCTCATAATTTCCACAATCGCCTACGAATGCATTGCATTCTCCCCCGTGTACATCTGCAGTAATTTTCACCCATGGGGTATCGTGGTTGTAGTGCCAGCCCTGGTAGGTTCCGAGATTTGTCTCCTCGCCACGGGCGTTCATTCCTCCGTTCATTCCGTCATGGAAGGTCATTATCTCGGTGTTCTGATCAGCTAGAGTTTGCATTCGCTGCTTCATTGTGAAGTAGTCGTGGTACTCCCTGAACTGAACCCTACTGTCACCTCCCCATGGGAAGACCTGGAATGAGTACTCGTCAGACCAGATGTCCTGAGGGGCTAGACCAGTCTCAGCGTCCTGAGCTGAGGCTGGAGCGATGACAGAGGCTGGAGCTAGGACGGAAAGTAGCAACGGCAAGAGCATGGCCACCACAGTGGTGCCCTGGCTTTTTTTTGCCCCGTTCGAGTGCTCTCGAGTCGTCATGTGTAACGATGCGAAAGGAGGTCACGTATTGAATCCCTCGTTAACCGGTCCTAAGGACCGGGCTGGGTTTATCAGTGAACGCCTGTCGCCCAAATCATGGAACAACTGGATGAGTTCATGTCCGGAGACACGGTTTTGGCGGGTTTCTCTAGTGGAACGATGATAGTGACGGCTGCAGTAATTGCCATCAGTGCGGTTTTGGGTTTTGCCTCGAGGAGGATGCTTTTCCCTAGACTGATGAATCTGATATCCAAGACTGACAGGATTGACGGGAGATCTCTGATGGCTCCTGCCTCTCTGGGCTGGATGATAGGGTTCTTGGTCTTCACACTCTCCATAGATTGGTTGATGTCAAACTCTGAGCCAGTCTGGGATGAGGGCTCTATGGAACGTTTGAATTCCTACGTTTACGCTGGTTTCGTGCTACTGATGCTCGTTGCGGCTTATCGTCTGGTCGACTACCTAGATGCTTTCATAGTCGTAGAAGGCGAGAATCTGGCAGCTAGGAGATCTCTTGCCAGTGTGGCAGAGTCGGTTGGAAGGGTCGCTGTGGTCGTTACCGGCGTCTTCATGATGGCTGGTCTCGCAGGTGTTAATCTTAGTGGGCTGATAGCTGGACTGGGAATAACTGGTCTCGCCCTTGCCCTGGCCGCTAAGGACACTGTAGCAAATATATTCGGAGCCATAAGCATCCTGATTGATCAGCCGTTCAACGTTGGGGACTGGATTATCGTAGATGGGGTAGAGGGAGAAGTTGTGACCATAGCCCTGAGAACCACTCTGATTAGAACCAGTGCTGATACTCTGGTTACTGTGCCCAACTCCAACATCACTAACTCGTCTGTTGAGAATTTCAGTCAGAGGAGGTTCAGGAGGATCAAGCCTTCATATGAGTTCGAGGCTGATAGCGATCAAGAGTCCATCAAGAGCTTCTGCAGTTCTCTCCTCGAGCAGGTGACGTTGGACCCTAGGTCAATGAAGAAGGACGACTCTTGGGTGAGAATAAGCTCGGTGGGCCCTTCGAAGATCATTGTTCAGACCAACTTCTACTGTGATTCTTCCTCTAAGTCAGAGAGGGAGATGAAGGAGGATGTCGCCCTTATGGCGAAATCCAGAGCAAGCGAGTTTGGATTGAGGTTCCATGAACCCAGATTCAGGGAAAGTCATACAGTCTGAGGTATTCGAATGGGGAGGCTCGTTCTGATCAGGCATGGCCAGTCAGTATGGAACGCTGAGAACAGATTCACCGGATGGACCGATGTCGATCTCTCTGATAGGGGTGTCAAGGAGGCCGAAGATGCTGGCGATCTTCTTTCGGGCATAAGATTCGACGTAGTCCACACTAGTGGACTCAAGAGAGCTCAGAGGACAGCCGACATAATCATGAGTAGAAACACCGTTTCGGGAGAAGTCCCGGTATTCAGGGACGAGCTGCTAAACGAGAGGCACTATGGGGACCTGCAGGGGCTGAACAAAGCAGAGACTGCTGAGATACACGGTGCAGAGCAGGTACACATCTGGAGGAGATCATTCGACATCCCCCCGCCTGGTGGTGAAAGTCTGAAAATGAATGCAGCGAGAACCGTTCCCTACTTCACCGGGATGATAATGGGCGATCTGGGAGATGGAAAGAATGTGCTCGTTTCAGCACATGGTAACTCTCTGAGGTCTATCGTCATGCATATTGAGTCAATAAGTCCCGAGGACATTGTCTCAGTTGAGATTCCTACTGGTAAGCCATTGTTCTATACATTTGAAGATGGCCTAATCACAAGAGAACAGCTATGAGAACCACGGGTGCTCACCAAAGTGGTTCCTCGGGATTTTCTTGTTGTTTTTGATATGCCATTCGAATCCTCTGGTAACTGAGTAGAGGTATTTCTTCAGCTTTGGTCTGATGTAGAAAAGATAAGCCAGAGATGCGGTAATTCTATTCCAATCAGAGAGAAGATGGGGATGAACTCTGATCTTGAGGAGTGTTCTTTTTTCATTGACCTCTGAGAGTGACCATTCAACGAATGACTGCCTTCCTCCCTCTCGCCCTGTCAAAAGTGAATAGCCCTCTCCTTCATTCCATGACTGGAACTTTCTTACAATTATGAATCCATTGAGATACTCCAGTGTGTCAACTGATTCCTCACCGGGCCAGTTCTGAACAGTGTTCTCTTGACAGAAAGGATGAGAGTCGTTTAGATTGCCTGGTGAGCTTATTGATTTCCAGACCTCTGACTTTGGGGCGTCTATGACGATTGAGTTCTCAGCATAGAATGGCCAGCCTCTCACACAGCTGAGAGTTAACTTGGAGATTTAGTTGTGTGTGTCCGGACGGCCGGAGTTCCCGACCGTCCGGATTACGTTTTACAATTGGTATCTAAAAAATCGTTTTACTGATTTATTCATCGTGCTTTGCAGCGTACCAGATCATCATTCCGAACGCGCCCTTGTTGACCAAGTCAGCGACGTTGTAGAGGATGTTCATGTCATCTGCGCCCATACCGTCAATGGTTCCGGCTCCCATTAGGTAGCCTATTGGGTAGATTGCCCAACCTACGGTAACAATCATCCTCATTGCGTTGAATGCGTACTGGACTCCTGGGCTGCCAGATTCTGAGGCCTCCTTGACGTCTCCGGACCATAGCTCGTATAGGATGTATCCCCATCCAAGCATTCCGATGACCCACCAAACGGTGGCGCTGAGCTCGAGTGTGCCGTCCATAGCTCCGGACTCTCCGAAGAATCCTGCTACTAGCATGACTATCGATGCAACCATGAGGTTCCTGAACATGACGAAAGTTCCTACACCGATAGCGGCGAGGATTAGGTAGAACTCTACTACTTGTAGAGGGACTGTTATCAGCCAGTCGATGTACCTGTAGACTAGTGGAGATCCACCGTCAGCCATGATAGCGACTTCGCGCATGTACGTGTAGTGGTACCATGCCACACCAGTGACCAGTGCGGCCACAGTCATGGATGTCTTCCACTTGTCAGGGACGTTCTGCCTCTCGACGAGGAAGAACACGGTGAAAGCTAGCATCATCGCTGTTGCGATCCAGAAGCTTATCCCGACCCAGTCATTGCTCGCAAGTACCGTTGTTGCCGCACTAACGGTCTGTGTTCCGACCACTAGCAGAGCCAACAATGCACTGAGAGCTACTTTCGTTCTTGTTGCATTCAGATTGGGCTTGTTTAGTCCCATGTTCTTGCGGACCCATGTTAATATAAAAAAATATGTTAAAGTTTGCCCCGAATCTGTTAGTCGTTTATGGCCTAAATCTCAGCGAATGGCTTCTCTGGAGGAGGGGACATTCCCCTGTATGCCTTGAAGCACAAGTAGCCTGCGCCAAAGAACGCTAGAGCAGGAATTAGCTCTGCAAGTGAAGGAGGGAACTGATTGATCAGGGAACTGACTCCAAAGAAGAAGGCCATGAACGAGAGTCCGGCGAATGTCCTGTTGTTGAACATCCTCTTCTGATACATCTTGACGTACAACAGCGTATCCACGGCTGGCTGAGGGGCGCCCGATTGATTCGATGAGGCTTCGAGGACGTCCATGAGGCACTGCTCGTACTCCCAAATTGCCATTCCCCCCCTGTGTGAGTAGAATGCGTTTTCTGATGCCCATTCATCAGGGGCGGTTTCTCTCCATCCCTCAATCAATGCCATCCTGAGTTCCTTCAGCTGAAGATTGGTTTCCTCCTTGTGATGCAATCTGGAGAGGTCATGTACTAAAGATGCCAGATCCCTCATAGCAGGCTTCTCTGACTCATGAGGGATTAGGGCATCTGATAGTCTGGGAGCGCCTACCCTCAGACTATCTCCTGAAAAATCTGAAATCCTCACATCAAGCAGGGAAACTGTGCATGGTTGCTCTTTGGTGTAGGGTGCCCTCCAGATGAATTGCGCACGTAGCAACCCCTCAATTCTCTCATTTCTAGAGTTCCATCTCTTTTGGTCTGGTGGCAATTCTCTCAATTCTCTCATAGAAGAGTGAAACTTGCCTAGGCACTTACCTACATCCCCAAGTATTCTCACACAGGATTTTAGATCGTCTTCTTGGAGCTTTTTGACTAGACTATCCTCAGAGTTTTCATCTTTGGAAATCACCTTTCTTAGGATAACAACATCCCTTCCATTCCATGTGTAACCTCCCAATGGAACATCAGAACCATCCGGGGCGTTTCTAGATCTGACCTTCAGTAAACCGTCTGAACCCCAAGGCAGGAACTCTGCAACCCAATCTTCGTCAGCCTCGATTACTGCTAGAATGCCTCTTTCAGAGTTCTGTGTGGTCAATTTTGTCACTGATTCAGGAGGTGGAACCTCTCCCCAATCTTGGAGCTGTTTCACGATCTCCTTCCAGTCCTCTGGTGATTTCATTGAGATTGGCTCTATTAGTTCTGCTTTCATCCCGGTAAGGCCACCCATCCCCGCTAGCTTGATGGAATTAAATCCAGGAGGGGGCTCGAGGTTGGATCTTACCTGCCTCAATGCCTGAGGCCTCCATACTGGTAGCTCGCCAGACATCCTTATCGTTGCGAGGAGAGGGTTGCTGTATTCATAGAATCGGTAGCGAAGGCTTGATTCGGGGTATGTCGAGCGGCGGCCATGGGAACGGAGGTCTCTGACTTGCCCCTAGCAGTCGATATGGATGGTACCCTGATACTCTCAGATATGTCCAGGATAAGTGTGAGGAGGGTTCTATCCAGAAAGCCATGGCTAATTCCATCTGTCATACTCAAGGAGCTCCGAGGGAAGAGGGCAGAGTGGAAGAGGGACTTGGGCAGGATCCTGGTTTTCAATCCCTCTAATCTTGAATATCATGAGGGCTTTTTGGAGTGGTTGACTGGTGAGCATGCTAGGGGGAGGGTACTCATTCTAGCCACTGCATCAGATAGGATTGTTGCTGAGCAGGTAGCTGCTCATGTGGGAATGTTTTCTGATGTAATGGCCTCGGATAATGATTACAACCTCAGAGATAAGAAGAAGGCGGAGGCTTTGGTAGCGAGATATGGAGAGAATGGATTTGGATATGCTGGAAATAGCCATCATGACATCGCTGTTTGGGAAAAGGCATCTCAGGTCATCGTGGTTAATCCGGATCCCGGTGTCCTAGACAGGGTTGGAAACTCGGTCGACATCGTATTCGAGTAAGTTCTGCATTAGCTACTTACTTTATCACTAGGAGCTTTTGGTTAATGCATGGGCAACCAGCGGAGTCGGTTTGGGAGGGGCTTAGATTCTCTCGCAAAGTGGCTACTAAAATTCAGATTGGTATCCATTCCAGCAAAGAGTATCGCCAATTCAAAGCTGGCTTGGAGTCTAATATCTAGATCTGATAGAGTTAGGGCTAATCGGCTTAGAGAACGTCTGATTACGGAGGAAATGCCTAGGCATGTTTCTATTATTATGGATGGTAATCGAAGGTTCGCGTGGAACAACAGCTCCAAAACGGCAGTGGGGCATTCGGAGGGGAAAGAGAAGCTGAAGGAAGTCATGGATTGGGTTCTTGATTTAGGAGTGCCATATTTCACTGTATACGCCCTGTCAACGGAGAATATTTCAGAAAGAGACAGTGAAGAGTTGGAGATTCTGTATGACCTGTATGTTTCGGGACTTGACGAGATTTCCGTGGATCCGCGAATTCATGACAGGGGAGTGAGGGTACAGGTTGTTGGAAGATTGGATATGCTCCCTCAGAGAGTTAAGGAATCTATTGAGAATGCGGAAAGCGTGACGTCTCAATACACTGATTTCACATTCACCGTGTGCCTTGCATACGGTGGCAGGGAGGAGATTGTCGATGCAGTTAAGTCGGTGGCTGCCGATCATGCCTCTGGAGGCCTAGACATCGATTCAATCAATTCTTCAGAGATCACAAAGAGGATGTATGCTGCGGAGCTACCCGATCCAGACTTGGTAATTAGGACTAGTGGGGAAGAGAGGATCTCTAACTTCCTTCTATGGCAGATTGCCTATTCAGAGTTACACTTCACAGATGTGTTCTGGCCTTCTTTCTCGAAGTCTGATCTCTACGAGGCAATTGAGTCTTATCAGTATAGGAGGAGGAGATACGGTGGGTGATGCGTGTCATCATTGTGGGCGGGACAGCTATCGTAGTCCATCAGTAGTCGTAGACGCAGTAGTCACTAGAGGTTCGGGCGAAGACAAGGAAGTCCTACTAATCAGGAGAGGGCATGAGCCTTGCAAAGATATGCTGGCATTCCCCGGAGGATTCGTGGACTATGGTGAAGACCCAGAAGATGCCGTTATCCGAGAGCTCAAGGAGGAGACGGGTGTTGATGGTACCAATCCAGTTTCTATGGCTGTCCATGGAGATCCAACCAGAGACCCGAGGAAGCATGTCATAGCCCTGTTCTACCAGGTTGATGCCTCCCCAGAGTCAGTACCGATAGCCGGAGACGACGCATCTGAGGCGTATTGGGTCCCTCTGAATAGAGTTACTGCGAATGAAATTGCTGGAGACCACATCTTGATAATTGACAAACTCAGAGAATAGTTCTATCAGCCCCTGACTTATCGCATTGCCATGGATAGGAAGCTGAGGATAGATACTGGTGGGAAGAGCTACGCACCTTACAGTCCCGGAATTAGTGTAAGGGACCATATCTGGTTATCTGGCCAGATAGACATCACTGAGAGTGATATAGAGGCTCAGACTAGAGGGACATTAGCCAAGATAGACGGTTTACTAGAAGCGGCAAATAGCTCTAAGAGGGATTTGGTCAAGGTTACTGTCCTAATGTCCGATATTGGTTTCTATTCGAAGATTAACGAGATCTATGGAGAGTGGCTTGGCGACTCCCTCCCTCCATCTAGAGCGGCTTACGCCGTTAGGGACCTACCCCTTGGTGCACTGGTCGAGATAGTTTGTGAGGCTTTCCGCGGAAGTGGGGCAAGTGAATGAGAATGTTCGAACCAAAGCACCGTCCCTATTTACCCCAGTATTGCTCGTTGGTTGCGTAATAGTCCTCGTTGGATTCGCAATCAGGGCATCCTTCGGGGTGTTTCAGATTCCCATTCAAGAGGAGTTTGGCTGGCCGAGATCGGAGTTTAGTCTTGCGATAGCAATACAGAATCTGGCATGGGGCTTTGGTTCTCCATTCTTCGGGGCATTTTCTGAAAAGATGGGAGATAGGAAGGCGATAGTACTGGGTGCAATTCTGTATTCACTGGGACTCATATTGACAGCAGGAGCAAACACGGCATTCGCCATTCAGTTCTATGAGATCTTGGTGGGGTTCGGAGTGGCGGGTACTGGATTTGGCGTCATACTGGCAGTTGTTGGGCGGGCCAGCGCTCCAGAGCATAGGGCCATGAGCTTGGCGATCGCTACTGCCTCTGGTTCAGCTGGCCAGATAGTTGGTCCTGTGGTAGCAGTCTTCCTTCTCGAGTCAATGAAATGGCAGTCGGTGTTTCTGATATTCGCCGTATGTATCCTCTTAGTCCTGCTTCTCCTTCCTTTCATGAGGACCCCCCACAAGGCTTCCAAGGAGGAAATCGAGGAGAGTCTTGGGGAGATTCTTCGACTGGCAATGAAAGATCCTTCTTACATGATGATTTTCGTTGGGTTCTTCTCATGCGGATACCAGCTTGCCTTCATCACTGCTCATTTTCCCGCGCTTATCACCGAGATGAGTGCGCCCATAGATCCATTGGGTTGGTGTGGAGACCTAGGCATAGAAACAACAGCGGCCCTGGGTGGTTTCGCGATATCCGTAATCGGTGCGGCCAATATCATCGGAACACTAGCCGCTGGATGGGCAGGCAAGAGATTTGGGAAGAAATGGCTTTTATCGGGGATTTATGCTGGAAGATCAATCGCCGCGGCATGGTTCATTTTGACTCCGATTACTGCTGATTCAGTACTGATATTCTCCTTCTCGATGGGGTTCTTGTGGCTAGCGACAGTTCCCTTGACAAGTGGCCTTGTTGCTCATATCTACGGAGTCAGGTATATGGCAACGCTGTACGGAATAGTGTTCTTCTCCCATCAATTGGGAAGCTTCGTTGGAGTCTACCTTGGAGGTGTGCTTTACGATATGTATGGAAGCTACACAGCTGTTTGGTGGATTGGCATCGCGGTCGGTGTTTTCTCATCACTGATTCACCTCCCAGTGAAGGAAGAGCCTCGACTGAAGTTCCAAGCTAACTAAAATTGGTAATACTTAGGTGCATCATCATCCAGCATAGCGCGTGAGCGTGTTCAAGGCGTACGACATCCGAGGCATAGCTGGGGAGGAGCTGAATGCTCAATTTGCTGGCAGACTGGGTAAATCGATAGTCGCTCACTTAGATGCGGGATGCATAGCTGTGGCTAGAGACATCAGGGAGTCCGGTCCTGAACTACATGACTCTTTCATCAGGGGGATTATAGATTCTGGGTGTGACGTGATGGACTTAGGAGTAACGACAACTGGTGTACTCTATCGGGCATCAAAGGATTTGGATGTCGATGTTTCTGTAATGATCACTGCCAGCCATAATCCTCCGGAATACAATGGTTTCAAGATTTGTAAGGGAACCCTCCCAATGGCTGGGGAAGAGCTTCAGGAGCTTCGAGAAACTATGGAGAGGGGGAGTTTCAAAGAAGGTAAGGGGAGCTTGTTTGAAATGCATGATTTTCAGAATGATTACATCGAAACAGTGATTGAAAACGTTGGCATACCAAGTAGAAAGATACGAGTTGCGATAGACTGTGGAAATGCTGTTCCGGGACCTCTGGCGATTATGGTATTGGAAAGGATCGGCGTGGATGTAGTTCCCGTTCACTGTACTTGGGACAATAAATTCCCAAACCATCCCCCCGATCCAACGAGGAAGGAGAACATGATCGACCTGTCCTTGGCAGTAGTTGAGGGCGGGTGCGAATTCGGAATTGGCATGGATGGGGATGGTGACAGGATTGGAGTAGTTGATGAGAAGGGTGCATTTATTCATCCAGACAGGCTAATGTCCTTATTTGTACAAGATCTTCTCTCAAACAAGGAGGACATGGATGAAGATTCTAG
>DAYH01000017.1:12489-12974 GCA_002506825.1 Euryarchaeota archaeon UBA103
GGGGTTCCTGTAATGGTAAGAACTGGACACTCTTTCATGAAGAAGATACTCAGGGAGAATCCTAAGTCTCCCTTGGCCGGTGAGATGTCAGGTCACTTCTTCCTTAATGACAAATGGCCCGGATTTGATGATTCAATCTACAACGCTTCGAGACTGCTCGAGATAGTCGGTAGGGGGGCATCTCCAAGTGAGGGGGGAATTCCATTCTCAGAGAGATTCTCCGATGTGCCAAATTATCCATCTACGGATGAGATAAAGATACCATTAGTTGGCGAGAGGGAAGATGTAATGAGGTCGGTAATGAGCTCATTCTCAGATATGGAATATTCAGATGTAGATGGAATCAGGGTCAGGTATGATCATGGTTGGTATCTGTGCCGGCCTAGCAACACCGAGCCAATCCTTGTAATGAGGGCAGAGGGTCGGGACGAGTCTGCTCTGGAGAGTATTCTGTCTGATGTCAATTCCCGTATCGGTCACTTGAT
>DAYH01000017.1:13392-13606 GCA_002506825.1 Euryarchaeota archaeon UBA103
ATCAGTGGTTTGACGGAGACGATAGGATTGGCGAGTGGCCTTATCCAGGCAGGCAAATTTGAGGCTGACTGTTTAGCGGAATCATATGAGGAAAGATAGCTATCCAAGAGCCCCATTAAACCGTCCGCCTTCTAGACAAGCATTACTCAAGGTCGTTTCCTGATGCCAGTAGGGGTACTGCTACCAAGAGTCCACAAATCGCGGAGCACACTAT
>DAYH01000002.1 GCA_002506825.1 Euryarchaeota archaeon UBA103
CCGGCGGCCGCCACAACATAAACACCCAAATCTATTGCATTTTGTACAGATTCCTCTAACTGATCAGTAGTAAAAAATCCTGCTCCAAAGCCCTGATTTCCTCCCAAGCTAAGGGAAATGACATCAGCATCCCCGCCAACGCACCAATCAACTGCATCAGCGATAGTAGAGTCTGTTCCAGACCCATCGTCTGAAATGGCCTTAGCAATGAGCAAATCTGCTCCCGGGGAAACTCCATTTAGTCCACCATTAGATGCGATAATACCTGCCATTGCAGTCCCATGACCTTCGTCATCATAGGGTGAATCAGAACCAGAAATAAGGTCATTCCATGCTAATATATTCACATCTTCCAAGTCAGGATGAGTAGTATCTATTCCCGTATCTACAATACAGATTTTTACTCCACTGCCTTCAAGCCCGCCAATTCTATCTAGCCCTGTCATCTCCCTGTATTCGTCCTCCCATAATTCCAGAGATGAAGGAGGTCCTCCGAATGTAACATCTGCGGTCTGATAGACAGCCCATAGCGATATTATCAAAACACTGAGAAGAACCACAAGTGATGAAATTATCTTAATGAGTAAATTCAGAGATGAATTTACGAAAAATGATGCATCTTCCGCGATTTCTTCCTCAGACATAATATTCACTCAGAGATTATCTATTACCAAGCATCCGTCTTTACAAAGTGACTAGTTGTAGAAGAGCTACTTCCGCATTTATCACACTTAATCCTGAGTGGTAGAATTCTGACACAGGAAGAGCATGACTCCCCTGGTATCCCCCAGCCAGAACATTCTGAGTCTGAGCAGTGAACTTCTATCCTCCCACCGGGCTTCTTGATTACTGGAGTCTCAGCACCGCAGACCGGGCAAAGGCCTTGCAGTATCTCTTCCCTAGTTACTGTGGATACGCCAGCCACCTCCCTGGCTCTTGATGACTGAATCGTATGATCCCCTCCTCCTAGCATAAAATGAGGATACCACACAATATGCATCAGTAGGAAGAATGAAACGACGCCTGAGAAGACATAGATTACTGAAATCCCAAAAATACCTTCTTCGAAAGGAGGCCTCTGCGAAATAGCATGGGCCCCGGACCATGACATTACATTGACCATTATCGCCCAAATCGCTAGACTGGCACTCCATGCTTCAAGACGGTGATCTTTCCAAGCTTTCTCAACCAGCCGTGGATCAGGATGAGCATGCTTCTCCTCAACGTGTATATCCCTAGTTTCAGTAACGGCTCTATGGACAACAAAGACAGCCAAGAAAACCATGATAAGATTGCCCATTGCTACTCCTCCAAAATCCGATATTCCCGAACCAAAGGGGAAGTCTGGGGATCCAGAGTGAGAGTAAATATGGCCTAGCTGGACAGAGGATGATGCAACTACGAGAAAAACTAGATTCTCCCTCATTATTGGATATCTGACCCACATCAGCACCAATGCCGCCATCCATGCCATCATTGCTAGTAGGCTCAGCATCAATGACCACTCTTTTAGATGGAGGAAACCGCTATCCTCTCCGAATAATCCGCCTCTGCTCCAGTCACCTCCCGAAGACAGCTCATTGATCCCATAATCCCAGGCACCCATAATTACCGAAGCCGACGCGAGTGCTAACACCAAGGCTTCATATGTTCCCCAGAATTTTCTTGAGGTATGAACGTGGAAGAAAAATTGCATTATTAGGGCATCAATAAATGACAGAAATCTCAATCTTTCTCCTAAGTTAGTTGCATTACTAAAGTCGGACAATCTTCGGACTTCTGCTACTTCCACGTCAAGGGCGCCTGTTGCCACGGCCCCCTCCTCCATGGCCATGACTAATGGATAGATGACATAAGTCCCTCGACGATTTGAGCAGTAATCGGTCAGTTATGATGGCGCCGAGACGGAGATTTGAACTCCGGAGGGATGAACCCACATGATTTCCAGTCATGCGCAATACCAGGCTATGCGATCTCGGCTAACCTGTGCGAACCATGATACAGTATTGAGTCCATCGATGTTCTATCCCATCGCAACACCCAAAGGTAGTTGGCCATTCCCGCGCATACCGCCACTGTGGCTTAGGGGTATAGCATCCCATTGGTAATGGGAAGGTCGGGAGTTCAATTCTCCCCAGTGGCTCCATTTTTAGAGACTAATTCATCCCTTTTTCGCTTGGTTCATACACGAAGACCAATTCATTCATAATCTCCACAAGAATACGGGCTAACATGTCGAACTACCGCAGGAGGCTCGCAGGAGCCCTAGTCCTCCTGATGCTACTAGCACCTATCACGAACGCCGCAACCACTTCATGGGCTGGTCCGTCCACTGTGAATACCGCAGGAGGGACCACCACACTGACTGGATTCAGGGCTCCGGGAAATGCCACAATCATGGACGGGTGGGCTCATGTGACAGATTCCCCGATGGCCGCCTCATTGACTCCTGCCGATGAGATGGATATTTTTGTCTTGCAAAATGGAACTGATTCTGGGACTACTACAGAGTATCGTGAGGGCAATCTTACTTTGATGGATGATGGTACACTGAATGATATTACCAATTTCGATAATTCTAGCTACACTATCGAACTGGACTCAAGTTATGTCCCAGGTCCATCACCGACAATCAGAATCGCCTTTGAGAGCACTTCTGGATATGCTCCTCATCCTAGTTGCAACGGACTGAGGGGATATAATCTGACTTCAGGTTTTGATGAGGATGCAAACGGGCAACTCGATCTTTCGGAGATAAGCCATGTGGATTACCTGTGTGTGACCAATCAGACAATTCAAGATGGAAACGGCGCGGTCTCCAATGGTACCGTGGTCAATGGGTCTTTCATGTATTCCCAGAGTCCCCTTTCCTCTGGCAATGCCACATGTCCGTTCGGCGGAAAATACCTTGTCTATGGAAACGACTACGGGTATTACTACGATGGAGATACGGGTCTGAATGCAACAGAGACTGAACCGACCATGTTCTTCTGCAACAGGGATACTTACTGGGCCGCTACAATCTTTGATTTCAACGGAACAGTTAGTGGAGAAAACCAGACCCTGACACATGGAGTAGTGCCATCCAGAGCTTCCGACGGGGCGGTTGCAGCCGCTACCAAGCCCGGAGAGCCTCTTCCAGCTGGAGTGGATGCATGGCTAACTATGCCATCCCTATTAATTCCTACAAATGCTACTAGGAATAACTACTTCTTATCTTTCGATCATTGGTTCCATCTCGATTCTACTGAAGCGGGCGCATGGTTGGAGTACAAGATTTCTGGGGGCGATTGGACATGGGTCGCCACTGATGGAGGATACCCGTCTTACATAGATGGCACAGATATAGATGTTAACGGCGCCCCAAGTGGTAATCTTCCTGTTTTCACAGGTACTACTCATAGTGGCTGGCAAACAGAATCAATCAACTTAACTACGTTTTTCTCAGACCCGAGTATGAACGCGGTCACGGGCATAGACTTCAGATTTAGGGTCTGGACCTCCAACAATTCAGGGGCCTATCCGGGATGGTTCGTTGATAATTTCAACTACAGAAATTCAGGTAACGGACAGGGCGTCTGGCATCATGGATGCGACGTCAATGGCACCTCCTATCAGAACTACAACACATACTGCTACTACAACAACAATCAGCTGGGCTACCTCACGGTCCCTGTAGACCTGTACAATGTAACTGATCTTGAATTTGATCTCCATTGGGACTTGGAAGGTTCGAGTTACGACAACGCATGCATAGAGCTCTCCAATAACAACGGAACTTCGTGGACTGACATTTCTTCAACAGGAAACACTGCTGTAACTTGCAGGTCTAGGACAGGAAATATACCCGGATCCTCGGGATATGCAGATTCAGATGGAAATATCCCAACAGTAACCTATAACGGAGTAACCTACACCGATGACAGTGGTGGAATGGTGACAATCTCCAACTCTGTACCACTAGCAAATCAAGTCAATGGTAGTCTTCTGAGATTTGTTGTACAGACTGACGCCTCGGTACAATATGGCTCCCCCGGAGGTACCGGCGATCCAGATGATAGAGAGGGACTAACCGTCTATGGATACCGAACAATGGATTCTATCGGAAATCCCACTAATCAGTTCTCAATCCCTGCTAATGCATCAACTTCGGGTACTAATGAATGGCAATTCCTGACCCTTAACTCAGGTTATATCAACAAGAATATGGGATTCGAAGACTCCCAAGTTACAGCACCGACTACCGATTATCAGTCAGGATTCACCAACATCTACCAGGCCACCTCAACGTCCCAAGGTAGTTGTAACACCGAAAGATGCGATTGGAGACTATCCGAGCCATCTTCCAATTTTGGCCCTGGAATGGCTTCTTCCTTCCCTTACATGTACAAGATAGGGATGAATGGTGCAACTGATGCAACATACCAATCAAGTCTTGTTACGCCAATCTACTCGGTTTCGAGTATCGGCGAGTCATCATTCGCGTTCGACATGTCGGCATGTATGGACTACGGCACTGGGAACTACGTCTACGTCGGCGGGGCCCTGTGGATGAGGGTCAACGGCGGACAGTGGCAGCACGTGGATATGCCCTCATACACTGACAGACAATACAGTTATGCTAGTACGACATATACTGTCAATGACGGCCTAGAGATTTGGACCCGAGTTCATTGCAACAGTGATGACTGGGGCTCATACGAGGTCGACCTCTCTCAGTACAAGGGCGTCGATGTACAGTTCAAGTTCGCGTTTGGAGGCAGATTCTCTGATATGAATTCAGGCTGGCACATAGATAATGTCGGAATCAAGATGGGTAACTTCAGCCAGCCTGGAACCTGGACAAGTCCAAGCTTCTCAATAGCAGGAGATGATGCATTCAACAGGGGAATCATAGAGATCGATGGGACTACGGATGATTATGCAAATAATACAGTCACGGGTACTCTAATCGACTCTACATCAGGGTTAAGCATATCTGGATACTCTAACTTGGAATTCCCAATTAGCCTAGCGGGATTAGATTCCGAGGCGCATCCCGTCGTGAAACTGGCCGTGAATATGGATACTACAAATCCACTCTCAACCCCGATGATAGAATACATCAGAGTAGGGGGAAACAGACTTCTTACAGCAGATATGATGGGGCTAAACAGTTGGCAGATGACAAATGTCGAAATCGTTGACGGATTGATCAATGCCACCAATATTTCAGGTACAATTACCTCAGACTACATCCACTCTGTCAGGCCCATCAAGGCTCTAAGCTTCGGAGGCAACTCATCTGTTAACGTCCAAATAGAGGTTAGGGACGAGTCAGGTAATTCCGTAGGAAGCGCATCCAAAGGAGGATCTGTACTGTTCGCCACTCCAAGGACAGGTTACTCTCTGCATGTCACGTTACCAACAAACGGATATATCGACAGACTCCAGATATCACATCTCTATGGCGAGCCAGCATCCGATGTGGAGATAGATTTCGCAGATGACGGAAACTTAGACTGGTCGTTCCCCAATGAGCTTTCTAGAGGGCACTATGCATGGCAGACCAAACTGCTCGGAAGTCAATCCGATATTGGATACCTCGACGGCTCCAAGTCAGTCACCATGCAAATAGACTCAACTCCCTCTTCTGCATTCGCTATCGTCCCATCTAGTGGAAGTGTGAACGATGGAATAATCTCAATAGTATCAGACTCAGACGGATTTGAATCTCCAGTTGATATTAGTATAGCAGGAGCCTCATTCTCAACCGGTTCCGCATCTCACAAGTTCACCTCTGAAATGAATCAGTATCAAACTGCAGCTATCAACTCGTTGGCGCCCGGATGGGCAGACACAGCAACTGATAGAGATTGGAGGGTCGTGGAATTTTCACTTTCATCCTCCCAGGTTCAAACAGTCACGCTCACAGGACTCGCAATCGGATATACAATGTTCGAAAATGTATCGGACATATCAGTCCCTATAGCAGACTACCACGCTACAATGACTCAAGATGATCCCGCACCAGTAGAGATAGCCATCCCGGTAACCATTTCATCCTCAACCGGTTCTATATCGGTGGCTGGAGAGCTCGTGTATGATTACATCATGACTAATAGGGAATTCCAAGTACCCAACACACTATATCCAGATGGAGTGATAAACGAGATTGAGACTGCACATCATCATCTAAATGATAACTCATTATTGCATGCAATTGAGCTCACTGGCTCTGCCTCTGATGGTCAAATACTAGCATTCAGAGCTGAAAATGGTAATGACGGACTTTGGGGCCAAGGAACTGATCCAGTGACGATTACCCAGACTTCTGGAAGTAGCGTTGCCCCATTGAATACATCACAGTCATATGTAGAGATAATCACTCACTCAGATGGATATGATGATGTCGTAGTCAATTGGATGTTCGATATCAATTGGAATTGGGACGATGTTGAATCTATCAGATGGGTCTCTACTGCTCTTGATGAATATGGTGAGTTCGTGTGGCCGTCTGTATCGTTCAGCGGAGAGGGCGGCTCCAAGGCCGTTGAGAATGATCTGCAGATAGAGTCCTTCGAGGTACGCGATGAAAGCGGGAGGCTACTTTCCAATCAGTTCTCGACATTCTACCCCTTCCCAGTAAAGTCATCAAATGACATCAATGTCTCTGGAACTGTTAGATTCCAAGACGCTTCTGATGCAAGGCCCCAGCCTACTGATTTCTTGGTAGGGCTCAATATGTCAGGAGCACTGTACTCTATGGCAATGGGTCAGAACGGGTCCTTCGAAACAACCGTTGATTGGCTAATGTCCTCATCCTTGGGGGCTGAAGTCACTCTTTCTCCACTGCTTCTGACTGTTGGTCCCTCAGGTTCGACAGTAGGGGCCGAGGATACTTCGGGAATCCCTCCTCAGACCACCGTAATCATCGACTCTTCAGCACCAGTTGCAGGCCCATTGCAAGTAAATACCCCAACCGGGCTCCAAGATGCCCATGGAAAGGTATGGGATCCAACTGTACCGCTCTCAGTATATGTCACAATAGATGAATCTGAAGCTAGAGGCGAATCTATTACCCTAAAGTATTGGAGAGGTTCTTCGGATGACGTCAATGCGGACGGAATCGCAGATGAAATAGAATATCTCGGTCAAACCCTTCCACTATCCTCTGGAATGACGGGGCAACAACAGGTTAACTTCATGGGAATCGATGTTTCAGCTCAAGATTTCAATAGCCCAGTGCACATGTACATCGAAGGTACTGATTGGGCAGGCCTGACTTATCAGGAAGGTGGAACTGGTGGCTCTGCAGGAGCTTCCAATTCATGGGCTACTGTGATAGTAGCAACAGATGAGCCAACCAGCATACCCGCATCGGGATATTCCTTAGATACCGAGCTTGGATATCTAATGGCCGGCCACATACACACATTCTCTATGCAGATAGACGAGCCCAATGGAATCGGTACTCTCGATAATGTCACTATCATGCTATGTGGAGATGGCCCCACTAATGTAGGAAAGATGTCCTATGATCCTTCAAGAGGGGTTCTTTGGGCCGCTCCCGATAGTATGGTTACTCCTTTGTCTGTACAGACTCAATCCATCACATCAGTCGTAACAGAATTGAGTATTGACTTCAAGATTTCTTGGGATTACGTATGGGAGGAAGGACAGACTTCCTGCAAACCTAGCGTCTCCATATTGGATGACTTGAATACGGTGGCTTATCAAAATAATATTGGGGAGCTATCATGGCAATTGGATAACCAATTCCTGGCAATTCCTGATTCTATGACCGACCTAACCTCTCCTATGATGGATCAGGTAGAAAACCAGCTATTCCTCAGGCAGGGAGATGAATTCATTGTAACGGGATCGTTACTTTACGCTGGCTCTGGAATGCCTATAAACAGTATTCCCGATGATCTCAGGGTCGAGGCGAGTGTCATTTACGGCTCACAGGAAATTAGTAGCGACACTGAGTTAGCCGAGGATTCTACATTCTCAATTACTGTAACACTCCCTGACAGAGTCCCCCTAGATCCTACAATGACAGTTTCACTTACCGTCCTAAATATGCCGGGACTAGGTGGCTCAACTGCGAATTCTGAATATTCCATAGTTGTCGATAGTAGGTCCCCCACCGCTCTGTTCGACCAGATAAAGTATCCCGAATCATCACTTACTATCATCGAGTCCGACATGGTTGACGATGTCCAAGTCACAGTAACGATGAATGATCAGATCGGTATGCAAGATGGCCCACTCCAGGTATCATGGGTCTACATGAGAGGAAACTCTCCAGTGACCGGAACCGAGGATAGTGGCGAACTACTGTTAATTCTAGAAGGGGATAGATCTTCTTCTTCAGAATGGTCAGACGTGTATCAGTCGAGAATTGATCTGACTCCAGCTAATGGGATGCTAATAGAGGCCGGAGATTCGATTTCCTTCTGGGTAACCTCCACGGATAAGGCAGGCAATGAGGTATCAGGCCTTGGAAGTGAATCTGTACCCAGAGCTCCAGCATTGAGAATAATGGAGTTCCTTGGTGAATATGTGAGATCTGTGTCTTCTCCCAGCGCCCCTCTGATGAACGAGATAGTAACTATCGAGACCTTCTGGGAAAACACCGGCAAGAGAGATGGAACTCTGGTGGTCGGACTCTACGAGTTAATGTATGAGGTAGATGAAAATGGCCAGTCTTCTGAGAGGTGGAAGGAATCGCTAACCACAGCCCAGACACCTAACTTAGAGATCCCCCTAGAGGCGGAGGCGACCAGTGTTAGAGTCACTTTCAGATGGGAAGCTACGTCTCCCGGACAGCCGAATCTTTACATCGTAACTGATATTGATGGCGACGGGTCTATCGACGAGTCTGATTTCAATGCCGCCGATATAGCGATCGGAGGAATAAGCGTAGTGCCGCCGCCTCCAGAGGATGAAGGTTCTACGAGCAGTGCAATAATGATGATCGGTGCGATAGCGGCGATTGCCGTTGCCGCCATAGGATTCCTAATGAGCCGTAGAGGAAATGAAGACGACGTGTACTATGACGATGATGAAGACTACGAATACCATGAGGGAGACGAGTACTAGTGACTTTTTACTTGTCATGTGAAAAATAGCTTCAAAACCCTTTCACAACCTCTTGTATTTATAGGCTAAATCGAGATTTTACCTATGAGGGAATTCCCTCAGATGGGATGCGTGTTGATAATGGACGATAGTTTATCTTTGGAAGAGCTTAGGGAAGAGGTTGATGATCTTAGACAATTAGTCAAGACTTTGTTGACTATAATTATGGAAGAGGCCGATGGAGTTCAAACTGGTTCGGCTCCCTCAATCCCCGATCAGCCAAAGCGCGGATATTGTATGTGATTAGTATTCTACAGGTTCTGGATCCACAGTCCTCCACATATAACAGCAGGCCACCGTGCGCCATGGCTTCCATTTCTCTGAAATTGAAAAAAGCTCCTCTTTGGACATTTTTTCTCCTGAGTTGTATGATTTTTCAATCCCCCTTATCATCCCTATATCGCCGATAGGAAAAACATCGGGACGAAGCATGGTAAAAATCAGAATCATCTCAGCAGTCCACGTCCCAACTCCTCTTAATTGGATTAATTTCTCTATTATCTCTTCATCTTTCATCTTGTCCCAATCAAGCGAATCATATTCAGTCCAAGATTCAGAAATCCCCAGGACATATTCTGCCTTTCTTTGAGATAATCCACAGCTCCTCAATTCATCAATATCTACTCTTAGGATATTTTTCGGTGTAATCTCGCCTATCTTTTTGCAGAGTCTCGTCCATACAGTAGAAGCGGCCTTGACAGATATCTGTTGGCCGATTACCGATCTAATCAGCGTGTAAAAAATATCTCCTCTGGAAACTAATTCCAGATCATCGAATTTATCGATTATCCTAGAGAGTGTAATGTCACTAATGGACAGCTCTTTTTTGGCGACGTCCCAGTATTCTGGTCGATTTCCCGATAGGGGCATGCTACTTGCAGCGCCTAATGGTTCAAGACTACTAGCCTTCTCCCATCTCCATGAAAGCAGAGAATGTAGTGATTTCCATAGCGGGAATTTGTACCATAGTCTTCTTCTATCTTGTAATGACGCCCACAGACTCAGTCCAAGATGAGAATAACTGGCAAATCTCTAATGTTTGTCTCGATGACCACAATTCTTTGGATACCCACGAGCACGTCCAACTAACCATAATCATCAATGGAACCCAAGTTGAGATCAGTCCAAATATCGGAATCGGAGATCCTGGATGCAATGGAATGAAGGGAATACATACGCATGACGATACTGGCAAGTTACACATCGAAACCCCCAGTCCCATGCCGGCCCCGTTAGGTGCATTCTTCGAGATTT
This sequence comes from Euryarchaeota archaeon UBA103, assembly GCA_002506825.1. Taxonomy (GTDB): domain Archaea; phylum Thermoplasmatota; class Poseidoniia; order Poseidoniales; family Thalassarchaeaceae; genus MGIIb-O5. The sequence goes on from DAYH01000002.1 coordinate 10,381, forward strand.
GGGGAGAGTCATTCAGCGATGAAGGCATAATGGGGAACAACGCTGACGACGAACATGAGGTAGTGCTGACTGTCAATGGAGAAGTAAACTCGCTCTATGAGGAATATCTGATGGAAGATGGAGATATAATTGAAATTGAGTATGGCCTGAAATAGTCATCCCTTGATAACTGATATTGGCCTCAGTCTCGCCACGGGACGGGCTAGTCCCGCCCGATTAGTTAAATCAATCACTTCATCAACATCCTTGTATGCGTCGGGCGACTCCTCAGATAGTACATTGGGAGTTTTTGCTCTAATGTGAATCCCCCTTTCTTCTAGCTCAGAAATTAGTACTTCTGAATCAACAGAGGACCTGGCCGCTGTTCTGGAAAGCCTTCTGCCAGCTCCATGGCAAGAAGAAGAAAAAGCATCATTCGCTCCATTGACAGGGCCTGCCATGACCCACGAAGCCGTACCCATGTCTCCGGGGACAAGAACAGGCTGACCCGTGGGGAAGCTGGAAGATAACTCAGGATGATTTCCTCCTAGTGCCCTAGTGGCGCCCTTCCGATGAACACAGCAGTTACACTGGCCTCCTTCTACATGGTGCCGCTCTATTTTTGCGATATTGTGACTGACATCATACACTAGATTCAATTCTCCATCAATCGAGTACTCGTTTCGCAAGACTTCACGAAGCCTCTGAGTAAGGGCCGATCTGTTCGCGAAAGCAAAATTTCCTGCAGCATTCATGGCATCAAAATAACTCTCTCCTTCGGAGCTATGTATGGGTGCAGAGGCTAGCTGCCTATCTGGAACAGAAAAACCCCATTTCTCAGAGAACCAAGAGTCTCCTCTCTTTGAGTAATTCGATTCAATATTTGCTACGTGCTCAGAACATACCTGATGGCCAAGTCCCCTGGATCCAGAATGAATCATCGCCGTGACTTGGCCAATTCTCAAGCCGAAAGCTCTTGCGGCTTCTTCGTCAACAATCCTGTCAACAACCTGTAGCTCCATGAAGTGATTTCCAGACCCCAGAGTCCCGAGAGATGTGGAGCCTCTCTTCATCGCCTTTGGGCCCACGTCCCTGTATTCACTGTGAAGTAGGCCGTTAGATTCTATGCAAGACAAGTCCCTCGCCTCAGCTAGCCCCAGGTCCACAGCGGCGGAAGCACCGCCCGCTAGGATGGAATCCAATTCTGCATCTCCTAGTGCGACACCTCCCTTTCTACTCGCCCCCGCTGGAATTTTTCTTGAAAGCTCTTCAGCTAGATGCTTAGGATCGATTTCTGAGATATTAAGGTCAGTAGAGCATAATCTCACTCCACAATTAATGTCGAATCCAACGCCACCGGGGGAAATTGAACCTCCTTGTTCTCCCCAATCCACATCAGTGGCCACCACTCCACCTATCGGAAAACCATATCCGAAATGCCAATCGGCCATAGCCCATGCTTCCCCGACAATTCCTGGGAGGCTGGCTGTATTCACCAGCTGGGCAGGGGACCTGTCATCAGAATGGCCGGACAAGTGTTTCTCATCAGATACAAGTATTGCATCTGTAAGCATCCTGCCGTGTTTTGAAATTCTAATTCTTCCAGGGCCATCCGACTTCATATGCCTCTTCCATGATGCCTCCATAGGCATGCGTCATATGCGTAACCTTTCAAAGCGCCGTTACGGTGTTAACAATCGAATTCAAGTCAAACCCTTCAATGCGTGAGCAAGGAGGGTGACAATGGGGTTCGGCGAAATCAGTATCCCCTACTGGGAAGAATCCGGACATATCCTCAAGATTTGTAAGGTAACTGGTTTAAGATTCTGGACTAGGGACCCGATCAGATCGACCTGTGGAGACACCAACGAAGACCCTTACACATTCATAGGAAATCCAATAATTGAGGGGTTCTCATCTAGGGGGAAACAACTCAAAGATGAGATGAGAGAGGCATTCCTAAGCTTTTTTGACTCAAAAGGCCATACTAGGATCAATCCATATCCGGTTATCGCCCGATGGAGAGATGACATCCATCTGACAATAGCCAGCATAGCTGATTTCCAGCCCCATGTAACCAGCGGTACAGTCCCGCCCCCTGCAAATCCATTAGGAATTAGTCAACCATGCATTAGATTGACCGATGTGGCCGCCGTAGGACGTTCAGGGAGGCACCTTTCTACCTTTGAGATGATGGCACACCATGCATTCAACCGCCCTAAAGAGGGTGACGTCGTATACTGGATAGATCGATGTGTCAGATACTGCGATGAATTGCTAGTTGAAAAATTGGGCATCGAACCAACTAGTATTACTTATGTTGAAAATCCATGGTCAGGAGGAGGGAATGCCGGCCCAGCTCTAGAAGTAATTGTAGGGGGTCTAGAGCTTGCAACCCTGGTCTTTATGAATCTGGAAGAAGACGAAGAAGGAGAGGTCCTAATCAAGGGGCAGAAGTACAGCGAGATGGAACTCCAGATCATTGATACTGGATATGGCCTTGAGAGATTCTGCTGGGCAGCCGCGGGAACCCCTACTATCTACGAGGCGATTTATCCAGAATCTATCGACTGGCTAAAGACAATTTCTGGATTCGACTCGTTCCTAGATTCCTTGGAAATAAGGGTAGAAATGGAAGTTTTATTGGGCGAACTTTCCAGATTAGCAGGCATTCTTAATATCGATGTTGGAACTGATGTTGAGGAATTATACAGAAATCTTTCAGAAAGACTCTCAGAAAATGGAATATTGATCTCATTGGAAGATCTAAAGAAAGTAACTGAGCCACTTTCCTCAATATATGCCATTCCTGACCACATGCATGCGATATGTAACATGCTTGGGGATGGCATGGTGCCGAGTAATAGCAAGGCCGGATATCTAGTGAGGATGCTAGCAAGAAGAGTTTGTAGGATGAAAGACTCACTATCTGTGCCCGTAACTCTGTCGCAATTAGGCGCACACCATATACAGACTCACTTGGACATACGGGGTTTTGTGCAGTCAGAAGAGGGTATTTTGAAAATATTAGAACTTGAAGAAGCCAGATATCATGAGATGTTGAGGAAAGGTAGGGCGGCAGTCAAGACCGCATTGAAGGGTACCCCCTCGGACTCAAGACAGATTGATGATGAGACCCTATTCAGATTGTCAGAAGAAAGAGGTCTAAATCCAGATATGGTGGTGTCTATAGCCAAGGAACTTGGGTGGCCAAATCTAGAGGTCAGAGTCGGATTCACTGCGGATATGGCAGCAAGAAACGCACTAATGACTAAGAATGCCTCAAAATCAAAAAATAGAGATGAAATTTTCGACACAAGCGGCTTAGAGATTACTCAACTAGACTTTTATGATGATGCCAAGGCCATAGAATTTCAGGCCGAAGTTTTGCATTGTTTCGCTCTCACAGACGATATGATTTCGCAACTGACATTCTCAGGAGAGGTCGAATCTATCCCCTCATATGCTATAGTAACAGACAGAACCTTGTTTTATCCGGAAGGAGGCGGGCAATTGGGCGACCAGGGGATATTTTCACAGAATGGCAAGGAGTCCCCCGTTCTAGATACCAAGTCTCAGGAAGGTGTAGTATTGCACTTCACAGCAAACCCACTCAATCCAGGAAAGGTAAAGGGAACTCTAAACCGTGACAGGAGAAAACAATTGATGGATCACCATACTGCCGTTCATATCGTCGGAGGGGCGGCACGTCATATTCTAGGGCCGCACATCTGGCAGGCTGGATCTAGCAAGGGAGCAAGATATGCTAGATTAGATATCACTCATCATTCTAGATTGTCCAGAAGAGAAATAGAGGACATTGAAGATCTTGCAAACAATATAATCGATTCAAATCTAAAAATTAAGAAAGAAGTTTTAGATAGATCAGACGCAGATAGAAAGTATGGATTTGACATCTATCAAGGCGGTCCGCCCAAACACAGTAGAATCCGAGTGATCAGTGTAGGGGATTTTGATGTTCAGGCCTGCGGAGGGACGCATCATGATCAAGTGTCTAGTATTGGTGAGTTGAGGATACTAAAGTCCAGTCAGGTACAAGACGGGGTAGAGCGTCTGCAAATCGTGGCAGGGGAGACGTCGAGAGATAACTCAAGGCGACAAGAGCGAATATTGAGTGAAGCTTCAGAGGTACTCGGCGTACAGTCAGATGATCTTCCAAGGGCCGTCTCTAGATTTTTCGAGGAGTGGAAATCTCAACAGAAGAGGATCGAGTCCCTGGAGGCAGAAATTGTCAGGCTTAGGACATCTGGCGGTGGTGATGATTTGGTCGTAGTAGAAGGCGTGAGATATGTCGTCATGGAAGTGGAAGGTGAGATGAAGCAGATGATGACAATGCTCTCACAATTAACCCGCGATACTGAGAGGCCAACATTGGCCGTGCTGGGTACCAGAATTGGAGGTGGCAAGTTAATCGTCGCTTGTACTGAAGACTCAATCGCTTCAGAACGGCATAATGCAGTCGAAATCCTAAATAAAATTTCAGGGCATATTGGAGGGGGCGGTGGAGGCAGACCAACTATGGCCCAAGGAGGCGGGACCAATGGAGATGGCATCCCACACGCACTCAAAGCCGCAAACACTTTCCTCGGATTATGATACTATGGTCGAAATTATCGATGTTTCAGCCCGCGCCGCGGCAATAGAGTATGCCATTAGAGACGTGGTAGTTCCAGCTGTGGAGCTCGAGAAACAAGGTCATGAAATTATACGAATGAACGTAGGAGATCCATTGGCGTTTGACGGGCTCCCAACTCCTCAACACATGATTAGAGCTTACAAGAACGCTCTAGATAATCAAAACAATGGATATGGTCCATCTTATGGGATTCCTGAGTTACGTGAGGCCATTGCAAAATCAGAGAGTAGAAAAGGATGGGATTGTGATGAAAATGATATTTATGTTACTCATGGGGTAACTGAGGCTTTACAGATTATTTTTGCTTCATTCTTGGAATCTGGTGACAAAGTTTTGGCCCCTGGTCCGCATTATCCACCATATATGGCCTATCCTCAAATGTATGGTGCTACAACTGTAGAGTATCGACTTGACCCAACCGATGGATGGCGTATCGATTTAGAAGATATCAAAACCAAAATGGATGAAAGTGTACGCCTACTAGTTCTTATCAACCCCAACAATCCAACAGGTAATGTTGCAACTGTAGATGAAATTGACAGTCTCATTCAGATAGTCGAGCAGTGGCCAAAATGTACAATTATAGCAGATGAGATTTATGACGGATTGGATTTCACAGATAAATTCGTATCAGTGGCTTCACGATCCAGCAAAGTCCCAGTTTTGGCCTTGAATGGGGTTTCAAAGGTTTACTTCGCCCCAGGTTGGAGGATAGGGTATATGGCATGGCACGACCCATCTGGTAAGCTAGGTTTGGTCAGGGATGGGGTTGAAAGGCTTCTTAGAAGTAGACTCTGTGCTTCTACTCCTGCTCAGTTTGGGTATTTGGCAGGGCTTACAGATGATTCTGAGTGGCTCAAAGATCACCGCAGTAGGATAAAGGAGAGGCTGGATTATTGCATCGAGAGGATTTCGAAAATAGACGGACTAGAATGTGAGCCTCCAGGAGGGGCATTCTATTTATTTGTCAGGATTACTGATGAAAGACTATCGTCAGACGATAAAAAATTCGTACTACAGTTACTCGAAGAAAAGCACGTTTTAGTCGTACATGGTTCGGGATTCTCCCCGGAGTACGGCCGTGGGCATTTCAGGATGGTATGTCTGCCAACAATTGAAATCTTAGATGAGGCATTCAACAGGATCTCTGATTTCCTAGGGGGCTGATTATCTGGGATTCCTAGATCGTTTCAGAAAATATAAGCCACTCTCTGAAACTTTAGAAGAAAGGTGGAAATCAGAATCAGATGGATCAATATCTGATAGGTGGACAAAGAATCAAAAAACTTGGATGGTGAGTCCAATTTGGCTGAATTCACTATTATCAAATGTTGAAATGAGGACAAGTCTTAGCCTAGGTAGAAAAATCGCGCATGCATCTTCTGAGTCGGAGGAGTTCCTCTTTTCTTTACAGGATCAGATTCCCAGTGGAAAGAATCCCAGAAAATGGAAAAAGTTCTCAGAAGGTAGAATATCCAGGGGTTTAGGGGAAATCGAAATAATTGAGGAAAACCCTGAAAATGCTACCATTCTAGTCAACAGATATTTCTCAGGGCCATTGGATGCAGGAATTATTGCCAGCACATGGGAGACCGCCACAGGAAAGAGGTATAAATTCAGGTGGTCCGAATCCAAGGATGTATTGATGGTGGAACTGACCAAGGACGAGGTGAAAATTCCATTCCCAAAAGAAATGAAAAAGAATTGGCTCGGTATCGATGAAAAAGTCGACGGCACAAGTATCATTCAGTGGGGAGATATCAGAGAATTGGACGCAGGCGGTTGGGAAATGAACGGTGAAAGAAAAATTATGATTCATAGGGATTTAATTCTTAGATTCGAAGAATATTCTCAGTCTCAAATAATCTCATTAAGAGAATCCAGGCAGGAGGACTATGTCTGGAAAGACGTAGGCGGAAATAGATCTTTATGGTGGACGGCAGTTGCAGACTCATGTAGACAACTATTTTTCGATAGTGGGAAGCACGTAATGATATCAGGAGCCAAAGATTGGACTAGTTCATCAATCAGAAACCTCTCTCTTCAGGGTCTTGGAAAACTTTCCAAGCCAGAACTAAAGTCAGAAAACGGGGAATTGAATTCAGACATAGTAGGGTGCTTCCACCCTGCTATTTCTGGAGGGATACTACTAGGCTGCTGGGAGAGATCAACAGGGGTAAAGGGGAGGATGAAAATGGGTTCCGAAGCAGGAGTTGTGACTGTAAATATAGTCCCAAAGAGAGCTTCTACATCCAACCTATGATAATCCTGTTCTGTCAAATGTTATATCCATCCTTAATGTCAAAGGGTCGGCCCCCTAGGGGGCCGGGGTGTAACAATGGCCATGAATCACAATCAATATGCAGTTACTGCGATCGTTGCAACCCTCTGTCTGGCCGGAATTTACACGATTATCGGAGCCGGCCTTTCAACAACAGAGTCCGGCGGATTTGAGCCAGCTGGATCGGATGTTGTCGATATCGAATCTACAGGACAAGGCGGTACAGATACCGATGGGGACGGCATTCCAGACAGGATGGAAATGACCCTTTATGGGACAGACTGGAGAGAGTTTGATACTGATAATGACGGCTTGGATGACGGCTGGGAAATTAGGAATGGATTAGACCCACTCGATAATGGCGAGCCGGCTGATTCTGAGATTCCGTTTTCAGATACCGATAATGAAGATGAGACGGGTGAGCAAAATGAAACGTTCCCAAATCCCGATAATGGCCCATACGGAGATCCCGACAGAGATGGTCTGACAAATACCGAAGAGGCGGCTTTGGGGACCAAGCCAATGGACAGTGACTCCGATGACGATGGCCTGAATGACAAGTGGGAGTCATTGCATGTCCATGAGATTATCACTCCCAATGGCGTCCTCAGATTACTGGACCCCCTAAATGCCAATAGGGACTGTTATTTCCTTACTCCAGATGGATCAGTAAACAGCCAGGGTCCAGATGCTAGACAACAGATAATGAACGAGCTAAGCAATGAAGATTGGAACCTGGTTGCCAATGCTGATGGCGAGATATCTTGCGACGCTGCACTGGATCTGGAGCAACCCACTCCAGACGGTCTTAGAAATTTTGTAGAAGAGAGATATGATACCAATCCCCTTCAAGAGGATAGTGATGGCGACCTCATTGCAGATAGGCATGAAATTGCATTCGGGTTTATCGAATTGGGCACTCACTGTGGAGTTCCCGTTTTTGGGACAATCACATTACAATCGCCATTCAATGAGTTCATGTCCGAGGCGGGTGATTTGACATGGTTCGAGCAAGATATGGATGGGGACGGACGATTGAATGGCCCTAGTGACTGGGATACTGACGGCGATGGAATGCCCGATGGATTCGAATACTGCTATGGTGATCTTTTAGATCCATCCAATGCAACAGATGCCTTTGGGGACTCGGATGAAGACGGGTTGAACAATGTAGAGGAGTACGAGGTCGCCTACACATGGGGGCCATCGAATTTCACAGATCCGGAGGAGGCCGATACAGATAATGACGGTATGCCTGATGGCTGGGAATATCTCAGTGGCATACATCCAAATGACGGAAGCAATGCAGACGACGACCCAGATTTTGACGGATATGATTCAGACGGAGATGGCGGTGTAAGATATTCTGACATGGTAGGCGTCTCAACGGTTCAATCAATTATGGTTGAAATAGGGGACTACGTACCCGTCAACAAGACAATATTGTATGTGAGAACGGTTCAAGATAGCGAGTACGTAAACATACCAGTGAAGACACTAACTGCTGGTTGGGTTTACCACATCAATGTCGCGGTAGGAGAGGAAATTTCTAGCAGACTACAGGATCTGGTTATCGTAGTAGAGGAAGATGAAAGGTTCACTAATCTAGATGAGTTCAACGCCAGAGATAGAGACGGCGATGGTGCAGTAGACGGGAGGTCCACAGACCCCCTCTCCCCAGATACCGACGGAGATGGCTTGATTGATGGAATAGAGGTCATAGGATGGACTATTAGAATCGTCGACCATGGAGTAAGGGATGTCACCGTCCGAAGCGATCCCGGTGCTTATGATACCGATAGGGATGGCCTTTCAGATGCAGTCGAATACTTTGAGACATTCACTAACGCCACAGACAGAGACACCGATTCAGACGGCCTAGAAGACTTTACTGAGGCAATAGATGGATTCGTTTGGAATGGCTCCATTTACTATACCAATGCATCTGCATTTGATACAGACAACGATGGACTAGAGGATGGCGAGGAAGTAGTAGACGGCGAAGATCAGTACATCACTCATGCCAACAATGCTGATAGCGACGCAGATGGGCTCAATGACGGGGGAGAAGTTCTGTTCGTTCCAAGGCCATGGCAGTCCGCAACAAATCCTTTGAACAATGATACTGATGGTGACTCCCAACCAGATGGCTGGGAGATGCAGGTATTTTCTGTACAGCAGAATACCAATAGCCACAGTCTCTGGGTAGTGACGGACTGGTGGCTTCCCCCTGGTTGTGACTCAATGATGGAATGCGGTCTAGGGCCAGGCGGTTGGATTTGGAAGAACTACTTGGATGGCTTCTCTTCCTCAGGAGACAGAGATGGCGATGGAATGTTAGATCCGGAGTATTTCCTGTGGGAGTTGAATATCTCAGGCTTTTTCATTCCCGATGGAGGAAGGTGGGCCTTGGATCCATCGTATGGCTCTATCCCTGATTCAGTATTCGATATAGACAACGATACACTGATGAATTCTCAAGAGGCACCCGATCGATGGGATACGAATCCAGTATCCCACGACACAGACGGCGACAAGTTACCCGATGGCTGGGAGGTTACATATTCCGAGGAATCATTAATGATGGGCCTTGTTGATAACAATACATTGGATGCGTTGGGAGCTAGGGGCCCAATGGACCCTAGGATGCCAGACTCAGACCTAGATGGAATAGACGACGGTCAGGAGGACTTTGATGAGGACGGCCTTAACCGTACCAACCTAATGAATAGGTATTGTCCAGGGTGGAATAACCCACAGAACTCGGAGTGCCACATAGATCACATGACAGAAGCTGGAATTAGATTCTACAATGATCTCGAAAACTATACTAATTTCGAAGAATACCAGAATGGTACCAATCCAGTCAACGCAGATACAGATGGGGATATTTGGGAAGATGGCTCTGAGGTATACCACCAAGATCAGGATGGAGACTCAATGTGGGCTGGATGGGAATATTATTTTGGTTTCGACCCCATGGATCCGGCTGATGCCAATGTTGACTCTGATGGGGATGGCTTTGTGAATAAGTGTGAGAACAAATGGAATACACATCCAAAGGACCCAACCAGCTTCCCGTCCCAAGGTGAACTTTGCGACATGTTCAACTAGGCCTTCATCCTCCTTAGAATACGAGAGCTGTTTCTATGTCATGGTGGATTTTTCCTACTACAGCAGACGTTGGAATCAGGTCCTTCTCAAATTCAATAGAGGGTATCATCAGGGAAACAACTATTGGAATCCAAGAATATCAGCTCTTAGAGCCCATACAGGAACTTAACTCACTCGTTAGACATAATGCTACATGGGCTATCCCAATAACTGGTAATGATATGGAAAGAGGACTAGTTAGGTGGCTAGAAGAGGTACTATACAGAGGATATGGAGAAGGTCAGTGGCTAGTTGACCTTTCCATTTCTACTTCTAATGAGTACATATCTGGACATGTATCTTGGGTAGATTCGGATTCCGTTGAGAGAGAAATTGAGGTCAAGGCTATTACCATGCATGAACTAATTCTCAAGGAGATCTCAGAAGGGGAGACTATCAGAGGGATAATTCCAGAGGTGCCTGATTTTGAAGGTCCTGGATGGATTTCACAAGTAATTCTGGATATCTAGGAAGCGGCTTCCAACAAGTACAATGCCCCACTGAGCATTATTCCTGTCATTACCCCATTCCTGATTAATTCGGAATTTAGTGATTTCAACCATCTCTTGCCTACCCTAGCTCCAATAAGGGCAGATACTACCAATACCAGTATTAGGCTTAGCTGAGAGTAAATCTCACTGCTTCTATATGCAAGATAAACCGGAATTCTTGACAAATCAACGCATAATGCTAGGATACTTGCGGTGGCGGCATATGACATCTTATCGGGAATTCTCTTGGAGAGAAACATCGCCCTAAGGGCACCCTGGTGTCCTGAAAGGCCCCCCATAAAGCCAGATCCAAAACCCCCAAATCTGTCATTAGCCTCAGGAATCCTGTAACCTGTCCATCTTTCACTAATTGTGAGGATTGGAAGAATCATCAATGCCAACCCGAGAATCCCCAAGAGGGGCCTCTGAGGTACTTGACTCTGAAGGACGGCGCCGATTATTGAACCAACTACTAGCCAAATGCCATATCTCTTGAATGCGGTGAAATCAACATTCTCCCAAAGCAGAGCTAATTTTCCTGCATTATGGGCCCCATGGACTATCGCGACCACAGCTACTGCCTCATGGGGGGGCATCAGTACCAGGACTAGGGGGGTGAGTATTGTAGAGAGTCCGAAACCAGCTGGAACTGTTAGAGCAGCCGCAACAAAAGCACCAATCGCTACAAGCGCAAGGAACTCATTCACAACCAACGGAAAATAAAGACATTAAATTCTGTTTCGCAAATAGTTTACTCTTCAACATTGAATTTTTGATATACTTCATTGGTCGTCCGTGTGACTCTGATGAATGTGGTACACTTGGGCAGATCTTTGATCCTTCTAGCGCCTACATAGGAGCATGCTGACCTAACTCCTCCAAGTATTGATTGGACAGTCTCTTCCAAAGCCCCTCTGTATGGGACTCTGACCTCCTTTCCTTCAGGTGCTCTATGCTTGGCTACTTCTCCATAGTACTCCTGCATTGCCTTCGCAGAGGACATGCCATAGAATGACTTGTACATTTTTCCATTACCGCCCTCTACTAACTCTCCTCCAGATTCATCATGGCCTGCCAGCATCCCCCCCAGCATTACGAAGTCAGCTCCAGCAGCGAAGGCCTTAGCTACGTCTCCAGGGGAAGAGCAACCGCCATCAGCCATCACATGCCCCCCTAATCCGTGTGCGGCGTCAGCACATTCTGAGATTGCAGATAGCTGAGGGTACCCAACTCCGGCTACCTTCCTAGTGGTGCAAACCGAACCAGGCCCTATTCCTACCTTCACAACATCAGCTCCAGCTAAGATAAGCGCCTCAGTCATCTCCCTGGTGGCTACATTGCCTGCAATGATAATAGAGTTTGAATAGCTCTTCCTGACGTCCCTGATGAAGTCTAGGAAGACTTCTCTATATCCATTTGCTACATCGACGCATATCATGGACAACTCAGAACTTGTGGCCATCTTCTTCTTCAACAACTCCAGACTATCTTCTGTTGATCCACAAGTAATAGCTACATGCCCGGGGTCAATCCCATCATCCCATGCTTCTGAACACTGTCTTGTGGAGTAGAATTTCTGTAGACAGGTTAGCATGCCATGCTTCTGGAGAACCTCGGCAACCCCGAATACCCCTGTAGTATCCATGTTTGCAGCAACCACAGGTACTCCCTCCCAGGTCGTATCGGAATGTCTGAACTTGAACTCTCTTACCAAAGTTACATCCGATCTAGAAACCAGCGTACTTCGCTTCGGCCGGATTAATACATCATCAAAAGTCAGCTTAACATCATGCTCTACACGCATTGGGACCTTACTACTCCAACGAAGCTGAGCTTATGACGATTATCATGAAAGAACTGGGCCCGGATTGTCCCAATAATACCACAATTGTCTCTGATCGCCGTCCCATGCGGTGAAGTATAGCTTATCTCCAACGATGGTAAGCCACCATGGCCAACTGCCATTTTCTCCTTGATGGACATCCACCAACAGCTCCGTACCAAGCTCTGTCCCATCTGTTCTCCAAAGCTCTTCTCCATTTTCTCCGTCGTCAGCACTGAAGTAGAAGTGACTATCGTGTGTAAGGGTGTACTCGCCATGCCAGTGTGCGGTAGAGCCCCAGGATAAACTACTATTCTCACCAACTCTGATGTCCTTTACCATGTTAGTTCCTGCCTCAGTACCGTCAGTCCTCCATAGTTCCCATCCATGGACTCCATCATCAGCTCCAAAATAAACAAATCCTCCCATTTCCTTCATCGGTCCCGTGGGATAGCTCGAGTTATTTCCTGGATTGATATCTTTTACCATCCTAGTCCCCTCTTCAGTATTATCCGTTATCCAGAGCTCTCTTCCATTCTCGCCATCATCCGCTGAAAACAGCATTTTACTACCTAGTTTAGTTAGCCACATGGGGCTACTAGAGTTATTTAATCCAGGCCAAATGTCTTTCACCATATTAGTAGAAAAGGCATCTCCTTGGCTGTAGTGTAGCTCCTGTCCGTTAACTCCATCATTTGCTGACAGGTATATCCCCCCTGAGCCCGGTGTAATATGAATTGGATTACTTCCTTCAGGACCGGTATTAATATCCTTTACTAGGAATAGGCCCCCTCCTAGTTGCAGTCCAAATCTATACAGCTCTCTCCCGTAATTCTCCGTCTCTCCGGTAAACCATACTTGATTTCCCTTGTATGTCATATCTCTAGGGACAGAGCCATCCCAGTCTGCACAACATTGGGAAAGTCCATTGCCATCGGTCCAGGAGCTTGTCTCTGGCTCTATATTGGCTATCATCCTGGTGCCAGTAGTAGTTCCATCACTTATCCACAGCTCTTCTCCTTTGGGATATCCCTCTTCCCCCACTCCTGCTATGGCTTTGATACTGCTGAATACTACTCTATCACTCGCCCCTCCTTCGCCAGGAATAATAACTAGCTCAGTAATTCCTGCAGAGTCAAATTCACAACCATTGCAATCGTAATCCCAGTCTCCCCAGAAGTCATAAACCACATTTGTGCCTTCCTCCGTACCATCGCTGACCCAGAGTGTTGGGAATCCACCATTATTTTCAAAGTACATATGCATCGATGCCGTGAAAAACAATTTGTTGTTTCCTGCAACTAGTTCGACATCGTTGAATATATTGTCCCACGTGATATCGAACGTAGATCCCCAATTCTCGCAATCCTCAGTTTGCTCACCAGTATCCGGGTCTGCAGTCGTTGAACAGTCTTCTCCCCTGATATCCTTCACCATGTATGAACCAGACATGGTGCCATCACTTCTCCATAGTTCCCAACCGTGAATCCCATCGTCAGCAATGAAATAGAGTACGTCATCCAGTACTGCCGTTCTCTGCTGGGCAAAATTATGTTCTGCAGTAGTTTCATTGTAGATTACCCCATAGTTTCCCGGGCATTCTCCGACCGTGAATTCAACCTCATCATAGCTGATTAAACCATCTCCTTCTATTCCGAGCCCCTCTCCACTGTCATATCCTACGTCCATCAATAGTCCCGGATTATCCATGGGACATTCAGATGTCCTGTAGTTCAGAGTATATGTCAACCCGTCCATTACACCTTGCAGGGTGGCGATGGTCCCCTCTAGTTGTGAAATCTGACTCTGAAGTAGCAGGAGATCTTCTGTCAGGTCGGAAATGTGATCACTCAACTCCCCTATTTCATCATTTAGTGAGGATATTTCCATTTCAAGAGTAGATTGATTCTCAGAAGAATCGTTAAGCTGTAGCATGATTTCTTCATGTTGCAACAATAACTCATCCCTCAAGTCCTCCATCGTAGAAATTGTAATGGCCTGCTCCGCCATACTCGATTGAGCCAAAGCAAGACTTGCAGTCGCCTCAGAAAGTGCACTTTCCAAAGTGGCAATCTCTGATAACGCGTTATCGTAATCGTTGATTGAATCATTTAATTCAGACTCAAGGGCCTCTGTTCTCTCATCATTTTCCGAATCATTTCCCGCACAACCCGATAGCAATGAACCGACGAATAGTAACACGATAACTAATGACCTGACTCTCATGGAACTCCTTGTCGCCCTAGACTATTAGAAGTTCCTCTTGATTAACTAATATTGAGGATATAACCTTATTATTCAAAAATTGTCAATTGTATTTTGGTGCTCGTGCCGGGATTTGAACCCGGGTCGTCGCCTCGAGAGGGCGACATGATGGACCGAACTACACCACACGAGCGGCATTAGCGCCACCCACCTTCCATATTTGAAAACAGGGGGTGACTCAATACTGCTATTTTCACTTTCACTTTTACTCTCACTCTGTTGCCTTGATTAATATGTAAATCATATCAACGACGATACATGAACGCAAACAATAACTACGATTCGGACGTAACATACCAAAAGAGGCCAGAGCCTTACAGGATTGTTCCTCTGAACTCACTTAGGATAGCTAACAGTGAACTAAGGGCAAGTAATGACTCTCTAGTTTGTGAGGGAGGCCGTCTAGCCAACCTTGGCTCTTGGAAGCCTCTTCCAAGACTCTCCACGCCTGTTGAGGTTTCTCCTTCTTCATGGAAGGGACTGAGATCAAGAATGAAATTCAGTCAACAGGAGATAGGAGCGTCGATCTGATGTCCAAAACAACAAGACTTAGGGAAGAAGTAAGAACTCTATTGGAGCAAAGGGGTTCTGCCAACACTGTAGAAATATTCGACCATCTCAATGAGAGATTTAGATGGGGGGCCACTATGAATCAGGTTGGCAATATTCTGGCCAAAGATACGAGATTCGATAAAATCGGTCATGTCAGGGGGCAATTCAGAGGTAGCACCTACACAGTATGTGTCTGGGGGCTCAGACTCGGAGAAGTTACAGCTCACACGTCATAAAGGTAATACTCAAGTCAAGGGATGCCCACACAGGGACGTGAGCGCCAGCGGTTCGATGTCAGACTGGGCTACATTATTCCGACTGGGAAATAACCTCACCGGCGTTTTTGGCGTTTTCTTAGGCTCTATTATCGCTCTTGGAGAAGTCCCACAAGGACTGCTAGCTCAGATTACCATACTTCACGCTTCTTCAGTACTCTTCTTCATGTGCTCTTGGAATGCACTGAATGATATCTATGATTTTGAAATCGATCTTGTTAATCGTCCAGATAGGCCTCTGCCTAGTGGAAGAATATCTCTGAATTATGCCAAATCAGCTACTGCAATGACAATGTTATCTTCAATTCTCAGTATCTT
The DNA here is from genome assembly GCA_002506825.1 of Euryarchaeota archaeon UBA103. Taxonomy (GTDB): domain Archaea; phylum Thermoplasmatota; class Poseidoniia; order Poseidoniales; family Thalassarchaeaceae; genus MGIIb-O5. The sequence goes on from DAYH01000002.1 coordinate 26,174, forward strand.
TATGTGCTATTGGCTAATTTCGGGGTCGAATCCAGTGAATGGATTCGAGGTCTCCGACTGGCTCCCGTCATTGGCCATATGGATAGTGGCACTCCTCATGCTCATTAATTACGAATTTCCATTTGGACTACGCCTCAAGGATAAGGGTCTTCCGGGCAATATTGCCATCAGTATATCTGTAGGTCTGGTAGTTGTCTTTGGTGCTTCAGCAGTTTTCGAACCATTTAGTCAAAAGGCTTGGTCCCTGTTCTTCGTCGGAATATTCTACAATACATCTAGGGAGATTATCAAGGATGTCGAGGATATGGAAGGCGATGAGGGGAGAAATACTCTCGCAATGAGAATTGGGCCAGAAAATGCAAGGACAGTTGCATGGGTGACTTCCATTATGGCATTGGCTTCAGTTCTGTTGCCCTTCGCCGTAGGAATATTCCCCCCTGTCCATGTTGTGCTAGTCATTCCGGCTGTGATGACTCTCATGATGGTAAAGGGCAGGATAATCGTTGGAGAGGACGAAGCCGCATCTAGTCTGTTGAAGAAATCAATGCTACTTTGTCTCGCCGCGCTCCTCACAAGCTCTCTGATCTAATACAACTCGTTGTAAGTGTGCCAAGCCGCTTCATTGCACATCCTTGTCAGTAGCGACATCTGTGCCCACATCCTGTTTTCTGCTTGGTCGAAAACTATACTGTTCTTGGAGTCAATAACCGCATTAGTTACCTCCTCGCCTCTATGGGCAGGCAGGCAATGCATGAATAAGTAATCAGAATCAGCGTGAGAGACCAGCTCCTCATTGACCTGGAAACCATCGAATGCACTCATCTTGCTATCCAATCCCTCCTCTCCCATGGAGACGAAAACATCGGTATAGACCACCCCGGCGTCGCTAACTGCCTCTACAGGATCATTGGTCGAGCTGATGCTAGATCCATTCTCACTCGCTATCGAAATAGCCCTTGAGACTATATCGGCATCCGGCTCATAACCTTCGGGAGTGGCATATTTTACATCGATACCAAGCGATGCACAAGCAAGCATCAAGTCATGAAGAACATTGTTTCCGTCACCAACCCATGAGACATGACCTTTTACAGTATCAATTTTCTCGGTTATGGCCATCAGATCGGCTGCAGCCTGACAGGGGTGGTGCATATCAGAAAGTGCATTTATTACCGGTACAGAAGCATGCTTAGCCAACTCTTGAACATCTGAATGGCCGAAACACCTGTATGTTATCCCATCCATGAATCTGGATAGTACAGCTGCAGTATCTGCAATCGACTCACTCTTTCCCAGCTGAATGTCATTCGCAAGTAATGTCAGTGGCTGACCTCCAAGTTTACTAACCCCAACCTCAAAAGAAACTCTGGTCCTAGTAGATGGTTTCTCATATATCGATCCTATTGACATTCCATCTAGCGGCATGAAACCATCGGCAAATCCATCATCATTCTTCATCCGGATGGCCCAATCTATCAATTGCTGTAGTTCTCCATCGAAATCATCAATTGATAACAAGTCTCTCTTGGACTCAGTTTCTTTCATGCTCTATATCTCCTGCAAACCCATCTCGTGTATCAGCCATACCGCCATATACACTCTGTACGAATGTCAGAACATCGGCCAATCCCTCTTCATTCTCGCTAGACAATGGAATTAGTCCAGGCTGTATCGACGCATGTTGCATCATTCTGAGTTGTCCTATTGCGAATTCCGCACGTTGACTGCCCGATCCATAAGTCATTGATTGGCTGGAAGACTCCTCATACAATGCAGCTTCTAGGGCACCCAGATTATCTCCCCACTCAACAATCTTCTCAAGAGTTTCTGGCTCTAGTAAGTCTGATTTTGAAAGGAAATTAGCCGTGGGTAGCCCTAGTCTGAAATGAACGATTGAGGAAAGTAGCATCTGTGAAACGAAACCACTTGGCGTTTGTGAAAGCATTGGATCGAATAGGAAAGCAAGACAAGCCCGCCCCCTTCCCAGGACTTCCACTAAATGACTGGAGGCTTCCCTGAATGCGAATAATTCTACCTGTCCCGGAGTATCAATAATCATGATGTCACCAGAAAGCCCATCCAGCTCTTCATGAATATCAATGGCTTGAGATGCAACCAGATCTGCGGCCAGAATCTGGGCCCCATTAGGTCCCAGATCATATTCATCCATTACTTCGGATAATGAAATAAGGTCTCTAACGTCAAACTCGGGATCATAATGTACTCTTTCTGCCCCCGGGTCTAGATTAATCGCTAAGGTCTCTACTTCTAGAAATCTAGACCATCTCTGGAAAGAGGTCACTAGGGTACTCTTACCGGCTCCTGCAGTCCCTACGACGAAAAGTACTGGGGGGGTTGTTCCATCCATGTGCTTACGATACGGTTCTGGCTAATAGACTTCAAGGATGACTGACTTGTTTTTATGTGTCCGCAAGCAACCGTTATACAGAGTATTGCAGCCTCTCTGCTCAAACAGGTGGCGCCGACCATGACAGAACAACCACCCCCGCTCCCTCCCGGATTCCCTATTCCCCCTCCTCCTCCTCCTCCCGGCATTGATACCGAGGAAGAAAAAGAGGACATCAAAGAGAC
>DAYH01000026.1:0-5084 GCA_002506825.1 Euryarchaeota archaeon UBA103
AGCCACCCAGTTATGTACAATCCAACAGTATTGGATGTCCAGACCAGAACAGCAGTATTGAATGCACTCATGTCAATGAATTACGAGACGTACTACGTCAACTACACAACAAGGGGCGAAACCTTCACCGGATGCTACGATATTACAGTCCATGTTCTCGATGAAGAATCCCCTCGTAATACATGTGCTTCGGAAATTCTTCAAAATGTTCTGAACACAGACGGTCTTGTTAGAACAACATCCCAAAACCACTTAGGAAGCTATTCAGACCTAATTAGCAATATTCCCGGAATATCAGCATATTTTGGAGATAAATTCGAGATCAGTTAGTATCTAATTGGATGGTTTACCCGTTTTGGTGTCTGATGATTCCCCTCCACTAGAACCATATACTCGTTTAGGGTCCCCTAAAGATGAAGATGTCTAGTAAGATGCTATCAGCACAAAAACTCTCGAAAATTGAGAATATGGGCGACGAGAGTATTCCCAAGGGGATTGAGCATAATCGGCCCGAGTCCGAGTGGTGGGATCTCGAGGCCAATAGCCAATCACCTGTTGTGAGTCTCAGGAACCTCGTGATAGGATATTCCTCAAAAGATCCATTAGCAGAGATTCCGAGTCTAGATATCTTTCCAGGAGAGATCGTAGCCATTGCAGGTCCATCAGGTATCGGAAAAACGACACTTCTGAGGACCATTGCAGGTATTGTAAGGCCAATATCTGGAGATGTCCATGTTTGTGGATTTACCAGCCCCTCTTTGCCGAAAAGAGGTCAGGTTGGATATATCCCTCAAAGACTGGGATTGGTTAGACACGCTACTGTTATGCATAACGTACTTCTGGGATCGAATGCAAGTCATAGCCCAAGATTAGGCATATTCTCATCTAGAAAAGCCAAGAATGAAGCTAAATCAGCGATTATTTCAATGGGTCTAGAGGAAAAAATCAATGAACCAGTCAGGAGACTTTCGGGCGGACAACAAAGAAGAGTTGCTACTGCCCGAACCTTGGCACAGTCGCCATCACTCATCATGGCAGATGAATTCCTCAGTGAGTTGGACGAGGAGACCATGAAAGTAGTTTTGAACAAGGTCACTGAATTCGTTAGAAAATCAAAGAGCGCCCTCCTATTCGTCGAGCATGATATTTCCAGAGCAAAATCAGTTGCCGACAGGTTACTAGTAATCGATGATGGAAGAGTTAATCCATTCATCACCGAGACAACTGCCTTGGAGGTCAGTACTTGAGATTGACAAAACAACGTATCATCGGGACTCTGGTAGCGACTTTGGTATTGTCACTACTCCTTGTTAGTAGCATGGTAGAAGATTGGGGGAGGCTATCGGATGGCCCCAGCAATCTGATCATATTCATCAACGAATCACTTTGGCCTCCCGATTGGAGTGTAATCGAGCCTCAAGCATACCCTGTTTGTACTGTGTACCCCCTCTTCGATTTCACCTGCTCAACGGCCTGGATTGGCATGGTAGAGACAATCAAAATTGCTTTCGCATCCACAGTTTTTGGTATGATTATCTCCCTACCTATCTCACTTCTGGCGGCAAGAAATCTAAATCCTACATGGGTCAGCCTCCCAGCAAGACTGGCCCTCTCCGTTTGTAGAAGCCTCCCAAGTATTATTTGGGCTATTTTCTTTGTTATTCTAGTTGGATTCGGACCTTTTTCAGGTGTCCTCGCAATGACAGTTTACACCGTGGGATATCTCGGAAAGCTACAATATGAAGCAATCGAGGGACTCAGTAGGACTCCTCTGGACGCTTCGAGGGCAATGGGCCTGTCAAAAATCGAAACTGCTCTTGGTGTGGTAATCCCTGAATCTGCTAACGAACTAATCTCACAGATGATTTTCATGTTTGAATACAATTTCAGACATGGTACTGTTATTGGAATCGTTGGTGCTGGTGGAATTGGCTATTACATCAACCTGTATCTGAAATTTCTTCAGTATGACAAAGTAATTGCTTACTTAATCATAATTCTCGTAGTGGTGGTGATAATCGACTTCTTCTCGATTTATGCTCGTTCATTCTTCAATGAGGAGGGCGACTCAAGGAGGCCTTCTTGGCTTGATATTTTCATCCCTGATATCCTAAGAAGGTAAATCTGCGACTATCCTAATAGAACCATCCTCGTAGAAAATCTGGATATTCTCTGGTACCTTTGCCGTGAGTGATGCCAGAGCTTGGTAAACCTCCTCCTCCTCAACCTTGAATGCTTCAGCCGCCCTTTTGGTTGACCATGGGATCTCCACAAAATCAGAGGATGAGATCCACCGGATAAGGCGACTCTCGAATTCTGTCAGGTCTTCTAGGGACACCGTAATCGATACTGGGAGGTGATTTGGCAAATCAACCTATTCTGAAGAAATTCAGTATTCCACCATTCTCTTCACAGCCTCGTCTGCTACGATGTCTCCATCCAATAGCTCTCCCAGTGCCTCAATGAATGGGGTCTCCACCCCAAGCTTCGGGGCTCTCGCGAGGAACATCCTAGTGGCCCTCACTCCTTCTGCCACCATATGCATCTCTTCTAGCGACTGATCAAGGCTCTTGCCAGATCCAAGCTTCTCTCCGAGTGTCCTATTCCTGCTCCTTGGACTCGTGGCGGTTACATACAGGTCACCAAGTCCAGCTGGGCCAAAGGCAGTGGATGAGGAAGCCCCCATGGCACCAAGAAGAGAAATCCCCTCACTGAACCCCCTTAATACCAAAGCAGCCTTGAGATTGTCTCCCCCTATGGATTCCTTCAATCCATCTACCACCCCGCATGCAAGAGCGACGCAGTTCTTGTACGCCCCCCAGAGCTCGGCACCATTCGGATCATCCGCGGCCACCAAGAAGAGAGTCTCAGTGGATAATCTCTCTGATATCCTCTCAGCTACGCTTTGATCATGACACGCCACAAGAGCCGTAGTGATGACTCCCCTAGCCACCTCTGGTGCGATTGTAGGGCCAGTCATCACGATGACTGGATTCGATTTACCAGCTACATCGAGGCGCTTCTCGATTGAGTCAGATATTAACCCCGATCCGCCTTCCTCCACAGGAGCAAGCCCCTTTGCAAGGTCAAGTAGTACTTGAGAAGGCCTCAAATTTGGAACGATTCTGTCTACGACATCCAGTATAACCCCACTAGGGAGGGAGAGTACTAGTATCTCACAAGTCTCCACTATGTCGGAAAGCTCCATTGTGACTTGCAGGTCTGGAATTTCATATCCATCCAAGTATTTCCTGTTAATTGAATCAGTCATCAGAGTCTCGTAAACCTCCTGCTCGATTGTCCATCCTAGGACGTTGTGGCCATCTTCGCACCAAACGCGTGCTAATGCCGTACCCCAGTTACCTAGGCCTATTACTCCGATTCGTGCCATGCTTCTCCGCCCCAAACACCGGTTAAGACCCTATTCGATGGTTAGCCCCTCATACGTTGAGTTCTTGACTGATGAGTGCCCGCGTGGAGCCAAGCAGGGGTACCCGAGTGGTCAAAGGGGCTGGGTTTAGGTCCCAGTGCGTAGTGCTTCGCAGGTTCAAATCCTGTCCCCTGCACCACTAATTTAGTAATGCCGCCACATCCTTGATAAGCCAATTAATAGGCCATAGGATCATGAATAAGACAACTGCTCTGATTGCCAGCCTTCTGATGATAGCCACTTCCTTGTCTGGTTGTATAACCGAAGAACTGGTCGATGATGTCCTAGGATGCATGGATGAGAACGCAGAGAATTATGATGACAACGCAACTCTGGAGGCATTGGGTGACTGCTTCTACATGGCAAGTGTGGATCAGTTCATGGGACAGATGAGTGAGATGTCAATAGATGAGATGCTCGATGTAAACCCTAGGGCGGGCTACTCATCAGTAATTTCGATGAATATGGTAGAAGATGAGATGGGTATGGACGAGATGGAAATACACATAGAGGAGCACGTGATGGTCGATCTAGCGAATGACTCCGCAATGGTAAGGACTTATGTCTCAGTCGACCCAATGATGACCGTCGACTACACAGTTATCCAAGTCGGACAGGTAGTCAACATACACTCTCTTGCCAGCGGAATGATGGCCGATGCTGTCTCAAGCAGCACTCAGACAAGAGATGCGGATGGATCCGTTCTGGACATGGTGCATGCGATGATAGAGGGAAGTCCCGCCGAAGGAATTCCAGGCTTGGGCATGGGAGACGACCAACCCGACTCGGACAATGATGACGGCATGCCTACCGAAAGTGCCAGCTTCACCTACGACGCATCGACCGGAACACAGACAATGACCATGACCATGACCGAGGATGGAGCCTCAACAGAGATGACCATCCTCTTGGATGAGAACGAGGACTTGTTATCATATGAGATGAAAATGGACGATGGAACCAACACCACTGTCATGTCCTACACCGTTATGTGGGGCGATGCGATAGTAATCGAGGTTGACGAGACACTCCCAAAGACCGCACTTCCAGTGTGGTTCGATGGATTGTCCGAGACTCTGGATGACGGCCATGGAGACGGTGACGGCGATGACGGAGATGGGCCTCCCTCCCCGGAGGAAGTCCTGTACATGTTTGACAGTGATGACGATGGCTACCTGAGCTGGGATGAGTTCTGGGACTCGTGGGGCGATGGCGAAGGTCAGGATGCCCAAGACGATATGATGGGCATTTTCCAGGAAGCAGACACAGACAGCGACGATCTCCTATCCTTGGAGGAGTTGGAATACTTCATTGAGATGGTCGATGACCACGAATCCCATGATGGCGATGAAATGAGTCCAGACATGATACTGGACATGATGGACTACAATGATGATGGATCAGTCAGTTGGACGGAGTTCGACGACTTCGTCATCTACGAAGATGGTGGATGGGCTGACGAACAGGAACGTTCCGAGAGTCAAGACGCATTCGACTACTCAGACGCTAACGGAGATGGCTCTCTCGACTACGAGGAGCTCGAACATTGGATTTCCACCATGGGAGACGATGACGACTCAGAAGAGATGTTCCTCTGCGATGATGGCGATGAGGAGATCCCTATGGATTGGGTAAATGACGGCGAAGAAGATTG
>DAYH01000026.1:5404-5525 GCA_002506825.1 Euryarchaeota archaeon UBA103
CGGTTCCGATGAGTACGATGATGATGGATCAGATTCCGATAACGAGCCAGACATGTGGATGTGTGACAACGGCGAAGAAATACCCGAGGATTGGGTGAATGACGGCGAAGAAGATTGCGAG
>DAYH01000026.1:5851-29643 GCA_002506825.1 Euryarchaeota archaeon UBA103
GGTTCCGATGAGTACGATGATGGAGAATCGGACAACGACGGCCATGAGGCAGGTCCAAGATTTGGAGTGGTTGCAGATAACCTTACTTTCACAGCACCTCTTTCCGACTTCGAACTCAGGTTCCTAAATTGCAACGGAGTAGACTCTCTGGACGAGTGCTCTTTGGTCGCTTCCGGACTCCTTGAATCAGGAGTGGCAAGCGCACCAGGGGAAGCCAATTGTGTAGAGGGCTGTGATATCATGTTTACATTCGCTGACAATGACATGGACGGAATGGTATCTCCGGGGGATACGCTAGATATCGGAGACGACTACGGATTCACTGTTGCCATTTACGATACATGGGCAGAAGGGTACACTGAAGATTCTGACGCTTACGGCCCAAACGTTCCCGGATTTGGAGCACTACTGGGGGCAATAGCCCTAATCGGTGCCTCCATGGCATCTCGAAGGGATTAGATAAGACTCCAAAACTTTTGGACGATACCTCAATATCCAACAACCGAGTGGCATGTTTATCATGCCACTCTTATCAATGACTAATGTAAAGAGGTACTATGAAACCCCCGCGGGAGCTGTGAAGGCCCTTGATGGAATTAATTTTCAGATAGACGAGGGAGAGAGGGTTCTTCTCTTGGGCCCATCGGGATCAGGAAAGACCACTCTTCTGAACTGCCTATCGGCCTTGGATAGCCCTACTGATGGCTCATACAGCTTCATGGGTTCAGAAGTCCCTAGGGGAAATTCAGAGGAAATGACATCATTCAGGAGGGAGAACATAGGATATGTGTTCCAGTTCTTCAACCTCCTCCAGGATCTTACAGTGATTGAGAACGTATCGCTTATTCAGGAGCTAGCCGGGAACAAGGACAAGTCTAGAGCGGAGGAGCTGCTCAGATTGGTCGGGCTCCACTCCGAAAGAGATAGGTTCCCCGGGGAGATTAGCGGAGGGCAGCAACAGAGGGTTGCTATTGCTAGAAGTATAGCTAAGAGGCCTACTCTTCTCCTGGGCGATGAACTCACAGGGAATCTAGACACCGAGACCTCCGACAAGGTGATGCAAGTTCTCGTCGAGGCCTGTGAGAAGGAGAACATCACAGCTGTCCTAGTTACTCACGACGAATCTCTGATCGTTTATGCAACCAGGGTTATCAGGATAGATAGTGGCCAGATAGTATCCGATGAGAAGACAATTTCAAGCGAGAAAGCAACCATTTCTTGAGGTGGAAGAATGTTCGGCTCCTCCAATCTACTGAATAAGAGACTTGCAAGGAGTCTTTGGGGGACAAAACTTCGACTTTCCGCTGTAATCGGCATGATCTTTGTTGGTGTTTTTGCAGGCATAACATTTGGAGGATACTCAGCAAATCTAGGACCGATGTATGACTCAATCTATGAGGATAGTGATTCGGGAAGCAATCTAGCGGATATCTGGATTGATAATGAGACCTCTACATGGTCTGGTGAACAGGTTCAATCCCTCTGCTCAGAGATTGAGTCCTCCTGGCCCGAGGGAGCTGAGCCCCTGGATCAATGCGAGGGCAGGATCGTGATGAACGGTGCGATGTTCCACATGACCGACTCCGGTCAGAATGTAATCAACTCCGTATGGCATGGGATACCTCACGACTCCGATGTAGACAAGGCATGGTTCCCCGATGGACACTCCCAAGGTATGCCGGCTGAGGCAGAGGACGAGATAGTGATTGACGAGCATGTTAGGGAGGCGCTTTCTCTGAGCCTACAAGACGTGGTGACCATCGGGGTAGGAGAGGGAAGTATGAATTTCACAATAGTTGGATTCGCATACCATCCGTTGCACATCTACATGGCTCCAGAAGGATCTCTGTTCCCTCCCGAATCAGGCGAGTTCGTCGTCGGCTACCTTTCCAGTTCTGGAATGGAGAGGCTTACGGGCCTGTCACAGGGATCTGCAAATACCATAGTTCTGGATATTTCTGGGACTCCATCATTCGACCTTTCTGACACTGAGGAGTATGAGGGCGAGGACTTGGACGGAGTAAAGGGGGCCATCACCAGTTCTATGGATGAAAATGGCATGAACGGACGAATAAGAGACAGGGGGCAGGTCGAGTCAGTAGAGCTAATGAGATTAGACCTGGAGGGCTCCAAGACAATAGCCGCGCCTTTTACCATCCTAATCCAACTGATTGCAGCCATAACAATCGCTCTTAGCTTACAGAGGCTGGTCCAGAGCCAGACTCGTGAGATAGCCATCCTCAGGACTCTCGGATTACCTAGGAAATCAATAATGTCGGGATATCTGATGGCTCCTTTAGTAATCGGTGGATTCGGTTGTCTACTTGGATCGATAGCCGGACCATATGGTATGAATGGAATGCTGGATTTCTATGAGGGAATAGTGGGAATTCCAATAATTGTGAGAGAAATACCCAGTGAACTGTACCTCTCAACTATGGGCATCACCATGTCAATAGTTTTCATTTCTGGAGTCTACCCTGCTTGGAAGGCAACTAGAATAGATCCTCTAGAGGCTCTTGGAGGGGGCTCTGAAATCAGAGTTGGATCAAACTATCTGCAGACACTAACTGGCTGGATGCCCACTCTGCTGGGACTCTCAGTTCGCTCGAGTCTTAGAAAGCCAGCGAGACTTGGGATGACGTTCCTTGCCATAGGAATCTCTCTGATGCTGGCAGGCTCGATTCAGATGATGACCGTCGCATTGAATGATACTATAGTAGGGGGTTTGAGGGAAGGTCAAACTTGGGATGCGCAGGTTTTTGTTCAACCCGATGGGGAGTCCGAAGTAGTAGAGTGGGCCATGGATAGAGGCGCCTCATATGAGATAGTTATCGAGGCCCCCGTCGGAACTCTAATTGACTCTTCAGAACTACAGAGAAGCTTCGTATTAGTGGGACTAGGAGGTTTTGGAGACGGTGAATCAATGAGGCAGACGGAAATTATTGATGGTTCAGAACCAGTTCCAAATACTGTCATAACAGAGGTCATGATGGACGAGGGGTCATTAAAAATGACCGGATGGAAAGTGGGGGATAGAAAATTTGTATCAATATCTGGTAACGAATTGGAAGTAGATATTGTAGGATCTGTGAGAGGAGAGATTTCTAGAACTATGTTCCTCCATCAGACAGACTTGGCAGGGATAATTGGATTCAACGCTACAGCAGTCTACTTGGAGTTCCCAGAGGGGGTTGCCGTAGATGAGGAGCTTGGGATATTATCCAGTGGAATTCAAGAGAGGGAATCACTTCTTAGGGGGATAGAATCTCTACTTGAACGACAAACTCAAGTTCTAGGCGCGATAATGGGATTAGGATTCGTATTCACTCTAGCGGTTATGTTCAATACTATGGTCATGAATCTAGCTGAGAGGGATTTCGAATTGGCTACTTTGAGAGTATTAGGGGCATCTACTGGAAGTCTTTCAGTAATGCTGCTCTTCGAGAGTACCATCATTGGTTTGATAGGGGGTCTGTTTGGAGTTATCTTCGCCTTCGGTGGCGCATTAGGTCTGGCGGCTGAATTCTCAACATGGCAATTCTACTTCCCAGTGGTCCTAGTCCCGAACGTTGCTTTCCAGCTCATGTCAGTGGTATTACTGATTTCTGTAGCAATGGTACCGGTTGGGATTTTAAGAATAAGGAATATGGATTTGGTCGAGAAAGTCAAAGACCTGTCACAATGAGGGGTGGGCATGAGAGTAGTCACTTGGAACCTGAATGGCATCAGAGCGGCCCACAGGAAAGGACTCTATGATTTCATAGAGAGGATAGATGCTGATGTGATGCTGTTCCAAGAGGTGAGGGCCCTGCCCGAGCAGATGCCGAAGGACTGGTCGGAACCTGAGGGATACGATGTGATATGGCATCCAGCACAGAGAAAGGGATACTCGGGAGTGATGGCATGCTCCAGGGTTGGAATGGATGAGATTGGTAGGGGAATAGATACTGATTTGGACGAGGTCAGGGATCCAGAGGGTAGAGTTTTGCATACAAAGCACAATGGGATGCATTGTGTGAATATCTATCTTCCAAACGGGTCATCAAGCGCGGAAAGGCAGGCATACAAGGATCAATGGATAGAGGATTTAATGGAGTGGGCTGAGATGTTCGTCGGTTCAGAAGAGCCCGCTATCCTTTGTGGCGACCTCAATATTGCGCACACTGAAGACGACATATGGGATCCAAAGGGGAATAAGAGGTCATCAGGATTCCTGGAGCACGAGAGGGATTGGTTCACCAGGCTACTGAATAGGGGCTGGCATGATCTGTTGAGGATTCATATGGGACCTCAGAAAGGGCCGTATACATGGTGGTCAAACTTCAGGAGGGCCAGAGAGAGAGATAGAGGGTGGAGAATAGACTACGTCTTAGCAAATGATTCCGCCAGAGCCCTAATGAAATCTGCAGAGGTAATGAGAGAAGGGGGGCTGGTTGTTTCTGATCATGCTCCTGTAATCGTAGATTTTGACATGTAGGGATTGAATAACATAATTTTTCTACCTCATGGCATTAACCCATCATTCAAGTGATGGAGCTTGGACGAACATGCATGGCAGATGACCTAGATGAAAGGCTATCTCGTCTTCTTCCAGAAGGAAGGGGACTATGGATCCCCATGGATCATGGCATTTCTGGCTATCCAGAGAAAGGGCTTGATAACATGGACGAGCTCATTGATTCATGCATTGTTGCAGGTGCCGATGCAATCGTCCTCCAGAAGGGTATTCTTTCACACCAGTTACCAAGGACCAAGTGGGAAAATTTCGTTATGCACGTCTCGGTTTCTACTGTACATGGTGGAAAAAGATCTGGAACCAAAGTAATTGTTGGGAATGCTCAAGAGGCTCTCAAAAGAGGAGCTAGCGCAATTTCATGTCAGATTAATCTAGGGGACGATCAGGAATACAAGATGATCGAATCTGCTGGAGCCCTAACTTCTTCAGCATTGGAGTACGATATTCCCGTTCTTGGCATGGTGTACCCCCGGGGTCCAAATCTGAATCTGAGTGAAGACGATGCGACTAACGGCGTGGCCCATGCCGCTAGAGTAGCATGGGAGCTAGGCTGTCATGTGGCCAAGGTCCCTTGGACGGGAAATGCTGAATCTTTCTCCAAAGTTTGCTCAGCGGTACCCATCCCAGTCTTGATAGCAGGAGGTGCTGAAGACAAGCCATTCCTACATACTCTCAAGATTGTTGAAGAGGCTATCTCGGTAGGGGGGGCAGGAGTTTGTATGGGGCGGCAAATATTCTCAGCAACCGATAGTGTTGCTAGGATAAAGGCCCTCAGAGCAGTAATCCATGAAGGGGCCAGTGCGAATGAGGCCGCCTCATATTTGGGGTGATTTGATGGAAATATGGATCGATGCAGAAAAATATGAAACTACTTCCAATAATTCAGAATATAGGGTGTGGAAAGGACAAGATCCAGAAGTAGCGGTCGTGGAACTCGACGATTTCAAGGGACAAGATGAGGCTATGTCACTTGTTGGACTGGTTCCTTGGGTGATGATGAGATGCTCTGACTGGAAGATGATCCCTCTGGAGAATATAGTGGCGGCCGCATCGGATAGTGGCACTAAGGTTGCTGTATCGATCTCCGAGGAAATAGATATCCAGGGGGTCGCATTCGCCCTTGAGCAAGGTGTTGATGCAATAGTCATCCCTCCTGAAGAATTGTCTCCCTCTCTTTGGTCGTCCGCATTGAAGATCGCAGAGGAGAGAATACCGGTCAGAGATGACAGAAACAATCCGGAGCTATCCACTGCCATAATATCCTCAGTCACCACAGCGGGTCTTGGAGAGAGGGTTTGTGTAGATCTCGCCGAGAGACTATCGGATGGAGAGGGTATTTTCGTAGGGTCTTCATCATCATGTCTTTGTTTAGTCCATGGTGAGACTGTTCCCTCTCAATATGTTCCTTCGAGGCCATTCAGAGTGAATGCAGGAGCCGTCCACTCATACGTCTTGATGGGAGATGGATCTACAAAGTACCTATGCGAGCTGTCTTCAGGAGACCAAGTCGCCGTATATTCTGATATAGGCCTTACCAGAATAGCTACAATTGGCAGACTGAAGATTGAGAGAAGGCCGCTTCTGAAAATTTCACTGGAGTCTGAAAATTTCACTGGTAACATCTTGGTTCAACAGGCAGAGACAGTACGCCTAGTGACACCTTCCGGTAGCGCAGTCTCAGTTACCAAAATAAAATCAGGAGATGAAATTACTGTTCTCAATGGTGGTGGAATGCGCCATATTGGCAAATCAATTCAGGGGGAGGTTAGTGAAAAATGACAATTCTCGCATCTGGAACAGCTAATGGTGCAGTTTCCATCTTACATGCCATGGGCAATGGAAAGGGTTGCTCAATTCCCATCAAACTCCAGACTCGTGTGAATCTTCACGATGAGCGAATGGAAGTAGAGAATGATAATCACGATTTACTATCACAAGTTTCTTCAATCTGGAGAAAAAATGGATTCCCATTGCCTTCAGAATTTGGTTGGGAGATAATCAGTGACGTTCCCATAGGCCAGGGTATGAAATCTAGCTCAGCTCTGGCTTGTGCGGCTTTAAGGGCACTGGATAAGGCATCATGGACCGGACTTTCGGATTTCGAAATAGTCGACTTAGCAGTTGAGGCACAGATAGAATCCGGATGCTCTGTTACAGGAAGTATGGACGATACATGGGCTGCCATTTCTTCTGGATGGAAGGTCATAGATCCCTCTGTCCCCTCGGTTGAATCTATCCTATTCGAGGGTGATGCGGAAACTGGACTTTCAGTTTTAGTTGGCCTCAGAGGGCTTAGGAAATATAATGTCGATAAGGAATCATTCTCAGGGAACTCACAGATTTTCGATAGATCTTTGGCATCTCTAATTAACGGATCGATACTAGATGCACTTTCATCTAATGGCATGGCAGTGGCGGCCTCTGTCGATGATTTTGAGGCACTAAGAATCTCTAATATGATGATTGCTTCAGGGGCTTTAGCCGCAGGAATAAGTGGCTCCGGTCCTGCAATAACGGCAGTATGCTATGAGTCAGAAAAAGAATTCCTAGAATCCCAATTGAAACAGTTCTGTGAACAGGTATTAATCACAGAATTCGTCACATGTGATGAACTGACAGAGGAGGTATGAGTTTGGGGATGGAACTAGGCGAGAATCTCAAGGTGACTCTATTCGGAGAGAGTCATGGAAAGTGTGTTGGCGCACTGGTGGAGGGTGTTCCAGCAGGCACGCCTTTGGATTCGGCGATTTTACTTCGTGACCTCCAAAGAAGGAAACCAGGCAGAAAGGGCCTCTCCCAGAGGACAGAACCGGATAATTGTGAGATAATGTCTGGGGTGTATGAAGGAAAGGCTACTGGATGGCCAATTCTGATGTTGACGATGAATTCAGATGCCAAGTCAAGAGACTACTCTTTCTTGCCCGATCACCCAAGGCCAGGACACGCAGATATGGTAGAATCGGTAAGGTCAGAGGGAATGGCTGATTTGAGAGGAGGAGGTTCCCAGTCGGCCAGGCTAACCTTCGGACTAGTAGCGGCAGGTAGCCAAGCTAGGTCACTTCTAGATGAAGTAGGTTGGTCTTGCCATGCACACTTACACAGTGTCGGGGACATAAAATCTAGGCCACTATTTGACTTAGAAAGAGAAAACCCTTTCGAAACCTCTTCTGACTCTGGTAGGCTAAACTGCAGAGATCCCGATGCGGCAATATTGATGTCACAAGAGATAGAATCTATCAGGAAAGATCGGGACACCATTGGATCTGTTGTTGAGCTATTGATAGAAGGTCTCCCAATCGGCGTTGGGGAGCCATGGTTTGATGGTATCGAGCCATCACTTGCCAGAGCATTAATGGCAATTCCAGGGGCCAGAGCAGTTGAGTTTTCCCATGGTACCAGATCTTCTACAATGAGGGGCAGTGAGCATAATGATGCATGGGTCCCAGGTACAGATGGCCCTATCTTAGAAGGATCTTCCGAGGCTATTGCAGATGGTTCATTGGGAGGTCGCTCTACTGGCGCACCAATCTGTGTGAAAATCCACTTCAAACCACCCAGTAGCCTTCCCCGTAAGCAATTCACCCTACATCTTCCAAGTAACGAGAGAATGCCTCTCGAAGTAGGTGGAAGACACGATCCAGTTCTAGGGCCCAGGGCCGCGCCAGTGGTAGAAGCAGTGGCTATCTTGGTGATGACCGATCTTGGATTAGCTGGTGGCTATATTGGAAACTAGGCGCCCCTTTCTCTCATTTGTTGGATTCTGAGGGGAAGATTAACTCCAAACATTATCGCGATTATCAAGAAAACTATTGCCGTCCCCAAAGCTACCCCATAAACACTAGTTAACTCCACAGATTCACGTAATCTCTCCGAGGCAACGTCAGAGCTACCGTCGAAAATATCCACAATAGCAGGAATGATGAGATTAATCAGAAGTGTCATCAGAGCTACGATTCCAGCAATAACGGGAGCTATGGCCAGGGATGTATGGTATTTCCTTGTGATTTTCTTGACCCCCATTACATAAACCTCATTCATCCTAATCGATGTATCTAGCATTGAGAATCTTATCACCCCACTTGATAGTTCTATGTACATCACAAGGAAAACGGCATATAGAATCAAAATGAATTTCTGAGCAATTTCTCCCTCTGGGAGAAAATCGAACCTGAACTCAACCGTACTTCCGGCAAACCTAATTGTCACTAGAATTAATGTTACGTAAGACACAAGCATCGCTCTCTTGTCTCTCTGGAATGTTCCATAGATTCCGCCAATCAGACCAATTACGATCAGAGAAAGATGAAAAAGTCCGCCAAGTGAACCTAGTCCCAAAATATTCGATACTGCAAACCATGCAGTTCCAGAAACTGGTGTAATGGCGAGAGTTAGGAAGCACAGGATAGTCAAAGAAGACGCCGCTCCTATCTGAAGTGAGGATACCATCCTATCTGCTGGTAAGAATTTCTGCTTAGCTACTACAGGCCCTCCAAAGAAAGACTCAATGAAACTAGGAACATGTATCTCTGGAATAGCGTCCTTGGGAATTTCAGTACTAGATTTTAGCCTTCCAGCAGCCTTTTTTCTACTGGGTGCCGACGATCTAATAGTCTTACTCTCGTAGAGATGAGAAGTGTCTCCTCCTCCATCAACACTAACTTTCTTAGCCATCTAAAACCTCCTTAGAATCCCCTAGCACCTGCCAAGGCAGTATTGAGCATCATATCCGGTTCCCAATCCATCACGAAAGCACCTAACCCCCGTAACTCACTCATCAAGATATCTCTCTCAGTCTTAAGGACCTCGTATCCGGTCCTATCCAATCTCTTAGCATCGAATTCGAATTCCAAGCTACTAGGCGAAAGAACAGTGACATCGAAGTTCCTAGCTCTTAAGTCTCTCACAGCATCTACGATAGTTGAATCATCCTCCAACGGGCTCAGGATGATAATCGGGCTCCCTCTATTGATATGAGGCATTATCCTATTTGTGACTACCTTGAGAGGCGTATTCCCTTTCGCGATTGCTCCAGAGAGTTTAGTTAGCAGTACATACAATTGCTTCTTCCCTGTGTCCCTGTCCACAGAAACTATTTCGTCACTGTAAACCACCAATCCGACCGAGTCTCTCCTAGATAGGAAGTACTGTGCTAGACTTGCAGCCGCCCTCGTGCTGTAGACCAATGAGTTTCTACTAACGGGTCCAGTCTCGCTCACTGACCTGCTGTCAATAATCAGTATGATATCACTGACAGCATCTCTTTCATACTCATTAACCATCATTTTGCCACCGCTTCTAGCGGTCGCCGACCAGTTGACCTTCTTCATCGGATCTCCTGGAATATACTCTCTGAGATTGTAGAAATTTGATCCTTCCCCAGGGTTCCTGATATTTACCGCACCAGTGAAAATCTTTGGAACTCTACTTTTTATGAGTGCATCTTTGATGTCTTCCATCTTAGGGAAAACAAGGAAATCGTCATACAGATTGACCTCCCTCTCATTGTGGAAAAGTCCGAATGCGTCTTGTATTCTAATACAAACAGGTCCTATTGTGTAGAATCCCCTGAGGGGTGTTTCAATTGTATATTTGATAGTGGTCTCTCTCTGGGGGCCGAGTTCCATTAGTACGTAATTCGCGCCTTTCTTGACTCTCATGACCTCTGGAACCCTATCGCGAACTTCTACAATCTTAGCAAGATTGGATTTATTCTGAAGCCTTAGGGTGACCTCTATCTCCCCGTCCTCGAAAATTCTTGAAGAAGATATCTTCCTTAGTGCTACGATACTATTCAACTGAACTCCATCAATCCTCTTTTCATCTTCTATCCTCCTACCTGATGATGAGACGTCAGCATGATTGGACATGAAAGCCGCCCATGTCAAGAAAGAAAGAAGGACGACAGCAACAGTAACAAGTTGCTGGTTACGGAGTACTAATCCAAGAAGATAAAGCGCGACGGCAAGAGACGCAAACATCGCCGATTTTCTGCTCCACGCCATTACTAATCTCCTCTCTTATCCTAATATCAGGGCCTCAAACCGTAGGTACGGGGACCTGACGAAGAATGTCTGAAACGACCTCTTCGTTTTCTAAGCCCTTTATTTGATGCTCTGGCTTCAGGATTAGTCTGTGTGATACAGCCAGCGTAGCCACCGCCTTTACATCGTCTGGAGTGATGAAATCCCTTCCGCTCATTGCGGCCGCGGCACGACTAGTCTTCAGTAGAGCTTGTGAGCCACGAGGAGAAGAACCTACCAATACTCGGGGGTCCTCTCTTGTCCTAGTGACAATCTCAACCATGTACATCCTGACTGCTGGGTCTACGTAAACGTCCTCACACGCCTCTTGCATTGCAACCACACGTGCTGGATCAGTAATCGTCTCTACTTCTACAGCATCTTTCTTTCTAGCTACACGTCTAGCTAAGATTTCATCCTCATCGGCCCTACTGGGGTACCCAACGCTCATCTTGAACATGAAACGATCAAGTTGAGCCTCTGGGAGGGGATATGTCCCTTCTTGCTCAACCGGATTCTGAGTGGCCATGGTCAAGAATGGGGCAGGAAGCTTGTGTGTTACAACACCAATTGTCACTTGCTTCTCCTGCATCGCTTCAAGTAGAGCTGCCTGAGTCTTCGGTGGGGCCCTGTTTATCTCATCAGAGAGAAGCAGGTTGCAGAAAATCGGCCCCGGCTTGAACGTGAATTCTCCCTTTTTGGCATCGTAGATGTTAGTTCCAGTGATGTCAGCAGGTAGAAGATCTGGAGTGAACTGTACTCTCTTAAAATCACAACCAAGAGCATCTGCGAACGTATTTGTCATCAGAGTCTTAGCTAGTCCTGGATAATCCTCGAAAAGAAGATTCCCGTTGGATAGAATGTTGACCAATACATTGTCAATGACGTGTGATTTTCCAATGATGACCTTCTGTACCTCAGCACTGATGGCCTCCCCGATTCTTCCAACCGCCTCAAGTTTTTCATTGGTCTTCTTCGAACCTCTGGCCTTGGCGGCCTTCTCTTCGTATCCCTTGGATACTGCATCTGCTGGTGGTGCCGGGGGCTTTTCTGCTGGTGGTGTTGCGTTCATACTATTATCTCCAGTTTCTCATTACTTTTGTCAATTGCGTTTGCGGTCAGTTACCGCCTCCCCAGCGTCTGATGGCCTGCATCAGCTCTCTGAGCTCTTTTGGGGAGTATTTCCTTTCCTTTGAGTAAGCCAATTCGACTAGTCTAGGATTTCCAATCATGGATTGAATCTCAGCTGGTGGCTTCAGTGCCATCTGGTCCCTGGTTAGATCGTGATGAACTCTAATTTTAGTGAATAGCGCCTGCTGCACTCTCTTCCTGTAATCTCCAGGATCTAGCTTATTCGGCCTCTCGGAGAACCTTGTAAGATCGAAAACGTGCCGCCAGTTCTCCTTCTCTGGTACTATCATCATAGCAACAAGCAACAGTAGGCCCACGTTTAGCACAACTAACCACTTGAGGAACGTGTTGGATGTAAGCAATACGACCGTACTCATAGCCTCAACAAATGGTGCCGAAACTACTCCAGTGACATGACGACTCTCGTCGAAAACCACTTGGAAGTTAGACGGGTAATCCTTGACTTCTCCCGCTAAACCTAGATTATCGAACTCCATCATCGAGTGGATCAGTAGTCGGAAGTAATCCCCGTTACCATTCCATTGAGCTCCGTCAGTATCCTCAAAAGCGTCATTCCAGCAACTTTGGTACGCCCCAACTACCTCGCATACCCTTGGAATGCCTTCTCCTTGGGCTACTTCATCGGTCCAGAGCATATTCGAGAAAGCCTCTGGATCCGAGACAAAAACGATACTCCCGGTCACTTCTACTTCGCCAATATCGCCCCCTACAATTGCCTGCCCTCCTCTTACCTTGTCATATACTTCTATTCCCGGGTAGTCAGCTCTAATCATTAAGGAGAGGTCCCCAGGGGCAGGATTTCTAAAGTCGCTAGAATCCCCATTTCCAATCAGGTCAATGAATGCAGAGGGAGACGCCTTGGAGATAACAGTAACATCTCTGTGTCCCGGTTCTTCCCTATCTCTCTCGGTCTGTTCAAATTTCATTCCAGTTGGCTTCCTGAACATTACTGGAAGTGAACAAGAGTCATCATACTGATCTATTTCGAAAGATCCACATCCATCATTGCCAAATTCAGTAGACTCTTCTTCTAGCGTACCAATTCCCCATACATTTTCCCATGAGTATTGGCTCGTACCATCATCATTTTCAGTAACATAGTATTGATTCTCGTCTAGCAAAGGCGAGTCAAAGTATGTCACTCCAAACTTCGAGGCCAAACGATTAGCATTAGTCCCATCAGATGCCACAATGACCTTCCCTCCAGATTTGGTCACGAAGTCGTAAATTGACTCAGCCTCAGTCTCATCAATCGGCTTTTCAGGAGCAATCACCAATAGCATTGTTCTGTGGGGATATTTCCAATCATTCACTAGCATGGGGGTGGACATAGTGTTGGCAATCGAGTATCCATCTTCATCTTCCAAGCTATCTCTCATGTCCTTTAGCTGTGCAAGTCCATCATAGTCTCCCTCGCTTGAGTATGCTGAGTAATGTGTTGCCTTTCCAACTACGAAAATCATCGGTAGAATTAGCAGTAAAGCAGTCGTTACTCCAAGGGACCAAGTGACGTATGTACCAAATTCTCGGCCACCGTCTTTATCATCCACTAATACCAACTTCCTAACCTAGGTTCAGTTCAACACCTACGGTGCTGTGCGGAGTGCGATTGTACAATTATATGTTCGGGTATGTTTTTGATGACTATCACGTCAATTTGGACCAAGTGACATGATTAGTATGAATAGTAATCCACGACTTCTAGAAATTACTTCTTCTTTTCATTGAAGCTAACAAAATGATAGAAACAATAGGCAATACTCCGGGAAATGGTAGATTTGAACTGACTACTTCTTCAACAATGCCCTCATTTTCTCCCGGACTTTCTTGATCCTCTTGATTTGCTGGAGGAGGCTCCACAGAGACTCGAACATTATCTTCCGACATCTCAGAGCCTCCAGAGTTTGTCGCCCCATTGGAAGAAACGGTCACTTCAATATCACAGTTCCTTTGTGGGTGACTCTGGGAAGCTGTAACGATTAGGCTAGCTTGAATTTGTGCGCCAATGGATATGTCTTTCGTCGTGAGTGAATCAAGGCCGTTGTCCGTTGTTAGCAATGGGCAGTTATCAGAGACCTCAACAGAACCAACCCTGTCCACTACGTTACCGAGATTTTTGACCTCCAGGGTCAGGGTCATTTCTGAACCAGAGTTCATAGGGCCAACAGGCTCGGATAATGTTGCACTAAGTGAGTGAATCGTAGGAATTTGCAATTGCCCAACCCCTTCCCTCGAATCAGGAATCGGCTGCGGTACAGAACCTCTAGCTACTAACGTCCCCAAGATACTAAACTCCTCGGTGACTTCAGCTGAAAAGTCCCCTACTTCAATATCCATTATTGTCAGAGAGAATGTTTTGTTATTCCCGGCACCGATCGTTTCGGATTCAGGGCCGTCGAACTCTCCCTCAAATGGCACTTCATATGTGAAGTCAATAGTAATCGGAAGCAACTCTTCATTGTTAACGAAGAAGCTGACAATCACAGTTCCCCTATTACTGAGTTTAAACGGCTCATCTTCGTCTTCCTGAGGGTAGTCAATTCCCAAGCCCCATCCAGGTGGGCTGGGTTGTTGAGACGTACTGAAAGGCGCCAGAAGACACATCACTAATATGGCTGAAAGAAAAATAACAGCAGTTCTCAAGATTGACCCTCCAGCATGCCCTTGCAAGCCCTCCTAGTTAGAACTTTGACCATCTTCCTACGATAAGAGGGCGGAAACCAAGTGTTTAGAACTGGCTTCACAGATTTTCTTATCGACTCGGAAAGCAACAGAATGCTCTCCTCCCCATTCCAATTTTCTAACACTTGTGTGGTCTCTTCAGTATGTAAAGACGGTATGGATTCTAGACCGGTTGTCGCTACACGTAATCCATCGGGCCCATCAGCCCCCATTTTCCAAGTGACGGCTACTCCAGCCTCGGGGAAATCCCAACTCTCTCTTTGGCGTAATTTTTGATAGTCTCCATCCCATTCGGATAAGTCATCTGGTAGTGTAACATGAGTGACAATCTCTCCATTTTCCAGTACATTCCTAGTCATTCCATCTAGCTTGAAGAATTCGTCAATCGGCATAGATCTAGAACCCCTTGGGGATGAGAGGTGAATGGTTGCGCCTAAGCACATCAGAACAGGGGCCATATCGGCCTGATAAGTAGCCACACACAGCTCATTCTGATTCGGTATCACTCTACAGTCTGCTCCAGTGCCACAATCACATTTGTGGCACCAGTCTATCGATTCTCTCCATTGCTCAGTTTGATTATACCAGAAGCACCTAGTGTCTAAGCAAATATTCCCTCCGAGTGTGGCAGATCTTCTGATCATTATACTGGCAACCTTGCTGGCCGCCTCACTGATTAGCGGATGTATGGAATCTGACTCGACCAACTCTTGAAGTGTAACCATCGCCCCAATTCTATTTTCTCCTAATTGATGGAGTTCCTCAATTCCTGATAGGGATATGACATTCTTCTTTGTATTGAGATGCCATTTGTAATTGGGGATTAAGTCGGTACCTCCTGAGATCCAATCAAACTCTTCGCCAGATGATTCTAATTCAGAAGCCATTGCAAGAGCATCCTCTAGAGTTGATGGATTATGCAGATTAAACGGAGGCATCCTCATTACTAGTCCTCCCTATGACGTCTCTCAGCATGCTTCCAAGCACTACCAGCAAGCCCTGGATTATCCAAATAACCTTCAGGAGGGATGACAACTGCGGCCCATCTTGAGTCTTGTTCGTCCCCGGGCACTTCAGGATCAAGTCCGAATAGAGCACCATTATGATAGGGAGGGGGGTCATCATCATGGCGCCTCTCGATATCCCTTTCAGAATGCAAGTACGCTCGTTCCACAAGAGTTTCTTGCAAGGGAGAGAAAAGAAGAGTTGGGGGACTCAAATCTAGGGGGTCTCCAATTTTTTCTTTCCTGCACCTCTTCTCAATTTCTTTGTAAAGCCTATCGGGAGTAATTGGCAGTTCATCGACCCTAACTCCAATTGCGTCGTAGACAGCATTGACCACTGCCGGTAAAATCGGGAGAAGCGGCCCTTCTCCAGCTTCTTTAGCACCGAATGGGCCCTCTGGGTCATTAGACTCAACAATTATTGGCGTTACGTGGGGCATCTCATGAACAGTTGGTATTTTGTAGTCAAGTAAATCTGGATTAATGAGGTGTCCTGTTCTCCCATACTTCATTTCTTCACTCAAGACCTGACCCATCCCCATATGGCACGAACCAATGATTTGCCCTTCGACAGCAAGTGGATTCAGAGCCTTTCCACAATCATGAGCGGCCCACACTCTTTCCACTTTCGTCTGCCCTGTCTCTACATCAACATCCACCTCGGCGACATATGCCGAGAACGAGTACGCAGGAGCCAGCCCTGCAGCCGCCCCCTTGTGCGCCCTACCCATAGGAGGGGTCCTGTAAGATCCAGATGAAACCAAGGCGCCCCTATCTTCCTGGGCCTTGTGCAAAGCCTCCAGATAGGAAACACCAACCGCCGGGTCCATTTTTTTGAATATCCGGCGGTCACCAATTACCAACGACTCAGTTGGGGCTCCAGTGATTTCGCTAGTCGCATTGAGTAAGTCATCCCTGATTTCCATCGCCGCCGATATGGCGGCATTGGCATTCATGAAAGTCACTCTAGAAGAATAAGAACCAAGATCCACAGGCGATGTATCGCTCTCCCTGCTCCTCACTCTTATCATGTCAAGGGGGAGACCTAGTACCTCAGCAACCGATTGAGCGACAACTGTATCGGACCCCTGTCCTATATCAGCGGCCCCGGTATGAATCGTTACACCTCCGTCCATATCTATCTTTAGATGCACAGTAGCATGTGGGAATTTGTTGGGATCCCAGTGAATTGGCAACCCACTCCCTGAGATGAAGAATCCACATCCTATGCCTATTCCCTTTCCAAGAGGCATTTTTCTAAATTTTTCTTCCCAACCGGACTCTTTCTTAACTCTCTCTAAACATTCCCTCATGCCTATGCTGGTCACTCTAAAACCAGTAATAGTGGCACTATGTGGAGGCAGGAGATTAGCTAATCTGAAGTCTATTGGATCAACGCCTAATCTTTCTGACAAATCGTCTATTCCAGTTTCAACAGCACATCTTGAATTAACCGCGCCATGCCCCCTCATCGCCCCGCTGGCTGGTTTGTTGGTCCAGACTCTAGCTCCAGTGTAGTGAAATGCTCCAATTTCATAGGGGGCCGTGTGAAGAACTCCATTGTAGTAGGTAGTCACATGACCGAAGGAGGCAAACGCTCCCCCGTCAATCAGCGCATCTGTTTCTATTCCACACAATCTACCTTCTGAATCTGCGTGAAGAGACATGGAAATTTTCGAAGGATGCCGTCCTCTATTGACCCAGAAAACCTCTTCTCTATCGAAGTTAATTCTTACTGGCCTACCTGTCTTCCTAGCTAATATTGCTGCACACATCTCATGGGGAAACGGATCTGATTTGCCTCCAAATCCCCCTCCAACGAACGTTCTGTAGACGTTAATCTGGTGCATCGGTACCTCCAGGACATCTGCAAGAGCTCTATGGAGGTAATGGGGAACTTGTTGTGGTGTGTAAAGAGTCAACCTTCCCGAAGGATCCCAGTGAGCAACTACAGCATGCGGCTCTGTAAATCCATGGTTGACTCCAGTGAAAGTCCAATCAGCTTCATGACTAGCAATGGAATTTTCTTTCATCTCTGAAACATTCCCGAATTGTTGGAAAACCCTCTTCTGAACATTTGACTCTCCAATATGGTACTTCCCTCTGTCATGGATTGGGTTTTCAGAGTTCTCCAGACCCATCTTGATGTCATGAACCGAGTCCAGAATTTCATATTCAACTTCTATCAGTCTGCACGCCTCTCTGGCGGTCACCTCGTCAACTGCAGCCACACATGCAACCAAATCCCCGACATGTCTGACCTTTTCAACAGCCATAGCATGCTCATCCTTAGTCACAGGAAGTACTCCGAACTTACCAGGGGCGTCATCCCCAGTTGCTATCCCTAAGACGCCTGGCAACTCCATTGCTTTGCTAATGTCTATGGAGAGTACTCTGGCATAGTGATGAGGGCTCCGAAGTATTCTGCCAATTATCTCGCCAGGGAGCCTAATATCATCGCCATACTTGGCTTGGCCTGTGACCTTCCAATTACTATCTACCAAGGAAGTTGGCTTACCAATAATTTGGCCACTAACTAGATTATCGTGCTTATGAGAGCCCCAAGGTTGAGCTAGCCCTCCTCCTCTAGATTCGGGAATCATTGATTGATCGGTTGGTTCCGAAAAGCGATTCTTGCCTCCAGAGCCAGGTTTCGAAAATGGTAATTTTCCAGGTTGCTGCCTATACCCAACCATCTCATCGGAGGTTGGAGAATCTGAATCTTCTCCAACCTCGGACGAACCATCTTCCATTGACATCCTGCTACTCTCCTGCAAATCCTGGGTGAGGGTCACTCTTGGGTGAAGTCGAATCTTCTATTCCGTCTCCAGAGACTAGTATTTCAGAGGCCTTGGAAATAGCTTCAACAATTTGTTGGTAACCTGTACATCTGCATAGATTCCCCTCTATCGCTGTTTTTATCTCATCCTTAGTAGGAGATGGGTTATCTTCCAAAAGGGCCGCAGAAACTACTAGAAATCCAGGGGTGCAAAAACCACATTGACTACCTCCGCATTCTGCAAAGGTCTGTTGAATCGGGTGTAGATGATGGCCAGAAGATAAGCCCTCTACTGTGGTGATTTCGCATCCATCGGCTTCTTGTGCTAGTACTAGACAGGACAGTTTTGGTGTCCCGTCAATCATCACGCTACAACACCCACAGGTTCCCATATCACACCCTCTTTTTGTGCCTAGGCTACCTCCTTTATCTCGTAGAATATCCAGTAGAATGGCATTGCTATCTATCGGAAAACTGACCATCCTTCCATTTACTTTGGCTTCCCAGTTGATCTTGTCCGGACCGGGCACCATGGGTAGACTGTACTGCACCATTATACTGACCGGGGCAGTCAACGACTTGAGCGTTTTGTTTTGACCCCCTTGGGGTCAATCAAGATCCTCGGCCACTTTCTTCATGATTTCATACTCGGCTCTTTTCATGTGTTCGCCAAGAGTACTTCTGGCCATGCCCAAGCCTTCAGCAATGTCCTTTAATTTGATTTTTGAATCAGGCTCGAAGTAACCACTTCTAATGGCATAGGAGATTACTTCCTTCTGCTTATCAGTTAGGCCATCAGTCCAACCATTTCTTTCTGCATCTCTTATTGAATTTACACTTATTTTGTCAGGAGGGAGGATGACTCTGAGTATTGAAACAAACCTCCCGACCGAATCAGATAGTCCGGACATCCGGATTTCCATTCCCCTGACAGAATCAATTCCATATGGCGGATAGACTTGGATATTTGACAGCTCTATGGCTGATTTAGCGAAAGAATGGGTGCATAGTAAACTAACTACTAACGAATCCTCCCCCTCCTCAAGAATCTCTATTACCTCGAGCCAATCGATTTCAGAAATATCTTGTAGCTTCTTACCTTCTTTCAGTCTTATTTCTGCAAGTTGAACGACACCCTCTTTTGTCACAGAAAGATGACTGAGGACCTCGATACTCTCAACAATATTGAGTATCTTGGAGATTTCCTTGGAGCCTCGAAGTGAGGAGAGATTCCATCTCAGAGTAACCCTTCTCACAAGCTAACTTGATGAAGCCCTTTATTGAATCCATCGGTAAAAATAAATTTCTTTTACTGTATATTTTCTATGACCAGTAGGCCTCTCTAATGGCTTGATTGGCCTCCATGCACATTACGACATCAGAAGGTCTGGGTGCCATCTCAGAGACTCCTTTCAAGTGATCAATAATGGGTTGGACATTACTTTCATTCACTACTCCCCAGCCTACCTGGGAGCAAGGCGCCACAGGAGATATCGGCATTGTTCCCGACAATGGATCCCATGTAGATGATGATGGATACCAAGCAGATAGATTCAGAGCATCCCGCAAGTGGTCATTCGAGATATTCATGCCATCCCCTTGTATCATAAATCCTGATCTCATTATTGGATCGGCTCCAGATGAGTAGTCATTGTATTCGAATCTCAGGGTAACTATAATCTTCGACAGCAGTCCAGCCGTTCTTGGAGTGGCGAACGAGGTTCCAGAAGTTTCATGGTATCCGTCTATATCGTCATGATTTGGAAGAACTTGAGTCCAATCTGCGGCAATATCCGGATATGACCCACTCATCGTTTCTTTCTGATCATCTCCTTCTTCAGCATAGCCCGAAACGCCAATGCTCCAAGGAGGCCCAGCAGTAGAGTCCTGAACGGCAGGAGAAGGCGAGTTATCTGCCGCCCCAGCATGAATTTTCTTATTCTGTACAACTGCAACCTTGGTGGCGTCTTCTATACCTGGAACTGGTACAGATCCAATGGGCCCGAAACTAGTAGTAATGATATCGACTAATGGCTGATTAGCCGCAGCAAGAACCGCGGCATCGCTAAAACCCTCGACGAAGAAAATCACAGCATCCGGATTAGCATCTAATACGGCTCCTGTGACTGCTGTACCATGCCCATCTTGAGGGTCGTCCAGGATCGGAATTTCAGTTCCATTATCTGGCGATGTGCCAATAATTCTAGTTCCTTTGAACCAAACGATATCTGACGGTGTAATCAAGTCCCAGCAGTCCGCTCTGTCAGCATCATATCTTTCCTGCCAAGTGCCCTCTGTAGAGATATCACAAACCATTGTGACATTCAAACCGTCAAGTAATGATTGGGGGTAACTCTCGTTCATAATGAAGTGATTGTGGTAGACGTTAATGCCAGTATCAATCGGTGCCACCACGGTGTACGGCCCAAACTCCTCATCCACAGTGATTTCTTCGGTAATCGTAACAGGATCATCCCAAAGAATACATCCACTAAATAGCGGCATCAATAATAATAGCATGATCCCGACGCCGGTTACTCGCACATCATTCGGTCAGGGGGGACTAATTTCAGTCTTCGTCTATTAGGCGTCTCTTTCCATCGATAGAATTTCAGCACATATCGCAACGGCTATCTCCTCAGGAGTATCGGCACCAATGTCCAATCCGATTGGACACCGGGCCTTAGACAAATCATTTTCATTTACCCCTGATTCTATGGCCGCACTGACAAAACCTTTCCATTTGGTTTTTGATCCAATGACTCCGATCCTGAGATTCTCGGGGGACATTCCAAGTAGCCCTATTAGGAGCTCCTGATCTACCGACCAATCGTGCCCAAGTATCAGAATATCCGAGAATCTGTCTATTGAGGGAGAATTTTCTATCTTTAGGAAATCTACAACGGAGCATGATATTATCTCAGTTGCAGAGGGATATCTCTCCTGATTTGAGAAAGCGCTCCTGACGTCAAAAACACTGTGCTGCCACCCCAGTGTGTCACACACAATTGAGACACATTTACCGACATGCCCCCCTCCAGCAATCAGTACATGGGGAACCGGTTGAATTACTTCCAAAGACACTTTCAGCCGACCTCCGCATAGACTATCAAGGGCTACAACTTCTTTTCCTTTCCCGTCCTTGTATAGTACGTAAGTCTCAATTTTGCCACCTTTCTTTCTCATCTCAGACTTTGGTTTAGATAGCATTTTTCTGAGGTCTGACTCTATCCTGAGCTCAAGGCCAGCTCCTCCAACAGTCCCGAATTTTTCTCCCGAAGAAGAGACAGCCAGTTTAGCCCCCGGCTTGCCAGGAATACTTCCCATGGCTTCAATGACAGATGCTATTGCTACTCTCTCCCCAGCATCAAGTCTCTCTACCACCCAGGAAAGAACAGCTCGTGACACGACTCTGGGAAACCGGTTGAGCACTTTGGGCTTGTGCTCTTGAGATCAGAACTAGAATATGTCCGCGAAAGACTCTTCGTTGAACTAATCAGGGGTCATAATCATAAAAATCTCTAGCTAAGTTTGATATTCGGACGACCTCACCGGTCATATGTGGCGTCAAGAATCACTCTTGACGAAGCCTCAGAAGTAATTGTACTCTCAATGCGTGACGCCTTCTTGGCAGTTACAGTTTTTGTGGCAGTAATGGTCCTATTATTCAGCTGGCTACAATACGTCACTGCTGGTAAATTCGTGGATTGGATACGACAAAATAAGACAATACAACCACTCATTGGAGCCATCATGGGCCTTACTCCTGGTTGTGGAGGGGCAATAATTGTCATGCCTATGTATACAAGAGGATATGTTACCTATGGTACAGTAATTGCGACACTAATAGCAACATTAGGTGACGCGGCATTCGTTCTAATAGGCGCAGTCTTTCAGGACATTTCTTTCCTAGCTCCAGTGATTGTGGTACATCTGACATCGTTTACAGTTGCCGTAATATGGGGATTCGCAGTGGATAGATTGGCAGTTACGCCCTCCTCTCCACTTGGGATTATATGGCCTAATTCTAATGTATCAGTGGTCCAAGAGATATCCGATTCGAATCAAGATAATGAGATAATTCAGGAAATGCCACGAGAGGTTCCAGATGGATTTGGCTACAGAGTACTACATCAAGGGTACAGAGCTTGGTGGGTGGTAACTGCTGTAGGATTTTGCCTGGCTATTCTCCTACTGGTCTGGTACGCACAGGACCCAGAATATTCTGCCGAGCTAGTTTGGGATCCGACTACCCGCGATGGCATTGTAACTTGGGTAGGATTTACTGGAACTCTGCTGTCTATAATTCTATACATTTCTTCCAAGAATTTCATCCGAGATGATACAGAAGCCACAATAGGGGATAAATTAAACTCTTTTGATGAGACTTTGGTACATGCAGCGTCTGAGACCGCTTTCGTAACTTTCTGGGTCGTAATAGCTTACCTTGTATTCGAATTCGGAATGATCCTGTCTGGTATTTCTGAAGATGATCTTTCGAATCATGGAGCAGGAGTTGGAGCCGTTGCGATAGCGGCCGCAGTCGGCTTAGTCCCAGGCTGTGGCCCACAGATAATCGCCATATCGGCCTACGTCGAGGGAATAATTTCATTTCCAGCTTTGGTTGCAAATGCCATTTCCCAAGATGGTGATGCATTGTTTCCATTGCTAGTTCGGCATAAAGTGGCATCAATTTGGGCCACAATTCACACTACCCTGCCAGCCATTCTAGTTGGCTTAATTTTCCTATGGGCTATGGGCGAGTATCCTTCTCTGACAGAAAGTCTGCAACCCTGAGAAACTCATCTACATCCTTCTGAGTGTCGATATTCAAATGAAGATATTCGTCCTTAACAACTATTCTGTTAGGATTAATTATACTATTCAGCGGAGCGTCAGAAGGGGCCTCTAGAATCCTATTAATGTCATAATTGTCTACAATCAAGGGATGTCCTCCCCTGCCATCCTTAGATGGGCACGAACTGGATTCAGAGGAAACTAGTAACTCAATAGTGGACATTGAGAAACCAGGCCTATCCACAGGAACAATAAGGATTTTCATATCGCCACCGATTCTTTCCTTAAGGCGTTCCAATCCTTTCTTTACAGAACCGGTTCTACCAAGTTCTGGGTGCTCATTAACGATGATTTCTACATTCCCAACAGAGTCTGTAATTTTCTCTACTAGATCCCTCCTTGTCACCACTATCGGACTAAGTCCCAATCTATTCAACCTAGATAATACCCATGATATCAAGGATACCCCTTCTACTTCGATGAGAGACTTGGGCCTTCCAAGCCTACTACTCCTGCCCGCGGCTAGTATGACGCAACCAATTTCCGGACCCACACTATTTCTCACGAATCATCTCTCTTCCAATTATTAGTCTCTGAATCTGACTGGATCCTTCAAAGATTTGTACGACCTTGGCACCCCTCATCCTCCGCGCCACCGGGTACTCTTCAGAGTATCCGTACCCTCCAAAAATCTGGACAGCATCAGTAGTAACTTCCATGGCCATATCGGCTGCGAATCTCTTCGCATGGGCCGCTTCGAGTGTGTTTCTCTCTCCCGAGTCGCACTTCAAAGCCGCCTTCCAAGTCAGTAGTCTAGCCGCTTCTACTTTGGTGGCCAT
>DAYH01000007.1 GCA_002506825.1 Euryarchaeota archaeon UBA103
GGCCGATATAAACGCAACGTATTGCAAGCGACTCTCATACGTAGCATTCAATCCATCAATTCTCTCAGTCCACGCGCTAGAGCAGGAGCCGAACTTACGACAGATCGCGGGTTTCTTAGAGAGTCCGTTGTGTAGACCCCATCAACATGACTTGCCAGTCTGGAAAGGGCCCCTCCGGTGAATAGTCCATGAGTGCATGCTGCATATACTGACTTAGCCCCCTGCCTTCTCAAAGCATCACTAGCTCTGCATATTGTTCCGCCCGTACTAATCATATCATCTACTATGGCCACCACTTTGTCTTCAACGTCAAGATCCTTCGCCTGATGCTCAATAGTATGGGCATCAATCCTAGTCTTCTCCAGATAACTGAACTCCCAGCCTCCGATCGATGCTACTTCACTAGCTCTATCTATCGCGCCCTTATCTGGACTCAGTATGAAATCGGGATCGACTTCATCTTTGAGTCGTTCAGCAATTTCTGGCATGGAACTGACGAATTTTACTGGAAAATCACAATCATCCAAGACCTTCGGCTCATGAAGGTCAAGAATCACCATTCCATCACAGATCTTCCCTAGAATCTCAGATATCACTCTGGCAGAGATTGTCTCACCTGGGGAGAAACGCTTGTCTTGTCTGGCATACCCATAGTAAGGAATTGCCAGGAAAACTCCGGGCCCCACATGTTCGAGACGCTGCTCTCCCTCTCCTTTGTAATTCTCTAGATCGCCCCTTCTGATGTCATTTATTGCTTCTAACATCAGTATAGTCCTCATTATCCCTGAATCAGGGAATGTATTGGATACTAGGATTACTGGCTCCGATCTTATTTCATCAAAGGACTCACTAGGAACTCTGACATACCCTTCTCCGTCAGGAAATTTCCTACTTTCGATTACTATAGAATTCATTCCCAGAATCCCTGCCAAAGAGATGGCCAAATCACGGCCTGAGGAGCCGCTTAGCACTGGCATGTACAGGAAGCCGAACTGAGCCTCCTTCATGACGCTACCGCTTGATTTGAGGAGTTATGGTGGGCATGACAGGATTTGAACCTGTGGCCTCCCGGTTATCAGCCGGGTGCTCCAGCCAAACTAAGCTACACGCCCTTAAGCAACCGTGCGACATGGGATACTGATTTGAAACCTACTCAGCCTCATCGAACTCTTCAGCATCATCCCCATTGAGCTTTAGGAAGCTTGGAAGGGTAGTTAGACGCTTTACTGTGCACCTCAGAATGACTTCATCTAATCTGGAGGTAGTGCGTGCGAGCTGACCTACTGGAATTATCAGCGTATCTGGCAATCCATGCTTCTTCTTGACTATGAAGTGGGGATTAACCACCACTCCTCTGTAAGTCCTCTTGATCTTGACCATCCCAACTACATTGCCTATGTCTATTCCATCATTGTCAAGCACAGCTCTGTCTAGAAGCTCATCAGGAGCAAACAACTCTTCAGAGATTCTTACGGTGTTCCTCCACCTTCTCTGAAGCTCACGCATGGATTTGGATAGTTTAATTGCGCCATCGGGCCTTATGCTATGTACTAGTTCCTTGGAGAGAGGCGCACTTTCTGCGGGCTTCCTCATGAATTCCTCTGCTATTCCGGGGACGACCTGGAGTCTCAACGATTGTACACATTCATCTCTGGGGTGAAACCTCTCCCCTGTAATCACGCCTACGAATTTATCGCCTACGTACACGTCTCTCTGAAGTAATTCCTGTATCCTGTATTCATCATTCATTTTCTCACCAACTGGACCTGAGCTGCATCCCCCGCGCTTCCTCTTCATCTCCCCAGAGTCCGGATTAGCACTTATACTATGCTATAATTAAGACTGATAATCTAATTGAATATTTTACTAATATCATAAATTTCCTATTGTAAATTTAAAGTGTGTTTAATTTTTTGATGTATTATCAGAATTTCAGTTTCTCCAAGATACCGTCCCAATCCCTATCTGTTCAGAACGTCCACCAAGAACCTTGATGAGCAACCCGCGTCTCGGACAATCGATGTCTGCGAGTCTTGATATTCTACATTCAATTCGTAACCGCACTGGTAGAAGCTCTACATTGGGCCTTCCCGATGATGTGATTCTGTCTTTCATCGACGCAGATCCATCTCTCAAGATCGCCATAGATGAGGCCGACCTCTCCTTCGATAGTCTCTGTATGGAGTCTGGAATAGACATGGAAGCTATCGACGAAGACTCATTAATACATACACTTCAGTCAGATTTTGTCAACTTCTATTCAGCCGCAACGGTTAATCCATATGTTGCAATTTCAGCCAGGGGCCCCTGGATAATCACATCACATGGTGCTGTAATTCATGATAACGGTGGGTATGGGATGCTAGGCATGGGACATGGCCCTGATGACGTAATCTCTTCCATGCAAAAGAACTGGGTTATGGCTAATGTCATGACTGCTTCTTTTAGTCAGAAGAGATTGGCTGACAGATTGAAGAAGGAAATTGGGCACACAAGGGAAAAATGCCCATTTGACAGATTTATTTGTATGAACTCGGGATCGGAATCTATGACTGTGGGAATGAGAATATCTGATGTCAACGCCTTGAAGATGACAGGCCCTGGGGGTAGGCATGAAGGCAAGCCATCGAGAATGATAGCAATAGAAAGGGCATTCCATGGACGTACGGATCGACCCGCGCAGATTTCACACTCCTGTAAGGATGGGTATGACAGAAATCTGAATACATTCCAAAATCGAGATAATCTGTCTCTAATTCCTGCAAATGATATTCAGGCGCTAAGAGAAGCATTCGAACAAGCAGAAAGAGATGATGTTTTCATAGAGCTACTGGCTATTGAACCAGTACAGGGCGAAGGAGCCCCGGGATTATGTATTGACCGGGACTTCTACGACGAGGCGAGAAGATTGACCAGAGAACATGGGTCGATGTTGATCATTGATTCAGTCCAAGCCGGCATCAGGGGCCAAGGATGCCTCAGTATCGTTGACTACGAGGGCTTTCAAGACTCTGAGGCCCCAGATATGGAAGCTTGGTCTAAGGCGATAAATGCTGGACAGTTCCCTCTATCTGTAGTGGGGATGACAGCAGAGGTAGCAGAATTGTATGTTACTGGAATTTATGGAAATACCATGACCACAAATCCACGGGCTCTTGAAACTGCTATTGCTGTGCTCGACAGGATTACTCCAGATCTACGTCAAAATATACGTCAGCGAGGAAAAGAGTTCGTAGAAGGCCTTGAGGTAATTATGGACGAATTCCCAGAGGCAATTCTATCGGTCCAAGGAACAGGGCTGTTGGTCTGTGCAGAATTGGATCCAAACTTCTTTCCAGTTGTCGGGCATGATAAAGTTGAGATGTGGTGCAGGAAGAATGGCCTAGGTGTGATACACGGAGGACTAAATGCTCTAAGGTTCACCCCTCACTTTGCAATCACCACAGAAGAAATAGATATGATACTAAAAATTGTCAGGAATGCAGTAATTAATTTCTCCACCGCCAAATCCCTTGAACAAGCAACTACGGCCGCTTGAGTGATAAGATGGCCAAGAAAATTCACATCAGTGGAAATGAGGATGATTTTTCCAAAGCTCTGGCAGATCGACTATACAGGACCGGGGCAATATTAGTTGAATCTCTAGAAGATGCGGAGTACGTTATTCACTTTGGAGGCGAAAGTATCGGAGATATGGCAATAGTCACTCCCGACATGGAAATCAGTCACCCAGGCCTCATTGTTGTAATTCATGACTTACTTTCGCCAGAGGGGAACTCTATTCGCTGGGGCGATGGAGAGTTACACGCCTGGGCTAAGAGAATACGTGAAGAAACCCCCAATTTAG
Organism: Euryarchaeota archaeon UBA103; assembly: GCA_002506825.1. GTDB lineage: Archaea > Thermoplasmatota > Poseidoniia > Poseidoniales > Thalassarchaeaceae > MGIIb-O5. The sequence continues at coordinate 3,848 of DAYH01000007.1, forward strand.
ATGCATTCAGAAATAACCTACCCAGGCATTGGGTACATGTTAGAGATGTGTGTGATGCCCTTAGTACTCTGATACTAAGCGACAGAGCAAAATCAATAACCGGTCTCTTGAATATTTCTGGGAGGAGGTCTTGGAGTCCTGAGTCTATTATTGAGGAGATGAGGATGCTTTGGGGCAGATACAAAGACTCACTGAACCATTCTCACACTATTGAATCACTGTCCACAGTACCTAGTCCTATTTCACTGGAAACTAAGATTCAAGCAGAAAGGCCAGACTTATCCTTCTTACATGAATCATTGATGGATTGTGGATCAGAGGGATGGCATCCGCTGGTCCCTATGCGTGTATCCCTAATGGAGATATTCGCTCACGCGAAAGACTAATGTTGCAATCAGTTCTTGTCGTTCTGGATCTGGACACGGATGTCCTGAGCCATACTCTTGGTGGACTGCATTGCCTTTCTAACTCGGGTACCAGCTGCCTTGTTACCC
>DAYH01000011.1 GCA_002506825.1 Euryarchaeota archaeon UBA103
CCCCGGAGATTAACGCTCCGAAACCTTCCAGTTCTCCATCTCCTTGAATATCCAAGAACTGCTCCATGATGTCTCCAATTATTAGTGAGTCGCCAATGGCGAGGACTAGTCCCAGTCCAATTGCCCCCAAACCGATCATGACTCCTCTTCTCTTGTAGTTGTAGGTCTCGTAGCCGCCAAAAGTAACAGCTGCATTCACCACTATACCGGCCGCAATTGCAGAGATGTAGAACCAAGCAGTTTGAAGGCCTGAGATACTTATTCCAACTTCTTCATAATCAGAAATTGTCATCCCTACACTAAAGACTCCTAATATGCCGAGTAATCCCATGATTACCCCGTAGATCATCATAAAGATTCCAAATACCTTTGGAACCTGTGATTTAGCTGGGGCATATGACATGGGTTGCTGGTATACATTACCGTTTACCTGAGTCCCTGTATTTCCTGGCGTTCCTTCGAGAGTCCCGCTCCCGGAAGCGTCTTGGTTTGGTTCTTCATCCATATTCTCCCATCGTAGTTCATGACTTAGTGTTGTCTACGGCATTTGTCACTAATTTCTAGTCTCTGCATGGGAAGTCTGTCGAGCATCTCTATGATTTTCGTCTTGGACCGATTCTCTTATGATATTTTGTCAACTGGAGTGATTGTTGCCACTGTAGCTTAGCCTGGTAGAGCATCTGATTCGTAATCAGAAGGCCGGGAGTTCAAATCTCCCCAGTGGCTCCAGATTTATCCTTCGGAGCTTAATCCTAGAGAATTTAGCAATGGCCTAAACTTTCTCGAGGACCTCTCCAGGGATTCGAAAACAGGCATTCTATCTCCAGAAAGCATGCATAGAACTGCCCCTCCCCCTGTACTATTATGACTTACCTCACTTGCTTTGCCTCTCTGATTGAATAGCGCGCTTGTGTGTCCACCGCCTACAATTGTAATTCCCTGAGCCTCGACGAACATATTCATTATCTCGATTGTGCCGTAGGCAAAATCTGACTTCTCGAAGTATGAGGCGGGGCCGTTCCAGAGCAGGCATCTAGCTTCCATAATCAGCGGCCTCATTCTCATCATTGTATCGATTCCTATATCATAAATGGGACAGTTAGTTGGAAGCTCGTCGAATCCTATATTCCTTCTAGTGCCGTTCTCTTCGATCGCCACGTCAGAAGGTAGGAAGAGTAGCTTGGGGTAATCCCTGACAAGCGTCTCTGAATCTCTCCATGTCTCGTCGAAGGCATCGCCAAGTGATTCTCTAATGAATTGCTTGTTATTCTCACCGATATCATGGCCTGAGGCCCATAGCATCAGATTACCCACGACTCCTACCATTGCTATTCTATCGATTGAGCCTTTCTGGATGAGATTCCTAGCAACTCTCAATGAGTCATCGCACTTTATACCCCCTAGTATTGCCACATATGGCCTGGGTGGATCGAAAATAGCGGTTCTTAGTGCATTGATCTCCTTCTTCATTAGCCTGCCTGCAATACAAGGCATCTCATCGGTGAATCCAGCAAGGGATGGAGAGCTCCTGTGTGCGGTTGCGAATGCATCAGTGACATATACGTCAGCGACTCCGGAGAGGTTTCTGACTATCTCGGAGGTGGCCAACACTTCTTGGCTGGACTTTTTCATCGTATTCTCGTCATCCACCATTCTTACATTATTGAGGAAAAGAATATCTCCATCTCTCATCGATTTTATGGCATCGATAGCTAATTCTCCACAAACATCAGGAACGAAACCCACATTCCTTCCAATTAGCTTTGATAGTAATATTGAATGTGGCTCTGTAGATGTAAAGTCGAGTTTCCCTGGTCTGGATTGATGTGTTATTATCACTACCCTGGATGATGAAAGTTCATCCAACGTGGGTAGAAATTCAGTAAATCTCCTATCATCCATGAATTCCATATTTTCCGGATTGATAGGTGAATTAACGTCGACTCTGAGAAGTACAGTCTTCCCCTCGAGGGAAACGTCATCCAGCGACAGAACTCCTGTCACAAAGGGTCCCAGAGTACTCTCACCTATGGCCATTGGGGTCCATCTGAACATTCATCTTCCCAAATGCCTTTGATGAGGAGGCTATGAAGAGGCACATGGACTGGGACGTCGGTCTTATCTCTGGCCCCGATGGAGAGGACTGGCGAGTTCCAGTAGCAGAGTTACAAGAACGACAGAAGGCTCTTTCAGAGAGCTTGGCGATTAATGGGATGGAAAGTGCGTTGATCGATGACCCCGTTGAGCTTTACTGGCTTACTGGAGGGAGACAAAATGGAATACTGCTCATTGGGGCCGATGGATCCGATATTGAAACCATACATTGGGTCAGAAGATCTCTGAGACGGGCTAGGTTCGAGTCGGGAGGAAGTGATTGTCCCCATGATACTTCATTGCAGCCTAGAATGGGGGGCTTGGAGAGTTCTCTGATAGAAAGAGGATGTTCGGCTAAACCCGCAATGTTGAATGGTAAAATACCGGCTGAGAGGTTTTCTTTCATTAATTCCAAAATTGGCTCTCTCACAGGTGAAATAGAGAACTGTACTTCGTTACTTTACAGCTTGAGGGAAGTAAAGTCAGAATGGGAGATTGACATGCATCGTGAAAGTGGTGAGATCAACAAGAAGATGTTCGAAGCTGTAGAAGAGGTAGGGTCTGTTGGCTCGACAGAGCTAGCGATAGCTTCGGCGGCAGACAGTGTCAGTAGAGAATATGGATTCGGAGGGAGGATAAGGATGAGGAAGTGGCCAATGGATTGTGATAGAGTTGTGATCGCTTCTGGACATTCTGGTTCGGTTCCTTCTTACTTCGACTCTGCCATAGGTGGAATTGGGGCCAGCCCCATCTCTTCACTGGGTGCTGGTTTCAGAAAGGTGAAGGCGAATGAGCCAGTGTTGGTAGACATAGTTCATCTCCATAGAGGTTATGTTTCAGATTGTACAAGGATGTTCAGTGCGGGTGCCATGAGTGAAACTTGGAATTCTAGACTTGAGGATATGATTGAGATTAGGGACTCTGTTATTGCATCTCTTGGACAGGGTGAAAATTGTTCAAAGGCATGGGATGTGGGAAAGTCTCTTGCTGATGAAATGGGGCATTCAGAAAATCTAATGGGGATGCAACCTGATCAGTCTAGCTTTCTTGGCCACTCTGTTGGGCTAGAGCTGGATGAGACCCCGGTTGTGGCGACTGGCTTCGATCGTCCTTTGCCAATAGGAGGGACAATGGCTGTTGAGCCGAAGGTGATACATCATGATGGCTCCATAGGAAACGAAGATACGTGGTTCAGAACATCTGATGGCATGGAGTGTCTTACGGCTGGGGATTCATTCCCAATGTATACGGAGTGGTGAGATGACTAAGGCTAGGGAAGTGGCACAGAGGAGGCTTGCTAGAGTCTTGAGAGGCAGAAAGGAGCCCCACGGCAAAAACCTGACAGATGAGGAGATCCTAAGGGGCGTTGATGTCGATGACTCGGGAATAGTACAGCTATGGATTCAACCAACTCATCCTCATTGTCCGTGCTGTATAGATGATTTGATTTCCCTTAGAAGCCTAATAAGTAGCCAGAGTGGAGTCTTGGCGTGTCATATTGAGGTCGTGGGAATACCGCACTCTGACAGATGGACTGCTGCAGTTAATGAGTAAAATAAACACTATTTTTTACCTTTTTTACGGTTTTCTACTTCTTCTAATTTAGATTTTAGCTTTCTTGAAATCCACCAAACAGCTAGTGAAATCGCTATTATATCGAAGATTAGGAAAGCCATAAATCTAGTATCGCTGAAGTCTACCATTATTCCACCTACAATGGAGGTCTTACATCGATCTCACAAGATGAGGACGGATAGAGGCAGCATGACAATATTCCTCCTTCACCCAGCAAGTATTCATCTAATCCAGGAGGTATCTCATCAGGTATAGGGACATGCCCCCTGACTAGAGTGACAAGGCAAGTTCCACAGGTCCCTGATGTACAATTTTTTGGAATGCTGACTCCTGCGTCTTCGGCCGCCTCCAGAATAGTCTGCCCATCGATAACGGTCGCTTCTCCAATCTCAGACTCACCTCTGAAGAAGCGAATTGTAAGATTATCTTCGGTCATTCGATTCCTCAGAAGTCGCCTCTAGACCACCTTCCGGTCTGCTTGTTGAAACGTAAACCGGCCTTCTTCATCCACTTGTTGAACTTCGTTGCTCCTGCTCCTGTAGTGATTATGAAATTCTCTCGATCTTCCTGAGCCTGTATGTATCCCTTTGCCGCAAGAGTCTGGTCGATCCAATCATCAATATCCATCAATCCACCCGAAAGCTTGCTGGATTCTACTGCAGCTTCAAGTTCCTCAGCCGAGGCGCCGGTAGTCTCTAGGTCTTTCATCATCAGCTCGACCACGGATGAAGTATCGATTTTCTTGGGAGGCTTTACGACTGGCAATCTGGGCTTAATTTTGGGATCTATTGTTATTCTAGACCCGTTTGTAAGACGATCTTCTACATATTCTGCCATGGGCGATCTGAATTCTTTCTCGCACTCCCAGCAAATGAAAACGTAATCTGACATGTCCTCCATCAGATTGCCTCCTCTGGGATCCATTTCCTCACCGCAATGTGGGCACGCGTGCAGGCAAAGAATTGGAGCAATTTTCCTTCTAAAGTCGACGATGTCTTGAGGGGTTCCTACTAGCTCTAACATTTCATGGTCTCTAGCGGCCTCCAGGCCCCTCGTCTCTAGTTGGTCCCTAATCTTGGATCGTTGTTCGTCCTTGGACTCATCATCCATGGTATTCTCGAGTTTTACAATGAGCTCGATTGTTTTTCCCAGCCTGTTCATTACTAGCTTCTTATTTCTGAAAGCCTCGACTCTTGCCATCCTGAGTTGTTCTTTCTTCTCCAAGAGCTCTGCAAGCAAGTCTTTTTGCTCTCTCTTGAACCTCTGCTCCTCAATCTTATCGACTTTCTGCTTTCCATCCTTCGAAAGAACATCTGCCAAGAATCTCTGCTTACTGGATGTCCTTGGGCCTGATTTAACTGCCTCAATTACAGAGGTTGCAATATCCTTCTTCAAACCATAATTATTGATTAGGGTCTCTTGATCCATCTTCTTGAGGTCACCGACTTTGATTCCCCCATCAGATAGAATCTGAGCAGTATTCTCATCTATTCCCCTCCTTAGTAGGGCTAGATAGGTGTCTTTCTTTGCCATGTTTATCACTCCATCTGTGAACGGTCAGGGGTCTGGCCGTGCCTCGCCGAGAGGGGGGGAACCTATCAAGGCGATGACTACAGTATCAATTTTCAGACTCGAAGTCGGAAATATAGTTACACAATGTCAACCATTCTTCTATTAGCATATCATCTGGCCTCATTTCTAGCCAGCCGGTTCTCATTCCTTCTAAAAATTCCTCATTAAACTGTATTACAAGGCGCCCCCATCTATCTTTGTGCCAACCCCTAACCCTACTGATTCTCCTAGGAGGTTTGGAGAGTAGTGTTCTCATCTTCCTTCTTCTATTGGCGAAACAGTGCTGTGTGATAATCTTGAACATTTTTCTATCCCTTACTCGGACTTCTGTTTCTCTTGGCTGTAACATAACTAATCTGGAGTTAACCCTGGGAGGGGGGGAGAAGGCACTAGGAGATACCTTCGAACCAAGATGAATAGTAAAATCCAACCACAATGATAGCCCTAGAGGACCTATGCTTCTTGGCCCTCCATTCATTGCCATTCTTTCTGAAAACTCGTCTTGGACGAGTAGCACAATAGAATCCAAGGGGCTTCTCCGGATATGCTTCTGTATCTTATCTAGAAGAGGGCTAGAAATACCATATGGGATATTAGCGATGATATGGGTAATGTCTTCAGGCCAATCAACTGTAAGTGCATCGGCATGTGTCACTGAAAGACTGTCGTCCTGAAAGTCGAATACTCTTTGCAGATGCAGTACTGCTTGTTCATCTATCTCGAACGCGGTTATCCTAGCACCTTTTCTCAGTAGGTAGAGTGTCAGTGATCCTGGTCCTGGTCCAATTTCCAATACATGCGACTTTTCTGTGACTCTCTGATTAATTTGATCGGACATATTGACAGCTTCTGAGATGATTCTCTCGTCCAAAATGAAATGTTGCCCTAGATTCCTGTCAGGATTGATTCTGTCTCTGAGTAAATCTACCAACATTCTTGGATCTAAGTCTTCCAAAGTAATACCTCCGACTAGATCTCGGAGCGGACGAGAAGTTCGAGTAGACTTGGAGATTCTGAGGGGTCTTTCATCTCCCCTAGGTATCTTTCTGCTAGCAGTTTCACTGATTCGATCCCACACGATTTGTCGATCTGCTCAAATGAAGACCATCCTGATCCCCCTCTCTCTTTGACCATCTGAATTGCCTTTGAATTTCCAATGCCCGGAAGGAGTTGGAATGCGTGGTACTTCAAGGATAGGTTGTTCGCCCTATTGTAAAATCCTAGGTGCCTCTCAGGATCTGAATTTATTGATTCCATAACTGCCTCATTTAGATTATTGGAAGATTCTACTGTCAGATCCTTGAATCTTATTTCTGATAGGGGACCTATAGAACCTGAAGAGGTTTCCACATCCTCGCCAGGAGAGCTCACTGTCTCATCATCGATTCTGGCTCTAACTAGGTACATTGAAGGCTTGGATAGTCCTTGTAGCTCATACCCAGAGGGAATTCTATCAAGGACATCCAAAACTAATACTGATGACTCACGATGAAGTGGTCCTTCTTCGGGAAATCCAGAGCCGGTTGGACCTTGCGCGGACATGCTTCTCAAATGCTGGAGGGGGTTCTCCCTCATCAATGGTTTAGTTTGAGTGAAATCGAGAAAAACGGCATCAAAGGACGTTCTGCCTTACGATCTCGATTATTTCCTCTATCTCAGAAGTATCCATGGCAACTCTCTTACTAGCTATTATTACTCTAACTCCAGAGACGTCCATTGGAGATAATTCGGCTATTTTGGCACATATGTCCGGATTCTCTGCTAGTTTGTCATTCTCCATTAGTTTTGAGAAAAGTGAAACGAAAACTTCTGGATCGGTCTTAATTCCGCCTCTGTTAGTACTAGCGGCCCATGTTGCATGTTGTAGAGCCATCATCTGCTCATACGATAGCTCGCCTCTCCGCTCGTTTGCGGCCTCGAGTAGATCCCTTACTGTTGCAAAATCTACAAATTCACGGTCTCCCATCAAATCACCTCTATACTGGTCTCAAATGCTCTGGCCTAGCCACTACTGTCTTTGCCATGTTTCCTTGAACTACACTAACGACGAAGGCATTTCCCTGCTTCTTAACTATAGTTCCAGTTAGCCCTTGGAATCTCCTGTGAGGCATACCTCTTTGTTCAGCGCCATCTAGAACAATAGAAACCCTGTCTCCTTCATTGTAAGGATGCAGTGCGCGGTTGATGAAGAGCCTTCTTTTCTGGGTCTTCTTCTTCTTTAGGATAGACCTTGTTCCTTGCCTAGTCCCATGGGTCCGCGTCGCCATTGTATCACCTTCGACCATAGGTCGTGGAAGCGCTCGACCTAAGGCCCGCTATTAAGTCCGTCGGATTGTTATTTGTTGCTCAATCAGCGTGTATTTCCTTGACATCTAACCAGAGAACCTCACATTCTCTATCAATTACAGACATGACGGAGGGGACTGTTCTGCCTTCATCAGAGTGAACCAGTTCCTTGACGTAGGTCCCAGCCTCACATCTCAGGGAGAATTGTATTTCTTGTTCCTCTACAATTACATTGGAGATAGAAACGATCTTTCTCTTGCGTGTTTTTGCCGCTCTCCTGTGTGAAACTCTTTTCGGTGTCTCTTGCTCCAAAATTACTCCCGAGAGCCCGTTGATAGCGTCAATTATTTGTCCTTCTGGTGGTGGATCTTCGATTTTGAATCTGATAGTGTAAGATTTCTCAGAGCGTGTTTCTTTGACTCTGCTGACATCCTTCTTATGACACCATCTTAGTGAGTTTACTTTCACCTTTTCAGGACAGTTTGAGTTTATTTTGGACTCTAGTGAGATTGGGTCTTCGTCCCTAATTTTGGGATTCTTGATCTCCAGAACGAATGGTCTTCCAGAGCCCAGGCACCTGACGTCGATATCCTCCCTACCCATTCCATGGAATGATGTATCTGAAGCATCTAGACTATTTTTCACTGGCTCTCCGATGATGTCCTGGACTGATTCTCTGTACTGGAGACCTGTGCCTTCGCAGCTTTCACAACCATCTCCTCTTCCTCTACAAGATCGACAGGGCCAGCGGGTTTGGGGGATTCCTCTGGCGAGCTTTTCATACCTCCCGTAGATGAATACTGGTCTAACATCAGTATCTACTCTGAGAGTCAATGCGTCCACTGTTACCATTACATCGGGATACTCTTTGACAAACGCGATATCAGACATTTTTCTCAGCATTTCCGCTTGTATCGCTGTTGCAAAGGAGGTCTTCAGTGGCTTTGAACCACGTGCTCCGTGTTTCGTTCTTATTGCATCTTCACTCTGAAGGAGGTCCTTTGGAATATGAATTCCTAATTGCATTGACCTGAATTTCGTACCTTCTAATGTCTCTATTATCCTTTCAGCGATATTTCCAACATCATCGAATAGATTTTCACAGAGGGGACATAATTCGGGTATGTCAGATTCTGAAAGACTGGGGTCCCTTGAGAAAGCCTCCTTCCTGAGTAAAGCACCTCCCTCGAATCCAGAAGACTGAGTTCTCCTCCCCCCTATTCTATGCAGGCAGTGATCACATGCACCTATCTTGATTACATGGGCGATTCCCAGTGGGGCTGGACAAGGGGGAGCGTCCCAATCTATGGATTCTCCTTGGTTATAGAAATCATCACCATCGAACCACTCATCGTCGGCATCTTCTTCATTTCTTGGTTCGGTTTTTTCAACTGATTCTGCGGCACCGTAGTCGGCACTAGCGTAAAGGTGCCAATCATCTCCATCGGAGTTTTCTTCCAAGGTGTCTTCACTCATTAAATCACCAACGGGGGAGGGAGGGTATCCACATCCTCGTTATTATTCCGAAGCGTCGATGGGTTTTGACATCTTCGTATCAAGAATCATGCTTTACGACCCGATGATTCGGATACTTTTCTAAGATGGGAGAATGAATGAATGCCGCTTGAACACCCTGTCGGCCACTCGAATCTGATCGCATAGTTTCCTACTTGCTCTACCTTTGGTTTCACCAGCATCATTCTGGAGATTTCTTCCTCGAACTCTATCTTCATCTGTTCGTTAACCTGTCTCGGTTTGCATTTAGCACACTGGCAGTTCTTTCTAACTTCAACATAGTCGAGCTTGAACGACTTATCATCTGAGAATGACAGTATGCAATATGTATCCTTTCTATCGAGAGAGACTAATTTTGGTGATTTATCCATAGCTAGTCTTCCAAGTGACTTGCCTCGTTCTGAGGATTGAGAATTGTATGCATTAGAAGTCCAACGGGCATTAGCATTACTCCGAAGAAGACTATTGCTCGGGTCTTACTAATCCCTATGTCATTCTCTATGGCTTTTCTCCACATCCACCGAGTAGCCATAATGTCACCTGCAACGAAGTGAGACCATGCCAGAACGGTACCTGATTCGGTTCCCAGTATGTTCACCATAGTGTCTAGGAAGTCAACAGGATTTCCAGTTACTAGATCGATAAGTCCGGATGGTTCTAGAAGGGCAGTAATCATCCAAACTGCTAGCGGCCCGATGAAAAGAGCGTTTCCCTGCATCCAATTATTCGTTCTTTCCGATGTTGGCTCAGATAACATCAGAAGCCAGAATGGCCCGACCCAGATAGTGGGTATGATGAAGAGAACAGTATAGATGAGTTCTATTGTAATTCCTCCATTTCTATTGTCTCTATGCGCTATTCTTGGATATAGTCCGTGGCTTCTTCATATCCTCAAACCAAGTGTCGGTACCATTCCAGTCAGGTTCGACCCCCATGTCCGCACAAATCAACTTAGCGGAGATTCTCCCACTCTCCAGAATTGTTGGTAGTCCACTTCCTGGATGAGTTCCCCCTCCGACCAGATATAGATGGTCTAGTTCCTCAAATTTATTCTGCGGCCTTCTCCAAAGCATCTGATCTAGACCATGGGCGAGATTGAAAACAGCTCCCTTGTAAATATCACGAGCGGCCCAGTCATCCGGAGTTACTATCGTCTGAGAAACGATGTGATCTTTGATGCCCTCAAATCCAAGGTGTTCCATCTGTCTCAGAATTACGTCCATGTAATCATCCTTGATGTCTTCCCAGTCTATCCCCTCATGGGAGCTACTTGCCGGAACTAGCACATAGATGGTTGAGTGCCCTTCAGGGGCCATGGTAGAATCAGTAACACAGGCATTCTGGACGTAAACGGAGGGGTCGTCCCAAGTAACTCTGTTCTCGGTAACTTCTTTGAGGTTTTTCTGATAGTCCTTCGCAGCATAGATTTGATGATGCGGCGTATCGTATAATTTGTCAATCCCCAAATAAAGCATGAATGTGGAACACGAGTAGGACTTCTCATCAAGCTTCTTATTCGACCACTTCTTCCTCAACTTGTCTGGGATAAGACCCTTCATTCCTGTGGCGAAATCGGCATTCATTACGAATTTGTCAGCTGTGTAGGTTCCATTATCTGTTTTGGCCCCTATCACTTTCTTACCATCGAAAACAAACTCATTTACTTGCTCATTAAGTATTATCTTGACTCCGAGTTCTCTGGCTATGTTTGCCATTTTCTGAGTGATGGTTCCTAATCCTCCTTCAACATGGAAAACTCCATGCTCGTACTCAAGATACGCCAAGATGGTGAAGAGACTGGGTGCTTGGAATGGACTCATTCCGAGATACTTGGTCTGGAACGACATGGCCAACTGCATCCTCTCGTCAGAGAAAACCTTGGAGAGGTCTGAGGAGACACTTCTCCACGGCCTCAAGATCTTAGCTACTCTCAAAGCCCTTCTACTCAGAAGATCCGTTGGGCCCCTCCATGGAGTATTGAGGCAGTTCTTTGAAAGCTTCAGCTTTGTCCTATTATCTTCTATGTATTTCCTGAATCCATTTGCGTTGTCTTCACCACAAAGTTCTCTGATTTGAGAAACCATGTCTTCCAAGTCAGTATTGGCATTTATGCTTCCTCCGGCCCCGAAAACCAACCTGTAATTTGGATTTAATTCGATTAGGCCTAGTTCTTCCCTAGCATCCAGTCCAAGGGCTTCGAAGATTTCCTCTGCGATCTCTGGATAGTGGAAGAAAGTAGGTCCATTGTCGTACTTGAAACCATCTTTTTCGAATACCCTTGTCCTGCCTCCGACGTCATCTGATTTCTCAAGTATTGTTACATTGATTCCAGCCTTCGCTAGTAGCATCGAGCATGCTAATCCACCTGGTCCCGCGCCAACAACTACCACATCACTATGCCCTGCCATTTTATCACTCCAAATCTAAGCCGGATTTGAACTCATCCAATGAAGCTCTCATCTCGGAAATCAATTTTACATCAGGATAAGTTCTGATTACCAGACCATCCATGTACATCAGTGAACGGATTATGGGGAATCCCTCTTCACCATAGTCTGCTCCAGCATTCTCAACGGCAGACCTTACAGTTTTCATCATAACCTCTGTCAGACTCTGTTGGCCGACACTCAAATTTTCGAAGTCCCTGTAGATCAAATGCATGTCTTGCTTGAACTTCTCAACATCATCTGACCTAGGCCTCCTCTCTGCTAATGAGATCAGAGATTCGAATGCCAAGTCTTTATCATCTTCAGAAAGATGATAGAAGAAGTTGAAGAGAGATCTACTGACCTTTCTCGGGGCCTCACAAATTGCCCCATTATCAATGAATACGAAGTTCCCCTCGGTGTCTAGAATACAGTTACCGGGATGAAGATCACCATGAAAAGTCCCTATTCCAAACATGAATGCACCATGAATTCTGAATAGCTCTAGTAAGTCGCTCCATTCTAGATTAGAGCTCTCAATTCCTTGTTCCAAGGTTTGTCCATTTATTAGTTCAGAAACTAGAACGTGCCTGTTGGAAAGATCCGGGTAATATTTTGGGAACCTCAGTCTTGGCATGGGGAAATCATTTGACAAATCATCTTTTATTGTCTCAAGTCTAGAAGCTCCATTTATTTCGTTACGGAGATCGAGTTCTCGGAGAGTATAATCTTCAACATGCTCCAAGAGAGCAATTGGATTACCAACCTTCCTTAGTTTGGGCGAGATTAACATCGCTACTTTGAGCCATCTACTCATCCGCCTAACATCTCTCTTGAACTTCTTTTCATGGCTTCCTTTGATTATCTTCACCACTACGTCTTCGCCAGACTTTAATCTGGCTCTGTGAACCTGCCCCACTGAAGCAGCGGCTAGTGGCTCTACGTCAAACCATGAAAACGCGTCATGATATGCGTCTGGGGCCTTTTCTTTCAGTATCCTGAACACGTCTTCTGTAGGTATAGTAGAGGCACTACTGTAAAGGGTCTGGAGTTGCTTGCACTTCTCTAAACTGATTATATCGGGCCTAAGTGCGAATATCTGGGCGAGCTTCACAGCAAGCAGCCCCTGTCTCTCAATCCACTTCAGATTAGCAGGAGATTTCCTGGTAACCTGCCTCATGAAGAGCATGAAATTCAATAGACGCACGATTAGAGGCAGGGAGGTATGAATATAATGTGATGTATGTATTCCGATGACTAACTGTTGAAGTTAATCTCATATTTTACGGAGTTTTCAGAGTTTTCAATGGTGGTTCTCGTAATCTCCACGGTTGGGTCATCTGAGTATCTTGAAAGTAGGGCTCCCTCTATTATGCCATCATCTAGGGATTGGATAGGCAGACTACCGGGCTTCACGGATGGATGGTCGACTAAGATATGGAATTGAGGATCTATGTCATAGCTGAGCTGCCCTAGGCCAGCATATTCCCACCAATCCATCATTTCGCTGAGGAACTCTATATTTCCATCGATATTCCTGAGAGAAAATGATAGCTCTTGGCCTACCCTATTTCCCACTTGTCTGAGGAGATGTCGCACATCGATTCCAAATGCTGATAGTGCCTCTATGCCACCAGATTCTAGATTTCTCCTAGCATCACTTATCTCCAAACCAGAAGCTAGGAAGGCATCAGGATTGAATGGTGTATCACCTTCTGGAATATCATCAGATATCTGGAGGACTTCTCTGATCTTCTCGAGGAATGATCCGCTGTCTATAGTAAGCTTGAGTGGGTCTACAATTCTCTCCTCGGTGAATCTTTTGGAGGCCACCTCGTAAGGTATTGCCTCCTCCCAAATTGTATCTAGAAGGTTTTTCTGAGATTCTGCGAAAGACTCTGATTCAACTGTCAGAGCGGCATCGTTCTTGCCTCTCCCAACAGGGTTTTCCTCCATGCTAAGGTACTGAACGACCTCAAAGTCGTCTACCAGTGCGCCCTGAGCATCTAAGTCATCAGAGTGACGAGTTTCTATGGATTCATGCAGATCATTGTAGAATCTAATAGTTCTTCTTTCAAGCTGTGAAAGAACCCTAACTTTGACTCCTCGTGATGCTGCTTCGTTTACGGCCTGTAATGCACTGCTTCTGCACAAATGAAGGATGCCAAATTTACCAAGTGTCAGGACGATCTCATCCTGAGAAGATTCTGCCATCTTTTCAATTCTCTTCATGATGTGAACTCTCTCCTTCAGAACAGCAAACTTAGGCTCGTCGTCAGGAGAGTTTTTCTCCACTGGAGAGGAGTACTTTGATCCGCTCTGTATGTCCTCAAGACCTTGTTCTATTCTCTTAAGTTGCTCTTTCCTTATCTCGATTAGATGAGTGACAGCACTGTCAAGGGGCGGGCTAGAGAACCTCATTGGCCTGTCTGCGGTTGTTGTGACGAGTCCTATCCTCTGCAGTCTCTCTAGAGAATTGTAAGCATCTAGCCTGGTGGTGTCAAGCTCTTTAGCCAGCTCGCTGGCCTTTATGTTAGACTTTCTTGACAATACTGTAAGTGCGTTTATCTCCCTCTCGGAGAGTCCGGCATCTGTGAGAATCTGGTTCCAAGTCAGGAGAATCTTCCCCCATCTGTGATCTTGCTTAATGAGTCGAGAATCTTAGCAACGTGCCTTCTGGGCCTGAAGAGCCAGTCATACACATGGTGAATTGTATTGTCAGGGCCAATTACAAACGAAGATTTTGCTGGGAAAGTTCCTAAGTGGACTGGAACTTTGAACATATCAGCGACTTTCCTATCACTGTCCGATAGAAGGATGAAGGGAAGTTCTAGTTCTTGCTTGAATTCCCTATGTTGCTTGACCGAGTCTTGACTAATTCCTATTATCTCAACCGATGGCTCTAGCGAGCGAAACAAATCATACTGTTGCTTGAATGTCAGACACCCTCTCTTACAGGTAGGGGAACCTGCCTTGGCATAGAAAAACACCACCTTCCAAGACCCGTCTAGGTCACTGAAGTTGAATTGTTCACCCTCGCTGGTCTGTAAAGAGAAGTCTGGTGCTTTCTGGCCTATCATTGATGACATTTACTATTCCTCCAGTGGTACGAACGGTTTCCTATATGTCAAGTATGTGGCCCATTCTCTTACCCTTCGTGGATAGATATTGTATGTTCTCTAGTGATACTCCAGAGATGTGTTCGATTCTCTTCTCGATATGAATGCCGTTATTCCTAAGACCTTGAATCTTGAGAGGGTTGTTGGTCATTAATCGTACTCTTTTCACTCCTGCTTCTTTGAGCATCCTGGCCGCTATACCATATTCTCTAGCATCCGCAGGAAGGCCTAATGCTAGATTTGCGTCGAGAGTATCATACCCAATGTCCTGGAGTGCGTACGCTTGAATCTTTGAGTGTAGACCTATACCCCTTCCTTCCTGCCTAAGGTAAACTATTGCCCCACACCCTTCTTCCTGAATTTTGGTCATAGCCGCTTGCAACTGTGGACCACAATCGCATTTCATCGATCCGAATGCATCTCCGGTCAAACACTCTGAATGTATTCTAACTAGAGGGGCTTCTCCAGACGATATATCGCCTGTGTAAAGTAATGCATGCTCCTTCCCACTGGAATCGGGAGTTATTCTAACTCTGAAGTTCCCAAACTCCGTAGGGAGGTACGCATCTGCTTCAATTTCTATTGGTTCAGCATCTTTTCTGACTTGGATTGTCATAAGCCTTGGTAATCACGTCAGGTTATGAATGAGTGTTTGAAATCGAATAGGAAAGAAAACACCGCCTTATATGTTTGAGAAGATAAAAAGTATCGTGATTGGTGTTACGGGAGGGATAGTTAGCGTGTCTTCTCCTAGGGTTAGAAGACTAAATGACGATCCTGTAAACGAGGGAGGAGAGTTCGTCCTATACTGGATGACATCTACTAGAAGGTATCACTACAACGCTGCTCTTGACAGGGCCATAGAGATAAGTCTAGACTTGGAAAAGCCTCTTCTGGTAATAGAGTGTATTTCTGTTAGGCACGAGTGGTCGAGCGAGAGAGTTCTAACATTTGTAGCTCAGGGAATGGTAGACAACATTTCCATATTCTCGGACAATAAAATCACATATTTGCCATGGATTGAGAATCATACTGACTCAGGAAATGGCATGCTCAGGAAGCTCTCAACAAAAGCCTGTGCTGTAATAATTGACGACTATCCCACTTATCTCCCTCGATGGGTCATGGAAAGAGCTAGCAAATCATGCAAAGTCAGTGTCGAAGCTGTAGATTCGAATGGAATCCTCCCTATGAGCTATGCTGACAAGGCACACAAAACCGCTTACTCTTTCCGGAAGCATGTCCAGAAGAGTCTCTATGGGGCTTTGTCAACAATTCCCAATGAAGACCCAATGAGTGGAATCACAACAGACTTATCGATGGATACTTCAAGGTTTAATGAGATAGTTGAGGAATTGGATATTGAGTTTCCTCCATTGGAATGGATTTGGAGGGTTGCCGAGGGAGGTAGCGTGGGTAAGAAAGCCATGGCTCCGCTGGAAATAGATCACGAAGTATACCCAGTAGAGACGATGAGGGGCGGATATTTTGAGGCTATGTCCAGATTGGGGAGATTCTTGGACTACAGATTGCACAACTATTCCGAGGGCAGAAACGATGCAGACAATCCTGCAGTTAGTGGACTGTCTCCATGGTTGCATTTTGGCCATATATCTACATTCAGAATTGTCAAAGAAGTTCTTGAAAAGGGAAATTGGACTTATGATTCGGTTTGTGTGGAAGACACTGGAAAAGGCACCAGGTCGGGATGGTGGGGCCTATCAGCATCCACGGAGTCATTCTTAGACCAGATAATAACATGGAGGGAGCTAGGGTTCAACTTTGCGCACTTCAGGAAAGATCACAATACGCTTGATTCGATTCCAAATTGGGCCAAGAAAACCCTCGACGAGCATAGGGATGACGAAAGACTGACCTACACGTTTGAGCAAATAGAAGGAGCTCAGACAGGTGATGAAGTATGGAACTCGGCGCAGAGGCAACTACTCAGAACGGGTCATATGCACAACTATCTGAGGATGCTTTGGGGAAAGAGGATTCTAGAATGGTCTCCAAATCCGGAAACCGCTGCTGATTGGATGATCAGAATTAATGATAGATGGGCATTGGACGGAAGAGATCCAAACTCATACACCGGTATTTTCTGGGTCTTGGGGAGGCATGACAGGGCTTGGGGTCCTGAAAGACCAATTTTTGGTAAAGTCAGGTACATGTCTTCTGCCAATACAAAAAGGAAGCTGAAGCTGGATGGATATCTATCAAGGTGGGCTGAAGACGCACCCATTCCCAAGAGTCTCCCAAGGTGATTAAATGTACAAGTATACACATGAGACAGTGGTTGAGTCGGATATCAAGTCAACCTTCGACTGGTTCGAACATGAGGGTTCTTTCAGAAGACTTATGCCGCCATGGGAAGTAGCTGAGGAAGTCCGAGCAGATGACTCCCTTGAGGTTGGATCTCAGAGAGTTTTCCGCTTTCCTGCTCCTGGAGCGCCCTTCTTGAAGATGACTTGGGTTGCAGAGCATACCGCCTATGACCCTCCCAATCACTTTGCTGATAAGATGGTCAAAGGTCCTTTCTGGTCATGGAATCATAATCATGATTTGATAGAAAATGATGGTGTAACGACTGTTAAGGATGAGGTTACCTACCAAGTTCCGTTCGGCCCCCTTGGGAATCTAGCAGATAGTATCATGGGTGGATGGCTTGTAAAGAGCAGGATTTCAAAGATGTTCAAAGCAAGGGAGCTAAGACTTCAGAGGGACATGAAAGAACATGCTAGATTCTCTCAAATTAAGAGAAAGAAGATACTAGTCGCTGGATCTTCAGGATTGATAGGAACTCAATTGGTTGCATTCCTCGATACTGGAGGGCATGATGTCTGGAGACTGGTTAGAAGGCCTTCTAAGAAAGGTTTCAAGGAGCTAAGCTGGAATCCTGATGAGGGAGTGATTGATTCTTCTGAAATAGAGGGATTTGATGTTGTCATCCACCTGGGTGGAGAGAATATTGGCGATAAGAGGTGGAGTAAGAAAAGAAAGGCGGCCATAGTTGGCTCCCGGAGAGATTCCACAACACTGCTTTCTGACACCATTAGCAATCTGAGTCAGAAGCCAGAGGCCTTCCTTGTAGCTAGTGCCATTGGTTTCTATGGAAATAGAGGGGATGAAGTCCTAACAGAAGAGAGTACCCAGGGAGAAGGGTTTCTGTCAGAGACCGTGATTCAGTGGGAGTCTTACGCTGATTCGGCAAGAGAAGCTGGAATTAGAGTCATTAACACTCGACACGGGATCGTTCTGTCTGCCGCTGGAGGAGCATTGGGGAGGATGCTGCTCCCTTGGAAATTGGGAGGCGGTGGCCCCCTAGCTGGAGGTAAACAATGGATGTCATGGATTTCTCTAGATGATGATATCTATGCTATACATCACCTTATCATGAACGGAGAATGTGAGGGTGCTTACAACCTTACTGCTCCTGAGCCCGTAAGGCAGAAGGTATTCTCGAAAACCCTAGGAAAGGTACTACGTAGACCGGCTTTCGCCCCCATTCCTGGCTTCTCAATGAAGATACTTTTCGGAGAGCTTGCAGGCCCTCTCCTCATTGAAGGGCAAAGAGTGTTGCCTAGTAGGCTTCAGCAGTCTGGTTATGAATTTCTCCACAAAGACCTTGAGTCAGCGCTAAGAGACTCACTTGGGATTTGGAGGTAGGTTGATGGGGGCCGCTGCCCGGATAAGGAATATTTCTAGTACTGGAAGAAGAAACAGATTCTATGGCTCAGTAATCTTATTTTCATGTGCCATAGTGGTAAATTTCGTCTATCTTATAGTTGGCGAACCTCCTATGCTAACTCCGAATTATAATCCGACTATCCTTCTTTTGACAGTTGTAATATTATCAGGCTTCTACACTGCGGGATGTCTCGTACTTCTGGAGTCTACCACTCAAGTGTGTGTTTACCACGGATTCCTCGGAACTCATGAGTCTTCATCTGGAAGGAAGAAGCATGATGATGAGTTCGTTTCTCAGGCATGTAGAAGTAAGAGTTGGAGCATTGTACTGCAATCACTACTGTATGGCATTATTCTTACTATTATCTCACTATGGATTCTATCTCTTTTAATGGTCAATTAGTAGTTCGATGTAGCATTCCGATTAGTGCGGGAGCTATGATCATGCTAGCAATAAGTGATAGTATGATCATTATAGCACAAAATAATCCGAAGGTGGAGAAGAATCCCATCTTTGACTGATTGATTACCATAAATCCTGCGAAATCAGATAGTGCTGAACCGAAAAGTGCGAGACCAGATGCACCTCCGACAACAGCTACTGATTCCAGCTGTGTCTTCCCTTCTTCAATCTCCTCTCGATATCTCTCTATGAGATGAATGACATAGTCCACACCCACTCCTAGGGAGATTGCGGCGATAGAAACCGTAACCATATTCAGGCCATATCCGAATAGATCTACCAGCGCGTATAGCCAGATTATCATAATGAAAATTGGAGTTGTTGTTATCCCTGCGTAGATGAAAGGAGTGGTTCCAAAGGTCAGTGATAAAACGAATGCGACTGCTATGAAATGCAGTAGATACTCGTCACCAACTAAAGCCAGTGATATCAGGGCAAAAATTACAATATTTAGGAAAATTAAGGGGGAGTTCGTTCTTATGTTGGAAATATTCTTCTTAATTCTCTGAGTAGTGCTTCCGTTATCTCTGAATCCCCACCATAGTGTTAGGAAGCACAGTAATACGCCTAGAAGGATCGTATCTTGTAGGTCATCTTGCATAGAGTCAGCCGCTACGAATCTTACAACTGGCTCACCAGTGGGAATAGCCCATGATACAGGATAGTTCTCATCTGAGAATGCTTGGTCCAATGACCCTCTATTTCTAAGAGGATTTACTGAGAGATTTTGCAGGGGCTCCATATCTCCCTCTAGTTGGATTAATGCTGGCTCCACCAAGGCGAATTGTTCGGGGCTTGAAATTCCAAACCGAAGTGTGGCTCTTGGATACAATGGAGATTCGCCATCTTCTGTGAGCCATGGTCTTTGATAGTCCAATTCTCCGTCGACTTGGATAAATTCCCCAACTATGCTGGGAGATAGGGCTGGATAGCCCCCGCTGGCTGGAACTCCTCTAGTCATCATGAAGCCATATAGAAATTTCAGCGATTCACTGTCGTTGGTAGATGGTATAAATATGAACTCGAAGTCTCTATTCGGGATTACTACGGTTTCACATCCAATTCCTCCATCATTTAGATCAAAATTCCAACCAGCCTGCTCAAAAGGAGTTTGATTCCAAGCCATAGCAGCTCTGAGATACCATAGCATCTGGTCTACAGCTAGTAATTCGACTTCACCATCTGGAGACCTAGTGAACTGATTGGGATCCTCCGGACCATGAGAATTCATATTTTCTCTAAGCTCTTCGATAGCATCGAGAACCCTTGGATTTGTGATATTGGCTTCAAGAAGTATGTATGCGGGCTCTCCCTCGTCACTAAATCTCTGATTGATTAGCCCCACCCCTACAGCAAGGTCAGAATCTTCCTCAACGAAGTCTTCAACTTGGAAATCTCCCTCGAGAGATGTCATCAATGGAACGGCATAAGCAGTTACCAAGACTACACAGACAATTACCAGTGGGTACATCTTGAATGAGTTCGTAGTTAC
Organism: Euryarchaeota archaeon UBA103; assembly: GCA_002506825.1. Lineage (GTDB taxonomy): Archaea > Thermoplasmatota > Poseidoniia > Poseidoniales > Thalassarchaeaceae > MGIIb-O5. The sequence goes on from DAYH01000011.1 coordinate 20,233, forward strand.
TGATGAGAGCCATGATTTTGGAATCATGTGAATCTTATCAGGATCTTCATCTTCGAGCTTTCCTCTCGTCTCTAGCCATTGGTCGATATCGAGCCTCGCCAGTGGAACCCATAGTCCAGTCAGGAAGAAGGCACACATCACCCCTATCCCTGCTTCTATACCAAACGACCTGAGTGCTGCGATATTTGATGTGAGGTTTGCCGAGAATGCGACTATTGTGGTCACCGAGGTCAGCATGACTGCAAGGCCAACTTTACTTATTGAAACACGACAAGCCTGCTGTATGGTTTTACCAGATCTCCTCTCCTCTTTGTAGCGATGAAGAGAGTGCAGGCTGTCGTCAATCTCTAGGGCCAAAATAAGAATTGGGAGTAAGTTTGAGAACTGGGATCTGAAAATAAACTCGAAACCTGTCTTCTGACCGAAAATCATAGCCCATCCTATCAGCCCATACATCCAGATCAGAGACACTACTAGGCTAGTTGATACTATGGCGACATCGGATATTCTACGGAGATTAATCCAAAGTAGTGCTACAACAATGAACGACATAGCAACCAAGAGATATGCACTGGATAGTAGCTCCCTGTTAATCTCGACATTGATCCCCTCCGCAAACATCAGCGAGACTATGTGCTCGTCAGTCTCTCTCAGATCTTCTTCTATCGCCAAGTAGAGCCATTCCACTGAACACAAGGGCTGATTTTTTTCCTCTCTTTCTTCGCAGTGTTCGAAAGAGTAACGGATGGGGTCGGTTACTAGGGTAAATCCCTCTCTTTCGTATCCGAATTCTGTAGTTGCATTCTTCCAGGAAAAGGTCCATCCGCTATCTTGCATTTGCTCCCTATCAAGATTAACTATCAGCCACGCCGCAGAAGCGGACCACCTTCCCCTCTCCCAAGTTTCAGACTCAAGATTACCATCTTCTCCAATTGTATGATTTATTGGTCCGATTACAGAACTGTTGGGGTCGGGAGTAAATGCCCTGTCATTAGAAAGGAATCTTAGAAATGATCCATTGCTACTATTGGCCATCCTGTGAGCGGCCAGGTCAATATGATCCTGTGTTACATTGGGATCATCGAACCTAAGACATTCTAGTATTCCGCAATCTGTCCAATTAGTTGGCGCTGGATCCATCGATTCCTCGATATCTAAAGTGAGAGCGAGTTTGTAGGGATTGATTCTGGGTTGAGTTAGGGATGAACTATCGGACATGAATGAACGAAAGTCAGAAGCTAGATCTAACATACCTACTGCAGGATCTCCAGAGATTTCGGATGCTATCGGGAGAAAGAATATCGATACATTATGATTTCTCAAAGTCTCTGCATTGACATCTATTTCTCTGAGGACGGTTAGATTCAGTATACCTCCATTCGGAGATTCGAGTCCAGAGTTTTCTCCCGTGTAGTCTGCAATCATAGAAACATCCGAACCAGAGCTACCAAATTCCGCCTCGGACCTTACGAAAATTCCAAACCCCCAGATATTTCCAGCGGCAGTGAATTCTTCCCTGAATACCAGATTGGCATCTAGCTCAGGAGATTCCATCTCATACGATTCTATATCGATCGGCTCAAAGGTCGCTAAAATTCCGGGAATCATTAGGATGGAGAATATGAAAACTGAAATGTGAATTCTTTTCCTTTTTGGAATCAGGTAGTCTGCTACCTTGGAGAAGTCACGCACGCCATTTCTCTAATGGCCCTGTATTTGATTGGTTGTGATGATTCATAGTCCTGATTCTCTTAGCTGGTCCAGTATTTCTCTCTGTTTCTTGGTGAGTTTTTCGGTTTCCTGGAGGACGAATTCGATATCTAAATCTCCTCCTTGGTGGCCGTGCCCTTGCACCCTTCTCCTATCTCCTATCTTTGTTCGTTCTGGAACGCCTATCTGGATTCTCTTTCCCAGTGGAGTGGTGATCCTCACGCTTCCCCCGAGGATGAGAGTGGATATGGGTACTGGAGCTTCTTGAATTAGTCTTCCATCCTCCCATCTTCTTCCTTCCTGTGCATCTAGCCTTAGAGTTATCAATAAATCTCCGGGATCTCCTTGTGGATGCTCATGACCCATCCCTCTAAGTCTGAGTTGCTGACCGTGTATTGCCCCAGATGGAACCTTGACATTGATCGAGCTTCCCTTGGTCTGTACTCCCGTACCGTTGCACTTGTTACAGGACCTGGTAGTTCCAAAGCTACGCCCTTCGCACTTTTGACACCTCTTCATCCTTCTATGTGAGAAATTTACCTCTGTACCACTAATCGCCTGCTCCAGAGTGACGTCTAGTCCTGCCTCTATGTCTGCTCCACGAATTGATTCGCCTTGTCTGCTAAAGTCAGATGATGGTGAGTGTCTGGATTCGGTGCCGAAGCCGAAGTCTGCATTCCCTCTCCCTCCCATGAATTGGGAGAATATATCTCCAAAATCAAAACCACGGGTTGGCCCTGAGGAGGATCCCCTTCCTCTGAACATTTCCTCCATTCGTCTCTGTTGGTCCCATTCCCTTCTGGATTCGGATGATCCTATGGACTCATATGCGGTCTGTATTGACTTGAATCGCTCTTCTGCAGCTACATCATTTGGATTTCTATCTGGATGATACTGTCTGGCAAGTTTCCTGTATGCTCTCTTTATCTCGGCATCAGAAGAGTCCTTTGAGACTCCGAGAACACGATAGGGGTCCTCCGCCATTGAGCTCGTCAGTGTGGCGAGTGCCTTCAACCTGCTGAGAGATTTATCGATGTGATAATGTGATTGTAGGTGGTGCGAGAGACATGGCGGTAGGCTGGGCAGTATTCAGGAACTATGTCGGACATGCAAAGGAAATAAAGGGAGACGTGACAGATTACCCGAGGTTCTTCCTCATGCCTCCTACCTCACATGTAGATTCTGATAGTCTTGGTAACAACGTTATCTCGTTACGAGTTGATGAGCACATAGACTACGAAGTTGAGATGGTAGTGAGGTTGGGGGAAGATCTGGAGCCTGTTGAGATGTGCATTGGCTGTGACACCACAAATAGAACTCGACAGACTCTAGCTAAAGAGAAGGGGTGGCCTTGGCTTGAGGGGAAGAGCTTCATAGGATCGGGAGTACTAGGAACTTGGTCTCCATGGGATCCTAGTATCATGGAAATAGGGCTTTCCTTGAATGGAGAAACCAAGCAACTGGCTACCACAGATTTGATGGTTCATTCTTTCGATTCGATAATGAGTCATCTTAGAGGATGGTATGGACTGAGTCCGGGCGATTTGATCTGGACTGGAACGCCCGAAGGCGTTGGTTCGATGAAAGTGGGCGATAAGGTGAGTGCATGGATGAAAAATTCTGATGGTGAAACGGTAAGTGTCCTCAGTGCGACGTGTAAATTGTAGAGTAGCTTAATTGATAAAGACTCATGATACGCGGTTAACATGGACGTAGAATACGAATTCAGCCCTGCCTTCACACTGATGACCGCTAACTTAGGGCCCGGAGAATCACTGAAAGTTGAGCCTGGGGCCATGGTAGCTCAGTCTAGAAGCGTAGATATGAAGACCGGGATGGGTAGCGGTGGTGGCTTAGGGGGGTTCCTGAAGAGTATGGCCAAATCTGCTTTCGGAGGAGAGTCATTCTGGGTGAATACATACACGGCTGGAGGTGCCGGCGGATGGGTGTCTCTAGCTCCTTCAGCACCGGGTGACATAAAGGAGTTTGACTTGGCCCCAGGAGAGGAGTTTTTCATTCAAGGAGGATCATTCATGGCATGTACACCAAGCGTGGATACTGATACCAAGTTCCAAGGAGCTAAGTCGCTATTCTCGAGAGAGGGTGCCTTCTTCCTGAGGGCATACACACCCAGAGGAACCCCGGGAAAGGTTTTCTACACATCATACGGTGCTATCAAGGAGATAGCAGTTGAGCCAAATAACCCAGTAGTAGTGGATAACGGTCACGTTGTAGCCTTCACCTCTGGACTATCATACAGACTGTCGAAAGTAGGTGGTTTGGGGTCGGCATTCCTCGGAGGAGAGGGTGCAGTACTGGAATTCAATGGCTCAGGAAAGGTCTACATTCAGTCAAGAAATATGGAGAGTCTGGCGACAAGACTGATACCATTCATGCCAACCGCCAGAAGTAACTAATCATGAGAAACTTGAGGTGCGATATCCTCTGGGAGTAGCATGGAGTCTGGCGTCCGGAGGATCACTAACACTCGTCTCATTGACCATGATGGAAAGGTCAGAGAAGGTGATTTTCTTCTTCACAAAGATGGCTCATACTCCCCCAGTACTGGGGATGAGGATGTTCTAGAGACAATAGAAGGAAACGACCTTCTGATTACAAGATCTCTACAGAATTGGCATACTCATCTTCCAATGACCCTCAACAGGAGCATGGGAGAAGGGCTGCCACTGATGGATTGGTTACAGACTAGTATTTTCCCGAGTGAGAGAAATCTGACTCCGGAGTTGGCCACGGTTGGCACTAGGGCCTCTGTAGCTGAGATGATTGCTGGTGGGACTACTTTCGCCTGTGATATGTATCACTTCCCGGGTTCGATAGCACCCGTAGTAGCAGAATCAGGAATTAGGGGCATTATTTGTGGACCTACAACAGATTGGCCACCATCTGAGGATAGTGAGTCAGATAGTGGTAGAGCGCTAAAGGAGCTGGATTCCTTGATTCGCTCTGGCCCTCTCGGTTCAGGTAGAGTAGAGATAGGTATCGCTACACATGCTGTTTACACCTGCTCAGAGGAGGTCTTGAGGAAGGCGAGTGAGATGTCAAGGGAATTGGGAGCTAGGCTCAGTATCCATACCTCTGAGACTAGGGAGGAAGTAGCTCAGTGTCATGAGAGAACGGGGATGTATCCAATAGAATATCTAGATTCAATCGATTATTTCACAGAGGGAACCGTATGTGCGCACTGTGGTTGGGTTACCAAGAAGGAGATGAGGATACTAGCTAAAAACGGTGCACATGCAGTTCACTGTCCGGTCTCGAATCAGAAATTAGCATGTGGTGGAACTATGTCTTATCCGGCGATGATAGAAGCTGGGGTTGATGTCAGATTAGGAACTGATGGTGCTGCCAGCAACAATGGTTTGGATATGCGGGCAGAGGCTAAAGCAGCGAGTATTGTGCAGAAGCATGACCACTGGGACGCTAGTATACTTGATCCCATAGAGACATGGCAGGTTGCTACAAAGGACTCTTTGGATTGGGTAACTTGGGATTTATCTGATATCAGGATGAGGCCTAGAGGCAAAGAAGGCAGGAGGATACTATCGAATCTGATTTACTCGGGAGCTCGATGTGTAGATGTTTTTGTGGATGGAGCGGCAATTAGAAGAGATAGTAAGACCCTTACTCTAGATGAAGATAAAGTGTCACTCGAACTAGAGGATGCGGCTCAGGACTACTATTCCGAGATTTGATGAGAGTAAACACTTCTTGAAATGTAGTGGCTCGATGTGAGTTTGTGTCATTACTAGACTATCTCTTAGCACCTAGAGAAGATCATAGAGGTTGGAAAACCCCTAGTGAGGCCTCCAGAATACTTTTTGTGATGGTAGTGGGTTCTGTTTCTTACTGGGCTTGGCCGGTTACTGAAGGAAATATAGTGATGTGGGCGGGGACTGTCATAATGGTCTCTACAGCTTTGCTCTCTCTGGGTTGGTGGTTACTCTCACTTGCCGCCAGAAACAGAGTACCCCGGAAATTGACATCCTCTGTGGGAAAGGTTACAAAAAGGCACAGAAAAAATCATTCATCTTAACATGGTAATGAGAGGTCATGCTGATTCTATTGAGTAATCTAGTGTGATTAACTCAACTAGATACTCGACATCCTCTCCATCATCCGTATGAGTACATCCGATTGCTCCTCCAGTTTCAACTGTCACACTGATATCAAGTGCATAGGCCCCCAAACCAACACCTCCAGAATCTAGTCCCATAATGATTTGAGATCTTGAAACGTTACTAACATTCCCTATCATTGATGAGTTGTACCATTCCACTTCTACCAAATGTGAGGAAGGGGGGCCATCAGAGTTCTGGCCACTTTCTGTAGCATTATTTTCATTGTGTACCATCGTAGCAGTGATTGTGTCTGGATCTGAGTTGGAAGCTCCCGGCGCATTACAGCCAATTCCAGTACTAGTCTCATCCTCAGAATAAGTTAGAGTGACTCTGACTCCTACGATATTGAGGTCTTCTGCATCCTCTATCGAGTCTGAGTGCATGTCTATTGCAATTGTCTCTCCATCATTCACGTACTCGAATCCGTCAGCGAGTTGCTCGCTCCCGAAAGTCGCCTCTACAATCCAATCTCCGGATGGCCCAGATGTTGAATCGACTGAATCTGGCCCAGATATTGCATAAGTAGCTTCAATTGCTCCAAATGGAATAATCAAGGCTGCGGCAATGGCCCTTGTCTTTCTGTCATCAGGCCAGTCATATCTGCCGAGAGGCGATAAGTCGGGAAATCTTATTTTATTCATAATGAAATGTGTTATGAATGCGGCCCCCATTCCTGGAATTGACTCGAATACCTCATCGTTGAATCCCATCAATCTCCACACGATAACTCCCGTAAGAGCGGCAACCATCATTGCCATGGTGTGAGTAGTATCAGGCTCATAGTCGGCCCACCTTATTATGAGGATGGGCACGAAGATAGAACCCAGACCGTACACTGCAAGGACTACGAGAGAGAATACTGAATCTCCCCCCGGGACATAAAGTCCGAATATCGAGATTGCAGTAGCAAAGGCCGCTACCGCCAAAGTGACTATCTTTGTCTTCTTATGATCCTGGCTAATCTCAGGCATTATGTCGTCAGTGAATGCGGCTGTGCATGCCAGAACCTGACTATCTGCAGTGGACATCGTTGCAGCAAATATGGAAGCTAGGATTAATCCAACCCAGAAAGGACCCAGTGTTTCCATTGCAAGCATTGGTAAACCTAGCTCTGGATCGAATTCCGTTCCTGTGAAGACTACTCTACTAGCCAGACCAATAATGACCATGATTAGGAGGAATGGGGTCTGCCACGCAAAGAACCACCACATTGCTGTCTTCCTGTCTTTGTCAGTACCTAGTGTCATTACACGACTGACAACCTGCGGTTGACCTGCCACGCTAAGGCCTCCCAAGAAGAATGCGAAAGCCCAGAGGGTCACTCCGAATCCCAAATCGGCTGGAACGATACTGGTCAGATTGGCATTCTGTTCCTTTAGGCCTGTGTGTAGTCCATCAAAACCACCGACCTCCCCCATAGCTACCCAACATAATAGTGAAGACCCGACTATCATTACGCTTGACTGGGCGGCATCGGTCCAAATCGAGGCTCTTATTCCACCAGCGTAGCAGTAGGCGACGACCAAGACAAATCCGATTAGTATTCCAACAACCTCGGACCATCCTAGCATTACATACAGTGCCTTGCCGCCACTAGTTAACTGAGCCGCGGCATATACTGAAAGGAACAAAATCGAAAGCACGGCAGCTAGCTTTGCCTCTGGAGAACCGGTTGCTTCAGACACCAGAGAAGATAGTGATCTCAGACCTCTCTCATTTGCAGATTGCTGTATGAATTTGTACAGCCATAGCCATGCCAAAATCTGACCTACCATAGACCCAAAGGCTATCCAAACAATGGAGTATCCCATAGTGAATGTGAATCCGATAAATCCGATGAACATGTAACCGGAATTCCATGTACTTACTGCAGAGAGCGCGGCAAGTGCTGGATGCATTCCCCTTCCAGCAACGAGATAGTCATCGGTGGTGTCCTCTTTTACAAGCATGCTGGCCAATCCGATTCCGGCGAATGCAGTCATGAATAGCAGGAATGAGCCAATGAGAACTAAGTCCACGGTATGATGCATGGGGGGCTTGACTATCAACAATGGGATTACATAACTCCCAAAAAGGAAGTTGAAGGGTCATTTAGCGAACACCGATTAGAGAGATTATCTCGATAGTTAATATTCTTAATCAAGTAATTATCTACAATCTTCTTCTCAGTCTCTCCATTGCTGAGTCTGCTTCGCCTAAGGACTTCAGACATGACTGAACATTTCCTCCCTTCAGCATCTTCTCAGCATTGGATATCGCTCTGAGAGATGATGATCTGTCAGAATCCTCAATTCCAATACCCTTGGAGTCAAGTTTCCTACTCAATGAAGACCATTCTGAGTTTACGAAATCAATTAGCTCGTTGGCATCAGAAACCTCAGCCTCGAAGGACTGGAGATCGGTGGTTAGTGATTGTAATTCTGATGAGGCCTTTGACCATTCAGAAGATTCTGACAGGCGCGCCACAAGGTCAAGTCTATCCATCCAATCTCCAGAATTAGGGAACCTTGCTTCAATCTTATTTCTTTGCCTAAGTGCCCTAGTAACCTCATTAGATGATTCTGAAATATCTCTTATATCTCTAATGATGCTATCAGAGATTCCCTTTGAAAGTGAGTAGTTACCCTCATCATATGCTTTTCTTGAGTCTAAAAACATCTCCATATGGTTTGTAAGAACTTCAGTTTCTAAGGATTTAATAGACTTTTCAGCTTCATCCATGGCCTTTGAGGAGTCATGTTGCAAACCTACTAGACTCTCTATGTGATTAGGGATATTCAAGGCCATATTTTTTGCCGCGACAGGATCTTCTGCATCAAGAGATTCCTTGGCAGAATCCAAAATACTCCTGATATTATCAGAGGAGTGTCCTTCAAGATTGGATAGTAATCCCTCTGCTTCCGAAATAGCATCGACGGCTTCTTGCCAGTGTTCGATGACCACAGATGCCCTTTTCTTAGCCGTCCTGAAAAGTATCTCAGCCTCTCTCAATGACCCTAGTTCAGATTCCCTTACTCCCATTTCATACGCTTTCCTAGGTGACTTTACCATCTTGGAAATACTCTCGGCAGAGACTACAGATGATAGTGAGTCATCCTGTATATCTCCGAGATCCTGAGATATGGCGATTATGCGTCTCGCCTCGCTCTCAGCCTCCTCGACCATCAACAGTCCCTTGTGAGGGTCTTTCCATCCTATTTCTCTAGCATTGGTCAGGATAGAGTGGGCTTGTTCTAATCCAGAATTATTTGATCTGAGTGTTATCATTAGGTCTTCTGCCTTCTCCAAATTACTGGAGAATTGCTTTCTAGTGTCATGCATTTCATCCTTGGAAAGTAAGTCCGGAAGTAAAGTATATGAAATTGAAATACCCACTAATATCCAAATTTCGGTATTCGAGCCTAGTGTCACCATTGTCGCAATAGCCAATGCTAGAGCCACTAGACTTGTTGTCCCCCTGAGTCTCTTAGCTGCGAGAGAGTGATCGAAAATAGATTGTGTCACACTCCATAAATAAACTGCTAGAATGAGCATCAGTATAGATGATATCTTCTCATCGTTGGATGAATATTCTGATCCGGCGACTACGATTAAGCTAGGCCATACTACATTCGAGATGGAACCAATTCTAGATTTCTGTACTGGACCAAAATCGATTAAATCAGATAGTAGTATGGCTGATGCGAAAAGCAAGAAGACATGACTTGACCTGGATAGTAAATCAACCTCTCCATTTACTGCTGGCCACAGCCACCAAGCCCCGCCTAGTATTATCGTCAGGAGTCCTAGTAAAGCGATTTTCTCTACTCTCATTTTATGCTCGTTGACGACCCTTGTTGGGTAGTCAGGGAGCAGGACCATGTATCTGTGGCGGCATCATCTCTCATGAGCTTCACTGATTGATGATTATCGCCTAAGGTCTCATTGATTCCTTTCCCCACAGGCGATTTACAAGAAAGCTGATGCCGAGTAGTACTGAAAGAACGACAAAGAATGATTGGATTTGGTAATCTGAGCCATTATCATCTTGCTCTAAAACGATTATTGTTTCATAGAGATTCAAAGTTCCATATTCTCCATCTTCAGTACCTATCCACTCGATTCTGATATCCAAGGGGCCTGCCTCTAGGAGTTGGATATCAAGATCTAAATCGAAGTATCCCGAAGAAGAAGATGTTGTTCCTGGCATCATAACATAGGCTGAGCAGATTTCATCGTAGCACATTCTGGCTGAGCCGACTGATGATTGTAAATTGTTAATGGAAGTTTGGAAATTTATTGTATTTCCAACTATCTGGTCCCCTGAAACTTCGATTTGAGTTATTTCTAGATTGAAACCCTCTTTCGGTTCAATGGAGAATTGGAATGATATATCTCCTAGATTACCAACAGAATCAGTAGCTCTAATATTCACGAAATAAATTCCTATTTCTAGGTTTGACAGCTCAATTTTCTCTGCCTCTGACCATGAAATATTAGTATATTCCTGAATACCATTAATGGATACTGCCCATAGGGTATTAGATATACTATCCAGATCATCAAAAGATTCGGTTAGTATCAGAGTGACTGTATCTCCCTCATGTGCGGGATTTGAAGGGCTTACTCTGGTGGAGTTTGCATCAAGAGAGGGGATTATGACTGGTCCGGCGGAGTCCTCGACAACAATATCCCATGTTCTTTTGATAGTATTTCCTGCTTCATCAGTAACATTCAACAGAAGCTCCCAGTGGCTTTTTTCTCTATCTTGATGCCTATCCTCTACTGGCAGATGCATACCATTTACTTGATCTCCTTGGTTGAATGTAGCTGAGAAATATAGCTCATCATTGGAGAAATGCCTCCAACCCTGAGACTTATTCGATACCACTTGTACAGAGACTGGTAGATTTGAGTTATCGGAAGTCAAAACATCAACAAAAAGTTCGCTATCAGATCTGATTAACATACTGGATTCAGATTCATCGCGCTGAATCTCAATTCCCTCGGATGTTATTTCTGTGAATCTGATATCGTAGCTTGGATTCTCTCCATCGATGATAATATTCTCATACCATGAAGAGGATATTCCGAATGAGTCAATGCAAGTGAGCTCTGCACTGAGAACATCTCCAGTAAGGTAGCCGTACTCCCTAGGATCTATGGATACAACAGTTACTTCATCAGAGTCATATTGTCCTGCTGAGCTGTTGACTAGTGTCCCGTTATTGGAAAGCTTCCATTCGTATGAGGGAGTCTCCAAAATACTATCTTCACATTCTGAGAAGAAAGATACGGTACGATTCAGAGGAGTCGAGATCGATGACCCGCCCGTCCTACTGACAGTCACTGATGGTGGGGAGTTCTCTCCAATGGCTATTCTGATTGTCGAGTAAACGGGAGATTCTGACCTTTGGACAGTGAAATTATTTGGTTCACCTGAGATTATATCCTGCATTGCACTGAATCTTAATTCCCAGGGCTCTTGTAGTGAGACAACTAGGGGAATTTCCTCAATTATAGATCCTGTTCTGGGCAGGTCGAGGAGCCTCGTTGTCCTCAAGTCGCTGATAGCTTGTAAATCCACAGACTCCGCCCATCCCCAGGTTCCGATGTCCTCCCCCTCGACTGAGCCTACAGATGGAGGTGTGACAGTCACTGTGACTGAGTCTAAGATAGATAATTGGGTATAGTCGAATATACAACAGCCGGCCACTTCAGAATTTGACCATGACCTCGCATTTACTACGAGCTGTGTGAAGTCAGATACCTCGGATTCAGTAATATTTCCATCGGCATCACCTAGATAATTATCTATCTGGGACCTGATTCCTATTGACTGATTAGGCAGCAAATCAGTACCGTAGTCCTCGGGAATCGAAATTTCTAAACCCCATGTAGCGTTAATTTGTGAGCCTGTAGTTAAATTTCCCATAAATGAGAGATTTGCGTGACCTGTAATCTGATTCTGATCTATTGAGATGTTATCTTTGTTATTTGAATCGGCGAAAGTTAGAGGCGATATTGTAACTATCATCATCATAGAGAAGACGAAAATTACTTTGTTTGCAGACATTCTGATCATCCTTCAAAGATAATTGTTGACCCTTTATGGTCCATTCCTAATGGAATTAGTCTATTTTTACCCTCTAGTTTTTCCAGTCTTTTCCTAAGAGATGATTCTCCATGAACGAGGAAGAATCCCCCTCCTCCTGCCCCGAGTAGCTTAGCACCAGATGCCCCTAGCGACATTATCTCATCATGCAGAGAGTCAATCTCACTACCAGAGACAGCGGCTGAAATGCCTCTCTTCTCCTTCCATGCATCCCCCAGTAAAACACCTAGTTCAGATAGTTTACAAGAATTGAGATATTCTTCTGCAATATCTGCCTGATTTCTGATTTCCCTAAGTCTGTTTAACTTATCATCTGGATCATCTGGAGCTTCCTTGAGAACTTCGGACGCGCTTCTGGATAGGCCTGTAAAAACCAGAGTGAACTCCTCTCTAATTTTAGATTCGCAATTGACTGGAATCGGATCCACGGAAACTCCGTTAGAATCAAAGGAAATAGAATTGACACCTCCAAACGCCGCCGCATACTGGTCTTGTCTTCCTATAGGCTGATTGAGTACTTCTATCTCTATCGAACATGCCTCTTCGGCCAGTTGATGAGGAGAGGCATCATGGCCTGCAAATTTGTGTAAGGCATTCAATAGACCGACCGTCACAGTTGACGAAGAGCCCAATCCAGTACCCCTAGAAGGTATGTCTGCGATAGTTGTAATCTCGACTCCGGATGTCACTCCAGTTACTCTCATAGCCTCCCTAACTAGCTCATGTTTTAGATCCTCGAAATTATCCACTAACTCCAGAGATGAGTATGATACTCTGACCCTATCATCGAATCTCTTGTTCACCAACACATGGATGTACTTGTCAATAGCCAGAGACACGACCTTTCCACCATTCTCCTTTGTATGAGAGAACCAATCGATATCCGTACCTCCACCGCAGAAGGAGGCCCTGAGCGGTGTTCGGCTGATTATCATCGACCTTGTGGGGCCGTACACTACACATCAAGACGACGGTTTACTGACAATAATCAGTTACTGAGTAATGACAACACATATGACCTTGCCACCACCGGAGCGAAAGGAGCGCGATGTCCGACGTAGTGACCATGGATGACCTTAGTAATGAAGAAATATTGTCTATCCTAGATGATTCAGAGAGACTTGTAGCAGTGGCAAGGGGCGATGTTCACCTTCCTCTTTTGGAAGGAAAGGTTCTAGCCAACATGTTCTATGAGAACTCTACTAGGACTAGAATGTCCTTTGAGTCAGCGATGAAGAGGCTTGGTGGGTCTGTCCTTAACTTCAGTTCCATTGGAACCTCTGTGGCTAAGGGAGAGACACTATTCGATACCATGCAAATGGTCGAGGGTTATGCCGATATAGCAGTAATAAGGCACCCACAACAAGGGGCGGCACAATACAGTGCAGATGCAATAAATATTCCAATCCTCAATGCCGGAGATGGTGCTGGAAATCACCCTACACAGACGATGCTCGATCTTTTCACAATCAGGGAGGCCCATGGAACCCTCGAGGGACTGAATGTGGTTCTAGTCGGCGATCTGAGGTATGGCAGGACCGTACACAGCCTATCTCATGCTCTGACCCGTTTCGGAGCCGAGCTGACTCTGGTCTCCCCCAAAACACTGATGATGCCTGATGAGATTGTTAACGATCTTCGCTCTACTGGAGCCACAATTTCAGAGTCTACTGATTTGATCGCAGCCATTCCTGATGCCGATGTAATCTACATGACGAGAATACAGAAAGAGCGTTTTCCGGATGAGGACGAGTATGCGAAGGTTGCTGGAATATACATGTTGGATGCCAAGGACATGGGCGGTGCTAAGGAGGGCATGATTGTGATGCACCCACTTCCCAGGGTCAGTGAGTTACATCCTAGTTTAGACTCCACAGTAAATGCTAGGTACTTCCAACAGGCATTCAATGGCGTCCCTACTAGGATGGCACTTCTTTGCAGGAGTCTTGGGGTAAAGATACCGAAGGAGGTGAAGAAATGAGTGAGATGAGGAGAGTTACAGCAATCTGCAATGGGACGGTGATTGACCACATTCCTGCAGGTCGTGCTTTGCAAGTAATCAAGATGCTCAGAATCGATACAAATAGATCGAATCCGGTCTCACTGGTGATGAATGTCCCTAGTGACAAGATGGGAAGGAAGGATCTGCTAAAAATCGAGGACTTAGAGCTGAATCAGGAGGAGCTAGATAGGCTCGCATTGATTTCACCGAACGCTAGTGTAGCTATTATCAGAAACTATGGTGTAGCAGAGAAGAGAGTGGTTGAGCTGGCAGAAGAGCTGGTAAACGTCGCAAGATGTACATTTTCAAACTGTATCACCCAGAACCCGAGAGAGCCTCTTCCACAGAAACTCGTACTCTACAGTCGAGATCCGATTGAGGTTAGATGCTACTACTGTGGAAAAAGACAGGATTTGGATGATATCATCGATAATCTCATCTGAGCTTTAGTTCAAATAAAGCTAATTCAAAGTCCTTGAAGCTTAATTTCAATATTGCAACTATTGCAAATATCACCGCTGCGACCAAGGCTATCATTGCGCCGCTGCCTGTATCTAACTCAGCTGAAAAATAGAGGCCGAGAAAGACGGCGGAGAGGCCGAAAATTTGTGTCCAAATTAGACAGGAGCGGAAACTTCGCCCGACCAATTGTGCCGTGGCGGCGGGAGTTACCAACAATGCCGTTACGAGAAGAGTCCCGACGACTTGCACCATACTAACTGCCACTGCCGCGGTTATGACGCTGAATAGTTGACCTATGGTTCGGACGGGGATTCCTTGCACTTGTGCGGCCAGAGGGTCAACAGTAGTAGCTAGTAACACTGGGCGTATTATCACCAGAAGGACAAAAGAAACTATTGAGATAGAGGCTATTAGATCTAGGTCTTGGGACGAAGTAAGGAGGAGGCTTCCCCACAGGTAGCTCTCTACTTCTACCGTAATTCCTACTCCTGAGTATCTCAAGACAACGAGTCCGAAGGCTAACATTCCTGTAAGAAATATCGCGATAGAAGCGTCTCCAGTGAGTATCTCTCTTGATTGTAATTCGAATATGAGAATAGACGCAGTGACACTGAAAACTAGTGCATACCACAAGGGAGAAGTGGCTCCGAGAACAATACCGATAGCCACGCCACCGAAAGAAACGTGTGCAAGGCCATCTCCAATTAGTGCTAGATTACGTATCAGAAGAAACGATCCGAGGAAACCTGCCACAATAGCTACCATTACAGCTGCAAGTAACGAACGCTGGAACATTTCCAATGTAAAGAATTTCGGGAAGGTTACACCTGGCATCATAGGAGCAATTGATTCCATTAGGGGAGCGATAATCTCCAGAATCATAGTACCTATCCCCATGTTTAACCTTCTCCTAACTCTGACCAATCATGCATATGATCGTCATCATGAACTGCTTCTATTCCCCTCAAATCAGCAAGTTTCTCCAAATCTGGGAAGCTTATGGTGGGTCCATCAAATCTAATAGTCTCTTCAAGGAAAATCATCCTATGAGCTGTTTTCCTCATGGCCGTCAAATCATGAGAAACCATTAGGATGGTTTTTCCCTCTTCGTGACAGAGCTGGTCGAGCAATTTTAACAGTGAGTTTCTTGAGGCTCTGTCTATACCGACTAATGGCTCATCAAGAAGAATGAAGTCCGCTTCTGTTGCTAGAGCGCGTGCGATTACCGCACGTTGCCTCTGGCCTCCAGAGAGACGTGCAATATCGGTATCTTGAACATTCTCAAGTCCTGTCATTTTGATTGCATTATCCACTCTCTCTCTACGACCGCCGTCGAACAAATCGAACATATTTCCAGAGTTTATGGTACCCAGTCTTACCAATTCACGCACGGTTATCCTGATATCTTTAGGGAGATTGGCCGCGGCTTGAGATACCCAACCAATCGTCCCCTGAAGCTTCCTTGACATTGGAGGGGCACCATATATTTCGATTGTACCACTACGTGCCTTGAGAACTCCAAGGAGAGCTAGCATAAGTGTTGACTTGCCACTACCATTGGGACCTACGATGGCGACAAACTCACCCTCGTTGATGGTCAGACAAATATCCTTTATGACTATCTTTCCAGAACGTGCAACAGAAAGATCGCAGACATCAAGGATAGGTTTCTCCATCTCTTTCGCCCTCTACACAGCCCTCGCGTACAATCCTGTAACGCTGTTCAATATCTCAGAGATGAATGTATGGTATCTTGAAAGGGAGTAGGAATCGCTAAGCAAACTTTCCCCTCACATACTCAGATCCCAAATAAATGATGAGAACCAGGAATATTGATCCAACGAAGAGGGGAGGTAGTGTCTCAGTTAGAGACATACTCTCAACCCTCTTCGCTAGTTCTTCGTCTAGATCGAGTACTAGCACCCAATTCCAGTTACTATGTTTACGATATTCTTGTTCATCATAGACAGGTAATGATCCGTGTTGTCACTGGGACGCATTTCCATTGTGTACAGGATATGCACTTCCACACCAGTCTCCTCAACAATACTCTGAACAGCAGATTGATCGGTATACTCCTCAACGAATAGTACAGTGATTCCTTCTTCCTTGATGTGCTCAACGACCTCAGCAACTTCTGCTGGGGATGGCTCGCCCTCTGGATCAAGTCCATGGACAGTCAGTATATCGATATCGTACCTGACTGAGATGTACGAGTAGGCGTTGTGGTTGGCTACAATCGTCTTGTCGAATCCTCCTGTGACACAGGTTCCCTGATCGCCCAATGCTACTTCAAAGCGGTCGTGAAGCTGAGTGAGTTGTGCCGAGTATGCCTCAGTATTCTCTGCGAATGCTTCAGTTCCATCGGGGAATGTCATTGTTAGCTTGTCCTGAACTAGTTTGAGTTGTTCGTTGAACGAAAGCGGGTCAAGCCAGCTATGTGGATCGTAGTCGAACGCTTCCTCTCCCTCATCAGCTTCAATCTCATCGCCGTGGTCGTC